>NZ_CP047654.1:0-701695 GCF_030408915.1 Corynebacterium guangdongense
ATGGCGCAGTCCACACCGGACCTGGAAAAGGCCTGGGGTGAGGTCGTCGCAGAACTGCTCGCAGAATCCAATCGCGCAACCTCCGCCGTGCCGACTTTCAATCATCAGCAACGCGCCTATCTTCAGCTCGTGCGCCCTGCGGTGATGATCGACACCTACACGGTCCTTTCCGCCCCCCACGAACACGCCAAAGAGGTCATCGAGAAGGAACTGGGCGAGTACATCACCGCCGCCATCTCCCGACGCACCGGGCATCCCTGCGTGCTCGCGGTGACGGTCGAGGCCCCCCAGCCGGAACCCGAGCCGACACCGACGCCGCCGACCGCTCAGCCGCCCGCACGGCAGTACACGCCTCCGACGCCACCCACCGCCCCGCCGCAGCGACCTCAGCAGACCTCTCTCATGGACGAGAGTTCGTGGTCGCTGTCGCACACCCCCGACGCCGCCGCCCGGCCGACGGCCGCCCCGAGGTCACCCGCCCACCCGATGGATCTCGACGAACTGGCGGCGCAGTACGCCAGCCAGCAGGCAGCCCAGCAGCCGGAATGGCCGGAGCAGGCCCCGGATCCGGAGCACCACCCGCAGCGCCTCCCCCGCGAAAAGCCGGCTCACGATCCGAACCGCGAGACCAGCCTCAATCCGCGCTACACGTTCGAGAATTTCGTCATCGGATCCTCGAACCGTTTCGCCAACGGCGCCGCCGTCGCCGTGGCCGAGAACCCGGCCCGCGCCTACAACCCCCTGTTCATCTGGGGCGGATCGGGCCTGGGCAAGACACACCTCCTGCACGCGACCGGCAATTACGCGAAGGTGCTGCAGCCGGGTCTGCGGGTCAAGTACGTCTCCTCCGAGGAATTCACCAACGATTACATCAACTCGGTGCGTGATGACCGGCAGGAGTCGTTCAAGCGGCGCTACCGAAACCTGGACATCCTCATGGTCGACGACATCCAGTTCCTGCAGGGTAAGGAGGGCACGCAGGAGGAGTTCTTCCACACCTTCAACGCCCTGCAGCAGGCGGACAAGCAGATCATCCTGTCCTCCGACCGCCCGCCGAAGCAGCTGACCACGCTGGAGGATCGCCTCCGCACCCGTTTCGAGGGCGGACTGATCACCGACGTCCAGCCGCCGGATCTCGAGACCCGCATCGCCATCCTGGAAAAGAAGGCCGCCGCCGACGGGACCCATGTCGACCGACCGGTGCTCGAACTCATTGCCTCGCGGTTCGAGTCCTCGATCCGTGAGCTGGAGGGCGCCCTCATCCGCGTGTCCGCATACTCATCCCTGACCAGGGAGCCGATCACGATGGAGATCGCCGAGGTCGCCCTGCGCGACATCCTCCCGGATGACACGGTCGAAATCACCGCGGCCTCGATTAAGGAGGTGGCCAGCGAGTACTTCGACATCTCCATGGACGCCCTCATCGGCACGACCAAGACCCGCTCCGTGGCGCACGCCCGGCAGCTGGCGATGTACCTGTGCCGGGAGCTGACCGATTTATCGCTGCCGAAGATCGGCCAGGAGTTCGGCGGCAAGGACCATACGACGGTGATGTACGCGGACCGGAAGATTCGCAAGGAGATCACGGAAAACCGTGACACCTACGATGAGATTCAGTCCCTGACCCAGCTGATCAAGAACCGTCGCTGACGGCGGGTCACCGACGGCGTTCCCGCCCTCCTGCAACGGAGGGCGGGGACGCCGTCCGGCTTTTCCCGGCCCGCCACACGAAACCCGGGGCGGCGCAGGACTGGGGAGCCCCGGGTTATCCACAGAGTGATCCCCAGCTGTGTAATTACAAACATGTAATTCAATGATGTCCATCACGTCCAAGACATCACCGGCCCGCGCAAAAAGCTGTGGATAACTGCATAATCGCTGTGTATAGGGGGTCCCCAGAAAGTGGAGGAATTGTGGATGGATCCGGCGCTCCCGTAGTTATCCACATTTCCCGGAAGTTATCCACAAGGATCCCACAATCCGGATCACAGACCGACTCGCCGAGTCGACCACGGGAAAGCGCCCTCCATCCACAGGTTCCACAGGACCTACTGTTATTACCAACTTTCTTTCAAAATCCTTTCAAGAGAAAGGGGGCGTGTGGACAAACCCGGCCTCGTCCGGCCCGGGAGCTCCGAATGACAAGAACTCGAAGACGACGGAGCGAGTCGAGTCGGCGAAACGCTTAAGGTAGGTTTTGTAACTATCAAGAAACGCGCGGGTTTCCCGCGCGCTGCAGTTATGCCCCAAGATCGAGGAGTTCACACCCCATGGACCAGCAAGCGTCGAACAACAACGTGTCGTTCCGCGTCGCCAAGGACGACTTCTCCGACGCCGTGGCCTGGGTTGCGCGAAACCTGCCGACCAAGGCGGTCCAGCCGGTCATGCGTGCGATGGTGATCACCGCCGATGAACAGGGCCTGGAACTGGCGGGTTTCGACTACGAAATCTCCACCAAGGTTCGGATTCCGGCCGAGATCGAGTTCGAGGGCACCATCGCCGTCGCGGGCAAGCTGATCTCCGAGATCGTCGGTTCCCTGCCCAACAAGCCGGTCGAGGTCAAGGTCACCGGCACCAAGGTTCTGCTCCAGTGCGGTTCCTCCCGTTTCGAGCTGCCGCTCATCCCCCTCGACGATTACCCGCAGTTCCCGCAGCTGCCGGAGGTCACCGGCACGATCAGCCCCTCGCTGTTCGTGGAGTCGATCACCCAGGTCGCGGCGGCCGCGGGCAAGGATGACACGCTGCCGATGCTCACCGGCATCCACATGGAAATCAACGGGGACAACGTGGTGCTGACCGCCACGGATCGCTTCCGTCTGGCGATGCGCACCCTGGAGTGGGATCCGGCGTCGGAGGGCATCCAGGCCAAGCTGCTCATCCCGGCGAAATCACTGGTCGACAACGCCCGCACCCTGGACACCCACCTCGAGGAGCCGGTGGAGATCAACGTCGGCACCGGCGACCAGGTGGGCGGCGAAGGCCTGTTCGGCCTGCATTCCGGTTCCCGGGAGACCACGACACGCATGCTCGACGCGGAATTCCCGAACGTGCAGCCACTGCTGCCGAAGACGCACACCTCAATGGCGTCCGTCGAGATCGCTCCGCTGCAGGAGGCCCTGCGCCGCGTCAGCCTAGTCACCGAGCGCAACGCACAGATCCGCCTCGAGTTCTCGCACGGCCAGGTCATTCTTTCCGCGGGCGGCACGGAGGATTCGGGCCACGCCGAGGAGACCCTGCCGGCGTCCTTCACGGGGCGGGACAATCTCATCATCGCCTTCAACCCGGGTTACCTGAAGGACGGTCTTGCGGTCGTCGGCACGGACCGCGCGGTCTTCGGATTCACCGAGCCCTCGCGTCCGGCCATTCTCATCCCGGAGCCGGAGAATCTGCCGGAGGCGGACGCCGAGGGCAACTTCCCGACGCCGGACACCGACTTCACCTACCTGCTCATGCCGGTGCGCCTGCCGGGTTAAACAGGATTCTTGTCAGCCATGTAGATCAGGAGGTGAGTCGTGTACATCCGTCAGCTGGATCTGCGTGACTTCCGCTCCTGGCCGGAGCTGAGCCTCGAACTGGAGCCCGGGGTCACGCTGTTCATCGGGCGTAACGGCTACGGGAAAACCAACGTCGTCGAGGCGATCGGGTATTCGGCCCACCTGTCCTCGCACCGCGTCAGCCACGACGCGCCGCTGGTGCGGGCGGACACCGCGAATGCCCGGGTCAGCGTCACCACCGTCAACGCGGGCCGGGAGCTGACGACCCATCTGCTGATCAAGCCGCACGCCGCCAACCAGGCCCAGATCAACCGTACGAAGCTGAAGTCTCCGCGTGAGATTCTCGGTGTGCTGCGCACCGTGCTGTTCGCTCCGGAGGATCTCGCGCTGGTCAAGGGCGAGCCCGCGCATCGCCGCCGCTACCTCGATGATCTCATCGCCACCCGCACGCCCCGGCTGGCCGGGGTGAAGGCGGATTACGACAAGGTGCTCAAACAGCGCAACGCCCTGCTCAAGAACGCGGCGGGCACCCTGCGCCGCGGGTACGAGGATTCCGACGGGGCCTCCGCGCTGTCGACGCTCGACGTGTGGGACGCTCAGCTCGCCGGCCTCGGCGCGCAGCTCACGGTCGCCCGGCTCACTCTCCTCGATGAGCTCGGCCCGCGGATCACCGAGGCTTATCACCGCATCGCCCCGGAGTCCCGCCGGGCGGCGGTGGCCTACACCTCGAGGCTTGACGACGCCGCGCGCTCCCTCGTCGGCGAGGAACCGATCCGCGATGTGGCGGTCTACGAGTCGCTGATGCTCGCTGAGCTGGGCCGGCTCCGTCCGCGCGAGGTGGAGGCGGCCCGTTCGCTGGTCGGCCCGCACCGTGACGATCTGACGCTGACGCTCGGTGATCAGCCGGCCAAGGGCTTTGCCTCGCACGGCGAGAGCTGGTCCTTCGCCCTGGCCCTGCGGCTGGGCGAGTTCTTCCTGTTGCAGGCGGAGGGCACGGATCCGGTGCTCATGCTCGACGACGTCTTCGCGGAGCTGGACGCCAAGCGGCGTCACCAGCTGGTGGAGATCGCCGCGGACGTGGAGCAGGTCATCGTCACCGCGGCAGTCGACGACGATCTTCCCGCCAATCTCGCCGAGCGTCTCACGCGACGTGTCGAGGTGGGCGTGGTGGAAACCGAGCAGGGCAGGGTCTCGAGGGTGAGCCATGAGTGAGACGCCGGAAAACGCCGACCCCCGGGACCCCGCGGAGCTGTCCGGTGATCTGGTGGACGCCATGTTCGCGAAAGTGCGGGCGACCGCCAAGCGACGCAACGGCCGGGTTCCTGACCTGCACAACAAGGGCAACGCGGTCGTGCCCCGCCGCTCCCGGCCGAAGCCGCGGCCGGCCACGCAGGACCCGGACTCAGGCACAGGCACAGGCACAGACGCCACCGTGATTCCGGGTGTGCGGCAGCTGCATGAGCTGGACAAACGGGATCAGCGCAGCGTCGGCAAGCGGGTGTACGGCGCCACGGGGCCCGACGGGCGGCGGGCACGGCGACCCTACGACGTGCCGCGTTTCGGCGCGATCGTGAGCCGGGAGATCGAGCAGCGTGGCTGGGCCGAGGACATGGCCCGCGGCTGGGTGATGAATCACTGGGAGGAGCTGGTCGGCGAGAAAATCGCGCAGCACACCAAGGTGGAGATGATCAAGGACCAGAAAGTGTTCATCACCTGTGATTCGACCGCGTGGGCGACGAATCTCAAATACATGCAAATGACGATTCTGCAGTCGATCGCGGAGCGGATCGGGCCCAACCAGATTGTGGGGCTGAGAATCTTCGGGCCGAAGCCGCCGAGCTGGAAGAAGGGCAAACTCCATGTCAAGGGCCGGGGTCCCAGGGACACGTACGGCTAACGCTCGGCTGACGGAAAGCGGAAAACCGCGACCTGGGAAAATGCCGTATACGGTCGAAAAAGGGGCCTGTGGCGCGCCGAAGCGTCGAATGGGTAGGTGAACCCTTCCGGTGTAGACTGGGGCGGTCTAATTCGTTTATTTGCACAAGATCCCGAGGGAGTGCTGTCCACAGTGGCAAACCAACCCCAATACGATGCCTCATCGATCACCATCCTTGAGGGCCTGGAGGCGGTGCGAAAGCGCCCCGGCATGTACATCGGCTCCACCGGACCGCGCGGTCTGCACCACCTGGTGTGGGAGGTCGTCGACAACTCCGTCGACGAGGCCATGGCCGGCTACGCCGACAAGGTGGAGGTCACCCTCCATGACGACGGTTCCGTCGAGGTCGTCGACAACGGCCGCGGCATCCCGGTGTCCATGCACGCCTCCGGCGCGCCGACCATTCAGGTCGTCATGACCCAGCTGCACGCCGGCGGCAAGTTCGACTCGGATTCTTACGCGGTCTCCGGCGGTCTCCACGGCGTCGGCATTTCCGTGGTGAACGCGCTGTCGACGAAGGTCGAGGCGCACGTCAAGCGTGACGGCAAGCACTGGTACCAGAACTTCGCGGCCTCGATCCCGGATGAGCTGATCGAAGGCGACAACGCCCGTGGCTCCGGTACCGCGATCCGGTTCTGGCCGGACGCCGAGATTTTCGAGACGACCGAATTCAACTGGGACACCATCACCAAGCGTCTGCAGGAGATGGCGTTCCTGAACAAGGGCCTGACCATCAAGGTCAAGGACCAGCGTGTCGTTTCCGAGCAGGAGCTGCAGCTGGAGGCGCTGGCGGAGAGCGGCGACGAGGCCGCGGCCGTCGGCGGTGACTCCTTCGACGATGACGCCATCGAGGCGCCGTCCGAGGAGCAGGCCCCGGCGAAGAAGGTCACCAAGCGCAACCGCGAGGTCACCTTCCACTACCCGGACGGTCTCGTCGACTACGTCAAGCACCTCAACAAGGGCAAGTCCGAGGTTCACCCGTCGATCATCGGGCTCGAGGCTAAGGGCGAGGGTCTGGAGGTGGAGATCGCGATGCAGTGGAACACCTCGTTCAAGGAGTCCGTCCACACTTTCGCCAACACCATCAACACCCACGAGGGCGGCACCCACGAGGAGGGCTTCCGTTCCGCGTTGACCGGGCTGATGAACCGCTACGCCAAGGACAACAAGCTCCTGAAGGAAAAGGATCCCAAGCTCACCGGTGAGGACTGCCGCGAGGGCCTGGCCGCGGTCATTTCGGTGCGTGTCCAGGAGCCGCAGTTCGAGGGCCAGACGAAGACCAAGCTCGGCAACACCGAGGTCAGGGGCTTCGTGCAGAAGGCCGTCTACGAGCACCTCACCTTCTGGTTCGACGCCAACCCGGCGGAGGCCAAGGCTGTGGTCAACAAGGCGGTCGCCTCCTCCCAGGCGCGGGTCGCCGCGCGTAAGGCCCGGGATCTGGTGCGTCGCAAGTCCGCCACCGACATGGGCGGTCTGCCCGGCAAGCTCGCCGACTGCCGCACCAAGGATCCCAAGATGGCCGAGCTCTTCGTGGTGGAGGGCGACTCCGCCGGTGGCTCCGCCAAGCAGGGGCGCGACTCGATGTACCAGGCGATTCTCCCGATTCGAGGCAAGATCCTCAACGTGGAGAAGGCCCGCATGGACAAGGTGCTCAAGAACGCCGAGGTCCAGGCGATCATCACCGCGCTGGGCACCGGCATCCATGAGGAATTCGACATCTCGAAGCTGCGGTACCACAAGTTCGTCCTGATGGCCGACGCCGACGTCGACGGTCAGCACATCGCGACGCTGCTGCTGACGCTGGTGTTCCGTTTCATGCCGCAGCTCATCGAGGAGGGTCACGTCTACCTGGCCAACCCGCCGCTCTACAAGCTCAAGTGGGCCAAGGGCGAGCCCGGTTACGCCTACTCCGATCAGGAGCGCGATCAGCTGCTCCAGGACGGCCTCAACGCCGGCCGCAAGATCAACACCGACGACGGCATCCAGCGCTACAAGGGTCTGGGCGAGATGAACCCGAACGAGCTGTGGGAGACCACCCTCGATCCGGAGACCCGCATCCTGCGCCAGGTCCAGCTCCACGACGCCCAGCGCGCCGATGAGCTCTTCACCATCCTCATGGGTGACGACGTCGCGTCGCGGCGCTCCTTCATCACCCGTAAGGCCAAGGACGTCCGCTTCCTGGACGTGTAGCCCCCGCGCCGCCCGCCGACAATGCTTGGTCGACCAAGCATTGTCGGCGGGCGTAACGTTGTCATTCATGACCGCGCCCCGTCTCATCGTCCCGGACGCCTCCCTCCACGCGTCCTGGGTGGAGTCCTTCGCCGAATGGCCGGATCCGCAGGATCACCACGGCGACGGGCTGCTGCTGGCCGGGGATCTTGACCTGCGCGTCCGGGCGGATTTCTCTGAGTGGGTCCGCCGCCTCATTGAGGATGAGGTCAGGCCGCGTCCGGGGCTCGTCACCGCCACCAACCGCTGGCTTGTCGACGCCTCCGGCTACCTCGGCTCCGGCCAGCTGCGCCACCACCTCGGTACCGATTACCTGCGTGACCGGGGCGGGCACATCGGCTACAGCGTGCGCCCCTCGGCCCGGGGCAACGGCTACGCCCACGTCATTCTCCAGGGCATGCTCCACGAGGGGAGGATCCGCGGCCTGGGTCGGGTGATGGTGTCCTGCCTGGCGGATAACGCCGCCTCGGCGGCCACGATCCGCCGGGCCGGGGGAGTGCTCTGTGATGAGGACGACCAGCCGGGTCTGCTGCGCTTCTGGATCTCGCTGAACTAGCGTCCCGACGCCCGGACTCATACTAAAGTAGGAGGCATGAGTCTGGAGAGAACTCCCGTCGCGTCCGCTGCCATCGCGGGTCTCCTCGCCCTCGGGTTGCCGGTCGCAGCCGGTGCCCAGCAGGCCATCGAGGGCGGTGACAGCCTCCGGGGCGCGGTAGAGCTCGACGCTGGCTCGATGCACGATCCCGAGGTTTACACGGTGCGCCTGCACAATGAGGACCCGATCTTCTTCGACGTCGACATTCCCGAGGGACAGCGGGTCCACGTCGGTTTCCTCATCGATCCGGCAGGTGCGCCGGAGGAGGCCAACGTCATCAGCGACCTCCTGGACACCCAGGGCAACATTTCGTCTTATGTCGAACTCGACGCGGTCAATGACGACACCTCCCAGGGGCTTCGCACCGGGTACCTGCGCAGCGAAATCATGGATCCCGCCAACCGTTCCTGGGGGCGCGACACCGTGCTGCGCGTGCGCGGGACCGGGAGCGATTACCCGGTGCAGATGTCCGTCAGCCTCATTCCCGACCCGGTCGACGGGGGAGGGCTCGCCGAGGTCGACCGCCCGCCACTGCGCTACGCCGAGGACCTGCGTCCGGTGGGGGAGACCGAACCTGTCGTGGCTGCCCCGGGCGCCAGCCTCAGCTCTGCCGGGGACGTGGGCGAAGGAACCACCGTGCAAACCGCCGACCCCGGCAGCACCCGGTATTTCCGGGTGCCGGTCGGCTGGCTGCAGGCGCTCGACGCGAGCGTCCGGATCACCACGCCGGGTGACGGAGTGCTCTCCTGGAAGATGTTCAACTCCGCGCATGAGCCGATGACGCTGGTGGGTGACTGGGAATTCTCCGCTGATCGCACGGATCCGGCGACTTTCGGTCAGCGTGCCCCGCTGCATCACAAGAATGCGGCTGCGAAGAACAAGACCCGCAACACCGGTTTTCTCGGGGACCATGTTTTTCTGGCAGTGACCAACACCTCCTCCGGGGAGGTCGGCTACGTGCTCTCCCTGACGCGGCGCGGGGAGGCCGTGGAGCCGGGCCCCGTCTTTGACGCGCAGGCCGCCGCGGAGCAGGCCCGGTCGGTGGAGGCGGTCGACTACCGCCAGAACCGTGCGCCCGGGTACGAGCAGGGCTGGTGGGCCAACCCGTTGTGGTGGGCGGTGGGGGCGATTCTTGTCGCCGTGATTGTATCTTCGGGGGTAATAATTCGCCGAAGCTGACTTCCGGGCCCCCGGGCCGTGCGATCTGTGCGATAATTTCAGACGTGCGTCTAACGACTAAGGCTATCAATGTCGCGTGAGAATTCCGTGAAATCAATCAGCATCGTTATTCCATGCTTCAACGACGCTGTTTTACTCGAGCGCGCATTGGCCTCCCTGACGCGGCAGAGCGTTCCCGCAGACGAGGTGCTCGTGGTCGACAACAACTCCACGGACAATTCCGTGGAGGTGGCCCGTTCTTTTCCGGGGGTTCAGGTGATCACGGAACCCCGGCAGGGCATCACCCACGCGACCCGGGCGGGCTTCGACGCCGCCACCGGTGAGCTCATCTTCCGCACCGACGCCGACGTGGTCGCCCCGCCGGATTTCCTCGCCCGGCTTCTCGACGCCTGGGACGCCGCCGAGCGGTCCGAAACGGCCGGGGGACGCCGGGTGGTGGCCGTGACCGGGTCCGCCGAGTTCGAGATCGACGGCCTTCCCGGCCGCCTCGCCACGGCCGCCTAC
Organism: Corynebacterium guangdongense; assembly: GCF_030408915.1. Taxonomy (NCBI): domain Bacteria; kingdom Bacillati; phylum Actinomycetota; class Actinomycetes; order Mycobacteriales; family Corynebacteriaceae; genus Corynebacterium; species Corynebacterium guangdongense. The sequence continues at coordinate 9,938 of NZ_CP047654.1, forward strand.
CTCGGGGCGTACCGGGCCAGCGTCGGCTCGGCGCTGGGGCATCACCCCTTCTACGGCACCAATCTCAGCCTCCGCTCCGAGTGGTGGCGCGACGTCCGCACGAGGGTCGACTTCGACGACACGCGGGTGCACGACGACATGCACCTGTCTTTCCAGGTCAGTCCAGCTGAGACGGTGTGGTATCAGCGGGATCTGGTGGTTCGCATGGATCCCCGCGCGTTGCGGGGAACCCGCCAGATTCTGCGGCGATTCAGCCGCGGCATGCACACGATGGCCGTCAATTTCCGCACTCAACCGCCGCCTCGCCGTCTGACAGAACGGGGCGTCATCCACCTTCCGAAGAGAGGCCCCCGGTGAAGCAGCTCGACTATCTCGACGACAGGGTCGCTGAATCGATGGCCTACCTGTCCCATTACTTCGACCACGCCATGGAGCGGGCCACCTCGCCGTACCTGGCCACGGCCATCTCCGCCCTCCGCGACGTCGCCCTGGGCGGCAAGCATCTGCGGGCGCGTCTGGTCCACATCGCGGCCGGTGAGGCGACCGGCCCGGAAAACCAGGCGGCGGTCATCTTCGGGGCCGCCGTCGACATGCTCCACGCGTCTTTTCTCATTCACGACGACATCATCGACGAGGATCCGCTGCGCCGCGGTATCCCGGCGGTCCACCATGCGGTCACGGAGAAGACGGGCAGCGCCAGGGTGGGTAACGCTATGGGGATCCTCACCGGCGACCTGGGTCTGATGGTGACCTACCAGCTTCTCTCGGCCTCGCCGCTCGACGACTCCCTCGTACGGCGGGCAACCGGAATGGTGGCGGGCTACGCGGCGCAGACGGTGTCCGGGGAGCTTCTCGACGTCTCCCACCTGGTCAACGAGAACATCGACATCGACAGCGTGAGACTTTCCAACCATCTGAAGACCAGCCTCTACTCCTTCACTGCGCCACTGCATCTGGGATCCGTAGCGGCCCGCCGGGACAATCCGGACACGCTGTCGGCGATGTCGGCGGTCGCCGATCCGCTGGGCCGGGCTTACCAGGCAGCCGACGACATCGCGGGGGCCGTGGCACCGGTCGAGGTCACCGGAAAAATCCAGGGCGGTGACCTGGTCGCCGGCCGAAAGACTCTGCTGACGATGCGGCTGTGCGACCTGTCGCTGGAGGAAGCGGTTGAGCAGGTCACCGCCGAGGGAGACGCCTGGCTGGCTCAGGCACGCGGCGCGGTCGCTTCGCCGCACCTTCCCGAGGTCACCCGGGCGGGACTCCATGACACGATCGACCGAGTCGAGAGGATGCTCCATGCCCACCGTTGATGACCCCTCCTTTCTCAGCCGTTACGACCGCATGGCCGACCGGGCGGCCGCCGGCGTCATCTCCACGTACTCGACCAGCTTCGGCTTGTCGACGAATCTGCTGGCGCCGGGCATGCGGCGCGATATCCGCAACCTCTACGCGATGGTGCGCATCGCCGACGAGATCGTGGACGGCACCGCCGCCGTGGCGGGCGTTGCGGGCGTCGGCACGCTTCTCGACGCCTACGAGGCTCAGGTCCGGGCAGCGCCCCTGACCCGTTTCCACACCGACCCCGTCCTGCACGCCTACGCGAATTCCGCTCGCCGGTGCCACTTCAGGGACGAGCACGTCGAGGCCTTCTTCCGCTCCATGCGGCGCGATCTCGAGCAGTCGACCTATGACGCGGACGCCCTCGAGGACTACATCTACGGCTCCGCCGAGGTCATCGGCCTGCTCTGCCTGTCGGTGTTTCTGTCGGGCCGCGAGGTGGGCGAGACCGCCTACGGGGAGCTGGAGGACGGGGCACGCAGTCTGGGCGCCGCCTTCCAGAAAATCAACTTCCTGCGCGATTTCGCCGAGGACACCGGCACCCTCGGCCGCGCCTACTTCCCGGGCACCGAGGAGGAACTCGACGACCGCACCAAGGACGCCATCATCGCGGACGTCCGGCAGGACCTGGAATCCGCCGCCCGTGTGATCCCTGCGCTGCCCCTCTCCGCGCGCACCGGCGTGCTCGCCGCCGCCAGCCTCTTCGCTGAACTCACGAAACGGCTCGACGCGATCTCCGCCGTCGAGCTGACCCGGCGCCGGGTCAGCGTGCCCGCCCCCCGCAAGACCATCCTCATCGCTCGCGCCGTCGCCACGGCACCGCGCCTGAAAGGCTCCCGATCATGAATAACCCATCCACCGCAATCGTCATCGGCGCCGGCGTCGCCGGGCTGGCCACCGCCGGCCTGCTGGCCCGCCGCGGAATGGAGGTGACGGTCGTGGAGCGCCGGGAGGCCGTGGGAGGCCGCGCCGGTGAGCTGGCCGTCGACGGCTTCCGCTTCGAGACCGGCCCTTCCTGGTACCTCATGCCCGAGGCCTTCGACCACTTCTACGAGCTCATGGGCACCAGCACCGAGGCGGAGCTGGATCTGCAGCTGCTCGACCCCGGTTACCGCGTTTTCCCGGAGGGGCGGGAACCGGTCGACGTTCCTTACGGCGTGGATGCGGCCGCGGAACTGTTCGAGTCCATCGAACCCGGCGCCGGTGCCGCGCTGCGTGAGTACCTGGCCAGCGCCGACGAGGTCTACGGGCTGGCGCTCGACTACTTCCTGTACACGACGTTCTCCTCGCTGTCCTCGTTCACCAACAGGGACGTGCTCACCCGGGCCCGTGAGTTCCTGCGTCTGTTGGTCGAACCGTTAGGACCGTATGTCGGCAGGCGTTTCGACGACACCCGGCTGCGCCAGATCCTCGAGTATCCGGCGGTGTTCCTCTCCTCGCGCCCCTCGAAGGCGCCGAGCATGTACCACCTGATGAGCCACACGGATCTGACCCTCGGGGTGCGCTACCCGCAGGGCGGCTTCACCTCGATCATCGATTCCCTGGCCCGTCTGGCCCGTGAGCACGGCGTCGAGATCATGCTCGACACCGAGGTCACCGCCATCATGACCGGCGGGAAGAAAGCCGCCGCGACCGGCGTGCGGGTCCTGCGCGAGGGCCGGGTTTCCGAGCTGCCCGCGGACATCGTCGTGGCCGCCGGCGATCTCCACCACACCGAGACCTCCCTGCTTCCCGAGAAGCTGCGCACCTATGACGAGAAGTACTTCGCCAAGCGCGACCCGGGGCTGGGCACCGTCCTGGCCCTGCTTGGCGTCGAGGGTGAGCTTCCGGAACTGCTCCACCACAACCTGATGTTCTCGGAGGAGTGGGAGGACGACTTCAACGTCGTCTACGACGGGCCGCAGGCCACCCGTCCGCTCGGCTCCTCGCGCTCGATCTACGTGTGCAAGCCCTCCGCCACCGACGACTCCGTGGCGCCGGCCGGACACGAGAACCTCTTCGTCCTCATCCCGGTGCCGGCCGATGAAGCGCTCGGGCACGGTGACGCCTACCAGGCGTCGGCAAGCCCGCAGGTCAAGGCCATCGTCGACGCCGCCGTCGAGCAGATCGGCGAGTGGGCGGGGGTCGGGGACCTGGCCGACCGCGTCGTCGTGAAGCGGACGCTGGGACCGGCGGATTTCGCCGACCGCTACCACGCCTGGTCCGGCGGCTCGATCGGCCCGGCCCACACCCTCGCCCAGTCGGCTTTCTTCCGCGGGAAGAACGCCTCCGCCAAGGTCGACGGGCTCTACTACGCCGGCGGCACCACCGCTCCCGGCGTCGGCGTGCCGATGTGTCTGATCTCGGCCGAGAACGTCCTCAAGCGTCTGGACGGGGACGCCAGCCCGGGACCCCTGAGGAGTGTTCGTGGGTAGCCTCTACCTGATTGTGCTGCTTGGCACCATCGGCTGCATGGTGCTCTGCGATTGGCGCTGGAATCTGGCGTTCTTCGCGGACTGGCGGCGTGCGACGGTGCTCAGCGTGGTGCTGGTCGTGGCCTTCATGCTGTGGGACGTGCTGGGGATCATCACCGGCACCTTCTACCGCGGGGAGGCCACCTACATGACCGGAATTCTGCTGGGTCCGGAGATGCCCCTCGAGGAGCCGATCTTCCTGTTCTTCCTCTGCTACCTCCTGATCAACCTGACCGCCGGCGCACGCAGGGTGGTTGAGCGATGACCTATCTCCTCATCAGTCTGCCGTTTCTGCTCGTGTCGGTGATTGTCTGGCTGGCCCGGTTCCGGAAGTATCCCCGCCAGGGCGCCGTGACGCTGATCGTGCTCGGCGTCGTGGGTGTGCTGACCATAATCTTCGACAATCTCATGATTCTCTTCGGCAACTTCGCCTACGGGGACGACCAGAACCTCGGCATCTTCATCGGGGTAATGCCAATCGAGGACCTGACTTACCCGCTGTTCGCTTCTTTGATCATCACGTCATTCTGGCCCGGAAAGGATCGAACATGAATCTAGTCAAGGTCGTTCTCGCCTCTTCCCGCCCCATCAGCTGGGTGAACACGGCGTTTCCTTTCGCTGCCGCGTATCTCCTCGCGGGCGGAGGATTCGGCTGGCTTCTGGTCGTCGGCACCATCTTCTTCCTCATCCCCTACAACATCGCGATCTACGGGATCAACGACGTCTTCGACTACGAGTCGGACATCCGTAACCCTCGGAAGGGCGGCGTCGAGGGATCGGTGCTGCACCCGAAGTGGCACAAGCCTGTCCTGTGGGCCTCGGCGGTGACGACGATTCCCTTCCTGGCGGTGCTTCTCTGGGCGGGCACCGCCGAGTCTTCGCTATGGCTCCTACTTGCGATGTTCACGGTCGTCGCTTATTCGCTGAAGGGCCTGCGGTTCAAGGAAAAGCCGGTACTCGACTCCCTCACCTCGTCGGCGCATTTCACGCTCCCGGCGGTCGTGGGCGCCACCATCACCGGGGGACAGGTGGACTGGCGTTTCTGGCTGGCTATTGCGGCGTTCTTCCTCTGGGGCCTGGCGTCCCACGCGCTCGGGGCGGTCCAGGACATCGGCCCCGACCGGGAGGGTGGGTTGACGTCCGTCGCCACTGAGCTCGGCGCCCGCGCGACTACCCGAGCCTGCGTCATCATCTACCTGATCGCGGCTGCGCTGCTATTCCTTCTGCCGTCGCCGGCGTGGATTATCGCGGTGGCCGGAATCGGGTATGCGCTCAACGCGGCCCGTTTCTGGAACGTCACTGACGCCACCGCCAGCGCCACCCGCAGGGCGTGGGGTGTGTTCCTCTGGCTGAACTACTTGGTCGGCGCGATCGTCACCGTCGTGCTCATCTGGGCCATCAGCTGAGTCAGGACATGTGCCGCTGCAGGATACGTGCAAGCTCCGGCACATGAGGGGACATGATCTTGCCTGCGCGACCCCGCAGTGACTGATAGACCTTCTGCAGCGCCGGGACGTTGATCGTCTCGGCGTGCTTGTCCGCGACGCGGAGGATGGCGTCGCTGACTTCGCCGGCCTTCGGATTCAGGTACTGCCCGAAGTCCTCCTGCCCGGATGCGAGGAACTGTTCCCAGTAGGGCTGCATCTCCCCGAGCATCTCCGGAAGCATGCGGTTGATTCCCGAAGGGACGATGCTCGCCTTGACCTTCTTGGCGGCGCCGACACCCCCCTTGAGAGCCATCCCGGTGATGCCTGACTGTTCCGACACCGTGTGCTCGACGAAGGCGGCGAGATCGGCGACGACGGCGGAGCGGCTTTCGCCGACGAGGAGCTGGGAGAGATCAGTCATGGGAAGAGGCCTTTCGACGCTGGTGGTTACGCGTCGACTCTACCGTCGAACCCGGATTCGGGGAGAGGACAACTGTCCTGGACGCCACACCACCGAGTGGTGCGGCGTCCAGGACAGTCCGACGGGTGTTGCGGTTCTTCCGCCATAGCTACGGCTGCATTTCGTCCCAGCGGTCACTACAACCACAACGTTCTCAAACGTAACAGAAGCGAATGTCGCTGGCCAACCGATTGTCGACATCGGCCATCCGCCGGGCGGGTGCGAGGCGGAGGGGACGTGCAAACTAGGCGGAGAGGCTCTCCAGGTTGAAGCTCACCCCGGAAGAGCCGACCAGCTGGGAGGAGCCGATTCCGGTCGCGATCTCCTCAACGAGGTCGGACAGTGGCTGAACATTGTCAATGACCAGCTTGGTCACTGCCGCGATGACTCCAACACCGATGGTCGAGTCGAGTGCGGAGGAGCCGGTGGAAACGCTGTGCAGGGGCGCCGGCTGGTGGATGTACTGGGCGTTAGCGACAGCCGGGGCGGCCAGGGAGGCGGTGGCGACGGCCGCAACCGCGGCGACGGTGAGCTTCTTCATGGTGGGGGTCCTCTCAGGTGGCGGGAACGTGATGCCGTCGACCCTATCGAACTCCCCCGCCACTCTGGTCACTCTGGTTGCGCTCACGACTCAGGCGGTCGCCCAGCGGCGATAGACTCCTGCGGCGATCTCGGAAAAAGCGATATTGCGATCCGTCAGTGGTTCGAGCTTCACGATCGCCTCCCGGAGAGCGGATGAGGCTGAACCGACGCTGTCGTAGACGGGAACGCCCGACACCCGGGCACCCGGCACTGCCGCGCAGGCGACCAGCGCGCCGAAAGAGCGCACCCGCACCCTGGCGATGGGAGTGAACTCATCCGCAATGGCGAGAAGTTGTTCCGGAGACAGGTTTTTCATGATCTCGACCGACGGATACGTGCTTCGACTGCGGCGAAACCGGCGACTTCGTCGCGGGCCAGGGCGGCGATTTCGGCGTCGTCAAGCATGCGGGCGGCCGCCGTGACGATGGCGCGTACCACCGCCTCGTGTTTCGACGAGCCCTGCGCGGCCGCGAGCATGCTCAGCGCGCGGTCCTGCTCCTCTGTGAGCCGGAGTGTCATAGCCATGGGCGTCACGATACCAACCTGCCACCGTGTTTCCGCCGGAAACGGGTGAGCCCCGGCACCGCAGGGTGCCGGGGCGGGCCTCAGATGATCCGTCCTACTGCTCGCGTCGACGCACGAGCATCAGGCCACCGAGGAGTGCCAGGACAAGGCCCAGAACAGCTGCGAGAGCGACCATGGAATCGACGCCAGTGTTGGCCAGCGAACGAACCTCGGTCTTCGGCTGCTTGGCAGGGGTCTGCTTGGCAGGGGTCTGCTTGGCAGGGGCAGTCTTTGCCGGTGCCTGCTGGACCGGTGCCTGCTGGACCGGGACCTGCTTGATCGGGATAGCCTGGGTCGGCAACTCTGTCACTGTTGCCTGCGGGGACGGCTGATCGGCCGGTGCAGAAGGCGTCGGCTGCACGGGCACCGAAGTCTGGGGCGGGGTCTGCTCAGGCTGGCTCGGAACGGCAGTGTCGCCGATGGAGGACCCCGAGGAGCCCGAAGACCCGGAGCTCAGGAACGGAAGCAGGGCGATGATCGGGATAAGCCAGATCGGCCAGCTGGCGGAAGAGCCGTTCCCGGAGCCTGTGCTGGAACCCGGGCTGGTGCTGGTCGTGCTCGGGCTGGTGCTGGTCGTGCTCGGGCTGGTGCTGGTCGTGCTCGGGCTGGTGCTGGTCGTGCTCGGGCTGGTGCTGGTCGTGCTCGGGCTGGTGCTGGTCGTGCTCGGGCTGGTGCTGGTCGTGCTCGGGCTGGTGCTGGTCGTGCTCGGGCTGGTGCTGGTCGTGCTCGGGCTGGTGCTGGTCGTGCTCGGGCTGGTGCTGGTCGTGCTCGGGCTGGTGCTGGTCGTGCTCGGGCTGGTGCTGGTCGTGCTCGGGCTGGTGCTGGTCGTGCTCGGGCTGGTGCTGGTCGTGCTCGGGCTGGTGCTGGTCGTGCTCGGCGGGGTGTAAGGATCATCCTCGGTCATGCAATGGCCCGTGGCCGTGCGATAAGACTGGCCCCCGACGAGAATCGTGCCGCGCAGGATCTGTGCACCGTTGAAGTTCAGTTTGCCGTCATTGTCGCTGTCGTGGGTGAAGCAGTTCTGGTCCCCATCGACGTCAGTGGGCAGGGCATAACCGGAGGGGACCCAGACCGTCTGATTAGCGCCAGGGGTCTCGACAGACTGCTGAATGGGAATGGTGGCAAAACGCCCCCAGGTGCCGTCGTCCGCTTGCTCCCAGTCGCCGTAGGTGACGTCGATGGATTGGCCGTGCGCCAGCGGTTCTATCTGTAGATCCTGGAACGGGTCCGTGATCAGGGCGTCAGTCCCGAAGGTGAAGGTGTCTTCGAGTGCGGGGGCAGCATCGGTGACTGCCTCAGCGGGTGGGGTGCCAATTTCGACCGGCTCCTTCGTGGGCACGGGGTCGCTGACCTCCACTAAAGATTCTTGCCCGGACTCCACGGCTTCCGAGCCCGTGTTTGTCTCGTCGGCGTCCATCTCACTGAGGTTCTGGTAGTTGTCTGGCGGATCTCCGTTCTGGTCACCTTGGGCGAATACCTGGGGAGCCATTATGGCGGAAGTAGTGAGAGCAGTGGCAGCGATGACCGCAGGAAGGCGTTTCTTCCTTAACATGACTAACACCTTTCTTATCGAATGTTAGTGGTTTCTTACGCATTTACTGGCGGTCGGTCGCAGTGTTCTGGCGTTTAGCGGGCGATTGAAGGGGCCAGCTGTACGTAACCTGATGTCTTACGTGTTTAATTCTATATAACTGCGCACGTTTACTATTATAAATTTCGGAAACTCTGTTCTTTATCACACGAAAAGATGGTATTAAATCTTATTTTTGCTCCAGGAAGTTGCTGGCGCGGGAAAGTGGGTTGGTATCAAAGTGATACCGAGCGGGAATGGGAAAAGCCCTCAGATGGCCCGTAAACACAGAAAATCAGGATGAGCCACTAGGATTGGGGGAGTTTCAGCATTCAATAGCGAAGGACCACAATGAGTGACGACCAGCTGCCGGGCTCCGGCATCGGGCCCGACGGACACGGCGGCGACGGGTTCGACCGCATCCTCCCCATAGACATCAATCAGGAGATGCAGACCAGCTACATCGATTACGCCATGAGCGTGATCGTCGGCCGTGCACTTCCTGAGGTGCGCGACGGCATGAAGCCGGTGCACCGCCGCATCATTTACGCGATGTATGACTCCGGTTACCGTCCGGAGCGTTCTTACGTGAAGTCGGCGCGACCGGTGTCAGACACAATGGGTCAGTTCCACCCGCACGGCGATTCCGCCATTTACGACACGCTTGTCCGTCTGGCACAGCCGTGGGTCATGCGCTACCCGCTGATCGACGGCCAGGGCAACTTCGGCTCCCGTGGCAATGACGGCCCGGCCGCCATGCGTTACACGGAGTGCCGTCTCACGCCGATCGCCATGGAGATGGTCCGCGACATCCGTGAGAACGCCGTCGAGTTCTCCCCGAACTACGACGGCAAGACGCAGGAGCCGGACGTGCTTCCTTCCCGCGTCCCGAACCTGCTGATGAACGGCTCCTCCGGCATTGCCGTCGGTATGGCGACGAACATTCCGCCGCACAACCTCACCGAGCTCGCCGACGCCATCTTCTGGATTCTGGAGAACCCGGAGTCCGGTGAGGAGGAGCGTCTCGAGGCCTGCATGAAGTTCGTGAAGGGCCCGGACTTCCCGACCAAGGCCCAGATCGTCGGTACCTCCGGCATCCGCGACACCTACACGACGGGTCGCGGCTCGATCCGCATGCGTGGTGTGGCGGAGATGGAGGAGGAGAAGAACCGCAACCTCATCGTCATCACCGAGCTGCCCTACAACGTCAACCCGGACAACCTGGTCGCCAACATCGCGGACCAGGTCACCAACGGCAAGCTGGCCGGCATCTCCAAGATCGACGACGAGTCCTCCGACCGCATCGGCATGCGCATCGTCATCACGCTCAAGCGTGACGCCGTTCCGCGCGTGGTGCTCAACAACCTGTACAAGCACTCCCAGCTCGAGTCGAACTTCTCGGCCAACATGCTCTCCATCGTCGGCGGCGTCCCGCGCACCCTGCGCCTGGACCAGATGCTGACCTTCTACGTCCGTCACCAGATCGACGTCATCGTCCGCCGCACCCAGTTCCGCCTGGACGAGGCGGAGAAGCGCGCCCACATCCTGCGCGGCCTGGTCAAGGCTCTCGACATGCTCGACGAGGTCATCGCGCTCATCCGCCGTTCCCCGACGGTCGACGAGGCGCGTACCGGCCTGATGGAGCTTCTAGACGTCGATGAGATCCAGGCCGACGCCATCCTTGCGATGCAGCTGCGTCGCCTGGCCGCTCTCGAGCGCCAGAAGATCATTGACGAACTCGCCGAACTCGAGCTCACCATCGCCGACCTCAAGGACATCCTGGGCTCCAAGGAGCGCCAGCGTGAGATCGTCCGCGACGAGCTCAAGGGCATCGTCGACAAGTACGGTGACGAGCGTCTGACCCGGATCGTCCCGGACATGGGCGAGGTCGACGCCGAGGATCTCATCGCCAAGGAGAACGTCGTCGTCACGATCACCTCAACCGGCTACGCCAAGCGCACCAAGGTCGACGCCTACAAGTCGCAGAAGCGCGGCGGCAAGGGTGTCCGTGGCGCGGAACTGAAGGCAGACGACGTGGTCAAGGAGTTCTTCATCTGCTCCACCCACGACTGGATTCTTTTCTTCACCAACTTCGGCCGCGTCTACCGGCTCAAGGCCTACGAGCTGCCCGAGGCGAGCCGCACCGCCCGGGGCCAGCACATGGCCAACCTGCTGGAGCTGCAGCCGGAGGAGCGAGTCCAGCAGGTCATGCAGATTCAGTCCTACGAGGACGCCCCGTACCTGGTGCTGGCGACAAAGCAGGGCCGGGTCAAGAAGTCCCGCCTCACGGACTATGAGTCGGCACGTCGCGCCGGTCTCATCGCCATCAACCTCAACGAGAGTGACCAGCTCATCGGGGCGGTCCTGGTTCAGGAGGGCGAGGACGTCCTGCTGGTCTCCGAGCAGGGCCAGTCCATCCGTTTCGCCGCCGACGACGAACAGCTGCGCCCGATGGGCCGTGCCACCGCCGGCGTCAAGGGCATGCGCTTCAAGGGTGATGACCAGCTCCTGGCGATGACCGTCGCCCAGGACGGCCAGTTCCTTCTGGTCGCTACCTCCCTCGGTTACGGCAAGCGCACCCCGATCGAGGAGTACAACACCCAGGGTCGCGGGGGCATGGGTGTGATGACCTACAAGTACACCCCGAAGCGCGGCAAGATCGTCTCCGCCGTCACCGTGGACGAGGACGACGAGATCCTGTGCCTGACCTCCGCTGGTGGCGTCGTCCGCACCGAGGTCAGCCAGATCCGTCCGTCCTCCCGGGCCACGATGGGCGTCCGCCTGGTCAACCTGGATGAGGGCGTCGAGCTGCTCGCGGTCGACGTCAACGTCGAGGAGGAAGGCGCCGATGAGGCGGAGGCCGTCGCCAAGGGCGAGAAGTCCGCTGAGGAGGCGGGCGTCGGCAAGTCGGGCGTAAAGTCGGACGCACAGTCCGGGCCTGAGACTGGCGCCGAGACCGAATCCGAGCCGGAGGAGTAAGCCATGGCCGCACGAACCGTCACCGTGACGAGAGTGTCCCCATTGTCCGCTTTCAAGGTCGGTGGCTCGCTGGCCCTCGTCGGGCTGGCTGCCTGGCTCATCATGGTCGCGCTGCTGTACGCGGCCATGGGCCAGGCCGGCATCTGGGAGTCGGCGAACTCGCTGATCGGAGGTGTGGGCGGTGAGCGCGGCGTCACCTTCGGTCTGGTCATGTCCGTCGCTGTCCTCATGGGCTCGATCTTCGCCATCCTCCTGGCCATCCTGGCTCCGTTGGCGGCTCTCGTCTACAACGCGGTCCACAAACTGATGGGTGGGCTCGAGGTCGAGCTCCGGGATTAGGCGTGGAAACGTCACCCGGTCCGGCCACAAAAAGTGGCGTGACCGGGTGATTTGTTTAAAGCAAGGCGTTCTGGCTAAAGTTATCGATGTTCCAAGGGCCTATAGCTCAGGCGGTTAGAGCGCTTCGCTGATAACGAAGAGGTCGCAGGTTCGAGTCCTGCTAGGCCCACCAAGGAACGATGGGGCATTAGCTCAATTGGTAGAGCATCTGCTTTGCAAGCAGAAGGTCAGGAGTTCGATTCTCCTATGCTCCACAGTTCGGAACCCGGTCCAAATGGACCGGGTTCCCGTGGTTTCCGGGGTCAACCGCGCGTCGAGAAGCCCAGTCGTTTTCCGAGAACAGCTGGATGAGTCCGACGCCGAGGACGCTGGCGGCGGCGCACAGCCACCAGGAGGAGCCCCAGCCACCGGCCTGGGTGGCGAGCCATGCCAGGATGGCCGGGCCGAAGAATGCGCCGGTGTTCTGCATCTGCTGGAGCACGCCGATGACGGCGGGCGGGGAGCCGCCCGGCGGGGCGATCTCCACGGCGATCCGGTAGATCGCCGTGGGGATGAACGCGCCGGTGAAGGAGAAGAGGCAGACGAGGAGGAACTGAGAAGCGAACGTGCCCGGCAGCTGCGGCCAGTCCAGGGCGTAGAAGGCGAAAGCCGAGAATCCCATGACCGTGAACGCGATGACCACCAGCGGACGCACGCTGAATCCCCGGTGCAGAAGGACGCCGCCATACACCGCGCCGATCGCGTTGACACCGCCGGCGACCGCGGAAAGCACGCCCCCGAGGACGGGATCGATGCCGTAGCCCTCGTAGATGGTCGGCAGGAAGCCGATCACCGCCGACCACTGGATGCTGTAGGAGACGAACACCAGCCCGGCGATCCACGGTTTCCAGCTGGTGGCGGTGAGCCACGCGCGTCGGAAAGCCGCGCCGACGTTGACCTCCGACAGTGGGTCTCGGGGGACGTAGCGGAAGAGCAGGGGAATCCCGAGTGCGGTGAGGGCGGCCATGAAGAGGTACCAGCTCTGCCAGTCGACTGCCTGGAGCAGGAGGGAGCTGGTGAGCAGGGCGAGGAAGGTGGCCGTGCCCATGAAGGCCGTCCAGAAGCCGAGGGCGATGGTCAGTGTCCGGCGGGGCGTGTCGCGGCGGATGAGGGGCGGTGCCATCACGGTGACCAGGATGAATCCGAGCCCCTCGAGGATGCGCGCGGCCATCAGCGCAGCGGCGGTGGGGGAGAAGGCGCTGATAACGGAGCCGACCCCCAGCAGGCCCAGCCCGGTGGACATGGCGCGGCGCAGCCCGATGCGTTCGCCGATGAGGGAGACCGGCAGGCTGCCCACCATGCCGGCGACCTGCACCAGCCCGAGCAGGAGCCCGGCCTGGACGAGATCGATGGAGAGGTCGGCACGCACCTCACCCAGCGCGGTGGGAAGTTTCCATACGTGCATCGCCGCGATGACGCCGCAGGCGACGACCACGATCCAGGAGGCGTTGCCCACCCGTCTGTCAGTAGTCATGTGGCGTGACTCTAGCCAGGCACGGGGGTCCCCGTGACGGGATTGCCCGTCCGGGGGCAGCGGCGGCGGTGCTGCAGAGTGCCTCGGCGCCCGGACAACCCGAGCTCGCGGATCCGGGGATGTAGAATCCGGCACCGCCGTAACCGAATTACAGGGAGGCCTTCTCCGAGGTCGCGGCCTTGACGCGGATGAGGGAGTTCCAGGGGTCGTTGAACTCGAGGGTGCGGCCGTCGTCGCGGGAGGTCACGCCGTGGTCCTTGAGTCGGGCGGCGAGGGCGGCGCGGTCGTCTTCGGTGGGGACGTCGATGTCGACGCGGCCCAGGCCGTAGGAGGCGGCGCGCGGGCCGGCGCCCTGGGACTGGAAGACGTTGAGTCCGAGGTGGTGGTGGTAGCCGCCGGCGGAGACGAAGACGGCGGTGTCGATCTCACCGGTGACCTCGAAGCCGAGGACGCCGGCGTAGAAGTCGCGGGCCGTGCCGACGTCGCCGACCTGCAGGTGGACGTGCCCGAGGGTGGAATCCGCGGTCGTCGTCCGCAGCGGGTTGAGGTTGTCCTGGAGGTAGGCGTTGGGGTCGAAACCCAGGGTGGCGAGGGCGTAGAGCCCGTGCTCGTCGCGTTCCCAGTTCTCCCGCGGGCGGTCACGGTAGAGTTCCACGCCATTGCCTTCGGGGTCGTTGAAGTAGAAGGCCTCGGAAAAGATGTGGTCGCCGACGCCGGTGAAAGAGTGCGGGTAGCGCTGGGCGACGTTGAGGACGGCCGCGGAGAGGTCGGCGGGGGAGTCGTAGAGGATGGCGGTGTGGAAGAGCCCGGCGCCCCGGGGGTTGAAGGGCGGGAGGTTCTCCACCTGGCGGAGTAGGACGGACGGCTGGCTGTTGGTGCCCAGGATGGCGGCGTCGCCGACCTGCTGGAGCACCTCGAGGAGCATGCCCTCGTGGTAGAAGGTGATCATCGCGTCGAGGTCGCGGACGAGGAGTTCGACGGCGCCCATGGTGGTGCCGGCTGCGAGCAGGTCCTCGGCGGGTCGCTTGATCAGGGAGCTGGGGTGGGGGTTCTGTCGGAAATGGGACATGGATTCTCCTCGACTAGTTTGAATTTTAAAGTAATCTGACCATGTCAACCCTCGTCGACAAGCGCTTATTCCACGCAAAGACGCGCACGGAAAACATTCCGTGCGCGTCTGCGGTCTGAACTACTGGTTGTCGCGGGTCTGGTTGTGTGCCTCGCGGTTGACCCGCAGCTGCTCGTCGAGGGAGTCCAGCAGTTCCTCGTCGCGCTCGGCGGCCTCCTCCGGGGACTGTTCGATGTCCTCGGGAGCGTCCGGATCGCGGAGGATCGGCCCGCCGGCGGCCGGCTCACCGGTGGTGGTGCTGTAGACCAGCGTCGACTCCTGCTCGCCGGACTCCTCCTCGACGCGCGGCGGGGTGCTGAGGACCTCGGCCTCGGCCTTCTTGCGGCGGTCGAGGATCGTGTAGACCACGGCCGCGAGTCCGGCGATCAGGGCGGCGAGGGCCGCGCCGACACCGACGGTGCGCAGTCGCTGCCGACGCTTGGCCTGCTTGCCGGTCATGCGGTCGGTGACCTTCTGGGCGGCTTCCTCGGCGCGCTTCTGCACGCGCTTGGAGGTCTTGCTGGCCTTCTTCTGGAAGGGGCGCAGCTGCTTGCCGTATTTCTTGGCCCGCTTCCGGGCCTCGCGAGAGGCCATGGTGGTCAGGTCGTCGGCGCGGTTGGCCAGGGCGCCGATGGTGCCTTCGGCGTCCTGGCGCATGTTGGCCAGTCGCAGGTGGGCGCCCTGGGTGACGGGCCCGGCCTCGAGCAGTCCGCGGCGGACGGCGTCCTTGGCCTGGCCGTCGGCGAGCGTGTTGATGCGGTTGCGCAGGTTCTGGATCTGGAGGGCGGACGCGCGCAGCTCGTCGTAGTCGGAGCGGGCGAGCTCATTGCCGCGCTCCTTGAGCTGGCTGCGCAGGGAGGTGAGTGCGCCGAGCCCCTGGGCGATGAGAGCGTTGCTGTTCATGGAGTGGACTCCTTCACGTTGGTCAGGTGATCTCAAGCGTACCGAGCCGTCCGAATCGGCGCTGTCAGTTGAGTTCTGCATTTAATTTTTATTCAAAGAAGATTTCCGCATTCATACTGCTAGGGAGGCCTATAAATGAGACCATCATTGATTAACACTTTCAAGAATTGAGGCGGGGACATAGATTCCAGTCTCAACGAAATGCAGAGCCCTGCTGACCGTCCATCACCGCAAAGGAACACCGACCATGAGCGCAGCCGCGCAGGTCGCCCCGCGGCAGTCCGCTTCAGCACCTGTGGACTCCACGGAGCAGGCTCTCACCACTCCCTCCTGGGATCGCCTCGCCCTCTCTTTCGAGGTCATCCCTCCCCGCAACGACGCTGACGCAGCACAGCTCGACGATGTTCTCGCAGCTCTTGCCGCCTATCGCCCGGATTACATCGCCGTCACGTCCTCCCACCGCTCCGGCTGGCTGGAGGGGACCACCGCCCTCATCCGCCGCATCGTCGAGAACACCCGCATGATGCCGCTGGCACATCTGGCCGCCACCTCCGGCACCAGGGAGGAGGTCGAGGCCGGCATCCAGGAGCTCATCGACGCTGGCGTCCGTGGCCTGCTCGCCCTGCGTGGTGACCTGCCGGCGGGTGAAACCCGGCTCCCGGACACCCACCTGCAGCACGCCACCGATCTCCAGAAGCTGATCTCGGAGGTCGAGTCCCGGCAGGCCTACCGCTTCGCCGCGGGCCGTCTCTCCGTCGGCGTGGCCTGCTACCCGGCCGGCCACGCGGAGTCCGCCAACTTCGACGAGGACATCGACGTCCTCCTGGCCAAGCAGCGTCTCGGCGCCGACTTCGCCATCACTCAGCTCTTCTTTGACCCGGCCGATTACGCCCGGTTCGTGAGCTTGGCCCGCCTCGCGGGTGTGACCATCCCGCTGATTCCGGGCATCATGCCGATGACCTCCCTCAAGCGCGTCGAGCGCATGGGGCAGCTGTCCGGCCTCGAGGTCCCCGGCCATCTCCGTCAGGCGATGGTCGACGCCGGCCCCGAGGGCGAATACGACGTCGGTATGGGGATGACCGTGCAGCTCGCCAAGCAAGTCCTGGCGGCCGGGGCCGGCGGGCTGCATATCTACACCCACAACAACATCGGCGTCACCGTCGACCTGCTCGACCGCATCACCAACTGACACCCACGCTTGCACCGGGAGCCCCCGCGAATAGCCCACTATTCACCAGGAGTTCTCCACCATGTCTTTTCCGCACGTCACCATCGAGGGTTACCCGCGCGTCGGCGCGAACCGCGAACTGAAGAAGGCCCTCGAGGCCTACTGGGCCGGCAAGATTGACGAAGCCGCCTTCACCTCCACCGCGCACTCCCTGCGCATCGACACCTATCGGCGCCTGCGCGACCTCGGTCTGACCGAGGACTACGCCATCCCGGCCGACGTTGCCTACTACGACCAGGTCCTGGAGACCGCGCTGACCGTCGGCGTGCTGCAGGCCGGCACCCTGGACGAGGAGTTCACCCTCTGCCGCGGCAACGCAGACACCGCCCCGCTCGAGATGACCAAGTGGTTCGACACCAACTACCACTACCTCGTCCCGGAAGTCGCTGACCAGGCTTTCGAGCCGAACCCGGAGCGCATCCTCACCATCGTCCGTGAGGCCGCGGATGCCGACGTCAAGGTCCGCCCCTTCCTCGTCGGCCCGGTTACTCTTCTGGCCCTGGCCAAGGGTGAGAACCCGCTGGCCCGCCTCGATGAGCTCGTCGACGCCTACGCCGCCGTCCTCGCCGCTCTCGCCGCCGACGGCGTCGAGTGGGTCCAGGTCGCCGAGCCGGCCCTCGTCGCGGACCTCGTCCCGGCCGACGCCGAGCTGGCTGCGCTGGCCGGCACCGCGTGGACGAAGCTCCTCAATGTCGACAACCGCCCGAACGTGCTGATCACCACCCCCTACGGTTCCCTGCGCGAGGGTCTGAAGGCGCTCGCCGACGCCCAGCCGGAGGCCCTCCACGTCTCCCTGGCGCCCTCCGTCCTGGCCGAGGACCCGACCTACGTCGACCGCGTTCTCGAGGCCGTCCACCCGGAGACCACCCTGGTGGCGGGCCTGATCGACGGCCACAACGTCTGGGCCGCGAACCTGCGCGAGCGTGCCGAGATCCTGGACAAGTTGCAGGCCGGTCACCCGGACGTCGCGGTCTCCACCTCCGTCTCCCTGCTGCACGTCCCGCACACCGTGACCGCGGAGAGCAACATCCCGGTCGACGTCGCCGGCTGGCTCGCCTTCGCCGACGAGAAGATCACCGAGGCCGTGGCACTGGCCAACCGGGATGAGGACGCCTTCGCCCGCGCCGACCGCGCGGTCCGCACCCGCGCCGAGTCCGAGCGCACCCGTAACGCTGAGGTGGCGGCGCGCGTCGCCAAGCTGCCGGAGGGCCAGGTTCAGCGCGAGCCGCAGTTCGAAGGCCGCAAGGAGGCCCAGGCCGAGCTCGGTCTGCCGAAACTGCCGACCACCACGATCGGTTCTTTCCCGCAGACCCAGGAAATCCGCAAGGCCCGCGCCGACCACCGCGCCGGGACCATCACGGACGCCCAGTACACCGAGGCGATGAAGAACGAGGTCGCTGAGGTCGTCAAGCTGCAGGAGGACCTCGGTCTCGACGTCCTGGTGCACGGTGAGCCGGAGCGCAACGATATGGTCCAGTACTTCTCGGAGCAGATGGACGGCTTCATCTCCACCGACAACGGCTGGGTCCAGTCCTACGGCTCCCGTTGCGTGCGTCCGCCGATCGTCATCGGCGACGTCTCCCGCCCAGAGGCGATGACCGTCGAGTGGGCCAAGTACGCCCAGTCCCTGACCGACAAGCCTGTCAAGGGCATGCTCACCGGCCCGGTCACCATCCTGGCCTGGTCCTTCAAGCGCGACGACGTCCCGGTCTCCGTCTCCGCCGACCAGATCGCGCTGGCTCTCGCCGACGAGGTCGCCGACCTCGAGGAGGCGGGCATCGACATCATCCAGATCGATGAGCCGGCCCTGCGTGAGCTGCTGCCGCTGCGCAAGGACGCCCGTCCGGAGTACCTGGACTGGTCCATCCGCTCCTTCCGTCTGGTCGCCGTCGACGCTGAGCCGACCACCCAGATCCACACCCACCTCTGCTACTCGGAGTTCGGTGAGATCATCGACGCAGTCGCCGCCCTTGACGCCGACGTCACCTCCATCGAGGCCGCGCGTTCCAAGATGGAGCTGCTCACCGACCTCAACGAGGGCTTCCACTCCGACATCGGCCCGGGCGTGTGGGACATCCACTCCCCGCGTGTCCCGTCCGTCGACGAGCTGACCGAGCTGCTCACCGCGGCCCTCAAGCACGTCCCGGCCGAGCGCCTGTGGGTCAACCCTGACTGCGGTCTGAAGACCCGCGGTTACGCGGAGACCAACGAGTCCCTGAAGAACCTGGTCGAGGCCCGCGACAGGGTCGTCGCCTCGCTGTAGACCAGTCAGTGAATGCCCGCCTTCTGGCGGGTATTTCCTGCTTCTCGACGCCTGCTGCCTTGGTCTTTCGTTCCCCACCCCCGTTATGGGGGCCGTGTCGCCATCCCCCTCTAACCTTAACGGCAATAGAACGCATGTTCGTTTCATTGGGGGAATGACAATGACTGCCGTACTGACCGCTGACGCCGACCTGGACCACGCCGCCGACCTGCTCCATGACATCCACACCCTGTCGTCGGACGGGCTGGATCATGAACTGAGCCATTCCCTGGACACCTCCGAGAGGAAGCGCGCACGATTCCTGGTGGCGCTGGGGGAGTTCGAGGCCCGGGATCTCGCAGAGTCCCGCGGCGCCAAGAATTGTGTTTCCTATTTATCCCGCCATCACGGTCAGTCCCACCGCGCGGCCCAGGACTTTCGCACCCAGGCCCGTCGACTGCACCAGTGGCCGCTGGTCGCCATGTACCTCTTAGCCGGCCGGCTCACCTATTCGAAGATGCGGATCGTGCTCCGATATATAACAGAGGAGAACCAGGAGGAGCTTCTCGCCTGGGCGGAGGACATGACCTGCGAGGATCTGCGGTTAAAACTCAGCGGCCAGGACACCGGCGAGGACGATGATTCACAGGAGTACGTCCGTTTCTGGGTGGATCCGGACAGCGGCTGGCTCTCCTTTTCCATGCGACTGAACCCCGGGCACGCAGCCGAGTTCCTGGCAGCCGTCAAAGGAGCGGAGCTGCTCATGCTCCGTGATCTCACCGCCGAGGACGTCCCCGTGGAGCTCAAGGGCCGGGAGCTGCTGGACTTCCTCGACGGCCGACTCGAGCAGGCGCGGGAAGATATTGAGGAGAAGTGTCCGCCGGAGACGGAAACGGAGGAGCGTCCATACCACCGGCCGCTCGGCCGCGACGTCATCCTCGATCCTCTCGATGAGCTCGATGAGGAGTACATCGACTGGGCCGATTACCAGCGCTCCGGGGATTACAGGGACCACCAGACCTGGGCCGATGACGGCGGCCCCGTCCACGAGGAGTCGGTTGATCCGACGACGCCCGAGAGTCCCAGGAACAAGCTTCCCCAGACCCGCTTCGGACCACCGCAATCGAAACTCATGCTCGGCGCATTCATGACCATGCTGCGCTCCTTCCTGTCCCGGCCCAGGTCCGAGATCCGGGCCCCGGGCGCCGAGGTCAGCGTCATCATCGGGGAGGACGGCCAGCCCCGTCTGCCCAGCCAGACCGGCACCACCAGGGAGGACGTCCTGGCGATGGTCATCAACGGGGCGCTGCGGGTCCACATGCAGGACTGGCGTGGCGTGCCCATCGAGATGGGCTCCCTGAAACGCGTCATCTCCACCGCTGTGGAGAAGGTCGTGCTCACCGCATGGAACCACCAGTGCGCCGGCCCCGGCTGCACCCACTCCCGCTTCCTGCAGTTTCACCACATCCACGCCTATTCCGAAGGCGGCCCCACGGATCCCGGCAACCTCCTGCCCTTGTGCAGTTCCTGTCATTCACTGGTTACGCAGGGGCTGATGACCATCCACGTCGATGATTCCGATCCCCGTCTCATCCACTTCCGGCTCCCGGGCGGCCGCTCCTTCACCTCCCGGCAGCGCACGATCCCGCTGGTGAACCCAGACACCACCGTCGCCTATGACGAGGGACCGACGCCGCTGGGCGATGGTCATCTCGCGCCGCCGCGTGACGTCCATGGGCTGGCGTTCGATGACTGAGAATCGCGCACCGCGGTGCGCGCGCCTTGTCCGCTGCTGGCGAACATCGGGGCCTGGGGAAGCGCGAACCGGGGAAAATTATCTAAGCTGGTAAACATGACTCAGAAGACTGCAACTGCAACGATGCACACCAACCACGGTGACATTGTCATCGAACTGTTCGGTAACCACGCGCCGGTCACCGTCGACAACTTCATCGGCCTGGC
This sequence comes from Corynebacterium guangdongense, assembly GCF_030408915.1. Taxonomy (NCBI): domain Bacteria; kingdom Bacillati; phylum Actinomycetota; class Actinomycetes; order Mycobacteriales; family Corynebacteriaceae; genus Corynebacterium; species Corynebacterium guangdongense. The sequence continues at coordinate 30,609 of NZ_CP047654.1, forward strand.
CACCGGCGAGAAGGCGTACTCCACCACCAACGCCAAGGGCGAGGACCAGGGCCCGTTCTACGATGACGCGATCTTCCACCGCATCATCGACGGCTTCATGATCCAGGGCGGCGACCCGACCGGCACCGGCCGCGGCGGCCCGGGCTACAACTTCGCCGACGAGTTCCACCCGGAGCTTCAGTTCGACCGTCCGTACCTGCTGGCCATGGCCAACGCCGGCCCGGGCACCAACGGTTCCCAGTTCTTCATCACCCTGGTCCCGACCCCGCACCTGAACAACCGCCACACCATTTTCGGTGAGGTCACCGATGAGGCCTCCAAGAAGGTCGTCGACGAGATCGGCAAGGTCGCCACCGACCGTATGGATCGCCCGAACGATCCGGTCGTCATCACCTCCATCGAGCTCTCCTAAGTACACACCGACGGAGACCCACCGCCCGCGCAGCCATCACGGTGCGCGGGCGGCCGCTTTTTCCCGGAGAAAATGAACATGCGCACATTCCTCAATCATGCCCCGGTGACGGCGGCGCTGGCGTCGGTGAGCGTCATCGTGTGGCTCATCACCGCTTTCCAGTCGGGTTCGATGACGAACTCCACGCTGGGTTCCCCGCTTGCCGACGCCATGATGTTCTGGGGCCCCTACGTCATGTCCAGCGATTATGGCGTCCTCCGGGCAATCACGGCGAGTTTCCTCCACCTCGATGCAGCACACGTGACAATGAACATCGTCATGCTCCTGCTGGTCGGCTGGTTCACGGAGCGGCATCTGGGGCATGGGGTGTTCGCGCTGACGTATCTCGCCGGCGGGGTCGCCTCCTACGCCGCGGTGCTGTGGGCCGCCCCGTTGACACCGACCGCGGGCGCATCGGGAGCGTTGTACGCGCTGATGGTCATCCTGGTCGCCGTGCTGGCCAGACAAGGGCAGGATCTGCGTGCTCCGCTGGTACTGGTAGCGGTCAACGTGGGATACACACTTCTCGTGCCGGGGGTCAGCCTGTGGGGACACCTCGGCGGGCTGCTCCTCGGAGTGCTGCTCGCGTGGCCTGTGACGTCCCGCATGCCCATGTTCCGTTGGGCCGCGGCGATCTGCGGCCTCAGTCTCGCTCTTGTCGTGTTCGTCTGGCAGTCCGCGGCTCTCCACATTTAGTTATCCACAGGCCTGACCTGCGATGTCTGGATTATTTCCCGCGTAATCCACATATGCTCCACATGTCGCGTCGCCTGTGATCCATCCACAAAAGTTGTCCACAATGTGGATAAGCACATTCTTGTAATTCATCGAACGTGATATCGAAAATATGGCGTAATCGAGGAATTCGCAGCTCGAAAAGTAACCCCTTTCGAACATGTGGTCCCGTTGTGAAAGTAGTGCACAGGTTTATCCACAGGGTGTGGAGAATGTGGATATGTGGAGGCCCGAAAACATATCCACAGTTTCTTTCACACCCTGTGGATAACTTTCCATCCCCAGGGTGTCCACAACTTGAGTCACGGCCTATGGCCGAGCGGGAAGCGGGCAGGTTTCGCCCATGAACCGGGTGAGGGGGAAAAGTTTTTTCGGAAACATTTTCCAGTCCGAACACAGAGGTGGAGCGGTGTTTTTGCCACTTTTAGGTATGACCATCGGTACTTTTTTGTTGAACTATGACTCCAACTTTGGTTACCGTGGCACCACTCACAGCCCCGTGCGCTGCAGAAAAGATGTGTAGTGCACGGGGAATCGGAAAACCCGGAAAGGACCATCGAGCCACCGCCAGATTCAGGCTGAAGATCAACCAGCGTCGTCCACCCGGACAAGCACCCGGAGTGGGCGGCTCAAAAGGAGACACGTACCCGTGCAGGCGGAAAACAGCCTGGGTCGCAGAAATGCCGTCGAATTTTCACTCCGGCGCGGGAACCTATGAACAACGCAGATTCCGTATCCATGGAAAAATTCGTTGAGCAAGACCGACGAGTTCAGCAGGACGCCTCATTTTTCGGACACCCCCGGGGCCTGCTCACTCTCTTCAACCTCGAGCTGTGGGAGCGATTCTCCTACCTCGGTTTCCAGGCCATCCTCGCCCTGTATTTCAGCGCCGCCGTCGTGGAGGGCGGACTGGGCTACGAACAGTCCACCGCAGCCTCCATCGTGGCCGCGTACGGTGCGCTCGTCTACCTGTTGTCCATCGTCGGCGCCTGGATTGCCGACCGGATGGTCGGCACCCACCGGGCGGTGCTGTGGGGCGCCGTCATCATTGCGGCCGGCCACATATTCATGGGTGTGCCCGGCGAAGCCATGACGTGGATTGGCCTGGGCCTGATCATCGTCGGAACCGGCCTCCTCAAGCCAAACGTCTCCACCAAGGTGGGCGAGCTCTACGCCCCCGGTGACCAGCGTCGGGACGCAGGCTTCTCCATCTATTACGCAGGCATCAACATCGGTGCTTTCCTGGGCCCCCTGGTCGCCGGCTGGCTGGGGCAGAACTACAACTGGCACCTCGGCTTCGGCGCCGCGGCGGTGGGCATGATCCTGGGCGTCATCCAGTACGTGATGGGCGCGCGCCACCTGGGCGGAGCCTCCCGCGACGCCACCATCCGCGGCCGGTTCACGTGGGACGCCACCATGTGGCGGACCCTCGCTCTGGTGGCAGCGGTCGTCGTCGCGGGCGTCGTCTTCGCCACCTCGGGTGACGACGTCCTGGGCGTCGTCATCAACCTGGTCTCGGCTGTCGCCGCGATCGTCCCCGTCGTTTTCCTGGTGTGGATGTACCGATCCACGAAGGTCACCCCGCAGGAGCGGCGCAACATCCTTCCCTACGCCTTCCTCCTGGTCGCGCTGGTGATGTACAACCTGACGTACTTCCAGACCGGAAACACCCTGAACTTCGTCGCGCTGGAGAAGACCGACAACACCATCGGCGGCTTCGAGTACCCCTCCACCTGGTACATCTCGCTGACCGCGATCGTCGAGATCATCATGGGGCCGGTCCTGGCCTGGCTGTGGATCAAGCTGGGTCGCCGTCAACCGCACGTCGCCGCCAAGGTCGGCATCGGCACGGTGCTGGGCGGTTTCGCTTTTGTGCTGATCGCCCTGGGCGGCATGGTCACACCCGGCGGCGCGCTGCTGTCGAGCCTGTGGCTGATCGGTTGCTACATCTTCCTGGGTCTGGGCGATCTCATCCTGCAGACCTCCGGCATGTCCGCGACGACCAAGCTGGCACCGCGGGCTTTCGTCAGTCAGACCATGGCGATGTGGTTCGCCGCGATGGCGTTGTCGCAGGGCATCCAGGCGCAGATCGTGAAGTTCTTCAGCTACGACAACATGGTCGCCTACTACGGGATTCAGGCGATCGTCATCATCGGTTATGGAATTCTGCTGATCGCCCTGACCCCCTGGATGAAACGCCGCATGACCGACGTCGGCTAGGCGCACACCCCCAGCACCAATTCACAGATTAAGGAGCAACACATGAAGTACATCCCGTTGGACGAATTCCCCTACCAGGTCGACGTCGTGGAAGACTGGATCCCGCTGCAGGACGGCACCCGGCTGTGGATGAAGGCGTGGCTGCCGAAGACGGAGGAGAAGGTACCCGCCCTCCTGGAGTATCTGCCCTACCGCTCCAGCGACTGGACCATGCCCCGTGACCACGAACGCCACCCCTACTACGCCGGCCACGGATACGCCTCCATCCGCGTGGACATCCGTGGGCACGGCAACTCCGAAGGAGTCCCCGGAGACGAGTACGACGCCCAAGAACATGCGGACGGGCTCGAGGTCATTGACTGGATTGCCCGCCAGGACTGGTGTGACGGCAACCTCGGTATGTTCGGCATCTCCTGGGGCGGGTTCAACTCGCTGCAGCTGGCCGCCCTCAAGCCGGAGCCGCTGAAGGCCATCGTCACCGTGTGCTCCACCGACGACCGCTACGACAACGACGTCCACTACATGGGCGGTTCGATGCTGGCCATCGACATGCACGCATGGGCCGCGACGATGCTGGCCTTTGAGTCGCGTCCCGTCGACAAGCGCGTCTGGGGCGATGAGTGGCGCCAGCAGTGGGAGCATCGACTCAACCGGCTGCACCCCTACCTGGATGAGTGGATGACCCACCAGACCCGCGACGACTTCTGGAAGCACGGCTCGGTCTGCGAGGACTACGACGCCATCGACGCGGCGGTCCTCGCCGTGGGTGGCTGGTACGACCCCTACCGTGACACCGTGCTGCGTCTGAGCGAGGAGTTGTCCGCGCGAGGCAAGAACGTGCGCGGCGTCATCGGGCCGTGGTCGCACCAGTACCCGGACCGTTCGCTGAAGCCGGGGCCCTTCATCGATTTCCTCGGGGAAACCCTGCGCTGGTGGGATTACTGGCTCAAGGGCAAGGAGACCGGAGTCATGGACGAACCACTGCTGAGAACGTGGATCACGGATTCCGTGCGCCCGTCCTCCCACTACGAGGAGATGCCGGGCCGCTGGGTCGCGGAGGATCGGTGGCCGTCGCCGGCGGTGACGGGCAGGCGCTTCCCGCTTGCCGACGCCCAGGTCACGCCGCTGGCCCGCGAGGGCAGGGTCGTCGTCGACTCGCCACAGGACACCGGCCGGGACGCCGGCCGCTACTTCCCCTACGGAAACGACGCCGACCTGCCGGTCGACCAGCGCAGCGACGACGGGCGCTCCACGACGTTCGACTTCGCCCTCACCGAGGACGTCGAGATCCTCGGCAACGCCTCGGTGACGCTCAATCTGAGCACCGACTCCACCCGGGGTCAGGTCTACGTCCGCCTGTGCGACGTCGCCCCCGACGGATCCTCGACGCTGATCACCCGCGGCAACCTGAATCTCAGTTCCCGGGAGGGACGGGACCGGATCGTCGATTTCCCCGCCGGCGAGTGGGAGACGGTGGAGATTCCGATGACCGGCATCGGCTACCGCGTTCCGGCGGGCCACACGCTGCGCCTGGCCGTGTCGACGGCCTACTGGCCCTGGATCTGGCCGCAGGCGGGCACCAGCGCGGTCAGCATCGACCTGGCCGCCAGCCTGCTCACCGTTCCCGGCCGCGACGATTCCGGCGCTGAGCTCGACCGGACCGTCGCCTTCGCGGAACCGGTGCAGCCGGAGCCGCTGGACGTGAAGTACCCCGCGGAGGCCGCCAACGGCGTGCGCCGCCCCGAGCGGCTGGTGACCACCGACGTGGTCAAGCAGGAGACCATGCTCCAGGTCGATCCGGGCTACGGCGGCACCCGCATCTACCCGGACGGGCTGATCTACGACGAGGAATCCGTCGAGCGGTACTGGATTACGGCGGACGATCCGACGTCGGCGCGCACCGAGGCCGAGTGGAACATCCGGCTGCGCCGACCAGACCTGGACTGGGACACGTCGGTGTCGGCTGTCACGCGCATCACCTGTGACGAGGGCTATTTCTACACCACCTCTACGGTGATCTGCCGTGACGGCGAGGAGGAGTTCTTCACCAAGACGTGGGAGAACACCATCCCGCGGACGGCCTCCTAGGGCGTGTTTGTTAAAAGGCGGGTCCAGGTGACAACGCCTGGCGCCGGTAAACCGTTGGTCGTGTGTCTCGGGGTCTGACCCGAGGCGACGGCGGGTCAGCCGAGGGCAGCCAGCAGATCGGCGCAGGCCTGCTCGCAGCGGCGGCAGGCCTCGGCGCAGATGCGGCAGTGCTCGTGCATCGCGGCGTGATTTTCGCACTCTTCGGCGCAGGTGGCGCACGCGGTCCGGCAGGCCTCGAGCTGGGCCTTGAGAACGGTCCTGTTGCTGCCGGTGCGCCGGCTGAGAAGCGCGGCGGTGGTCGCGCAGATGTCGGCGCAGTCCAGGTCGGTACGGATGCAGTCACGCAGCTCGGCGACCATGTCCTCCGCCAGGCAGGCGTCGGCGCAGGCGGTGCATGTCTGCGCGCAGGCCAGGGCGGCGTCGATGGTGGCGGCGAGCTTCGTGGCGTCCAGGTTATCGCCGGGGTGGGGGTGGGCGGTGATCATCTCGGTGGTGCTCATGGTTCCTCCTGAGATCGCGGTCATCGGGCGTGGCCCCGAGGCTAGTCCTCCTCACCCCGGCCTGCCGCCAGGATCCGCGATCGTCACCGAATCTTTAGGCGCACCGGTCATCGCGGGGCGGCGGCTCCCGATTCCTCCGCGCCGGCGCCCCCGGCCGGTGCCGCTAACGCCAACCCATGGTCATCAGCAGGCCGATGAGGAAGAGGCCGAAGCCGATGGCGTAGTTCCACGGGCCGAGCTCCATCATCACCGGGATGCTCGGACCGGCGAGGTAGTTGATGATGAGCCAGGCCAGCCCCACTATCATGAAGAGGAACATGATGGCGAGGTACCACTTGGGAGTACCGCCGGAGTTGATCTTGACCGGGGTACGGCTGACACCGCTCGTGGTGCCCAGCGGCGCTGTTGAGTTCGAGGTGATTTTTGCCTTGGGCATGTCAGTCCTTACGTGGGGTAACTAATGCTGAACGGTCATCTTATCAGGGGCGGGTCAGGCCGGGCAGTGCGTTTTCGATGCCGGTGGCGACGTCGAACTCCCAGAGCCGGACGTTGATGGTGGCGTCCTTCCGGGCGGGTTCGCCGGCGGTGGGGGAGGAGAAGGAGATGAGTCCGGAGTCGACGAGCGCGGCCGTCGGCGTCGGCTCGCCTTCGACGAGCTGTGCGCGGGTGCCGGTCCAACCGGCCTGGCGTAGGGCGTCGACGGCGGTGTCCGGGGTCATGCGGGTGATGTCGGGCATGTCGAAGAGCATGCCGTTGGAGGTGACCAGGGTGACGGTCGTTCCCTTCGGCACCTGCCCGGCGGGGGAGTCCATACGCAGGACCTCGCCGGCGGGGCGCAGCGAATCCTCCTGCACGATCTGCGCGTTGAGGTCCATGGACGCCAGAGTCTGCTCTGCCTGGGTGACGTTCATTCCGGTCAGGGAGGGCACGTTCACCAGGTCGGGGCCGAGGGAGACGGTGATGGTGACCTCGGAGCCCTTGGCTATCTCCTCCGTGGCCGCGGGCGACTGCGCGGTGATCAGGCCGGCGGCGACGGTGTCCGAGTTCTCCTCCAGCACTTCGGAGCGCAGCCTCAGGCCCGCGGCCTCCAGGGCGGCGGCCGCGTCCTGCGGCCCCATGCCGATGATGTTGGGGACGACCGTCGTTTCGCGGCCGCTCGATACGGTCATGGTGATGGTCGTGCCCTCGCGCAGTTCGGAACCGGCGCGTGGGTTCAGGCTGACGACGTGGCCGACGAGCACGTCCGGGCTCGGCGCCTCCTGCCTGTCGACGACGAACCCCAGACGCTCCAGCTCCGCGGCGGCGTCGTCCTCCCGCCATCCCACGAGGTCGGGGACCGCGATCATGCCCGGCGTCTGCTCGGAGGAGGAGGTCGAGGTGGTCGGGTCGGGGCCGTCACCGGACAGGGAGTTGAGGGCGAACGCGGCGCCACCGCCGATAAGCAGCAGCGCGAGCAGTCCGACGAGCCACCAGTAGCGGTTGTCCTTGTTCTCTTTCCGGGCGTTCTCTTTCCGGGCGACCGGACGGGCCGGCGCCGCGGCGGCCACCGTTGCCGTGCGGGTGGCGTCCGGTTCGCGGTGGCTGGCCTGGTCCTGGTCCTCCGGGAGGGCGACGTGGGAGCGGGCGGCCTGGGTGACCGCTCCCCGGGCGAGCCGACCAAGGTCGGCGCCCATGTCGGCGATGGTCTCGTAGCGATCCGCCGGGTGCTTGGCCATGGCGGTGAGCACGACCGCGTCGATGTTGACGGCCTGCGTCGGGGTGAGGTCCGGATCCACGATCCGTTCCGAGGGCGGCGCCGGATCCTCCTGCACGTGCTGGTAGGCGACAGCGAAGGGGGACTCGCCCTCGAACGGCGGGGTGCCGGTGACGGCCTCGTAGAGCACACAGCCCAGGGCGTAAATGTCGGAGCGGGCGTCGGCGGCCTTGCCCCGTGCCTGCTCGGGCGAGAGGTACTGGGCGGTGCCGATGACGGCGGAGGTCTGCGTCATGGCGGAGGTGGCGTCGTCAAGCGCGCGGGCGATGCCGAAGTCCATGACCTTCACGGTGCCCGTGCTGTTGACCATGATGTTCGCGGGCTTGATGTCGCGGTGGATGATGCCCGCGTCGTGGCTGGCCTGCAGCGCGTCGCACACCGGGATCAACAGGTCGGCGGCCTCCTGCGTGCTCAGCGGGCCGCCGCTGCGGACGATGTCGCGCAGCGTCTGGCCGTAGACGCGCTCCATGACGATGTAGGGGACGCTGATGCCGTCGACGGGCGTTTCCCCGGTGTCGTAGACGGCGACGATGTTGGGGTGGTTCAGCCGGGCGGAGTTCTGGGCTTCCCGGCGGAAGCGCTCGCGGAACGTGTCGTCGCGGGCCATGTCCAGTTTGAGCATCTTGACGGCCACGTCGCGGCCGAGCAACGTGTCGTCGGCGGCGTAGACGTCGCTCATGCCGCCGCTGCCGATGCTCTCACCGAGTCGGTAACGATCACCCAAGAGATTCATTGGGACCTCCCTGATCCGTGGCCACGGGCGTCGCCGGGGCGGAGACGCTCGGCGGCGAGGCCTGCGAATCCGGTGTGTTCTGCGGGGACTGTTGGGTCGCCGCGGGTGGTGTGTTCTGCGGGGACTGCTGGGTTTCCTCGACCGGGGTCTCCGGCGTCGGCTGCTCCGGCTGCGTCGTCGGAACCGTCGGCTCCGGCGCCGGGGGCGGGGAGTAGACGGTGGTCACCTGCGGGGGCGCGGGCTGGACGGGTTCCGGGGCCTCCTGGGTGGAGGTGACCCACTCGGTGACGACCTCGGGCTCGGCGGTCGTCGTCGGCGTCGTCGGGGTGGTCGAACCGCCGAACACGCCCGTCGACGCCGCCCACACCGCCGCCGCGATGGCGCCGGCGAGCAGGAGGGCGATGACCAGGCCGGCGGCGATGCCGCCGCCGCTGCGCTGCTTACGCACCGCCGGGATGACCTTGGGCGTCGGGGTGCGCGGACCCCGGGACTCGGTGGCCGGGTGCGTGGTCGTCGGCTTCGCGACGGAACCGAGCATCGCCGTCGACGCGGTGGGGGAGGGCTCACGGGCCACCTGCTGCATTGCGGCGCTCGCGGGCTGCGGCGGCCGCTGGCCGAGGCGGACGGCGGAGACGGCCAGGGCCATCTCGTTGCCGTCGGCGAAGCGGGTCGCGGGGTCCTTGCGCAGCGAGATGCCGATCAGTTCGCGCGCCGGGGCGCTGACCGAGGTCGGCAGCGGCGGCGGGGCGTCGTTGACGTGGGACAGGGCGACGGAGATACCGGTGTCGCCGGTGAAGGGCCGGGACCCGGCGAGCATCTCGTAGCCGACCACGCCCAGGGAGTAGACGTCGGAGGCGGCGCCGACCTCCAGCCCCTGGGCCTGCTCCGGGGAGACGTACTGCGCGGTGCCGACGACCATGCCGGTGCGGGTCAGCGGCACCGCCTCCGCGGCCTTGGCGATGCCGAAGTCGGTGATCTTCACCTGCCCGTTCTGCGTCACCAGGAGGTTGCCGGGTTTGACGTCGCGGTGGATCAGGCCCTCGCGGTGCAGGACCGAGAGACCGTGGGCCGCCTGCTCCAGCACGTCGAGGGCGAGGTCCTCGCGCAGCTGGCCCTCGCGGGCCAGCAGGTCGGCCAGGGACTCGCCGCGGACGTACTCCATGACGATGAAGCAGGTGGTGTGGCCGGCCTCCTCGGCGGCCTCGCGGTAGTCGTAGGTGGCGACCACGTTGTCGGAGTGGATGCCCTCCGCGGCGACGGCCTCGTTGCGGAAGCGGCCCAGGAATTCCTCGTTGTTGGTGAACTCCGGGCGCAGCACCTTGATGGCGACTTCCCGCTCGTGGCGGACGTCGTCGGCGAGCCAGACGGTGGACATGCCGCCGTGGCCGATGATCCACTGCAGGCGGTAGTCCTCACCGATCAGGTTCTGGAGTTGGTCGCGGGTGTGCACTAGGCATCGCCTCGCGGGGCGGCGTTGAGGATCGCGCGGCCGACCGGCGCGGCGACCTGGCCGCCGGTGGCGCTGGAGCCGTAGCCGCCGCCGTACTTGACGACGACCGCGACGGCCACGTCGTTGGCCGGGTCGTAGGCGACGTACCAGGTGTGCGGGGCGGCGTCCTCGCCGTGCTCGGCGGTGCCGGTCTTGGAGGCGAAGCCGTTGCCGTCGTAGCCGGAGGTGTTGCGCTCGGAGGCGAGCATGAGGTCCTCAAGGGTGCTCGCCTGCTCCGGGGTCACGGCCTGGGTGATCTCGCGCGGCTCGGTGGTGTCCAGGACCTCGAGATCGGGCGCGGTGATCTGGTCGACGACGTAGGGCTCCATGCGGCGGCCGTCGTTGGCGACGGTCGCGGCCATGACGGCGGCCTGCAGCGCGGACATGGTGACGTCGCGCTGGCCGATGGAGGACTGGCCGACGGCCGCGGCGTCCGGCAGCTCACCGAGGGAGCCCGGGGAGGTCGGCAGGCCGAGATCGTAGGTCTCGCCGACGCCGAACGCGGAGGCGTAGCGGCGCAGGCTGTCCGCCCCGGCGTCGATGCCCATCTCCACGAACGCCGTGTTGCAGGAAAGCTTGAACGCGGTCTCGAGGGTGACGGACTCGGAGCCGCCGCAGGTCTGCCCGGCGTAGTTGGTCAGCTCGGTGTTCGTGCCGGGCAGGGTGATCGAGGCCTGGCCGGTGACCGTCGTGTCCGGGGTGTAGCCGGCGTCGAGGCCGGCGGCGGTGGTGATGATCTTGAAGATGGAACCCGGCGGCAGCGTCTCCTGCGTGGCCGTGTTGATCAGCGGCTGGCCCGGATCGTTGTTGATCGCGGCCCAGGTCTCGTCGGCGGTCGCCGGGTTGACGACGTCGTTCGGGTTGTAGGACGGGGTCGAGGCCATCGCGAGGATTTCACCCGTCGAGGGGCGCAGCGCCACCGCGGCGCCGTCGTAGCCGTTGTTGGCCAGCTGGTTGTAGGCGACCTCCTGCATCCCCGTGTCGATGGTCAGCTCGAGGTTGGCCCCGCGCTTCGTCTTGCCGGTGAGGTCGTCGAGCCAGCGCGACGCGGCGACCTCGGAGTCCTGCCCCGAGAGCACGGCGTTGTAGCCGGACTCGAGGCCGGCCGCGCCGAAACGGTCGGAGAGGTAGCCCACCACCGGGCTGAAGGACACCGGCATGGTGGGGTAGGAGCGCTGGTACAGGCCTTCCTCATCCGGGCTTGACGACGCCAGCACCTGGCCGTCGGCCGAGATCTGGCCGCGCGCGATCTCCTTCGACTCGTAGAAGCCGCGCGGGTTGTAGGGGTTCTGCGCCAGCCGCTCCTCGCTGAATCCCTGGATGACCGTGAGGTACACCAGCAGGACGAAGACCAGCAGGAGCGCGAAGATGGAACTGTGGCGGATCGTCTTGTTCATTAACGATCACCTCCCTGGAGCTGGTTCTGGGCCGGCAGCATGCCGGTCATCGGTGCGCCGTCCGCCTGGCGGACCGGGCGGGCGGTGGACTCGGACGCCTCGAGGGTGTCCGGCCGCCGTGCCCCGTGGGAGATGCGCAGCAGCACGCCCAGCAGGATGTAGTTCGCCATCAGGGCCGAACCGCCGGCGGACATGAAGGGGGTGGTCAGGCCGGTCATCGGCAGCAGCGTGGTGACGCCGCCGGTGACGACGAAGACCTGGATGGCCATGAGCAGCGCCAGGCCGGCGGCCAGCAGTTTGCCGTAGGAGTCGCGGACGGTCAGGGCGACGCGGAAGCCGCGGGTCACGAAGATCGCGAAGAGGACCAGGACCGCGGCCAGGCCGATGAGGCCGAGCTCCTCGCCGACGGCGGAGAGGATGAAGTCGGAGTGGGCGACCGGCACGAACTCCGGGTGGCCCTGGCCCAGGCCGGTGCCGGTGAGGCCGCCCCAGGACAGGCCGAAGAGCGACTGCGCTGGCTGCGAGGAGATGTCCATGTTGCCGATCGGGTCGGCGGACAGGGCCACCCGCTGCTGGATCTTGCCGGAGACCAGGTAGACGGCGGTGCCGCCGAGGGCCACGAGGATGACGCCGATCAGCAGCCAGGACAGGCGGCCGGTGGCCATGTAGAGCATGCCCAGGACCGTGGCGAAGAGCAGCAGCGCCGGCCCGAAGTCGTTGGAGACCGCCATGATCATTAGGGCGATCGCCCACACCACCATGATCGGGGCGAGGTCGCGCAGGCGTGGCAGGCTCAGGCCGAGGACGCGGTAGCCGGCGACGGTGAACAGCGCGCGCTTCTGGGTGAGCAGCTGCGCGAAGAACATGATGAGCAGAATCTTCGCGAACTCGCCCGGCTGCACCGAGAAGGGGCCGATGCTGATCCAGATGCGGGCGTCGGCGAAGTCGGGGTTGGTCTGCGGCCACACCAGCGGCAGCGCCAGCAGGATCAGGCCCAGCACCCCGAGAAGGTAGGAGTACCTGGTCAGGACCCGGTGATCGCGCAGCACGAACAGCACGATCACCATGAGCACGATGCCCACCAGGGTCCACATCACCTGGCGGTTGGCCAGGGTGTTGCCCAGCGCGATGTCGAGGCGGTAGATCATCACCAGCCCGATCGCGTTGAGCAGCGCCGCCACCGGCAGCAGGATCTGGTCGGCGTGCGGCGCGGCGAAGGCCACGACCACGTGCGCGATGGCGAAGACCCCGATGAATCCGCCGATCAGCCAGAGGATCTCACTGGTCAGGGCGTTGCCCTGGGAGAGCTCCAGCGAGATCAGCATCATCGCCAGCAGGCCCGCCGCCAGCAGCAGCAGGAAAAATTCTGTGCGTCGTCCAAGTAGTTGCTTCATTTACGCCACCTCCCGGCAGTTCACGCCTGGTTGGTTGAGATCGCCACTGGCGGGCTGATCGGTGTTGCCGTCGGATTCACGGGTCAGACAGACCGGCAGGGCCTGATCGGCCAGCCGCCGCAGCTGCTGGGTCACCTCGTCGTAGGAGCCGCCCTCGAGGCTGTTCACGGACGCGCGGACCGACTCGGGGATGTCCTGCAGGCCGAAGATCGCGCAGCGTGACGACGCCCGACCGTCGTCCGGATTCACGTCCACGAAGCGCAGCCCGCCCTCCTTGTTGATGCACGCCTGCTGCAGCGGGTCGTTGAGATCCCGGCCGAACACCGAGAAGTCCACGCCCTGATGAATGACGAAGTTCTGCTGCTCGTCGACGGCCAGGTAGTAGTTCGCGTCAATCTTCTCCGACGCCCACCAGGTGCCGCCACCGAGGGCGACCAGCAGCACCAGCACCAGGCTCAGCGTGAGCCACCGGCCCCGGCCGCCGGTGGATCTGGGACCCTCCTCGTCGGCGTCCTCCGCCACGGCGGGGGCGTCGACGGCGGCTGTGGTTGGGGTTGGGGCCGGGGCCGGGGTCGGCTCCCCGCCCTGGTTCGGCGGAATCACCTGCGGGCGGCGCGACCAGGCGGCCGCCCGACCGGCGGCGGTGTCCGGGTGGGAGTGCTCGGGGTGGTCGCCGGCCAGGGCGCCGCCGAGAATCGGCGTCGAGGGCAGCGCCGCCCGGGACTTCTCGTCCAGGTGCGCGTCCTCGAGAACGTCCGCCACCACGACAGTGACGTTGTCCGGGCCGCCCGAACGCAGCGCAAGGTCGACCAGCCGCTTCGCCGCGGTGGCCGGGGTGCCGGCGCGCAGCGCGTCGGTGATCGTCGACGCCGTCACCGGATCGGAGAGACCGTCCGAGCACAGCAGCAGGCGGTCGCCCGGCCGGGCGTCGAGCGTCCGCAGCGAGGGCTCCACCGGCTGGCCGGTGTAGGCCTTGAGGATGAGCGACTTGCGCGGGTGCGAGGAGACGTCCTCGGGATCGAGCTTGCCCTCGTTGACCAGCGATTGGACGAAGGTGTCGTCCACCGTCAACTGCTCCAGGACGCCGTCGCGCAGGCGGTAGCCGCGGGAGTCGCCGGCGTGGATGAGGGCGATCTCGCGGCCGTCGAAAAGCATGCCCGTGAGCGTGGTGCCCATGCCGTCGGTCTCGGGGCGGCGCAGGACCGTCTCCGCGATCTCGACGTTGGCGTCCTCGGCGTAGGCGCCGAGCAGGGCCAGCTTGTCGGCCTCCGCGAACTCCGCCGGGAACTCACCGACCTTCGAATCAAGGCGCGCCATGTGGTTGACCATCAGCTGCGAGGCGACCTCGCCCGCCGCGTGGCCGCCCATGCCGTCGGCGATGACCAGCAGATGGGGACCGGCGTAGGCGGAGTCCTCGTTGTTGTCGCGGACCAGACCGCGATCCGAGGCGATCGTGTACACGAGGCGAAGCGTCATGGCACCAGCCTCACCGTCGTGCGACCCATCCGGACGTCGACGCCGGCACGGACCCGCTCCGGCTGGTCGATGCGGTAGCCGGCCAGGAACGTGCCGTTGCGCGACTCCAGATCCTCGACGAACCACTCCGAGCCGCGACGGAAAAGCCGGGCGTGACGGGAGGAGGAGTAGTCGTCGCCCAGCACGAAGTCGCAGTCCTGGTGACGGCCGATGACGATCTCCTCGGCCGAGGAGATGTCCATGTACGAACCCTTGAGCGGGCCGTCGACGACCGTCATGCGGGTCGGTTTCTCGCGCGTCAGCGGCGCCGCCGGGGCAGCGGGGGCGGCCGGACTGGGCGTGGCCTTGCCGCCGGCGCGCCGGGCGCCGGCCGCGCTGTTGGCGTCCCGGCGCATCGCGTTGAGAGCCAGAACGATGAAGAGCCACAGAACGACCAGCAGGCCGATCCGCAGCGCGGTGAGAACGAACGCGTCCATCAGAACTCCTATTCCGGCTTAACCGCGCCGCGGGTGGTTGATACGGACCTCGATCGTCGAATGGCCCATCGTGATCACGTCACCGTCACCCAGCAGCCAGTTGTCGATCGGCGTCTCGTTGACCGTCGTTCCGTTCGTCGACTCCAGATCCACCAGCACGGCATCATTACCGTCCCAGGTGATCTCCGCATGCTCACGGGACACGCCCGTGTCCGGCAGCCGGAAGTCGGCGTCGTTGCTGCGACCGATGATGTTCGATCCCTCACGCACCTGGTAGGTCCGCGACGACCCGTCCTGCAGCAGCAGATTGACCACCGACTCCAGGGAAGTCGGGTTGATGTTCTCGGTCACGTCATTCTCCTTGGGAAGGGATCGGCTCGGAGCGCTCCCGGAGCGGGAGCTTTCGTCATGGGGGAGTGCGGCCGCGGGGTGCTCGATGGCGTCATAACCACTGGCCACCTCCGGATCCGCGGAAGCATAGGACGACACCCGCAGCTGACCCGTGCGCAGACCAGTCTCCTCAGCGATACGGACCACCGGCGGCGCCAGCAGATCCCATCCCTGATTACGGGCGTAGCGGGTCAACTGATCGGCGAAACTCTCCGGAAGATGCAGATCCTGCGAGAGGTTCTCCAGATCCTTCGACGAGACGCCGACGGCGAACACGTTCGGGGCGACCAGACGGTCATCCTCGGTGGACGTGAGATTGTCCTGGGCCTCCTGCTTGAGGAGCTCCTCAATCTCGGCCGGAACGACCTTGCCACCGAAGACCCACGCAAAGGCATTGTCGAGGCCACGCTGAAGCGCACTATCGAACTTTGCCAACTGAAGCATGACGGACATCGCGAGCTCCGACCCCTCTCCTACGTTCTCCTGTGTGCGGGTGTTGCTGATCAAACGGTGTGGCCCTCACGGCACCTGGCGATTCAATGCACGCTGAATTACGCGCGCCAGGACACCGGGCACACCAGTGCGCTCAGTATAGGGCCCCGTCCGGACATACCTATAGCCATCGCGCAGGCGCGCTGCCGGAGTTCCGCTGTGGTTATTGGCGTGGAAATCGCCGTGAACTGGCGATTTGTGTTCTTTCTGAACCGTGGGTTATCTTTATGAAGTCGCCCAGCCCGGGTGGCGGAATTGGCAGACGCGCTGGCTTCAGGTGCCAGTGTTCGCAAGAACGTGGGGGTTCAAGTCCCCCCCCGGGCACAGTGTGAAGTCTCACGACATCGTTCCGTACGGTGTCGTGGGATTTTCTATTTTCCGGGGTTCTTTGGCGGGGCCTGGCAGGGGTTGTGGGGCGCTGCTTGCCGACGCCACGCGTGATCGGCTGGAGCCGGTGGTGTTCCCCGGGGTGGCTGTGGCCCGGAAGCGATCGGCCCGATGCGGAACAGCATGAGGGGTCTCGGCCGTCATGGAGGCCTCCTGCGCCCGCAGGCAGGGTCTTCCGCGTGCTTCAGTCGGGCCGTGCGCCGTCGGTCGGTAGCCGGCTGACGTCGTGGCCGTCACGGAACGGTGTCTGGAGACATCGGTTTTCCGGCCCCGGGGCACACCGCGGCCGTCGTCCCGGTGGCGGAACCGACGCGTCCTGCTGTCGGCGCTGCTCACCGCCGCGGGGGCGGAACGATCTCGTGAGACAGGCGGAACTATGTCGTGGAACCAGACACCCCCCAGGCACAGTGAGCGGTTCTTGAACCGCAATCACCGGAGGTCACAAACTCGAAAGAGGGTGTGACCTCCGGTTTTGTGTGTTTTTCGGGGGAGGTGGGGGTGGATTGTGCGGGCGGGGACTTGTGTGGGGGAGAGTTCTGGTTTTATGAATCACTTCTTGATGCGAGTGATTGGGACTTGCTGTCAGGTTGTAGTGCTTCGGATAAATTCATAATTTCCAACGCTACGAAGCGATGGATTGAGCTATTCCGTCCCGCAGGACTCCCGATTCACAAATGGTTTAGTATCGCAAGCTATTAGGGGGCATCGCCGCATGAGGATTTACGCCAGTGTGCCAAAGATTGCAAGGTTGATTGGTTCGTCGTCCTGTCGAGGAGTTCAGCTTCTTGAACAATAAGAGGAATTTCGTAGTGGAGATAGCCAAGGCCATGAGTCCAGAAACGCTTCAAGCTGCTCTGAAACCAGAAGATTCAAGTGCGCTCGCGACTTTCCTTCGAGAATTCTACTTAGTAACTCTGGATGACTCCGGCCGAGCCATCATTAACACGATAAGCCTCGCATTCTTAGGCGTCTTGATTTTGAGGTCGGCCTATTCGCTCATCAAAACCGACTGGCCGGAGACTTACACGGATACTGAAACTCGAGCGCAAGAGCATATACGTGCTAATCCGATACGCACGTATGTCATTTTCCGAGGTGGCCCGGTTTTTCTCGTGTCGGTATTCATTTCTGTGTGCGTTGATCGGGCAGGGGGAGATCCTTGGTGGGGGCTCTGGTTGATGATTGGTACTTATCTCGTATGGACTACCGGTAAAGCCTGCTTTGAAGTTGTTCGGAAGCCTCGGCATCCGAACTGGACGATGCTCTTGATATACCACCTGTTGAGCGTGATAGTCGTCCTTGCCTCGGGGGTGACCGCGGTCGCCATCCGCAGCCTATTTGCCCCAATAGTGCCAGATAGTCGCGAACTTCTGATTTCGATTTGGGCCGGTATTTTTGCCGCACTTTTAGCAGGTGTCACTCGCCAAATACTCGCACCGCAGCGACTCGAAGGGCACCAAGTGGTCGTAGCTCTACGAAAAGATATTGGTACAGAGGCATGGTCATATATTAGGGCAAGCACGGCGAGTGACCAGCTGATGCAAAACTTCGTGTTGGCCCATGTGCTGGCGGAAGCCCAGCAACGTCCGAGGTGGTTTCGGCGACTTGAACGTTTCGGAGGAAGAATCTGGGGATCAGGGACTTACGGAGTGGCACAGGTTGCTGCCGATAGGCCAATATCAGATAAAGAATCTATTGATCTACTAGTGGAGCGATTGGATAACGAGTGGGTTAGGTACTCAATTGAGTCAGGTGCTTATTCACGAGAATTTAATGACGTCTGCCTCGAGCTCAACAACGATGCTGTCCATGCGAGTCGAGTTCAGTCCTTCTATTCGACGATCGCGGAAATGCGCGAAACGGGAACTCTTCCCTGTTGACAAGTTTGAGAAGAGCCTCGAATCACCGGATCACTGTTAGAGACTGCTCAGGGCGACCAAATTCAGTTCACCAGCTCTCAAAAATGTCACGTTGGGTTCCGGCTAATCTCGTATTTTGGTTCGCCCCGAGTTTAATGGAGGGTAGGAAATTGGAAAAGGAACCCCTCACATGCCCGTCAAGTACACCGACGAACTCAAGCAGCGTGCTGTAGAGCTCGTCACCCACGCCCAGGCCGATCCCGACACCGCCCGCGGCGCGGTCACCCGCATCGCCGCAGAACTCGGCGTGAGCGCTGCGGGAGTCGGGTCTGTGTTGGAGCCGGGTCTCGGGGTGTAGTCGGGGCGTTCGCCGGGCGCTCCCGCCGTAGTCGGCGGAGTCATGATCTTCCTGTCCGCCTCGGTGGATGCGTTGGACAGCTGACCCGCCCGGATCGTCCTAGACTGCGGTCATGTCATCTCTCAGACCGGTGCCACCGCCCGCGCCCCCGGCCCGTCCCGCGCGGGTCACCGCCGCGGTCGGTACCGCCTGGGCGGTGCTGGTGCTGGGTGTCGTCCCGTTGCTGATCCTGTCGTTCGAGGCCGCCGGCGGGGTCGGTGACCCGGGGGCGGGCTGGCTTCTCTTCGGGATGATGATGCTCTCGGTCCTGCTGTGCCTCCTCGTCGCCCCCGTGGCGGCCGGACTGGCGCTGTTCAGCGCGGTGACGCTGCCCCGGGAGCGGCTGTCCCTCGCGGTGGTGGGGATTGCCATGATCGGCGTCTTTGCCGCGTGCCTGCTCTTCCTCGAGGACGGCGCGGGAGCCGGACTCGGGGTGGGGGCAGCGCTCGTGGCGGGCACGGCCCTGGTCGGCCGAGCCAAGGGAGCGGCCGCCGGCCCGCCCGCTCAGATGCAGTAGTTGCCCGGCGGGTAGTCGGACTCATCCTCCGGCCCGGGGTGGGTGTCCTGCGAGACGCGCTTGTTGATGGCGAAGGCCCCTGGAAATCAGTCTCCTGGCAAACCGGAGGTCAAAACGAACAGTTGATCTTGGGTCCCCTGCCGCGACAGGGAAAAGGGCTTGGACTGCGAAATCTTCCCGAAAAATCCAGCCGGTGCTGGGGAAAATTGGTGAGCGGCGGAAGTTTATTTTCTCCGTGGGTTCCCCTCAGACCGAATATATGACACACTGGGTGGCGGTCGCGGTTTCTGTGTGCAGTGTTTATGCGCTCGCAAGAGATGTACAACGCGAGGGCTCGGTTTTCTTCATCCACGCATTAACCGCGGAGGTTATAGGTCGCCGAGAATTTCAAACGACCCGTACGCCAGTGAATCATGCTGACGGACGTAGCATCACCTCATCAGGAATTAGGTATTAAAATGGCACAGGGA
Source organism: Corynebacterium guangdongense (assembly GCF_030408915.1). Lineage (NCBI taxonomy): Bacteria > Bacillati > Actinomycetota > Actinomycetes > Mycobacteriales > Corynebacteriaceae > Corynebacterium > Corynebacterium guangdongense. Next base: position 49,833 of record NZ_CP047654.1, read on the forward strand.
ACTGTGAAGTGGTTCAACGGCGAGAAGGGCTTCGGTTTCATCGAGCCTTCCGACGGATCCGCTGACGTCTTCGTCCACTACTCCGAGATCCAGGGTGGCGGCTTCCGCAACCTGGACGAGGGCCAGAAGGTCGAGTTCGAGACCGGCATGGGCGCCAAGGGCCCCCAGGCTCAGCAGGTTCGCGCCATCTAGGCCGACTGCTCGTTGAAGAACAACCGCCTCACCTTCGGGTGCGGCGGTTTTCTCGTTTCCCGGGTTTCACCTGGTCCGGCATTCCGCACGAAGGCGACCGGCGGCAAACATCCCTACGCTGGGCCCTGTCCCTGAAACACCCCAACGAACGGAGACAATCCATGACCCGCATCGCCATCGTCGTCGGAAGCACCCGCCCCAACCGAGTCGGCCGCCAGGTCGGGGAGTGGGTGAACGAGAACGCCCAGAAGCACGCGGGCGCGGAGTTCGAACTGATTGACCTCGTCGACCAGAACCTGCCGTTGCTCGATGAACCCAATCCCCCGATGATGCGTCAGTACGAGAAGGAGCACACCAAAGCGTGGTCCGAGAAAATCGCCTCCTATGACGGCTTCATCTTCGTGACCCCCGAGTACAACCACTCCGTGCCGGGCGCGATGAAGAACGCGGTCGACTACCTCTACTACGAGTGGAACAACAAGTCGATCGGCTTCGTCAGCTACGGCACCGCCGGCGGCACCCGCTCCGTGGAAGCCTGGCGTCTGATCGCCGCCGAGCTGCAGATGACGGACGTTCGCGCGCAGGTGTTCCTCTCCTTCGCCACCGACTTCGCCGACATGAGTACCTTCCGGCCGACCGAGGAGTCCACTGGCGCGCTGGGCGATGTGTTCGACCAGGTCATCGCCTGGGCGGATGCCTTGAAGCCGTTGCGCGGTTAAACGTCGGTATCGACGGGGCCGGGCGTCCGGCCCCTTTTTCTGCGCGCACCAGCGCGGTGAGCGGGTGTCTCAGCGCCCGGTTTTATCGGCCACGCGCACCACTGTCGTTCCCCGCGGTATGTCGCCGCGGACTCGGGTGCGTCCCGCGAAATGCGAGTAGACTCGGGAACCCCACACGGAAGAACAGATGAAAGGACGTGAACGCGGTATGAGCAACACCCCGACCAATCCTGACAAGAATCCGTTTGAAGACCAGAACCTTACCCCGGGACAGGAGGAGGACCAGCTGGAGCCGGACGCCGACACCAAGCCCGGCACCGACGGCGTGCTCGATGAGGACGAACTGGTGGACGAGCAGGGCGAGGAATCCTTCCCCGCCAGCGATCCGCCGGCCTTCTACTGACCTCCGGAGTTCCCTTCCGTCGCCCGTACTGGACATCCAGTACGGGCGTTTTCCTTTTCCTTGTCTGCAGGTGCTGAAACGATGCCGGGTTTCTGAGTCGACCGGACCCCGGGGCGGTGTCCCCTCGGCGACACCGCCTCCGCACACACGCCCACGCCGTTGCGCGCTGCACCCACACCTCTGTAATCCGCCCAGCCTCTGTTTCCAATCGTGAATACGCTTGGGGTATCCACCTTTTCCTGCCGGAAGAAATTCGAGGAACCCCATGAAAAAGATCGACGCCTACGTCGTTGAAGCCATCGACGCCCCCTTCGTCCGTGAGGAACTGACCCTCGACGCCCCAGGTCCCGGCGAAGTCCTGGTCAAGGTCGTCGCCACGGGCGTCTGCCACACCGACCTCAACACCCAGTCCGGTGACATGCCCCTGCCGCTGCCGGGCGTGCTCGGTCACGAGGGTTCGGGCGTCGTCGAGGCGGTCGGGGAGGGCGTCACCGCCGTCGAGCCCGGTGACCACGTCGTCATGGGCTGGCCCTACTGCGGTACCTGCCGCAATTGCGTCCGCGGCCAGCACCGCTACTGCCTCAACATCGGCGCCGAACTGCTGGCGGGAGTGCGCCTCCACGGGCCCGACGCGGGGGAGTCGGCCTACACCCGCGCCGACGGGACGACGCTCTCCGGCCACTTCTTCGGCCAGTCCTCCTTCGCCACCTACTCCCTGACCCGCGAGAACGCCCTGGTTAAGGTGGACAAGGACATCGACCTGGAGCTGCTCGGCCCGCTGGCCTGCGGGATCACCACTGGCGCCGGCGCGGTCTTCAACACCGCCACCCCCGCGCCGGGCGAGTCGATCGTCATCATCGGCGCCGGCGCGGTCGGCCTGGGCGCCGTCATGGCCGCCCAGAACACCCCGGCCACCACCATCATCGCCATGGACCTGCAGGACTCGCGCCTCGAACTGGCCGCCGAACTCGGCGCGACCCACACCGTCAACACGCGCGAGAACGACATCGTCGACGCGGTCACCGGCATCCTGGGTGGCCCCGCCGACTACGTCATCGACTGCACCGGCAGCATCCGCGTCATCGAGCGCGCCGCCGACGCCGTCGGCATGCTCGGCACCCTGATCCTCGTCGGCGGCGCCCCGGCCGAGGCCCGCTTCTCCCTCGACCACCTCCGCGCCCTGTGGGGCAAGAACGTCGTCGGCACCCTCGGCGGCGGCTCCACCAGCAACGAGCTGATCCCGGCGCTCATCGGCCTGTACAGGCAGGGGCGATTCCCCTTCGACAGGCTGGTGACGACCTACGGTTTCGACGAGTTGGAAAAGGCCATCGAGGACGCCGGTTCGGGCGAGACCATCAAGGCCGTGCTGCGCGTCGCGGAGTAGGGGAACCGGATCTGAACGCTCGGCGGGTGGACGGGCCGCTGCCCGAATGTGTGGCGACGCTGGATGAACCCGGCGTCGACAAGCACAGCTCGGGACCCCCGAAATGACGAAATCCCACGACAAGGTGCGAAACGATGTCGTGGGACTTCACCCGGGGGGCTGCCGGTGGGCTCACCAGCTGTTTCGGGACGCTGCCCCGGCGATGCTCACTCGGGTGTTACTTGACCAGGCCGAAGCCGCCGGTCCAGCCGATCTTCTCGGAGGCCGCGAGGGTCAGCTGCAAGAAGCCGACGGCCTCCAGCTCGTGGGCGCGCTTGAGGGATCCTGCGTCGAGGGCGTCGAGTCCGCCGGCGGTGACGTCGTCGATGAGCGTCTTCTTGGCGGCCTCGTCGTCGCCGGCGACGAGCACGGTGGTGGTCAGGTCGCCGACCTTGCCGGAGGACAGGGTGGCCGCGAAGGTGGTGTTGAAGGCCTTGAGAACCTTGGACTCCGGGAGCTTGGCCTGGATTTCGGCGGCGGCGGAGGAGCCGGCGGGAACGACCAGCTCGTCGAAGGTCTCGAAGTTCAGCGGGTTGGTGATGTCGATGACGATCTTGCCGGCCAGGGCCTCACGGTGGGTGGCGATGATCTCGTCGACGGCCGGGTAGGGCACGGCGAGGATGACGACGTCGCCCTCGATGGTGGCGGTGGGCGCCTCCTCGGCGGAGACGGCGACGGTCGTGGCTCCACCCTTGGTGAGCACGCCTGAAATCGCGGTGCCCATGCTGCCGGTGCCGCCGAAGATCGTGTAGGTGGTCATGGTGTTGTTCTCCTTGTGGGTGGTGCGCTGTTCGGGGGTCATTGCTTTGTTGGTGGGGCGGCCGAAGAGCCGCCGGATGAGGTCCTGGATCATGAAGTGAACCTTAGGCCCTTTTAGTTGAAGGTTCAACGATCATTTGCGGGGTATTGCCTGTGAATCACCAAAGGTGGCCTGGGCGCCCGTTCCGCACCGGCAGCCGCGGACATGGCTGAGGGTCAGGTGCGCGTCGCCTTCAGGTGCTGAACCGGCCCTGTCCCTGCGCCGAAGCCGGGAAATTTGACGCCACCGGACGTGTTTTTGGCCGCCCCGGACATGTCCCGCCCGGCCCCTGTCCTTCCTCATGTGATCGCGGATACATTCCTGCCAACGGCAATCACCCGCGCACCACAGGAAAGAGAGACACCATCATGCAGTTCCACGTTTCGGGCTACAGCTCCCAGGATCCGATGACCCTTCCGGCCGCCGGCACCGGCCTCAACCGGCCGGTGGACCTGCCGGAACTCATCGACGTCCTCATCGTCGGTTGCGGACCCGCCGGCACCACCGCCGCCGCCCAGCTCTCCCGCTTCCCGAACATCACCACCCGCATCGTCGAGCGCCGCGGCCACCGCCTGGAGCTGGCCAACGCCGACGGCGTCCACTCCCGCACCGTGGAGACCATGGCCACCTTCGGCGCCGCCCACGAGCTGCTCGCCGAGGGCCACGAGATCACCGACATGGCCTTCTGGAAGCCGGACCCGGCCAACCCCTCGCGGATCATCCGCGACAACAGCACCCGCGAGCTGTCCAGGGACATCAGCGAGTTCCCGCAGCTGCTGCTGACCCAGGTGCGCCTGATCGACCACATGAACCGCTTCATGAGGAACGCGCCGACCCGCCTGGAGCCGGACTACGGCTACGAATTCCTCGACCTGCAGGTCTCGGGGAACTCCGACCATGAGGACTACCCGGTCACCGTCCAGCTGCTCAGGACCCACGGGGACGGCAGCACCGAGGAGGTCACCGTCCGCGCCAAGTACGTCGTCGGCGCCGACGGCGCCCGCTCCCAGGTGCGCAAGTCGCTGGGTTACCGCCTCCAGGGCAAGCAGGCCAACCACGCCTGGGGCGTCATGGACGTCTACGCCGACACCGACTTCCCGGACGTGCGCAAGAAGTGCACCATCAAGTCCGAGACCGGCCGCACCATCCTGCTCATCCCGCGGGAGGGAGGCTTCCTCTTCCGCCTCTACGTCGACCTGGGCGAGGTCGACGAGAACGCCGCCACCTCGGTGCGCGACACCCCGCTGCAGGAGGTCATCGACACCGCCAACCAGATCCTCAACCCCTTCACCGTCACCGTGAAGGACGTCGTGTGGAACTCGATCTACGAGGTCGGCCACCGACTCGCCGACCACTTCGACGACCGCGTCTCCGAGAAGAGCACCGGGGAGCACCCGCGCGTGTTCATCGTCGGCGACGCCTGCCACACCCACAGCGCCAAGGCCGGCCAGGGGATGAACGTCTCCATCCAGGACGGCTTCAACCTGGGCTGGAAGCTCGGCCACGTCGCCAGCGGCAACAGCCCCCGCGAGCTGCTCACCACCTACGCCGAGGAAAGGGAGGAGATCGCCCGCCGTCTCATCGCCTTCGACAAGGAGTGGTCCGCCCTCATGGCCAGGCCCGCCCACGAGCAGGGCAGCGCAACCGAGGTCGAGGAGTTCTACCAGTCCACCTCCGAGTTCAACGCCGGCTACATGACCCAGTACGAGCCCTCCATGATCACCGTCGACACCGGCCGCCAGGACCTGGCCACCGGCTACCCGCTGGGCAAACGCTTCAAGTCCGCCCGCGTCGGCCGCGTCTGCGACCTCGTGGAGCTGCACATCGGACACCAGGCGGTCTCCGACGGACGCTTCCGCGCCTACGTCTTCGCCGACGCCGCCGCGCCGGGAGCGCAGGATTCCGCGGTCCGGCGCTGGGCACGGTGGGCTGAGGGCGCGCTCGACCCGACGTTCATCGACGCGAAGGTGACCTACCAGCAGCCCTACACCGACTTCGACATGCTCGACGTGCCGGCCGCCTTCAAGCCGCGGGTCGGCGACCTCAACCTCATGGACGTCGAGAACGCCTTCGGCGTGCTGGCCGGTGAGGACATCTTCGACCAGCGCGGCATCTCCCGCGACGGCGCCGTCGTACTCGTGCGCCCGGACCAGTACGTCGCCGGCGTCTTCGAACTCTCCGACACCGAGGGCCTGGAAGAGTTCCTCACCGGCATCTTCCCCGCCATGTCGGCTCCGGCACCCAGCGACCTGCAGGAGCTGCTTGTCGACGCCCGCAAGTAAGCAGAGGTCACCTGCGTAACAGGCGGTAGAGGCCGCCGACCGCGAACACCGCCACCCCGGCGAGCACCGCGGTCGGCGGCAGCGTCATGACCAGCACCGCACATCCGACGGCGCCGACAACCTGCAACCACTTCGGGAAACGTCGGTGCGCGCGGTCCTGCCGCAACGCCGAGAGATTGGCGATCAGATAGTAGAGCAGCACCCCGAAGGAGGAGAAGCCGATCGCCCCGCGCAGATCCACCGTCAACACCAGGGCGATGACGAGGACGGCCAGGGTGATCTCCGCGCGGTGCGGGACGCTGAACCGGGGATGCACGGCGGCCAACCAGTGGGGCAGATCCTTCTCCCGGGCCATCGCCAGACTGGTCCGGCCGACGCCGGCGATGAGCGCCAGCAGCGCCCCGAGCGAGGACACCGCCGCGCCGATCCGCACGACCGGCTCGGCCCAGCTGCCGGGTCCCACCGCCGCCGCCAACGGCTGCGGGGTCTGCGCCAGCTCCTCCGCGCCGAGCACGGCCAGCAGCGTCACCGCGATGAGCGCGTAGATGAGGACCACGATGCCCAGCGCGGTCGGGATGGCCCTGGGAATGACACGTCCCGGGTCCCTGACCTCCTCGCCCAGTGTGGCGATACGGGCGTAGCCGGCGAAGGCGAAGAAGAGCAGCCCGGCCGACTGCAGGACGCCGAGCGCCCCACCGTGGCCCCCCGCGACGGGATTCACCCGCCCCCACTGCGGATCCCCGCCGACCAGGGCAGCGACGACGGCAAGGGCCAGCGCCAGGAGCACCACCGCCACGATGACGCGGGTCAGCTGCGCGGTCCGGGTGATGCCGCGGTAGTTGACCGCGGTCAGGGCGATGACGGCGGTGACCGCCACGGGTTTCTCCCATCCCGCCGGCGCGGCGTAGGCGGCGAATGTCAGGGCCATCGCCGCGCAGCTCGCCGTCTTGCCGATCACGAAACCCCAGCCCGCCAGAAAACCCCACCAGGGGCCGAGCTCCGCCCGCCCGTAGACGTAGGTCCCGCCCGAGGTCGGGTACTGCGCCGCCAGCTGTGCAGAGGAGGTGGCGTTGGCGTAGGCCACCGCGGCCGCCACCAGCAGTCCGATGAGCAGGCCCGCACCGGCGGCCTGGGCGGCGGGCGTGAACGCCGCGAAGACGCCCGCGCCGATCATCGACCCGAGCCCGACGAGAACGACGTCGGTGGCGGTGAGTCGCCGGGCGAGCGCAGGTTCCTGGGCCATGGGTCCAGTATCGCGCGGTGGGCGGGGGTTGGGAAGCCTACGTCAGCTGCAGCGTCGTCACGCAGGTGGCGCCGTCGTCCTCTGTGGAGAAGTCGGCCGTCGCGGTCCTGCCCTCGTGGTCGACCTCGATGGTGCCGGTGGCGCCCTTCGGCACCCAGAAGCCGACGAAGCCGTTGTCGTAGGTGGTGACCTCCTCGTCGAGGATCGCCTCGCCCGCGTCATCGCGGAAGGTGACGTGGACGGGCTCGTTGCCCAGCTCGCCGGTGCAGGTGGTCAGCGAGTGGTAGAAGCAGTCGTGGGTCTGGTTCACGTAGGGGGCGATGGACATGTAGGTCTCGTCCTCGGGCATGGGCAGGCTGGTCTCGCCGGTGTCGTCGGAGAGGATCAGTTCGTCGATGCGGATGGAGGCCATCAGTTCGGTGGAACGCTCGGCCCTGGGCGTCTGGTCCAGCTCGGTGATGATCTCGCGGGCGTCCTTGCCCTCCAGGCCGTGGGCGGCGAGGAGGTCGGCCTGGGAAATGGCGGCGTCGTCCCGGCCGGAATCGGTGGCCGCGCAGCCCGTCAGGGTCAGGGCGAGGGCGGTGACGAGAATGGCGGCGCGTTTCATGGGTTCTCCTTGCGGGCGGGACAGGGTCTTCATTGTTGATAGCACAGAACCGTGTTCCCTTTGAACAGGGAGAACGCTGGGGTGGGCGTCGATAAGCGGGGAGGTGGTGAAGCGCGCCACTGGCCGTGGGGTGGGGGAGCGGGCGATTCTGCAGGACAAGGGGAACCACGATGTTTCACGTGAAACGTGAAACATGGGCTTTGTCTAGGTTTCATGAAGATCGGCGGGGATTCGCGTTCGTGGGGTGGCGGAAAGGGTGATACTGGGGGCCATGACTGAACGCATTCTGGTCGTCGACGACGAAAAGCCGCTCGCGCAGATGGTGGCGTCGTACCTCGACCGCGCGGGGTTCGAGACGACCCAGGCGCACACCGGGCCGCAGGCGGTGGAGCTCGCGCGTTCCTTCACTCCGGACGTCGTCATCCTGGACCTCGGTCTGCCGGGGCTGGACGGGCTGGAGGTCTGCCGCCGCATCCGGGAATTCTCCGACTGCTACATCCTCATGCTCACCGCGCGCGGTGGCGAGGACGACAGGATCACCGGGCTGACGCTGGGGGCGGACGACTACGTCACCAAACCCTTCAGCGTCCGGGAACTGGTCACGCGGGTGCATGCGGTGCTGCGGCGACCGCGCTCGACGACACGGCGGCCGTACGCCTTCGGCGACCTGGAGATCGATCCGGCGGCGCGGATCGTGACGGTCGGCGGGGAAGAAGTGGACGTGACGCGCACTGAATTCGACCTGCTGGCCGCCCTCGCCAGCCGCCCCGGAGAGGTGCTCGACCGGCGCGAGCTCGTCACCGAGGTCTGGGACACCACCTGGGTCGGCGACGAGCGGATCGTGGACGTCCACATCGGGAACCTGCGCCGGAAGGTGGGGGTCGGGCACATCGCCACCGTTCGCGGCGTCGGCTACCGGATGGGGCAGGAATGAACCTTCCGCTCCGTTTCCTGCTCGCGCAGGCGATGGTGGTGGCGGTCAGTCTGCTGGTCGCCGCCGGCGTCGCGTCCCTCGTCGGTCCGCAGCTCTTCCATGACCATCTGCTCATGGCCGGCCTCGAGGATCCCTCCGCCGGCCTGCTCCACACGGAACGGGCCTACCGCGACGCCAGCCTCATCACCCTCGGTGTCGCGTTGCCGACCGCGCTGCTCGCGGCGCTGCTGGTGAGCCTGTGGTTCTCACGTCGCCTCCGGGAGCCGCTGCGTGACCTGACCCGCGCGGCCAGCGCCATGAGCGACGGCGACTACGAGGTCCGCGTCACGGCCGGCCACGCCGGCCCCGAGGTGGCGACGCTGGCGACGGCGTTCAACACGATGGCGGGCAGGCTCGGCGACACCGAGGCCGTGCGCCGCCGCATGCTCTCCGACCTCGCCCACGAGATGAGCACGCCGGTCTCCGTCCTGGCCGTGTACCTCGACGGCCTCGAGGACGGCGTCGTCGACTGGGGGCCGTCGACGCAGTCGGTCATGTCCGATCAGCTCACCCGGTTGACCCGGCTCGTCGAGGATCTCGACGAGGTCTCCCGCGCCGAGGAAAAACGCATTGACCTAGACCTGGCCGAGGAACCGCTCGGAGAACTCCTCCACGTCGCCGCGCTGACGGCCCGGGAGGCCTACGAACGCAAAGGCGTCAGCCTGTCCGTCGTGCCCGGGACCGGAACGGTCACCGTGGACCGCCAACGCTTTCAGCAGATCCTCGGCAACCTGCTGGCCAACGCCCTGCGCCACACCCCGGCGGGCGGGCGCGTCACAGTCGGCGCCACCCGGGTCGGCGCCGACGCCGTCCGCGTCGACGTCACCGATACCGGCGACGGCATGACCCCCGAGGAGCTGGAGCACGTCTTCGAACGCTTCTACCGCGGCGACTCCGCCCGCAGCCGTGAGCACGGCGGCTCCGGCATCGGCCTGACCATCTCCCGCGCGCTCGCCGACGCCCACGGCGGCACCCTGAGCGCCACCTCCCCCGGACCAGGGCGGGGCTCCGTCTTCTCTCTCACCCTGCCGCTGAAGCCATGAACGTCACCGACCGACGCGACCGGTCACCGCCGGATCGCCGTTGTTTCCGATCACCCGCATTCCACGAAAGGATCCACCATGAAACGACTGCTGACCGCCATCACCCTGACCTCCGCCCTCGCCCTCGCCGCCTGCGCCGACACCACGGAGAGCACGGAGAGCTCCCCGACCCTGACCACCGCAGAAGCCGAGTCCGCGGACAACGGTCACGGCGACCACCCCGCCGACGGCGGCCCGGCGCCGGCCGGCATCGTCGAGGCCGAGGACCCCACCTACCCGGTGGGCACGAAGGTCATCCTCAACGCCGACCACATGTCCGGCATGGAGGGTGCCGAGGCGACCATCGCGGGCGCCTTCGACACCACCACGTACTCCGTCAGCTACACCCCGACCGACGGAGGCGAGCCGGTGACCGACCACAAGTGGGTCGTGCACGAGGAACTCGAGGACCCGGGCGAGGCCCCGCTGGCCGAGGGCTCCACGGTCGTGCTCGACGCCGATCACATGTCCGGCATGGACGGCGCCGAGGCGACCATCGACTCCGCCACCGAGGAAACGGTCTACATGGTCGACTTCAGCGCCGACGGCATGGAGATGACCAACCACAAGTGGGTCGTCGAGTCCGAGATCAGCCCGGCGGAGTAACCGCAGTTCCGCAATTCTCCTGTTCTCCGGCCTCATCCGAGCGTGTGATTGCACGGTCGGATGAGCGGCCCGGGGCCGGTTCTTACCCGCGCCCCCGCTCCGCTAGCTCAGGTGCGCCGCGACGCTGACCACGTTGCCGTCGGCGTCGCGGTAGAAGAAGCGGCGGACGCCGAACTTTTCGTCGGTGAGCGGGTAGACGATCTCGATGCCGTGGGCGGAGGCGTCCTCGGCGCGTCGATAAGCGGCGTTGACGTCGGTGACGAACACCGTCGCGTCCGGGCGCGGCGCGGGCGTGGCCTCCGCGACGAGGTTGAGCTGGGGGCCGTCGACCTCGCCGAGCGCGCGCATGAAACCGTGATCCAGGATGATGTCCATGCCCAGCACGGCGCTGTGCGCGTGGGAGGATTCGTGGAGGTTGCTGACGACGAGGTTGGGGATGACGCGCTCGACGTCGGTGCGGTGCCGGGTCGGAGTGATGATCTCGAGCATCATGTCGGCGGCCTCGCTCGGCGTCTTGCCGACGGCCACGCCGACCGCCTCGAAGGCCTCCTTCTTCGCCTGGGCGGTACCGACCGAACCGGTGACGATCGCGCCTGCGTGACCCATGCGCTGACCCTCCGGGGCGGTGAAGCCGGCGACGTAGGCGACCACGGGCTTGCTCACGTGCTCGGCGATGTAGGCCGCCGCGCGCTCCTCGGCGTCGCCGCCGATCTCGCCGATCAGCACGATCGCCTCGGTCTGCGGATCGGCCTCGAAGGCCTCAAGCGCGTCGATGTAGTCGGTGCCGATGAGCGGATCGCCGCCGATGCCGACCGCGGTGGACACGCCGACGTCGGCGAGCTCGTACATCATCTGGTACGTCAATGTGCCCGACTTCGAGATCAGCCCGACCGGGCCTGACCCGGTGATCGTCGCCGGGATGATCCCCGCCAGGGACTCGCCCGGGGTGATGACGCCCGGGCAGTTCGGGCCGATGATGCGCGTGTGGCCGACGTTGCGGGCGTGCGCCAGCGCCTCGGCGGTGTCGCGGACCGGGATGCCCTCGGTGATGACGACGGCCAGGTCGATGCGCGCGTCGACGGCATCGACGATCGCGGCCTTGGCGAACGCCGGCGGCACGAAGATGACCGAGACGTTCGCCCCGGTGGCGGCCATGGCGTCGGCGACGGTGGCGAAGACGGGCAGCTTCTGCCCGCTGACGGTCACCGTGTGTCCGGCCTTGCGGGGGTTGGTGCCGCCGACGACTGTCGTGCCGGCGGCGATCATGCGCTGGGCGTGCTTCATGCCTTCGGCGCCGGTGATGCCCTGGATGATGACCCTGGAATCGCTGTCGAGGAAGATTGACATGGTTTCTGGGACCTTTCTCAGTGGGCCTGGGCCAGTGCGGCGGCTCGGTGGGCGGCGGCGTCCATCGACCCCATGACGGTGACCAGCGGATGCTGGAAATCGGAGAGTATGCGGCGGCCCTCGTCGACGTTGTTGCCGTCGAGGCGCACCACGATCGGGACGTTGGCGTCCCGGCCCAGGACCGCGAGGGCGCCGACGATGCCCTTCGCCACGACGTCGCAGGCGGTGATGCCGCCGAAGACGTTGATGAACACCGACCTCACCTGCCTGTCGGAGAGCACGAGCTTCAGGCTCGTCTCCATGACCTCCTGGGAGGCGCCGCCGCCGATGTCGAGGAAGTTCGCCGGCTTCTGGTTGCCGTAGAGCTTCCCCGCGGCCGCCACGACGTCGAGGCTGGCCATGACCAGACCGGCGCCGTTGCCAATGACGCCGACGGAGCCGTCGAGCTTCACGTAATTGAGGTCATGCTCCCGGGCGATCGCCTCGAGCTCACCGGCGTCACCGTCGCTCTGGTCCGGGTCCGGGTAATCGTTGTGGCGGAACTCCGCGTTGGCGTCGAGCGTGACCTTCGCGTCCAGCGCCAGGATCTCGCCGCCGGCGGTGCGGACCAGGGGGTTGACCTCCACGAGGGTGGCGTCGGAGTCGTGGTACGCGCGCCACAGTTTCTGCAGCACCGGGACCACGCGGTAGGCGACGTCACCGGTGAACCCGGCGGAGTCGGCGATCTCCCGCGCCTTGGCCTCGTCGACGCCGACGAGCGGATCGACGCTGACCCGGGCCAGCTTGTCGGGGTGCTCCTCGGCGAGGGTCTCGATGTCCACGCCGCCCTCGGTGGAGCACAGCGCCAGGTAGGAGCGGTTCGTGCGGTCGAGCAGCAGGGAGAAGTAGTACTCCTCGGCGATGTCGACGCCCTGGGCCACCATCACCTTGTGCACGGTGTGGCCCTTGATGTCCATGCCGAGAATCTTGGCGGCCGCGTTCTCGGCCTCCTCGGGGGAGTGCACCACCTTCACGCCGCCGGCCTTGCCGCGCCCGCCGGTGTGGACCTGGGCCTTGACCACGACCGTCCCCCCGAAGGCCTCGGCGGCCTCGCGGGCCTCGGCCGGGGTGGTGGCGACGCGCCCCTGCGCCGTCGGGACGCCGAAGCTCTCCAGAAGCTCACGGGCCTGGTACTCGTAGAGGTTCATGGTCACTCCTAAACGCCGCAGCCGCTGGACGTGACGCTGTAGGACCCGGAGGCGCTGTGGGAGCGCACCGAGCTGAACTCGACCGGGATTCCCGGGGACTGGGTGACGGTGACGTCGACGTCGACAAGCCCCGGTCCGACGTCCCAGCGCTCGGCGCCGAGGATGGCGCCGTTGATGCCGTACTGGGTGCCGCTGCCGCGCTGGCCGGTGTCCCGGTTGTGCCAGCTGATCTCGGCGGTCGTGTGCACGAAGGGAACCCAGCTGGAGACGTGGAAGGTGTCGGCCATCAACCGTTCCCAGGCGGCGTCGCGGGTGGTCACCGACAGGGTGGCCAGGCCCGGGGCGTCGTCGACGGGGGTGCAGCCGGTGGAGACGCCCACGTCGAGGGTGCGCGCCGGGCCACCCCAGGGATCGCCGATAACGAGGCGGCCTTCGTTGTAGGGGACGGTGGCGGAGGCGGTGACGGCGGGCGCGAGCATCACCAGTGCGGTGAGGGCGGCGGCCAGCGGCTTAGTGATACCCATGGTGACCATCATCACACGCCCGGCCGCGCACGTCCACCGTTCGCCTAATGGTCGCGCAGCGCCTTGATCAGCTCCGCCTTGTTCATGCTGGAACGCCCCTCGATCTCGAGCTCGGCGGCCCGCTTGTGCAGCTCGTCGACGGTCCAGTCCTCGTAGCTGCCCGCCTCGCCGCCCTTCTCACCGACCTCGCTGCGTGAGGTGTTGGCGGCGGCGTTGGCGATGCGGGCGGCCTTTTCCTTGCTGGCGCCGTCCTCGCGCAGGGACTGGTAGAGCTCGCCGTCCTTGACGGAGGCGCCGCCGGGGGTCTTGTCCGGGTTCTTGTCCTTGGTCATGACCTCCACGCTAGGCCCGGTCCCTGGCCCCTTCCTGTGGTCCACCTTCAATCCTGCGCAGTCGTCCCGCGCATCGAGGATAATCGCCCCATGGCCCACAAATTCCTGGAAATCGACGTCTTCGCCACCGGCCCCTTCACCGGCAATCCGCTCGCCGTCATCGCCGACGCCGACGATCTCAGCACCGGGCAGATGCGGGCCATCGCCCGCTGGCTGAACCTCTCGGAGACGACGTTCCTGCTCACGCCCACCACCGAGGAGGCCGACTACCGCGTCCGGATCTTCACGCCCACGGAGGAGTTCCCCTTCGCCGGCCACCCGACCCTCGGCTCCGCCCGGGCCTGGCTCGAACTGGGCGGGATCGCCCGCGGCGGGCGCGTCGTCCAGGAATGCGGCGTCGGCCTGGTGCCGGTGCGCGTCGACGGCGAGATGCTCTCCTTCGCCACGCCGCCGCGCACCCGCACGGGACCCCTGTCCGACGCCGAGCTCGAGCGGGCCGCGCAGATCCTGGGCGTCGGCACCGAGGAAATCCTCGCCCACGCCTGGGGCGTCAACGGCCCGACCTGGCAGCTGATCCAGCTTGCCGACGCTGACGCGGTCCGCGCCCTCCGTCCCGCCGGGGACCGCACGGGCGCCCACCTGGGCGTGGTCGGCCTGGCGCCCTCGGTCAGGGAGGTGGAGGTGCGCGCGATCCTCGAGTTCGGCGAGGATCCCGTGACCGGTTCCCTCAACGGGGCACTGGCGCAGTGGCTGCGCGAACGCGGCGTGATCGGGCCGGACTACGTGGCCCGGCAGGGCTCGGCGGCCGGCGCGGATGGGGAGGTGTTCGTCCACGATGACGGCGCCGATATCTGGGTCGGCGGGCGCACAGCTGTGCGGATCAGTGGAACCCTCGCCATGTGACCTGTGAATCTTAAGGATTCGTTGAAGAAGGAAAATCTTCTGGCTTGACTGGGGTTTGATGGCCCGAATCACACCGAGCGAGGAGACACCATGCGCATTGCAGTTGTCGGAGCGACGGGGAACGCGGGTACCGCCGTGCTCCGTGCCGCCCACCGTCACCCGGAGATCACGGAGGTCGTGGGCATCGCCCGCCGACTTCCCGACCAGAGTATTGAACCCTACGACCAGGCGGAATGGCGCTCGATAGACATCGCCGCCGGAACCGGGGAAGACGAGGCCGTGGCGGCCCTGACCGAGGCCTTCCAGGGCGTCGACGCGGTCATCCACCTCGCCTGGCTGGTGCAGCCGAACAACCGCCGCGAGCTGCTGCGGCGCGTCAACGTTGAGGGAACCAGGCGGGTGGCGGAGGCCGCGGCGGCGGCGGGCGTCGGCCAGCTCGTGGTCGCCAGCTCCGTCGGCGCCTACTCGCCCGATGAGGCACGCAAGCAGCTTCTCGACGACGGGAGCGAGCCGCCGCGGCGCGATGAATCCTTCCCGACCGAGGGGATCGACACCTCCCACTACAGCGTGGACAAGGCCTCCCAGGAGGACGTGCTCGACGCCTTCGAAGACGCGCACCCGGAGGTGACGGTCACCCGGCTGCGCCCGGCGCTGCTCTTCCAGTCGGACGCAGCCTCCGAGATCCAGCGCTACTTCCTCGGCAGTTCCGTGCCGCCCCAGATGCTGGCGCCGAAGTCGCTGCCGACCCTGCCGCTGCCGGCGGGGCTGCGCCTGCAGGCGCTGCACACCCAGGATGTGGGCGAGGCCTACGTGGCGGCGGTCGTCGCGAAGCGGCCCGGCGCCTTCAACGTCTGCGCCGACGACGTTCTCGGGCCGAAGGAGCTGGCGGGCATCCTCACCAGCTCCGGCCGCTATTTCGAGCTGCCTCCGGGGATCGTCCGGGCGGCGCTCGTCGCCGGGCACGCCTCGGGTGTGGTGCCCGCTGACGCGGGATGGCTGGACATGGGCATGCAGGTGCCGCTGATGGACAACGCGCGCGCCAAGAGCGAGCTCGGCTGGGCGCCCACCCACACCGCGGCGGAAGCGCTGACGGAACTGCTCGAGGGCCTCGCCGAGGGACGCGGCCACGCCTCCCCGCCCCTCATTCCGCGCAACAAGGTGGACAAGAACCTCCGGGGCACCGACCAGGGGGCCGGGGAGGGGGCGGGCGACGACCGGGTCACGTTGCCGGAGCACATCGACAGGGAGCTGTTCGAGCTCTACCTCTCCGACCACCTCACCGGCGCGACCGGCGGTCTCAACCGCAGCCAGCGCATGGCCAACGACTACGTGGACACCCCCGTCTACGCCCAGCTGGGCGAGTTCGCCGAACAGCTGGCGGGGGAGCGCGACTTCCTCGAGCAGCTGATTCACGATTTCGGCCTGAGCAGGAAGCCCTACCGGCAGGCGGTGGCCTGGACCGGAGAAAGAATCGGCCGCCTCAAGGGCAACGGACACGCGGTGACCCGATCGCCGATGACACTGCTGCTGGAAACCGACCTCATGCGGGGCGCGATCAACGGCAAGGTCGGCCTGTGGGAAACCCTGCGCGATCTCGCCCCCTCTCTCGGCCTGGAGGAAAAGGTGTTCACCGACCTCATCGACGCCGTGGCCCACCAGCGGGACCTTCTTGACCAGGTCCACGCCTACGCCCGGCCGCGCGCATTCACAGACACGGAAAGGAACTAGATCATGAAGGCACTGACCTGGCAGGGAAAGCGAAACGTCACCGTCGAAACGGTCCCGGATCCGGAGCTCAAGGAGGACACCGACGTCATCATCGAGGTCACCTCCACCGGAATCTGCGGCTCCGACCTGCACCTCTACGAGGTCCTGGGCCCGTTCATGGAACCCGGCGACATCATCGGGCACGAGCCGATGGGTCGCGTGGTGGAGGCGGGCAGCGCCAGCGGGCTGAGCGAGGGGGAACGCATCGTCGTCCCCTTCTCCATCGCCTGCGGCCACTGCTGGATGTGTGAGCGCGGACTGTTCTCCCAGTGCGAGACCACGCAGGTCCGCGAGCACGGTTCCGGCTCCGCGATGTTCGGCTACTCCAAGCTCTACGGTTCCGTGCCGGGCGGGCAGGCGCAGTATCTGCGGGTCCCGCACGCGGACTTCGGGGCGATTCGCGTCGGGGAGGAGCTCGAGGACCATCGCTACCTCTTCCTCAGCGACGTCGTCCCCACCGCCTGGCAGGGCGTGATGTACGCGGGCGTCGGCGAGGGGGACACCCTGGCCGTGTACGGGCTGGGCCCGATCGGACAGATGGCCGCCCGAATCGGGCGCCACCTGGGCGCCCGGGTGTTCGGCATCGACCCCGTGCCGGAACGTCGGGACATGGCCCGGCGCAACGGCATCGAGGTCTTCGACGCCACCGGGGACACCGCGGAGCAGATTCGCGACCTCACCGACGGGCGGGGCCCCGACGCCGTCGTCGACGCCGTCGGCATGGAGGCGCACGGCTCACCGGTGGGCAAGGCCGCCCACGACGCGGTGGGGCTGCTTCCCGACGCCGTGGCCAAGCCGTTGATGAAGAAGGCCGGCGTCGACCGCCTCGCCGCCCTGCACTCCTCCATCGACCTGGTCCGGCGCGGCGGCACGATCTCCCTCTCCGGCGTCTACGGGGGCATGGCCAGCCCGATGCCGCTGCTGACGATGTTCGACAAGCAGATCCAGCTGCGGATGGGCCAGTGCAACGTGAAGAAGTGGATCGACGACGTCCTGCCGCTGCTCGAGGACCCGGCCGATCCCCTGGGCGTGGATGACCTGGTCACGCACCGGCTTCCCCTCTCGGAGGGCCCGGGCGCCTACGAGAAGTTCCAGAAGAAGGAGGACGGCTGCATCAAGGTCGTGCTGGACCCGACGCTGGGCTAGGTTGGCCCCCATGGACCCAGACGCCAACCTCCGTGCGGGGGATCCCGAGCGTAATGCCGCCCTGGACCGGCTCGGCCGCTATTTCGCCGACGGTTACCTCGACATCCAGGAGTTCGACGAGCGCACCCGCAGGGCCGCGGCCGCCCAGACCCGGGGTGAGCTGGCCCAGCTGTTCGTCGATCTCCCGGTGGTTCCGGGCGTCGCGGCCTCGAGTGAACTCGTCGCCGAGGCCGGCGCGCAGGGCGAGTTGGATGAGGTGGTCCGACGCAACCGCAGGGTGCAGGCCATTGACGGGGTGATCTGGTCCGTCACGATGATCACGTTCTTCCTCGGGCTCTTCGTCCTCAACTGGAACTACTTCTGGGTGGTCTTCCCGCTGGCCGCCTTCACCAGTTGGGGAGTGCGGGCGGTGTTCCGTCTCGATCCGGAGGAGGAGAAGGTGGCCAAGGAGCTGGCGGAGAAGGAGAAGAAGGAACGCGCCGAGCGGCTCCGTCACGCGGCGGACAAGCGCACGGAACTGGGACGCTGAGTCGGCGGGCGTGTCTGCGGGAAACGCCTCGATGAGGTCGCGCCTGCGCCGCCGGAACCCGCACAGCTGTGCGGGTCAGCCTCTCCGACCGTGAACGACCCCTGCTCACCCGCCCGTCGTCCCGCATGGCCGGCGGACGGGCGGGGAGACGGTGGTTATTCTCCCGGCGACCCTTGTGGAAGAGGCCTCCGAGGCGTTGACTGGACGCTAAGAGGCCCCCGTTACCGACCCCGTCACCTCCGTCGACGCCGCTTCAACGCGCCCGGGACTTTCGCGTGAACACCCGAGAAGTATCGACCCCGAGAGGAAGCGTCATGCTCAGCGAACGCCAGAGGGACATCAGCACCGAGACCACGACCAAGCAGAAGACCGCGCTGCTGACCATTTTCGACGACGAGTACATGCAGCAACAGAGGGAGCTCGTCTCCGAGTGGGAGCGGCTGGACTGGCTTGTCGACGAACAGGGCAGGGAGTCATTCCCGGCGAGTGATCCGCCGGGGAACTACTGACCTGGGGACCCGGGACCGTGACCGTGCGTGGTCACGGTCCCGGCCTGTTTCCGGCGGGGCGCGCCGAACCCAGGCGCACAAGGTCGACCGCGGTGACCCCCAGGTCGGCCAGGGCCGTGTCGACGAGTTCGACCAGCGCCTCCGGCGAGGGTGTGAGCAGGTTCGCGACAATCGGGTACCTCCCGGTGCACGCCGCCACGAAGCGGCATTCCGGCAGCGCCCGCAGGCTCTCGCCGACCTTCCGGATGCGCCCCGGGAGGACGGAGAGCCAGAGGAAGGCGTCACCGGTTCCGCTGAGGGCCGCCGGATGAATCTCCGCCTCGAAGAAGAGAATTCCCTCCTCGACCAGCTTCGCGCGACGACGCGAGATCGTGGAGGGATCGACCCCGGCTTCCCGGGCGATGCGGCGGGTTTCCATGCGGCCGTCGCGGCCCAGCGCGTCGATGATGGCCCGATCGAGATCATCGAGCACCCGGTCAGCGGCGGGGGCGATGGCCTCCCCGCCGGGCCATTCCTCCAGGATCTCGAAGGTATCGAGCCTCCGAACCAGGGGGCTGCGGGGCAGCAGTCGCAGCACCGCGTTCTCTCCCTCGATCCTCGTCGTTGCGCAGATGAGTTCGGAGCCGTCCCGTGACAGGCGGACCCACCGCGTCTCCGGCAGCCGGGCCAGCCGGGCCGCCAGCGTCGGGGCGGCCGAGGGATCCGTGCTTGTCCGTGTGAGGACGGCGTCCCGGCCGTCGACGCCGGGAAGGACCCGGCCCACCACGCGGAGCAGCCCCTCCTCGCGCAGACGGGTGAATCTGCGCGAGACCGTGCGCTCCCCGACGCCGAGTGCGTGCGCGATCTCGGAGAGCGGGGCAACCGGGGCCCGGTCGAGTTCGAGCAGCAGCCTGCGGTCGGTGAGGTCCAGGTTCAGCGGACCCGGGGGTCCGGAACGTCGTGCGGTCATGGAGTTCTCCGGGTCGGGAATGGTCGTGCTCTCCTACGCGTGGTCCGGACCCCAGTATGGCGCAGAGCGGCGGCCGGTGTCCGGGGCTGCCGGGCTGGCCTCAGGGTTTCCTGATGTTGGTCCGCACCAGCAGATCCGTGCGGACGATCTGCGCGGAACGGATGAGCGCGGATACCAGGGCCAGGAGGGAGAGGACAAGGAAGGGGGAGCGGGCACCCGCGAGCGGGAGGAGAAGCTCCATGATCACGGGCAGACCGAAGCCGAGGTAGGCGGCGACGTAGAAGATGCCGACGGCGATGCCGTGGGAACGGGCGGGCGCGAGGTAGCTGACGTCGAGAAGCCCCTGCTGCAGGCTCAGGCCGTAGGCGCAGCCGAGGACCATGCAGGCCGGGACGAAGAGGGGCAGCGGAAGCGACGCTCCGCCGAGGGCGGCGAGCCCCATGCCAGCGCCGGCCAGCAGCGCACCGGCCACGCCCGCGCCGGGCCCCCAGGCCAGGCGGCGGCTGATCACCTGGATGAGCAGACCCGAACCGAAGGACAGCAGCGCCGCCAGACCGGGGACGAGCAGGGCCGGGACGGCGCCGGCCTGCGCGCGGGCCGAGAGGATGACCACCGCCGTCGTGACCGTGCTGAACACCCAGACCGCCATGGGCAGGGCGGCGGCCAGGGCGCGGCCGAGGGTGCGGTACGGGACGTCGACACGTGCCCGCGCCGCCTGCCGCGGGGCGGCCGGAGACGTCGCATTGCCGACGAGCAGTGCCAGCGCGATGGTGAGCAGCGAGAACGTGACGGTCAGCGCGAAGGCCGCCGGCAGGCTGAACCTCTCCGGGATGAGGTAGATGATCGCCCCGGAGAACACCGGTCCGACCGCGAAACCCGAGGTGAGGAAGATCCCGGCCAGGACCGCCCCGCCGTTCGGCCGGATCTGGCCGGCCCAGACGGTGCCGGCGCTGGTGGTCAGCCCCACGCCCAGTCCGACGATGAAGCGGCCGACCAGCACGCCGATCTCGTCATGCCAGAACAGCAGGCTGGTGTTGCCGACTGCGGCGAGCGTGGCGCCGGTGAGGACGACCCCACGAGCCCCGACCCGGTCGACGAGCGCGCCACCGCCGAGCAGGCTGGGCAGCAGTCCGAGCGCGTAGATGCCGAACGCGGCGTTGACGGTGACCCCGGAGAGCTCCTGCCAGTCGCGCAGCGGGCCGAGGAGGGAGGCGAAGTGGTTGGCCGCCCAACCGGCGCCGAGCAGGAGCAGCAGCACCGAGACAAATACCCGTTGGTGCGAAACTCGTGTGCTCATCGGTGCCTCCCGGGTGCGCGCCTATCTGTCTGTGATTCGAATCACCATACCGGTCGTGCCGTAGGCGCGCAGCGGATTGATGCGGAAGCACCCCTGGGTGGGCAGGCCGGGCCTAGTGCTCCAGCAGCCCGAGGAGATGATGGCGCAGCTCGTCCTTGCGATCCTCGGCGCTGGCGTCCTCGGTGCCGAAGCGGGGACGGGCCAGATCCACGGTGAGATCCTCGATGATGGTGGCCTCCGGGCCCGGTGACATGACGAGGACCCGGTCGGAGAGCAGGACCGCCTCGTCGACGTCGTGGGTGACCATCACGACGGTGCGGCGGTTGGCCTCCCACACCTCGAGCAGCAGGGACTGCAGCTGGCGACGGGTCAGGGCGTCGAGGGCGCCGAAGGGTTCGTCGAGAAGCAGGATGTCGGAGTCGATGGCGAAGGCGCGGGCCAGGCCGACGCGCTGCTGCATACCGCCGGACAGGCGCGCCGGGCGACGATCGGCGGCGTGTGCCAGGCCGACCTTGTCCAGGTACTCGTCGGTGAGTGTGGCGCGTTCCTGCCTCGACAGCGAGGGGCGGGCGGAGCGCAGCCCGAAGTCGACGTTGCCGCGGGCGGTCATCCAGGGCAGCAGGGCGTGGTTCTGGAACACCATGCCGCGATCCGGGCCCGGCCCGGTGACCTCGGTGCCCGCCGTCGTCACCGTGCCGGTGGAGGGGAAGTCCAGGCCGGCGATCATGTTGAGGATGGTCGACTTGCCCGAGCCGGAGGGGCCGAGCAGCGAGACGAACTGGCCCTCCCGGATGGCGACCGAGGTCTCGCCGATGATCGTCGTGGCGCCGTAGGACTTGGTGATGGCGTCGATCTCGATGTGGTTGTTAGTCATGGCGGACGACCTTCTGCAGGGAGGCGACGAGGTGGTCGAGGATCAGGCCGATCAGGCCGATGAGGACGATGGCGACGACGATCGCGTCGACGTCGAGGCGGTTCCACATGTTCCACACGAAGAAGCCGATGCCCTGGCCGCCGACGAGCATCTCGGCGGCGACGATGACCAGCCACGAGGTGGACAGCGACTGGCGCATGCCGGTGACGATGCCCGGCAGGGTGGCCGGAACCATGATGTAGATCAGTCGCTGCCAGCCGGAGGTGCCCAGTGTGGCGGCGAGGTTGCGGTAGGTCGGGTGGATGCCGCGCACGGCCTCGATCGTGTTGAGGAGGGTCGGCCACAGGGCGGACAGGACGATGACGAAGACGGCGGTGTTCTCCGCGTCGCGAAGCAGCGCGAGACCCAGCGGGAGCCAGGCCAGCGGGGAGACGGGGCGCAGAATCTGCACCATCGGATCCACCGCGCGGCGCAGCACCGTCGAGGTGCCGAGCCAGAAGCCGAGGGGAATGGCGATCAGCATGGCGATGAGGAACCCGATGATCACGCGGCGCAGGGAGGCGACCAGGTGCCAGAAGATGCCCACCGACGCCGGGCCGTCGCGGTAGAAGGGATCCGAGAGGATCTCGGCGCCACGCTGGAAGGTGCGCGCCGGGGTGGGGGCGATGTCGGAGAGCCAGCCCGCGGACGCGGCGCCCTGCCAGACGGCGATGAACGCGGCGAAGATCAGCAGTCCCAGAACGGGTGCCTGCCAGCGTTGGCGGGTGGTCATGCGTTGCTCCTTGGGTAGCCCTCGGTCGGGGTGTTCGGGTTGAAGAGGCGGCCGTTGATCTCCACCGGGGTCATGGCGGTGTCGGCCTCGCGGGGCAGCACCGAGGCGGCGGCGTCGATGATCGTGCGGTCGTCGAAGTCGATGCCGAGATCCCACCGGGCGATCTGCGCGGCCATCCAGGTGATCGCCGTGGCCGAGGTCGGATCGCCGAAGTTGATCATGTCCGGGTCGACGATCTCCTCGCCCGCCCAGGACAGGTAGGAACCGGCCAACGCCGGGGCGATGAGCTCGGCCTTCTGGTTGAGGTACTTCTCCTGCGCCAGCATCGGGGCGGCCTCGGCGGTGTGGGCCGGGTTGTCGACGAAGGCGGCGCCGTCGTGCAGCGCGGCGACCAGTGCGTCACGGACGCGGGGATCGGTGTCCTTGGCGACGGCGACCGAGCAGCACGGGTGTCCGTCCCACATCTCCTTCGTCGGGACGAAGATGCGACCGGACTTCGTGGCCAGGGCGCGCTGGTTGAAGGGTTCGGGCCCGATGAAGCCGTCGATGGTGCCCACGCTGAGCTGGGCGATCATGTCGGCCGGGCGAAGCAGGCGCAGCTCCAGGTCGGCGACGGGATCCACGCCGTGGGCGGCCAGGTAGTCGCGCAGGAGGAGGGCGTGCACCGAGTACTCGAAGGGGATGCCGAGCACCATGTCCTTCAGGTCACCGGCGTGCTGGACCCGCGGGTGGTGCGCGGCGGCCAGGGTGAGCGCCTGGCCGTTGGTGTTCTGGGTGAAGGCGAGCTCGGTGGGACGGGCGGCGGTGGTGGCGCCGGCGTCGGCAGCGATCGGCATGGGGGAGAGCATGTGGGCGACGTCGAGGGCGCCGGTGGCGTAGGCGGTCCACAGGTCGGCCCAGCCGGCGAACTTCTTGAGCTGGACGTTGAGCCCGTGGGCCTCGAAGGCGCCACGGGCGTGGGCCGCGAGCAGGGGAGAGGCGCAGGCGATCGGGACGAAGCCGATCGTCACGGGGGCAGAGCTTCCGGGGGCCGGGGAGTGCGGCTGGCTGGCCGCCGACGAGCACGCCGTCAGGGCCGCTCCGGCCGTGAAGGTACCGCCGATGGCGAGCGCGGCGCTCAGCAGCTGACGCCGGGTCATGTTCAGTGGCTCAACCATGTGGTTCTTTCCTCATAGACTGCTCTGTCTAAAATATCTGGTGGCGAATATTAACCCCTTGGACTTGAGTTTGTCACGTGACGGAGGATGGGCGGAGGCCACGAAAAGCCTGGGGGAACCGTGCGATCCTGCTGGTGATGCCAATTAATATTCAGTATCAGATAGGCTTCCACCAGCGCCGTTGAGGACAATGTTGTTCTCATAAAATAGACAACCTTGTCCGTTTTCAGTCGGGAAGATTATGCTCACGGGCAGAATAAAAATCGACATCAAGGAGAGTTTCATGTCTGACCTCACTCCGAACCACACCGCCGGCGAGCCGATCGAGCCGATCGACACCGAGGCACTCAAGGAACTGGCGCAGAAGAACATCGACAACCCGGAGGGCGGCCGCAAGAAGATCCGCACCCACACCGAGGCCGACGGCTACTTCCGCAACAACACCGAGGTCCGCGGCCACGTCATCAAGGTCGGCGAGCCGAAGCCGCTGCTCGGTGACGATTCCGCCCCCAACCCGACCGAGGTCGCCCAGGCGGGTCTGGCCGCCTGCATCGCCGTCGGCATCCAGGCCATCGCCCAGCACCGTGGCGTCACCCTGACCAAGCTGGACATCGACATCGAGTCCGACATCGACGTCTCCCCGACCTGGGGCGTCGGCGACCTCTCCGAGGACAAGCGCCCGGGCGTCTCCGACGTTCGCGTCAAGATCGACCTCGAGGGCGACGCCGACCGCGAGACCCTCGACCAGATCCAGAAGGACGCCGTCCAGTGGTCCCCGGTCGTCAACACCTACACCCGCCCGGCAAACCTGACCTCGGAGCTCGTCTAAACCCATGTCGAACTATCTCCCCGAAGCCCTGCTCGCGACCGTCGCCGAGAACGCCAAGGCGGTCGACAAGAACGAGAAGAGTGCGGCGTACGTCCTGGAGCTGCTCCGCGACGCCGACCTCACCGGCAAGGACGTCAAGACCTCGGTCAACGTCATCCGGGAGCTCTCCCGCGAGGACCTCTCCGTCGGCTTCACCACCTGGGCCACGTTCTCGACGTACACCTTCCTCGTCTCGGCCGGCACCGCCTACGGTGACGCCCAGGCCAGCAAGCTCGTCGAGGAGGCGCGTCCCGGCGTGACCGGCATGGCCGGCTCCTTCAAGGAGCTCGCGGGCGCGGGCGAGATCGACCTGACCTCCGAGAAGGTCGAGGGGGGCTACCGCATCAACGGCAAGCTCGGCTGGGCCTCCAACCTCTACGACAACGCGATCGTCGTCACCGGCGCCAAGGACGCCGAGGGCAACAAGATCATCTTCTCCTTCGAGGCGGGCCACGAGGGCGTCGGCTTCGGCCGACCCTTCGGCCTGCTGGGCCTCAACGCCACCCAGTCCTCCTGGGCCACCTTCGACGACGTCTTCATTCCGCAGGCGCAGGTCCTGACGGAAAACTTCCGCGAGTACATGCTCTCGGTCCGTTCGGCCTTCGTGCTGGGCCAGATCGCCGAGTGCCTGGGTGTCGCGGAGGCCGCCAACGCCGCCGCGGAGTCCAAGCTCACCGGGATCAAGGAAACCTTCCGCGCGGATCACGCGAAGTCCCTCGAACTCACCGCCGACGTCGCACGGCGGTGGGAGGCGCTGGTGGAGAAGGTCGCCTCCGGCGAGCAGCTCACCGACGTCATCGAGCTGCTGGAACTGCGTCTCGACGCCTCCGACGCCGCCGTCACCGCGGCCAACATCGAGGTCCGCGTTGCCGGCGGCGCCGGTTACGCGTCCTCCTCGAGCACCTCGCGCCGCTACCGGGAGGCCTCCTTCATCCCGGTCCAGTCCCCCTCGGAGGCGCAGCTGCGCTTCCAGCTGGAGCAGGCCCGCGCGAAGATCGCCTAACATCCAGGGCATGATTCGCGGAGTTGGGGTGGACGCACAGGGGCGGTGCGTCCACTACCGTTCGCTCGTCGACGTCGTCGGCAACCGCTGCGCCACCTGCGGCGACTTTTTTGCCTGCCACCTGTGTCACGCGCAGCTCACGGACCACGAGTTTGGGCGCATGCCTGTCGACGCCGCCGACGCCGTCATGTGCGGAGCCTGCGGGAAGACGATGGGTCACGGGGACTACGAATCCTCCTGCCCCGCCTGCGGGCACCGCTTCAATCCCGGCTGCCACAGCCACCGGCACCTCTATTTCCAGGTGTGAACGATCCGGTCGCCCCGCCCCGCTGCACTTCGCTTTCCGCGAGATTCCGCGTGAATAGGACGGGTGGCCCAGGGAGTATGTCCGGGGATTGAGGCCCGGGACGTCGCCCCAGCACGGGGCCGGCGATGGTGTTCCATTGCCTGGTGGTGGAACATGGCGACGGTTACGGTCCCGAGCACGTCGAACTGTGTGCCGACGCCCCCGAATGGCGGAGGTTTCACGTGAAACGTCACCTCTGCCGGGTGTGTTCCGTGGCGACCATCAACCGGGTCTTCGGAACCGCCCGTGGCCAGAAAGGCTCGGTGGACGCCAGGCCGTGAAAAGCGGAACCCTCCCGGACTTCTGCTCCACCGGTGCGACGGTGCCTGTCGGCAGGGTGCTGGAGCACCACACTTCCGCAGAGGCATTGACCTTCCCTTGGTGCTGTGTGACGATTGTCTCACCTTAGTGTTGCCAATTGGGTCGGTACCGACCTCCGGAAGTTTCTGAGACGGCGACGGGAGCCCAAAAGGTGCTGGTCGTGGCCATCTGCGCGTGGTGCCGACCTCCGCTGTGACGAGACGTCCGCACAACCGCAAGGGGACTAATCATGACCATCAAAGTTCAACAACCGCAGCCCTACGACATCGTCAGTAATACCGTTCAGATCGCCGGAACCGCCGGCGGGGCTTTCGAAGCCAGCTACAACTACCGCATCAGTGAGGGCCACGACGAGGTCGAGGGCTACTTTATGGCCGGTGACGGCGCTGGCGGACACGGCCAGTTTCAGACGGTGGCCGATGTCTCCGGCGCCGCATTCACCCATGTCGTGGCCTATGTTGAGGTATTCCACACCTCGCCCAAGGATGGCTCACCTCGCGACCGCGTCGTGGTGCCGGTAATCCTCGGCGCGCGCATCGTGCCCGGATATACCTCTTACTTCGAGCACGTGGTGAAGAGCGGTGAGACGCTGTGGGGAATCGCCCAGCAGCATTACGGCACCGGAAACCTGTACCACCGGCTGCTAGCGGCGAACCCCTCGATCACCAACCCCAACCTGATCCACGCGGGTGATGTCATCCGGGTGCCGCGCGCCTAGTCAGGCGGGCGTGGGCGTCGCGGTGCCCTACGGCTGCGGTAAGTGGCCTTAAGGTCAGGCCGTGGGCATGGCGCCGCTGCGTGCCGGAGGTGGTGCCGGAGATGTCAGATCGTCACGAATGTTCGGCTGGCGATCACCGCATCCGGAAGTTGTTGCGCTGTTGCGTTTCGAGCTCGTTTCACGCGGTTTCAGCCGGTGGGTACCGCGATTCTGCGGATGGGCGGTATCGGGATAAAGCCGGGAATCCGGACCTGCCCGGACTTTATGTAGTCCAATTTCCGGGGACCGGTGCACACCCCACACCCGTCCGGAGGGGCACGGAAGGCAGACAGAAAAATCGCCCCGACTGAGGCAGTCGAGGCGAGGGCTGTCCCTGGATGTCCAGGTCGCGCGGGCTAGAAGCTGGAGCCCAGGTTCGGCAGCCGGAGATTGACCTGGCCGGTGATCTGGGCGATGGCCTGCTCGATGATGGTCAGGACGTCGGGGATGACCACGGAGACCGGGCCGGCCGGGACGGTGACGTAGGGGGTGCCCGGGGCGACGCCGACGTTGATGGCGTCAGCCGGCGGTGCGGGCTGGGCCGGGGCGCTCGGAACGCCGGGAGCGTTCGGTGCCGGGGCGCTCGGGGCGGGGGCGCCCGGAGCCGGTGCCTGCGCGCCGCCACCCTTGAGGCCGCAGCGGTTGGCGGCCTCCTCGACGCGGTTGAGCGCATCGGTGATCTCGCCGCCACGCGGGTGGAAGGGGGCGACCAGCTGGGCCTGGGAGCGGATGGACTCGTACTCGGCCTCCGTGGTCCAGTAGGCCTCGGCCTGGGTGCAGGAGATCTGGCCCGCCGGGATCTTGGCGAGGGCGTCGTCGATGGCGTCGGCGTTCGCGATGGCGGGGGACAGGGTGACGGCGGTGGCGGCGGCGATGGCGGCGAAACGGGTCTTCATGCCGGCCATCATCGCACGGTTGTGACGGGAGTGAAAGCGCAATGCCCTGATTAGCCGACAAACTTGCGGATCAGCGAGTCGTAGGCCCGCACAGTGAGGTTGAGGTCCTCCAGGTGAAGGTGCTCGTCGTGGGAGTGCAGCTGCGAATGCGCCGCCGCCAGGCTGCGCTCCCTGGCGTGCAGCGCGAAACCGAAGCCCTTGCCCCCGGCGTAGCGGGCGAAGCGCAGGTCGGAGCCCCCCGTGGAGAAGATCGGGATGACGTCGCTGTCCGGGTAGAACTCGCCGTAGGTCTCGACGATGGCGTCCCACAGCGGGCCCTCCGGCGCAGACACCGTCGCCGGTTCAGTGAGCAGGTGCGTGATGGTGACCTGGTCGGCCATGTCGCCCAGCGCCTCGGTCAACATCGCGTCCACGTCCTCCTGTGAGACGCCCGTGGGCTGGCGAATGTCCAGGTCCAGTGACGCGGTCGACGGCAGCACGTTGATCGCGCTGCCGGCGCGCACGATGGTCTGCGCGATGGTGGTGTGGGAGAACGCGTCCGCGAAGGAGGCGAGGTCACCGAACTCGTGAAAGTCACCCTCGCCGCGCATCAGTGATTCGTTGAGCTCCTCGTCGAAACGGAAGGCCTTCACGAAGATCTGCCACGACCTGTCGTCGATCATCGGGCGGTGGGCCAGGGAAATGCGGCGGGCGACTTCCCCGATCTTCACGATCGCCGAGTCCCTGCCGTAGGGCGTCGACCCGTGGCCGGCGTCGCCGGAGACGGTCAGGCGTCGCTGCGCGGCGCCGTTCTCACCGACGTTGACGACGATGGTGTCCGATCCGTCGCGTCCCGGGATGTGGGAGCCGCCGGTCTCGGAGAGACAGTTCTTCCACGAGAACGCGTCCGGGGCGTTCTGGTGGATCCATCCGGCGCCGAGTCCGGCGCGGGCCTCCTCGTCGGCGAGTCCCACCATCGTCAGCGTGCCCCGGGTGCCACGCTTGGCCGCCTCGCGGGTGACGGCGGCCATCGTCGCGGTGATGAAGAGCATGTCGACGGCGCCGCGGCCGTAGATCTTCTCGTCCCTGATCTCCGCGCCGAAGGGGGCCACCGTCCACTTGGTGTGATCCACCGGAACCACGTCGGTGTGGCCGAGCAGCGTCAGCGGCTCCGCGTCCGGGTCGGACCCCTCGACGGTGAAGGCGATGGAGACGCGGCCCGGGTGCGGTTCAAAACGCTGGACCTTGACGTCGGTGCCCTCGAAGAACTTGGCGAGGGACTCCGCGTTGCGCACCTCCCCGCCGGAATCCGGCGTGCCGTCGTTGACGCACGCGTTGCGGATCATCTCCTGGAGGAGCTGAAGGGTGTCATGGTACAGGCTCATACGGCCATCCTATCGGGCGTAAAGGGGGGCCATGACAACTCTTCTCGTATTTGAATTCCCCTCCACCGGCCCCTTCGGCGCTGAGGCGGTCGAGGCCTACCGCGATCTCGCCATCGACATCGCCGGCGAGGAGGGCCTGGTGTGGAAGGTCTGGATCGAGGACCCGGCTCGCCAGGTCGCCGGCGGCGTCTACCTCTTCACCACCGAAGAGCTCGCCGACGCCTACACCGCCAAGCACACCACCCGTCTCGAGAGCTTCGGCGTCACCGGTGTCACCGCCACCAGGTACCAGGTCAACCAGGAGCTCTCCGAACTTGACCACGCCGTCCTCAGGCGCCCCTGACAGGGCGCACCTACACTCGGGGCCATGAACCTCAACACCACCCTCATTGATCTCGCTGACCGCGCCGAAGTTTCCGTCAAGACCCTCCCGGCACTGACCGCCGGGCAGCTCAACGCCCACCCGCTCGGCCACCCGAACTCCATCGCCTGGCTCCTGTGGCACACCGGCCGCGTGCTCGACGCTCTGACCAGCCCGCTGACCGGTGACGAGCAGCTCTGGGACGCGGAGTACAAGGCCAAGTTCGGTCTCGGCGCGCTCGCCGACGGCACCGGCGTCGGCCACACCACCGAGGAGGCCGCCCAGATCACCGCCGAGGATCAGGACCTCCTCACCGACTACATCGTCGCCGGCCTCGAGCGCTGGCGTCAGTACGTCGCCTCCGTCGAGAACGTCGATGAGTTCGAGGAGATCGTCGGTGAGTTCAAGGGCGGCCCCCAGACCCGCCAGGCGAAGCTCACCCTCGCCATGGTCGACGCCGTGCGCCACATCGACCAGGCCCTCTATGTCGCCGGCATGCCGGAGCTTTAACACCCGGCTTGTCGACGCCGGAGCGTGATCCCCGCGTCGGCGCGCTAAGGCAGAATCCGCTTGCCCAGCTTCAACGCGGTCCGCGCCACCGTCGCGAACTTCTCCCGGGGCAGGAATTCCGGCCCTGAGGTGGACATGAAGCGCTGGACGGCGATGGTGCGCGGCTCGGTGTACTTGAGCAGCCCGTGGTCACCCTGGCGCCGGCCGACGCCGGAGGCCTTCCAACCGCCCATCGGTGCGTGGAGGGAAATCCAGGCCGCGGAGTAGCCCTCATTGACGTTCACCGTTCCGGCGTGCATGCGGGAGGCCAGCGCGCGGCCGGTGGCGGTGGCCGCCCAGATGGAGGCGTTGAGTCCGTAGTGGGTGTCGTTGGCCCTGTGCACGGCGTCATCCAGGCTGTCGACGATCTCGATGTAGACCACCGGGCCGAAGACCTCCTCGCGGTGCAGGGCGGCGTCGGCGGGAACGTCGGTGAGGACGGTGGGGGCGTAGAAGGTGCCGCCGAGTGATTTTCCGCCGGTCAGCACCCTCGCGCCCCGGGACACGGCGTCCTCGACCAGGGCGGAGACCTTGGCGTGGTGCTCGGCCGAGATCAGCGAGCCCATGTCCACCGTCCAGTCGCGGGAGCCGTCGACGCGCATTGCCTCCACGTGGGCGACGAACGCGGGAATGAACTCCGCGGCGACGTCACGATGGACGTAGATCCGCTCGACGGAGATGCACAGCTGGCCCGCGTTGGAGAAGCAGGCGTTCACGGCGCCGCGGGCGGCGCGGGCGAGATCCGCGTCGGGGGCGACGATCATCGGGTTCTTGCCGCCGAGTTCTCCGGAGAAGCCGATCAGCCGCTGCCCGGCCTGCGCGGCCAGGGCGCGGCCGGTCTCGGTGGAGCCGGTGAACATGAGGTAGTCGCACTGCGCCACGATCTCCTGGCCGACCACCGAACCGGCCCCGGTGACGACCTGGAGCAGGTCCTCGTCCAGCCCGGCCTCATGGAGGAGCGCGGCGGCGGTGAGCGCGGTGCGCGGAGTCTTCGCGTCGGGCTTGATGACGACCGCGTTCCCCGCGATCAGGGCGGCGACGGCGTCGGACAGCGCCAGGATGAGCGGGTAGTTCCACGGGGCGATCACCCCGACGACGCCGACCGGTGCGTGCTCGACGTGGGTGGTGGTGATGATCGGCAGGGTCGGGCGCACGGTACGGGGCCGGAGCAGGCGGGCTGCCTGGTTGGCGTAGTGCCGGGCGGTGATGGCGGAGTCGAGGATCTCCTCGTGGGCGTCCTTGCGGGCCTTGCCGGATTCCTCCTGAATCACGTCCATGACCTCGTCCTGCCGGTCGAGCAGCAGGTCGTGGTAGCGGTACATGATCTTCTTGCGCTCGGAGACGGGGGTGTCGGCCCAGCGTCGTTGGGCGTGGCGGGCGCGGTCGAAGGCGGCCCGGGTGTCCTCGGCGGTGTGGGAGGTGACGGTCATGTTTCTCAGCATATGCTGAGAAACATGAAGAGCATCGTGATCACGGGAGCGGCCGGTGGCCTCGGCCGTGCGGTCGCCGAGAAGTTCCTGGCCGAGGGCTGGCTCGTCGGCGCGTACGACCTCAGCGAACCGGATCTGCCCGGCGCCGTCACCGGCGTCCTCGACGTCACCGACGCCGAGGCATGGGAGCGGGTCCTCGCGGAGTTCGCCGAGCGTTCGGGTGGGCGAATCGACGTGCTGCACAACAACGCCGGCGTCATCATCGAGGGCCCGCTCGCCGACGCCTCCGTCACCGGCGTCGACGGCGTCATCGCCGTCAACGTCCTCGGCGTGACCCTGGGCGCTCGGGCCGCGCACCCCTACCTGCGGAAAGCGAAGGGCACCCTGGTGGGCATGGCCTCGGCGGCGGCCATCCATGGACAGCCGGGCGTGGCGGTGTACTCGGCGACGAAGTTTTACGTCAACGGGTTGACCGAGGCCCTGTCGTTGGAGTGGCGCCGGGACGGCATCCGCGTCATCGACATCAACCCCTTGTGGGCGAAGACGCCGCTGGCCGAGAACAACGCGGCATCGGTGCGCCGGCTCGGCGTCCGCATCACCCCCGGACAGGTGGCCGAGCGGGTGTGGCAGGCCGTGCACCCCGCCAACGCCTGGGAGCGGGGCGGAATGCACTACGGCGTCTCCCCGCTGGACCGGTTCCTGCTCATGCTCGGTGGCTTCGCGCCGGATCGGCTGCGGCGTCTCCTCACCGGCCTGATCGCGGGCTAGGTCACCGCGGTGACCAGGTCGGCGACGTGGGCGTCGATGGTGTCGAGCTTGGGGATGGCCAGGTCGACGCCGTCGAAAAGCGGCGGCAGCTCCGTGCAGCCGAGAATGGCCAGCTGGGCGCCCTCCTCGGCGGCCAGGCGCTCGACGATGGCCGCGACCCCGTCGATGGTCTCCCGCCGGATGACGCCCTTTTCGATCTCCTCGGTGAGCTTGCGCTGGATGTAGGAGATTTCCTCGGCGTTGGGCGTGACGCAGCGGGTGCCGGTCGCCTCGATCGGGGCGGAGACGAAGGTGCTGGTCATGGTGAACTCGGTGCCGAGCAGCGCGACCGTCTCGTACGCCGCGCTGGCGCGGACCGTCGCGTCGACCGCGCTGACCAGGGGGATCGGGGAGTCGGCCGCCACCCGGTCGAAGACCGCGTGCGTGGTGAAGGCGGTCATGGCGGCCAGATCGCAGCCGGCGTCGGCGAGCGAGCGGATACCGCCGAGCAGGTAGGTCGTGAGGCCCGCCAGATCCCCGGCGCCCATGTACTCGAAGACCTCCAGGTAGGAGAGGTTCTCAATGGTCAGGGGTGCGACGACGTCCGTGCCGGTGGCCTCCTGGATGCCACGCAGGACCCGGTCGTAGTAGATGACGGTGGATTCGGGTCCGGTGCCGCCGATGAGGCCGAGTTTCTTCATGGCACCCACCTTAGAACCGTTCGGCCAGCTGTGAAACAGCTAAGGGAGTAGCATGCGGGTATGAAAGGCGACCTCAACCCCCGCGGTGAATTTCACCCTGTGTACGACTGCGTCACTGACGCGACGGGCGACACCCCGCTGGTCCGGATCGATGGGCTGCTCGCGCCCGTCACCGGCTACCCGCTCTGGGCGAAACTGGAGTCCTTCAACCCCAGCGGCTCCGCCAAGGATCGCACGGCGAAGGCCATGGTCGACGATGCGGTGGCCGCCGGGCTCCTGCGGCCCGGTTCCGTGGCGGTCGAGTCCAGCTCCGGCAACCTCGGCGTTGCACTGGCCCGCTTGTCGACGCTGGGTGGCTGGCAGTTCCACTGCGTCGTCGATCAGCGCACCAATTCCAGCACCCTGGCGCACATGAAGGCCCTCGGCGCGACGGTCCACCAGATCACCGCACCCGATCCCGAAACCGGGGACTGGCTCATCGCCCGGCGCAACCGCGTGGCCGAGCTGATCGAGGAGCTCGGCGCCATCAATTTCGACCAGTACTCCAACCAGGCGGCCTTCCGCGCCCACGAGGAGGGCACGATGACCGAGATCGCCGCCGCCCTCCACCACGCCCCGGATCACCTCTACGTCGCGGTGAGCACCACCGGCACCATCGGCGGCTGCCAGCGCTGGCTGCGGGCACATGACGCCCCGACCCGGGTGGTCGCCGTCGATTCCGTCGGCTCCGTGCTTTTCGACGGTGAACGCGGCACCCGCCTCCTGCCGGGCTACGGGGCGGGAACGGTCACCGACCTGTCGCGCCAGGTCAGGCCCGACACGGTGCAGCGGATGAGCCCCGCCCAGGCGGTCGACGGCGCCCGTCGGCTGGCCCGGACCACGGCCGTCCTGCCCGGCGCCTCCGGGGGAGCGGTCGTCGCGGCCTACCTCGACGACGTCCGCACCGGCGCCGTCCGGCCCGGCGAGGAGACGGTGCTCGTCCTGCACGACGAGGGCACCGCCTACCTGGACACCATCTACGACGACGACTGGGTGCATGAGAACATCGCCCCGATCCTGGAGGAGAACAAGCAGTGACCCGAATCGCGATCATCGGCGGCGGCCCCCGTGGACTCTGGGCCGCCGAGGAGGTCATCCGACTTTCCCGCGAACGCGGGCTACCCGTCCCCGACGTCGACGTCTACGACGATCCGGCGTCGGCAAGCGCCTACGACGTCGCCCAACCCGATTACTGGCGGGTCAATGTGCGCTCGGCGATCATCCGCACAGGCATCGGCGCCTTCGACGACTGGCGCGACCCCGATGACGGCTTCGGGGAATTCCCGCCCCGCGCCCTGGTCGGGCGCTTCCTCGAGGACTCCTGGGCGGTCCTCCCGGTCAACCGCATTCCGCGCCGGGTCGAGGACCTCGACACCGCGGCCTACGACGAGATCCTCCTCGCCACCGGCCACGCCTGCACCTGGCCGGGGGCGCTGCCCGGCGCCGTGCCCGTGTACCCCGCCGGGTCCCTCGACGTGGTCTCGCCCGGCGAGCGCGTCGCCGTCCGCGGTGCGGCGTTGACCTTCATTGACGCCTGCCTGGACCTCACCGTCGGCCGCGGCGGGTGCTTCCGGGACGGGCGCTACGTCGCCTCCGGGCGCGAACCCGCCGCGATCATGCCCTTCACCCGCTCGGGCCGGCTCATGGAGGTCAAGCCGGATCCGCCGACCCGCGTGGAACTGCTGCACGTCATCGATCCGGCCCGGCCCGCGGTGCTGAGGGCCCGTTCGCTGCCAGAGCTGATCGGCGTCATCGGCGCCACCGCCGCCCGGCTCGCCGACGCCTCCGGCACCTCCGACACCGATGCCTCCGCCGAGATCGACGCGGTCCTCGCCGGCACCGACGCCACCGACGACGAGCTCGGGGCCCTGCGCGCCGGAGTGGCCGGGACACGAAGCGCCCGCGCGGCCGTCGGCCTGGCGTTTCGTGAGCTTTACCCGGAGATCGTGTCCCGCTACTCCTACGGCGGCCGCGCCACGCTCGAGGGTTTCGGTGAGTTCGCGGCCCGCATGGAACGCCTCGCATTCGGCCCGCCCCGCCACAACGCGGAACGCCTGCTCATGCTCATCGACGCCGGCGTCGTCACCCTCGACCACCTCGGCTCCGGCTCTGCTCCCGAGGCCGACGTCCTGGTCGACTCCGTGCAGGCCCCGGCGCGGGTGCTGCCCGGGACGCTCGAGCACCGGCTGGTCACCGAGGGCGTGGCCCGCCTGGCGCCGGAGACCGAGGCGCTGGACGTGGAGGCCGACGGCACCCTGGTGGGCCAGTCCCACATCGCCGCTGTGGGGCGCATGACCGAGCAGGTCGTGCTGGGCAACGACACCCTCTCGCGGGCCATGCACACGACGATTCCGCGCTGGGCCGAGCGGGTGGTCGGCTCCCGGGGGCTCAACCCGGACCTCCACGGCACCCCGCCGATGACCGCCCGGCTGGAGCCGTGGATGTCCGCGCTGACGCCCGGTTCCGCCGCCGGCCTGCTCGCCGAGTACGGCAGCCCCGTCAACGTCCTGGAGACCGGCGCCTTCACCCGCAACGCGGCCGAGCTAGTGGCCTCCGGGGCGCGCAACGACGTCGACGTCCGCGTCTTCTACGCCCGCAAGGCCAACAAGGCGCTCGCTTTCGTCGACGCCGCCGTCGAGGCCGGCCACGGAGTGGACGTCGCCAGCTACCGCGAGCTGGAGCAGACCCTGGCGGCGGGGATGCCGGGGGAGCGCATCATCCTCAGCGCCGCCGTCAAACCGGACGCCCTGCTGCGCCTGGCCGTGGACAACGGGGTGACGGTGTCGGTGGATTCCGTCGCCGAGCTGCACCGGCTCTCCGCCCTGGCCGCGGGCCGGCCGGTGGCCGTCGCCCCGCGCCTGGCCCCGGACCCGGCCACGATGCCGCCGACCCGCTTCGGCGAGCGGGCGTCGACCTGGCGCGAGGCGCTGTCGGCGCCGGTGGACTCCGTCCGCGTCGTGGGTGTGCACGTGCACCTGCACGGGTACGCGGCCGCCGACCGGGTGGCCGCGCTGCGTGAGGCCATGGACCTCATCGATCTGCTCTCGCCGATCCATCCCGGCATCAGCTTCATCGACGTCGGCGGCGGCGTGCCGATGAGCTACCTCGACGACCGGGAGCAGTGGGAGCGCTACCAGTCGCTGCGCGCCGACATGGCCGCGGGACGGACCGAACCCTTCACCTGGAAGGGCGATCCGCTGGCGAACACCTACCCCTATTTCCAGGAGCCGGTGCGGGGGGAGTGGCTGGACGGGATTCTGGCGCAGGTGGGTCCCGCGCTGCGCGAGCGGGGCCTGCGCCTGCACCTGGAACCGGGTCGGAGCCTGCTCGACGGGTGCGGGGTGACGCTGATGGAGGTCGCCTTCGTCAAGACGCGCAGCGACGGGGTGCCCTTGATCGGGGTCGGCGCCAACCGCACCCAGGTGCGCACCACCTCGGACGATTACCTGGTGGATCCGTTGCTCCTGCGCACGCAGCCGCACTCGGAGGAGGTGGAGGGTTTTCTCGTCGGTGCCTACTGCATCGAGGACGAGATCATTCTGCGCCGCCGGATGCGTTTCCCCCGCGGCGTGGCGCCGGGCGACGTCCTGCTCATCCCCAACACCGCCGGTTATTTCATGCACATCCTGGAGAGCGCCTCGCACCAGATTCCGCTGGCCCGCAACGTGGTGCTTGGAGAGGACGGGCCGGAGCTCGACCGTATCGACGACTGAACGTCGTTCACCCTGGCCACCCCTGCAGTTGAACACTGTTCAGGGGCGGGGTTAGTCTCGTCGCATGACTGACATTCTGGATCGCATCCGCGCCACGACGCTGGCCACCGGCGCCTCCCTGCCCTACGACGGCCTGGTCGAGGTCCTCAACCTGCCCGACGAGCGGCTCGAGGAGATGGCCGCCCTGGCCCATGAGGTCCGCCTCGCCTGGGCCGGCGACCTCATCGAGGTCGAGGGCATCATCAGCCTCAAGACCGGCGGCTGCGGCGAGGACTGCTCCTTCTGCTCCCAGTCCGGACTGTTCACACAGTCCCCGGTCCGGGCGGTCACCCTCGACGTCGGCGAGCTGGTCGAGGCCGCCAAACAGTCCGCCAAGAACGGCGCCACCGAATTCTGCATCGTCGCCGCCGTCCGCGGCCCCGACGAGCGCCTGCTCGACCAGGTCGAGGCCGCCATCCAGGCCATCTGGCAGGAGGTCGACATCAACATCTCCGCCTCCCTGGGCATCCTCACCCCCGAACAGGTTCAGCGGCTCCAGGCAATGGGCGTGAACCGCTACAACCACAACCTCGAGACCGCCCGCTCCCACTTCCCGAACATCGTCTCCACCCACACCTGGGAGGAGCGCCACCAGACCCTGCGCATGGTCCGCGAGGCCGGCATGGAGGTCTGCTCCGGCGGCATCATCGGCATGGGCGAGACCCTCGAGCAGCGCGCCGAATTCGCCACCCAGCTCGCCGAGCTGGCGCCGGAGGAGGCCCCGATGAACTTCCTCGACCCCCGCCCGGGAACCCCGCTCGCCGAGCAGCGGATCGTCACCCGAGGCGAGGCCGCCCGCACCATCGCCGCCTTCCGTTTCGCCATGCCGGCCACCATCCTGCGTTTCGCCGGCGGCCGCGAACTCACGCTCGGCGACGACGGCACCGAGGCGGCCCTGCTCGGCGGGATGAACGCCATCATCGCCGGCAACTACCTGACCACCCTGGGTCGCCCGGCCGAGGACGACCTCGACATGCTCGACCGCATGCAGCTGCCGATCAAGCCGGTGAGCCGTGTTTGATCCCTACACCGGAGAAGACCTCAGCCTCGGCAGGGTGAAGGAACGCTCCCCGGGCGCCCGCGCCGGACTCGAGGCGCCGCGCTACTGCGAGTCCTGCGGTCGACGCATGGTCGTCCGGATCAACCCGATGGGCTGGGAAGCGACGTGCTCGCGGCACGGGGAGATCGCAGGCTAGACCTCGCCGTGCGGGACGATCACCGCGCGACCGGAGATCGTGCCGTCGACCAGCGCCTGGTAGGCCTCGAGGGCGTCGTCAAGCGAGTAGCGGGTGACCTGCGGGGTGATCTGGCCGGCCTTGTACATGTCGACGACCTCGTGGAGCTCCTCGACCGTGCCCCAGTAGGTGTTGACCAGCTCGGCCTCGTAAGGGGTAGTGAGGAAAGCCCACTCGTAGGGGGAGAGGTTGCCGATGCCCACGATGGTCACGCGCGACTGGCGACCGGCGGACTGCATGGCGGTCGTGACGGTGGCGCCGACCCCGACGAAGTCGAAGGCCGCGTCGACGCCCTGGCCGCCGGTGATCTCGCGGATGCGCTCGACCTGGCCCTCGCCGCCCGGGACGGTGACCGCGCCCAGCTTCTCGGCCTCGGCCATCGCCTCCTCTTTCATGTCGGTGGCGATGATCGTGGCGCCGGTCAGCGCCTTGAGGATCTGCACGGCGATCAGGCCCAGACCACCCAGGCCGATGACCAGCGCGAACTTCCCGCCCCCGTTGAGGTGCGGCAGAGCCAGCTTGATGGCGTGGTAGGGGGTGAGCGCGGCGTCGGCGAGCGGGGCGGCGTCGACCGGATCGGCGTCCCCGAGCGGGACGAGGTTGCGCGCCGGGGCGACGACGTACTCCGCCATACCGCCGTTGAGGCCCAGGCCGACGCCCGCGTAGGCCATCGTCGAGGCGTTCTCGCAGTAGGTGTCCTGGCCGCGGGTGCAGGCGCGGCAGACGCCGCAACCGACCGGACCGTAGATCAGGTACGCCGCGCCCTGCTCGATGCCCGTGACGCCCTCGCCGACCGACTCGACCCAGCCGGAGGTCTCGTGGCCGAGGACGAACTCCGGGTCCATCTGCGGGTTGAGGCCCTCGTCGAACTCGTGGAAGATCGCGACGTCGGAGTGGCAGGCGCCCGCCCCCGCCACCTTGAGCAGCACCTCGCCCGGGCCCGGGGTCGGCTTCTCGATGTCTTTCAGGGACGGGAACGTGTGATAGCCGGTGTGAACAACTGCCTTCATGACAATTCTCCTGAATCGTGGTGTGGGGGAGGATGTTTCCCTTAGCTGAAATGGTACGGAGATCCGGGGGTTGACGCGCTTCGTATTCTGGAGCCCATGAGCCTCCAGGATCCCGCCGTCGCCGCCACCCACGCCGCGGCGCTGCGCTCGATCGCCCGCGTCGTCGACGAGACCGTCACACCGACCGCCCCCGGCGAGGCCCTCGACCGTGTCGCCGATTCCCTGCGGCGCGGTCCCGCGCTGGTGCTCACCGGCGCCGGCGTCTCCACCGATTCAGGCATCCCGGACTACCGTTCCGAGGGCGGTCGCCTGCGCACCGGCCGGCCGATGACCTACCAGGAGTTCCGCCATGACCCCGCCGCCTCCCACCGCTACTGGGCCCGCGGGTTCGTCGGCTGGGCCACGATGAAGCGGGCCCAGCCCAACCGCACGCACTACGCGCTGGTCGAGCTCGAGCAGGCCGGCCTCGTCACCGGCGTCATCACCCAGAACGTCGACGGCCTGCACGCCGATGCCGGCACCTCGCGCCTGATTCCCCTGCACGGCGACATGTCCCACGTGGAATGCCTCGACTGCGGCTTCCGGGAACCGCGCCCCGGGTTCGACCTCCGCATGGAGGAGGCCAACCCCGGCTACCGCGACTCCATCGCCGTCGATCAGTCGATGGTCAACCCCGACGGCGACTTCGCGCTCACCGACGACCAGGTCGCCCGCTTCCGCATGCCCGGTTGCCTGCGCTGCGGCAGCCGACGCCTCAAGCCGGACGTCGTGTACTTCGGGGAATCGGTGCCCCGCGAGCGTCGCGCCCGCGCCGGCGAATTGCTCGCCGCCTCCTCATCCCTCATCGTCGCGGGTTCCTCGCTGGCGGTGATGAGCGGCTACCGCCTGCTTCTCGACGCCGTCCGCGACCGCAAATTCACCGCCGTCATCAACGCCGGCCCCGGCCGCGGCGACCGCAAGGCCGACGTCGTCTGGCGCACCGGCGTCGGCGGCGCCTTCGACTCGCTTCTCGACGCCTTCGAACTCTAGGTGTGCGCTCCTTGATCCGGATCAAGGAACGCGGCGTCCTCAGCTCGTAACTTGAGGGTCAGACAACGAACAGAAATCAGAAAGGACGCCCTCATGACCACCAAGACCACCACCCTCCGCTCCGACGAATTCTCCTGCCCCTCGTGCGTCACCAAGATCGAGACCAAGCTCAAGGGCCTCGAGGGCGTGAGCGACGCCGAGGTGAAATTCTCCTCCGGCCGCATCCTCGTCGAGCACGACCCGGCGCTCGTCAGCGTCCGGGACCTGGTCGGCGCCGTCAAGGACGTCGGTTACAACGCGAAGCCCTCGGCAATCTAGCCCTCCAAGAACCTGACGGGCCCGGTGATCACTCCCGGGTCCGTCCCGCGTTTCCCGCTCCTCTCGCGCGCCGTGCGCGCCGTGCGCGTCGTGCGCGCCGTGCGTCGAGGGCGCGCTTCGTTTCGAAACCCCTCGCCCCGAACTTGCGGGTCCTTTCGAAACGAAGGCCGGAGCTGCGAGGCCTCTGGGGACGAGGCCTTTCGAAACGAAGCTTCCCACCCCACGGCAACCCCTCCTCCCCTCAGCAAAACACCAGTGCGGCCCTCCTTGATCCGGGTCAAGGAACCCGGGAACCACACGCCATAGCTTGAGGGGTGTCAGACACCAACGGACCTCACAAGTAAAGGACAAAGACAATGACGAAGAACTTCTGGAGAACCTGGGGCGTGTCCATCGCCGCGGGCATTCTGATTCTCCTCGCCTTCCTCACCGGCGACGTCGACATCACCGGCGGTCACGATCACGGCGGCGGCTGGAACCACATCGTGCTGGCCGATTACCTCCTGCTCGCGGCCACGGTGGTCGCCGGGTACCAGATCGTCGTCAGTGCCGTCCGGGCGCTGCGTATCAAGCACATCTCGATTGACCTGCTGGTGTCGGTCGCCGCGATCGGCGCGATCATCCTCGGCAATTTCTGGGAGGCCGCGGCGGTCACCTTCCTCTTCGCCATCGGCGGCGCCCTGGAGAAGGCGACGCTGAACCGTACCCGCAAGGCGCTGTCCGACCTGGTCGATTCCGCCCCCGAGACCGCCACGAAGCTCAACCCGGACGGTTCCACCGAGACCGTCGAGCTGTGGGAGCTCATCCCGGGCGACACGGTCCTGGTCAAGAACGGTGAGCAGGTCCCGGTCGACGGCAGGGTCCTCTCCGGTCGCGGGGGCGTCGACGAGGCGCAGATCACCGGTGAGTCCGTCCCGGCCGAGAAGGCGGAGGGTTCCGACGTCTTCGCCGGTACCTGGCTGCGCTCGGGTCTGCTGCGTGTTGAGGCGGTCGGCATCGGCTCTGATTCCATGCTCGCCAAGATCATCCACCGCGTCGAGGACGCCCAGGACGACAAGGCCAGGACCCAGACCTTCATGGAGAAGTTCTCCCAGTGGTACACCCCGGGCGTCATGGTGGTGGCGCTGGTCATCGGCCTGATCACCGGCAACGTCGAACTCGCCCTGACCCTGCTGGTCATCGCCTGCCCTGGTGCGCTGGTCATCTCCATTCCGGTCTCGATCGTGGCCGGCATCGGCCGCGCGGCCCGCGACGGCGTCCTCATCAAGGGCGGCGAGTACCTGGAGACCGCGGCGAAGGTGGACCTGGTCATCGTCGACAAGACCGGCACCATGACCAACGGCCGTCCGGAGCTGACCGACGTCATCTCCCTGGATTCCGCCTACACCGAACACGATGTCCTCACCCTGGCCGCCCGCGCGGAGACCGCCTCCGAGCACCCGCTTGCCGACGCCATCATCCGCGGCGCCCGGAACCGGGGCCTGGAGATCGAGCACGTCGAGATCGCCGAGCCGGTCACCGGCAAGGGCATCTACGCCGAGGTCGACGGCCACAGGATCGCGGTCGGTTCCGCCGACCTGCTGGACGGCGAGGTCGATTCCGCGCCCATCCTCAAGCTGAACGAACTGGGCCGCACCGCCATGTTCGTCGGCGTCGACGGCTGGGCCATCGGCGTCGTGGCGGTCGCCGACACCATCCGCGACGACGCCCCGGCAGCCGTCAAGGCCCTTCACGACCGCGGCATCAGGATCGTCATGGCCACCGGCGACGCCGAGCGTGTCGCCGCCAACGTCGCTGCCGAGCTGGGCATCGACGAGGTCCGCGCCGAGCTCATGCCCGAGGACAAGCTCGACATCGTCAGGGAGTACCAGGAGAAGGGGCACACGGTCGCCATGGTCGGCGACGGCGTCAACGACACCCCGGCGCTGGCCACCGCCGACATCGGCGTCGCGATGGGCGCGGCCGGCTCCCCGGCCGCCATCGAGACCGCCGACGTCGCCCTGATGGCCGACAAGCTGCCGCGCATCCCCTACGCCTTCGGCCTGGCCCGACGCACGGTCCGCACGATGCGCGTCAACATCGCGATCGCCCTGCTGACGGTTGCGGTCCTGTTCGCCGGAGTCTTCGCCGGGGACGTCACCATGGCCCTGGGCATGCTGGTCCACCAGGCGTCGGTTCTGCTGGTCATCGCGATCGCCATGCTGCTGCTGCGCCCGACCCTGACGGAGGACGAGGTCACGGCGCCCCGTGCGGAGGCGGTCCGGGAGGCGGTGAACTCCTAAGGTCCCCGACCAGGCACAGACTGACACCGTCCACCTGCGACGCAGGTGGACGGTGTCGCGTTTCCCGGGGAGCTACTCGTCTTCGGGGGCGATGGTGACGGTGATGTCGGCGAAGTCCTCGTCGTAGGCGACCTGGCAGGACAGGCGCGAGCAGTCCGCGTCGAAGCCCTCGGCGTCCGTCAGGAGCTCGATCTCGTCGTCGCTGCGCGGCTGCAGCTTCTCGAT
This sequence comes from Corynebacterium guangdongense, assembly GCF_030408915.1. Classification (NCBI taxonomy): domain Bacteria; kingdom Bacillati; phylum Actinomycetota; class Actinomycetes; order Mycobacteriales; family Corynebacteriaceae; genus Corynebacterium; species Corynebacterium guangdongense. The sequence continues at coordinate 92,688 of NZ_CP047654.1, forward strand.
GACGTCCTTCTCGAGGTACACGTGGCAGGTGGCGCAGGACTCGGTGCCGCCGCAGGACGCGAGAATCGGCATGTCGTTGTCGCGCAGCGCCTCCATGAGGACCTGGTCGTCGCCCCAGGGAATGACGTGGGCGTCGCCCTCGCGGTCGATGACGTTGATGTTCTGCTCAGACATGGGGATCTTCCTTTGTGTGGTGGGGTAGGGGATTAGGCGTCGACAAGCACGCTGGCGGCGTCGGAGAGGGAGACCTCCGGGTCGCGGGCGGCGGTGACGTTGATCGGGGTTTTGGCGGCGATGAGCTTCTTCGCCTTCTTGAAGTCGCCGAGGCGGCCGATGGTGTCGATGGCGGCGAGTCGCCCCTCACGCAGGTAGAGCACCGAGAACTTGCCCTCCCCGGGGTCGCCGCGCAGGACGACCTCGTCCTCGGGGTGGCGCACGCCCGCGGTCTGCAGGCGCTTGCCGTGCTGGACGGTCCAGAACCAGGCGATCTCCGGCTTCTGCGGCTCCTGGCCGACGATGTCGTGGGCCGTCTGCAGGGCCTGGTAGGTGGCGTTCTGGATGCATTCGAGGCGTCGCTCGGTGCCCTCGAAGGGGCAGACCGAGCGGGTGACGTCACCGACCGCGTAGATCTTCTCGTCGGAGGTGCGGCCCAGATCGTCGACGAGGATGCCGTCGGCGACCGCCAGGCCGGCGTCCTCGGCCAGCTGCTGGTTCGGGATGACGCCGATGCCCACGACGACCGCGTCGGCCTCGAAGACCTCGCCGGTGCTGGTGAGCACCTGCTCGACCCTGCCGTCGCCGCGGATCTCGGTGGCGCCGGTGTTGAAGCGGAACTCGGTGCCCTGCTCGCGGTGCAGTTCCTGGTAGAAGTGCGACACCGGCTCCGAGGTCACACGTGCCATGATCCGGTCCTGGAACTCCAGGACGGTGGTGTCGCAGCCGGCGGCGCGGGCGGCGGCGGCGACCTCCATGCCGATGTAACCGGCGCCGATGACGATGATCTTCCTGCCCGGCCGCAGGACCCGGCGCAGGTTCTCCGCGTCGGCGTGGGTCTTGAGCATCTGGACGCCGGGCAGGTCCGCGCCCGGAATCGGAAGGCTGCGGGCCGTGGCGCCGGTGGCGACGACGAGACGGTGGTAGGGCTGGACGGTGCCGTCGGCCAGCACGACGGCGTCGTTGTCGCGGTCGATTCGCTCCACCGGGACGCCGGCGCGGAAGTCGACGCGGTCCTCGAACCACTGCTCCTTCCTGAGCAGCTGCGGGCTGCCGTCGTGGTCGGTCTTCAGCAGATCCTTCGACAGCGGCGGGCGTTCATACGGGGTGGCGGCCTGTTCATCGATGAGGACGACGCCCTCGCTCCAGTTGAGCTCCAGCAGGCGGGCGGCCAGGGTGACGCCGGCGTGGCCGGCTCCGATGATGACGACGGGGTTCGTGGACATGGATTCTTTCCTCTCGGGATAGACCGCCCCCTTAGCGGGCGGACAGCTTCATGTGCAGGGAGGTGGGACCGTTGGAGATGTTGTTGCCGTGCGCGAGGGTGACGCCACCCTCCTCGTCGAGCTCGAGGTCACCGACCATCGTCGTGATCAGCTCGGTGGTGATGCGGGTTTCCAGCCGGGCCAGCGGGGCGCCGACGCAGGAGTGCACGCCGTGGCCGAAGCCGAAGTGGCCCTTGTTGTCGCGGTCGATGTCGAAGACCTCGGGGTTGTCGAACTTCTCGGCGTCGTGGTTGGCGGAGGCGATCAGCAGGCGCACGATCGAGCCCTCCGGGATGGTGTAGCCGGCGATCTCGGTGTCCTCCTTTACGCGACGAACGGTGCGGTGGACGGCGCCGCGGTAGCGGGCGAGCTCCTCGACGAACTTGTCGATGTCCTCCGGGTGCTCCCGCAGGCGGGCCAGCACCTCCGGCTCCCGGGACAGAACCCAGAAGGCGTTGGTCATGAGGATGGTGGTGGTGTCATGACCGGCGACGAACATGAAGGAGCACAGTTCGGAGGCCTCCTTGTCGGAGAGCTCGCCGGCCTTCCACATGCGCGCGATGTGGCCTCCGACGGCCTCGGACTCGGACTCGTAGAGCCGCTCGAGGTTCGTGAGCAGGTAGTCGAGGAAGTCGCGGGTGTTCTTCTCCGCGGTGTCGTTGCCCGGGGCGTTGCGGGCCAGCTGGGCGAAGTAGGTGAAGATCTCGTCGGACCAGAGCTTCATCAGGTCCAGGTCGTCGGCCGGCACGTCGAGGATGCCGGAGATGGTGGCCATGGACAGCTGCAGGGAGTAGTCGGCCACGAGATCGCCGCCGCCGTTCTCCAGCAGGCCGTTCATGAGCTGGGTGGCGCGCTCGCGGATGCGGTCCTCCATGATGCCGACGGACTTCGGGGTGAACGCGCCGGCGACGACCTTGCGCAGGCGGTTGTGGTTCGGGGCGTCGTGAAGCGTCAGGAAGGTCAGTGGCGGCGGCGTCATGACCTGGGAGGAGAAGATCTTCGGGGAACGAATCGCGGTGCGCACGTCCTCGTAGCGGGTGAGCAGCCACACGTCCGAGCCCGGGGCCTCGGAACGGACCAGCGGGGCGTTCTCACGGAGCCAGGCGTAGTGCTCGTAGGGCAGACCCTGGGAGCCGTCCTCGTCGATGACCTTGTAGGGCTGCATGCCCTCCGGCCAGTTCAGCTCGTGGGTGTACGGGGGCAGGGTCGTGGTGGCGGTGGCGGTGGCGGTGTCAACGGTGGTGGTCATGGTGACGTCCTTCGGGGTCGGGGGTTCGGGTGCTTAAACCGACTGGGAGACGGTTGTGGAGGTGTGCTTCTGCGCCGGGGCGGCTGTGCTGAGCTTCCTGATGTCGCGGCCCATGCGGTAGCCGAAGACCAGGGCCGGGCCGATGTGGGAGCCGTAGCCCGGGTAGCCGCCGCCGAAGACGGAGACCGCGGCCGAACCGACCGCGTACAGGCCGGAGATGGGGGCGCCGTCGGCGTCGACGACCGCGGAGCGGTTGTCCACGTCGATGCCGGCGAAGGACCCGAGGTCGCCCATCTTGATCTTGGCGGCGTAGTACGGCGCCTTCTCCAGGGCGGCGAGGTTCGGGTTCGGCTGGTGGGTCGGGTCGCCGCGGAAGTGGTTGTAGGCGGTGGAACCGCGGCCGAAGTCGAGGTCCTCGCCGGAGCGGGCGAAACCGTTGAACCTCTCGACGGTGGCTTCGAGAGTCTCCGGGTCGGCGCCGATCTTCTTGGCCAGCGCCTTGAGCGTGGGCGCCTTGACGAGGAAGCCGGTGTCGAGGAAGTATTTGCGCGGGATGGGCCAGGGCTTGGCGTAGCCGATGCCGTAAGTGTGCATGCAGGCCTCGTCGGCGATGATCCAGGCGTAGGTGTCCTTCTCGTCCTTGTCGTGCTCCAGCAGCTGGCGGCCGAAGTCGTGGTAGGACAGGGCCTCGTTGCCGAAGCGCTTGCCGTGGCGGTCCACGGTGATCATGCCCGGCAGGCCGATCTGGCGCAGGTGCGGGAAGAGGCGCTGCTTGCCGTCGCGAAGCTGCGTGAACTCGGTGATCGGCGCCCAGGAGCCCGGGGTGAAGACGTCGCCGTTGATGCGGCCGCCCGCGTCGAGCGCCATTTCGGCGCTGGAGCCGTTGTGGCCGATCGTGGGGGTGATGTGGTTGTCGCCGTTCGGGTCGTGCGGGAAGTGCTCGCTGCGCAGAGTGGTGTTTCCCGTGAAACCGCCGCCCGCGAGGACCACGCCGAGGCGGGCGGTGACCACGCCGGAGTGACGACCGCCGAGGACGGCGCCGACGACGTTGCCGTTCTCGTCGTAGCGCAGCGACTCGACCGGGGTGTCGGTGTGGACCTCGACGCCGGCGTCGAGGGCGGAACGGACCATGCGGGTCATGAGCGCGGAACCGTTGGTGCGCTTGAGCGGCTGGCCGCGCAGGGCCCGGTCGGCCCAGGTGCGGGTGAGCTTGCGGGCGACGTAGAGGAACGCGCTGAGGGAGCGGTTGGCCATGATGACCTTGTTCAGGTCCGGGCCGACCTGCGGCATGTAGCCGAAGACGGTGTAGGTGCTGAGGTAGGGCTGCAGCTCGTGGCGGCGGTCGCCGAGCATGCGGGCGTCGGCATCGTCGGGCAGGATGGCGCGCCCGCCCATCTTCGCGCCGGGCAGATCCATCTGGTAGTCCGGGGCCTTCTCCGGGTAGACGAAGTTGACCTCGGTGTTGTCCTCGAAAAAGGTGATCGCCTCGGGGACGGTGTCGAGGAAATCCTTCACGCCCTGCGCGTTGTAGGTGTCCGGGGCGAGCGCCCGGAGATAGGTCTCCATTTCCTCGCGGGTGTCGCCGGTGGCGGCGGCGCCCTTCGGGTTGCCCGGCACCCAGGCCCAGCCCGCGGAGATGGCGGCGGTGCCGCCGAAGTGGCTGTTCTGCTCGGCGACGATGACGTCGAGGCCCTGGTGGGCGGCGGCCAGCGCGGTGGCCATTCCGGCGACGCCGGAGCCGACGACAAGGACATCGCAGGTGCGTTCGGTGGTGCGATCGGTGGTGGTGGCAGACATGATGATGAGACTCCTGAACGGTGGTGGGGGATTTAGGCGCGGGCGGGGGCCGGGGCGGCTGCGACTGCCTCGAGGTAGGGACGACCCAGTTCGGTGATGGGGGTGTGTGCGGTCTCGCGGGAGAAGAACACCGCGAGGCCGGCGAGCAGGCTGACGACCGCGGCGAAGACCGCGACCGGAATCCAGCCGTAGTGGCCGTCGGTCAGGAGGACGGCGCCGATCATCGGACCGAAGCCGGCGACCACCAGGCCGAGCTGGTTGCCCATCGCCATGCCGGTGTAGCGCACCGGGGAGGCGAAGAGCTCTCCGAAGAAGGAGGGCCAGAGGCCGTTGAAGCCGGAGTAGAGGAAGGTCATCAGCAGCAGCGAGGCGGCGAAGACCAGCCAGATGTTTCCGCTGCCCAGGGCCAGGAAGTAGCAGGGCAGGACGAGGGCGCAACCCGTCATGGCCATCAGCAGCACCGGACGACGTCCGATGCGGTCGGAGGTGGCCGCGGCCAGCGGCATGACCAGCATGGACAGTCCGATGGTGACGGCGTTGACGGTGAGGATGTCGGAGCGTTCGAAACCGGCAGTGGAGGTCGCGTACGACAGACCCAGGACGGTGAAGATGGTCTGCATGACCGAGAACGCGGACATCAGGATGACGCGGAGGACGTCGCCGCCCTGGTAGCGCAGGACGTCGGCGGCCGGCAGGGTGGTCTTCCCGCCGGTGGCCTCCACCTGGTCCTCGAAGACCGGGGTCTCGTCGAGTCTGGTACGGACGTAGAAGGCGACGCCGAGGACGACGACGGAGAGCAGGAACGGGATGCGCCAGCCCCATGTCATGAGGGCCTGCTCCGGGAGCCGTGAGATCGGGATGAACACCACGGTGGACAGGACCATGCCGGCGGCGTAGCCGGACATGACGAAGGAGGTGAAGAATCCGCGCCGGCCCTCGGGGGAGTGCTCGATGGTGAGGGACGAGGCGCCGGCGGCTTCCGCCCCGGCGGAGAAGCCCTGCGCGAGGCGGGCGATGACCAGCAGGATGGTGGCCGTCACGCCGATGGACCCGTAGGTGGGGAGAAGGCCGATGGCCAGGGAGGCGACGCCCATGATGAGCAGGGTGTACATCAGGACCCGCTTGCGGCCGACGCGGTCGCCGAAGTGTCCCATCACCAGCCCGCCCAGCGGCCGGGTTATGTAGGCGACACCGAAGGAGGCGAAGGCGCCGACGGTGGCGATGACCTGGTTTCCCTCCGGGAAGAACAGCGCGGGGAAGACCAGGGCGGCGGCGGTGCCGTAAATGAAGAAATCGTAGTACTCCAGGGTTGAGCCGAGGAAGGAGGCGAGGGCGGCCTTCTTCGGGCTACGACGGGAACCCAGGCTCGGGGATTCGGGGGCCGGGGCGGCTGCAGGGGTCGTGACTGCGGAGGTCTGGGTCGTTGTCATGGGGCTCAGTTCCTTTCATCCGGGAGTTCGAAGTCGACGTAGGCGAGTTCCTCGACGTTGGGAAGCGAGTAGGGCTTGATCGCCTCGTGGAGGGGGTGGGTGTTGTAGGTCTGGATGTCCTCGGCGGACTCGAAGTCGACGATGAGGACGTGGTCCCAGGACTTGTCGGTGTGCAGGACGTCGGGGCCGTGGCTGAGGCCGAGCATTCCGGGGATGTTCCCGGCCATATTCTCGAGGCCGGCCACCCATTTCTTCTCGATGTCCTCGGTGAAGGAGTCCTTCCAGCGAAACATCAGGACGTGACGGATCATCTGTGGTCCTCAGACTCGTGCGTAGTTGGCGACGATGGTCCGGCCGGCCTGGTAGGCCATGGTCATGAGCGGGCCGAGGGTGGCGCCCGCGCCGGGGTAGCCGGCGGCGTAGGGCGACTCGGCGACGTTGCCGGCCGCGAACAGGCCCGGAATGGGGTTGCCGTCCACGTCCATGACCTGGGCGTTGCCGTCGGTGGCGACGCCGCCGCAGGTGCCGAAGGCGCCGTTGAGCACCTCGAGGGCGTAGTAGGGGCCGTACTGCAGCGGTCCGAGCGAGGGGTTGGGCCACTCGCTGGCGTCGTCGCCCCAGTAGCGGTCGTAGGCGGATTCGCCGCGGCCGAAGTCCTCGTCCCTGCCCTTGAGGGCCATGTCGTTGAACCTCTCGACGGTGGCGGTGAGGTTGGCCGCCGGGACGCCGATCTTGTCCGCGAGTTCCTCGAGGGTGTCGGCCTCGATGAGGTAGTCCGGGGTGGGCTGGCCGACGCGGTGGTCGAGGATGCCGTAGCGCTCGAGGTAGGACTGGTCGAAGACGACGTGGGCCGGGGTGTTCAGGGTGGTGTTGTTCGGGGAGTCCCAGGACTGGAGCGCACGGGCGAGGTCGTTGTAGTTCTGGGATTCGTTGGCGAAGCGCCGGCCGTGGCGGTTGACCATGATGGAGCCGGGACCCTGGCGCTCGAAGCGAAGCAGTGAGCCGATGGGCTGCCCGTCGCGGGTGCCGCCGGTCAGGGACATCGGCGCCCACCAGGCTTCGCGGGTGCCGCGGGTGGCGCCGCCGACGCGCTGGGCCATCTTGAGGCCGTCGCCGGTGTTCGACGGCGGGGAGCACATGGTGTACAGGCGGGAGGCCAGCATGGAGTCGGCCAGGGCGTGATCCCACTCGAAGCCGCCGGTGGCCAGCATGACCGCGTCGGCGGCGATGACGGTGTCGTCGATGACGACGCCCGTGATCCTCTCGGCGGTCGACTCGAGGCGCTGGACGCGGGCGTCGACGGCGAAGTGCACGCCCTTGTCGACGCACGCGGCGAGCAGCATCGAGACCAGGGCGTGGCCCTTGGCCGCGAACCCCTCCGCCACGCGCCGGTTGAGCTCGTCCCAGGGGAAGCGGGTGAATGCACCCCAGGTCTCGTACTCCTGCATGGTGTACGGGTGGCGCCCGTCGGTGCGGACGTGTTCGGCGAGGTCACCGAGCGCCTCGCGGTAGTTGAAGAGCTCCGGCTCGATGGTCCGGCCGCCGCTGACCGAACCGGGCAGGTCCATGCGGTAGTCGGGGAAGTTGTCGAGGAAGAGGAACTTCACGCCGAGCTTCTCGTCGAGGAAGGTCAGCATGTCGGCGCCGTGCTTCAGGGCGGCGTCGAGCAGCTCGGCGCGACCCCGGCCGCGGGCGACGGCTTCCACGTAGGTCCGGCCGGCCTCCGTGGAGTCGTTGAAGCCGCCCTGGCGTGCGTAGGGGTTGTCGACGACCCAGAGCATGCCGCCGGAGATGGCCGAGGTGCCTCCGAGCAGGGAGGACTTCTCCGCGACCAGGACGCTGAGCCCGGCCTCCGCGGCGGTGGCGGCGGCGGTCAGACCGGCCGCGCCGGAGCCGACGACGACGAGGTCGTAGTGTTCCTGTGTGTTCGCGTTGTCGAGCATTTTCATGGTTGTTCGTGTCCCTTCTCGCCTTGTCGCTCCACTGCGATGTGCGCCATGGAACGTCGTGTGACACATATCATGCGGAGCCCGGGCCAGGCCTGGGAAGGCGAATGTCATTCAATGAACAACATTCTCTTATTGAATGAAAACCGCTGGAAAACCAGGAGACCCAGGCGACAACGGCCGTTAACCTCCACTGGCATGACCTCAACCATGACCTCAACCATGACCCAGAAAAACGAACGTTTGTCAGGAAAAGTCGCCCTCGTCACCGGGGCCGGATCCGGTATGGGGGCCTCGCACGCCCGCATGCTCGTGGCGGAGGGCGCCAAGGTCGTGCTCACCGACGTGGACGACCGGGCGGGCACCCGGCTGGCGGGGGAAATCGGTTCCGAGCGCGCCCACTTCGTGCACCTCAACGTCACCGAGTACCAGGAATGGGAGAACGCCGTCCGGGAGGCCGAGGAGGTCTTCGGCAAGCTCGACGTCCTGGTCAACAACGCGGGCATCTTCACCGCCGGCAGCGTGGAGGACGCCAGCCTCGAGGACTGGCGCAGGACCATCGACATCGACCTCAACGGCACCTTCTACGGCATGAAGGCCGCATTGCCGGCGCTGAAGAAGAACGACACCGCCTCCATCATCAACATCTCCTCCATCGCCGGGTTGACCGGCTTCAAGAACCGCGCCGCCTACTCCGCCGCCAAGTGGGCGGTGCAGGGCCTGACCAGGACCTCCGCACTGGACCTGGGCAAGTACAACATCCGAGTCAACTCGGTCCACCCGGGCAGCGTGGAGACGCCGCTCACCGCCGGGCTGAAGCGCGGCTTCGGGCAGATTCCGCTGGGCAGGGCGGCGCAGGTCGAGGAAATCTCGCACCTCATCATCTACCTCGCGTCGGACGAGTCCACCTTCGCCACGGGCGGAACCTTCGTCCTGGACGGCGGCGAAACCGCGGGCAACAACCTCCGCGCGGACCAGTAGTTACCGGGAGGGGTAATTCTCCGGTTCCGGGTTGGTCTGCCGGTCCATGGGCAGCAGGTCATGGGGGATGCTGCCGTGGCGGCGCTGAATTGCGCGGGCGCACAGCCGCATTTGCGGAACGATGACGTTCAGATTCTCCTCACCGAGCGGGACAATGACCGTCACCGCCGCGATCACGTGGTTGGCGTCGGTGAACACGGGGACGGAGATGCCGGTCGATTCGGGGATCATCGCGCCACTGCTGGTGATGAAGCCGTCCCGGCGGGCGCGGGCGAACGCCTCCCGCAGTTTCGCCGGCTCGGTGATGGTGGTGTCGGTGTAGCGCTGCAGGTTTCGCCGCAGCATGAGGTCGCGGCCTTCCGGTGGGCCGAAAGCGGTGAGCACCAGGCCGGAGGAGGTCGCATGCGCCGGCAGCCGGGTGGCCACCGAGATGATGTTGACGGTGTTCTCGTGCGGGTTGAGGCGTTCCAGGTAGAGCACCTCGTTGCGGTCCAGGATGCCGATCGAGACGTGCGCGTGCAGGTTCGCCGCCAAATCCTCCATGGGGGGAAGGGCCGCGTCGCGCAGTGTCTGGGCGTGTGAGCCTTTCGAGGCGATCTCCCACAGCCGGTTGCCCTGCTGCCACAGGCCGTCCTCGGTGCGGGCGACCAGGTCCTCGGCCTCCAGCTCACGCAGCAGGCGGTAGGTGGTCGACAGCGGCAGGTGGGCCTCCTCGGAGAGAACGCGCACGGGAAGCGGGGTGTTGTGGGCGGGGAAGACCGCCAGCAACCGGACCACGCGCGTGATCAGTGATTCTCCGGAGGGGGAATTGGCCATGCCTTGCGAGCATAGCCACGCGGCCTGGGACTACCCCCGCCACGCCTTCGCCACCGCGTCGGCGACGGCCCGGGCGACCCGCCCGTCCAGGGCGGAGGGCACGATGTTGTCGGCGGTGGGCTTGTCGACGAGCGAGGCGATCGCGTCGGACGCGGCCAGCTTCATCCCCGGGGTGATCGCCGTGGCCTGCGCCTCCAGCGCGCCGAGGAAGATGCCCGGGAAGGCCAGCACGTTGTTGATCTGGTTCGGCCGGTCGGAGCGGCCGGTCGCGACGACGCCGCCGTGGCGCTCCGCGACTTCCTGGGCGATCTCCGGGTCCGGGTTCGCCAGCGAGAAGAGGATCGGGTCCTGCTGCATGAGCTGGACGGTCTCCTCCGGCACCAGCCCCCGGGAGACGCCGATGAAGACGCTCGCGCCGGCGAAGGCCTGGGTCGGGCCGCCGGTGACGCCGCGCGGGTTGGTGCGCGCCGCCAGATCCTGCTTGACCGGGTTGAGATCCTCCCGGCCGGAGTGGATGACGCCACGGGAGTCGAGGACGACGATGTCGGGGACGCCGGCGTCGAGAAGCATGTTGACGCACGCGATGCCCGCGGCACCCGCGCCGGAGACGACGACACGCAGGTCGGCGAGCTCCCGGGCGAGGACCTTCGCGGCGTTGCGCAGCGCGGCCAGGATGACCACCGCGGTGCCGTGCTGGTCGTCGTGCATGACGGGGATGTCGAGGGCCTCGATGACGCGCCGCTCGACCTCGAAGCAGCGCGGGGCGGCGATGTCCTCCAGGTTGATCGCCCCGAAGGAGGGCGCCAGCGCCGTGATGATGGCGACCAGCTCGTCGGTGTCCTGGGTGTCGAGGACGACGGGGATGGCGTTGAGGCCCGCAAACTGCTGGAACAGCTGGGCCTTGCCCTCCATGACCGGCAGCGCGGCCTTCGGCCCGATGTTGCCCAGGCCCAGGACCGCGGAACCGTCCGAGATGACCGCCACGGTGGTGCCGGTGCCGGTGTACTCGCGGGCCTTGGCCGGGTCCTCGGCGATGGCCTCGCACACGCGCGCGACGCCCGGGGTGTAGCTGATGGACAGGTCACGCATCGTGTGCAGGGGATGTACCGAGGTGACCGAGAGCTTGCCGCCCCGGTGCGCCTCGAAGATCTCGTCGTCGGTCAGTGGCGTGCGCAGGGACGGGTCGGTGTGCATGTCGGTCCTCCGGGGTGGGGAAGGGGCGGGTGGCTCCCAGCCTACGGAAGCATAATCGTGCCTCCGCCCATTGTCAGCGCCTCGTCGAAGGTCGTCGGCGTCGTGGTCACGCACTCGCTCGGCTCCTGGGCGAGGCAGAGCGGAGTGCCGGAGACGCCCGGACCCCGGTCGCCGGTTTCCTCCAGGTTGATCGAGGTGACCGTGAGCAGGTGGAAGCGTTCGGAGAACTCGACGCTCAGCTCCGGGGCGCCCAGGGTGATGCGCCGCAGCGCGCGGGCGATGTTGGCGGTGTCGTGGTGCCACAGGCGGTGCAGCACTCCGCCGGAAGTGAAGGTGAGCCAGTGGCCCTCGACGTCGAGAAGCTCCGCGGGGGAGTAGGTGTCTTCCTGCCGGCACAACCGCGCCTGAATCCAGTGGGTGCGGTGACCGGGCGTGTAGAGCCTGCAGGAGCGGTCGAAGCCGCCGGTGTAGTGGTCGTTGACGTAAGCGTGCAGGGATCCCATGGGAGCCTCCTGAAAATTGCGTTCTTCCCTGCCCGAGGTTGGCGGGCGGGCCGATCTTCCTCCGGGGGCACCGTGTGCGCGACGCGGTTGCCAGTCGGCGTGCCGGAGGGCTTGTCGCCGATCTTCCTGATCGTGTCCGCCACCCTAGCAAATGCAGACCAAGCTGTCTAGGGTGGTTTCGCTACGGTGGGGGCATGAATCCGCAGAACATGGAGAAGGTCACGTCGGTGGACGCAGCCGTCGACAAGCTCGTGGAGCTCTACGACACGGCCTGTGAGACTGCCCGGACCTGCATCGCCAGCCAGGACTACGAGGCCTACGTCGACGTCGTCTATCCGAAGATCACCGTCGACGTCAACGAGTGGCGCCCCATCGACCGCACGGAGCCCTACGGCTACGTCAACGAGGCCGGCCGTTACGCCGCCGAGGTGTCCAAACCCGGCCTCATGCGTGACTACCTGCACGACCAGCTCACCCGCTTGACCCGCAACTACCCCTGCGACGTCTTCGTGGGACCGAGCCAGACCCGCATCCCGCCCGAGTACATCGCCGGCATGCCCGACGTCAGCGAGGCCCGCCGGGCAGGCGACGTCGGGGAGGTCATCCCGCGCCCGACGCTCGACGACGTCCACGACGCCATCGTCGACGGCGACTGGGACGCCTTCCACGGCGAGGAACGCCCCCTGCTCCACTTCGGGCCGCAGCGCTTCGACATCGCCTGCGCCCGTCTGGAGCACTACACCGGCATCGACGTGGAGTCGCTGCAGAAGTACATCCTCTTCACCAACTACGCGATGCACACCACCGAGTTCGTGAAGTTCGGGCTCCGTCAGCTGCAGGATTCGCAGTCGCGCTACGAGCGGCTCATGCTGCCGGTCGGGGAGACCATCGGACGCGGCGATGAACGCGAAATCGAGGACCTCACTCTCGAATCCCGTTTCCAGATGCCGCGCTACGATCTGGTCACCGCCACCGGCGACGGCATCACCATGATCAACATCGGCGTCGGCCCCTCCAACGCCAAAACCATCACCGACGCCCTCGCCGTCCTCCGTCCCGAGGCGTGGATCATGATCGGCCACTGCGCCGGCCTCGACGCCCGCATGCGCATCGGCGACCTCATCCTCGGCAACGCCTACCAGCGCTACGACCACATCCTCGACGAGCGCATCGGCCACCACAACCCCATCCCGGCCGTGCCCGAGGTCCAGCGCGCGCTGGAGGCTTCCGTCCACTCCATTTACGGTGAGGAGAAGTCCCAGATGCGCACCGGCACCGTCATCTCCACCGACGACCGCAACTGGGAATGGAAGACCCCGAAGGATCTGTGGGAATGGCTGCGCGGCTCCACCGCCGCCGCCGTGGACATGGAGTCCTGCGCCATCGCCACCAACGGCTACCGCTACCGGATCCCCTACGGCACCCTCCTCAGCGTGTCCGACCTGCCGCTGCACGCCGTGCCCAAGCTGCCCGCCCAGGCGCAGGCCTTCTACGAGAACTCCAAACAGGCCCACATGATGTGCGCCGTCGACGCCATGGAGAAGCTGGCGCAGGACCCCGAGAAGCTGCACACCCGTAAACTGCGCAGGACCATGGGTGAGGTGCCGTTCCGTTAGCGGGTGGCGGCGCTAGTCGGTCGACCGTCGGCCAAAGATTGTCGGAATTGAGAGGAATGGAGAGGGGAAACCAGGAATAGAGTGGAGTGACCACATCAGGTGAGGAGTCGCCATGGCAGAATCATTCGAGTCGATGCGTCGGCGCGCTTACCTGGCCACCGGTGAGTCCACCCTGGAGGTCGGCGGTAAGCGGGTGATCGACAGACTGCGGATTCCGGTGACCGTCGAGGACCCGCGGAGTCTCTCGGTGCGGATCGCCTCCCGGCGCCCGCAGGGCCAGGTCGCGGTTCGTTTTGACGCGCACGCGTGCGGATTGGTCATGGCGGACGGGGTCTCGGCCCGTTCGGTGCGCTTCATCCACGGGCAGTCCGCGGACGGTCGGCTCGGCGTCACCGGGGTAGGCGAGGGCGCCTACGTCAGCGTCATCAACGAGTACCTCGAGGACGGGGAGTTCCGCAGCGGAGGCGGTGATGCGGGGATGGTCACGGAGAGCGAGGGTCGGCGGATCCACGTCCGCGCCAACGGCTCGAAGCCCTATGACCGGATGCTCTTCGAGGACGTCGAGGTGTGGATTGACCTGGACCGAGAGGTGACCGTCACCGCGGGGGCCCTCGATCCGTACCCGCATTTCCCCTTCGCCGAGTACCTCTTCTTCGAGAGCGGGTCGGACACCGAGGGACTCCGCGGCGAGGAGCTGCAGCAGTCCGTGTGCGTGCGCAACCGCAGCGGCGCAATCGGCCCGAAGCTGCAGGAGGTGCTGGGCGCGTATCATGCGCAGGGGAAGCGGCTCGACTGGTCCGGCGACCGGGTGGTGCAGTTGTGCGCCGACCTGGAGGAGGTCGACGAGAACACCCTGGTGGAGCGCGCCCGGGAGGCGGGCGTGTGCCTCATGCGGGTAGCCGATGGCGCACTCCTGTACGAGCCCCGCTAGATGTCGAATCCCTGGGCCCGGGCGACCTGGAGCGACTCGTCGTGGGGGTCATGATCGGTGGTGAGCCGGCCCAGGACCTGGTTGGTGAAACTGTCGACGCGTCGGTTGGCGTCGCGCAGGTCGTAGTAGGTGGTCATCTCGGCGTCGTACTCGGCCAGCGCCTCGGTCCAGTTCTCCTGCTGCTGGTAGCCGTTCTCCATGACGCGGAAATGCTTCGGCATCCGGGGCTTGAGCTGCGGATCCTGGTTCGGCCACCCCAGGGTCATGCCCACCACGGGGAAGGTCAGTTTCGGAAGATTCAGCGCCTCGATGACGCCGGCGGTGTCGTTGTGGATGTTGCCCAGGTAGTTCGCGCCCAGGCCGAGGGACTCCGCGGCGACCACGACGTTCTGGGCCATGAGGCAGGCGTCGGTGAATCCCTCGACGAACACCTGGGTGCGCGCGGCGGCGGCCTCGTCGCGGCCGTGCTCCCGGAGGATGGTGGCGTTACGGGCGGCGTCGACGATGAACAGCAGGTACACCGGCGCGCGGCGGACGTACTCCTGACGGCCGATCTCCGTGAGGCGGTCCCGCAGCGCCGGGTCCGTGACCCGGATGATGCCGCAGTGCTGCAACCCGCGGGAGGAAGCGGTCTGCATCGCGACGTCGTAGATGGTGTCCAGAATGTCGTCGCTGACGTCCTCGGTGGTGAACTCACGGATGGTGCGGTGCCTCAGCTGGGTGGAGATTGTTTCGTTGCTCATGGGGTACAGACTAGGGCAGGACCGCGGCGGGACCCATCGACGCCAGCCCGGAAACCATGGGCGTGGGGCAGGTGCGAGCACCGCCGTTGCGGGAGGAGGGGGCCGGGCCCGGGTGGTAGGTTCGGGGCAGGATCACACTTTCCGCCCGGGGCGGTCTGACCCGACGCTCTCCGGGGAGAACTCCCGTTTTGGAGGTCGGCACGTTATGAGCAGTCGATGGTCATCGCAGACCGGGCGGGTGGAGGCCGCCGAGATCCTGGCGGCCCGGCTGGACCGGCCGATGGGGTTTCTCGGGGTGCTCTTCCTCTTAGTTGTCCTGGGCCAGCTGCTCGTCACTGAACCGGGGTGGGTGAGGATCCTGAGCATCGCCGGGTGGGTGTTCTGGGCGCTGTTCGTCGCGGAGTTCGTGCTGCGCGCCTATGTCGCCGGTTTCCAGTCGAGGTTCTGGCGTCGCAACTGGTGGCAGGTCATCTTCCTGCTGCTGCCTTTTCTCCGGTTCTTCCGGGCATTGCGGGCGATCCGGGCTCTGCGGGTGGCGCGGCTGTCCCGGGCGGCACGGGTCGGCGGCATTCTCTCCGCCGGGGTGCGCGGGTCCCGGTCTGCGGGGCGGTTATTGTCCAACCGGATCGGCTGGCTGGTCTCCATCACCGCGGTCGTCATCCTGGCCGCCAGCCAGCTGTTGTATGCCATGGGGTCCGAGACGGACTACACCACAGCACTCTACGAAGCGACTCTCACAACGATCACCGGCACCGGGATCACCACCGACGATCCCTTCGCCAAACTGCTGCACCTGATCCTGGCCGCGTACTCCGTCGCCGTGTTCGCCACCCTGGCCGGTTCCTTGGGCGCTTTCTTTCTTCATGATCGGGGGAGTCGAGCCCACCGTAGCCCGGAACAATCTGCGGGCGGGAACGACGGGTCCGCCTAGATCCAGGCGCACCCGCTGCATCACCCGCAGTGAGTACCAACGACAGCAAACCCCCTGTTAACCGTCGGCGTCGCGATGATTCCGCGGACGGGTGACGTGCCGAGCGGGGCCAGATGCCCAGCAGTTTCGAGGCCGGTGCGGGCTGGGGCAGGCGTGAATGCCCGGGCCAGGCCACGGCCCGGCGGCGCCACCTGATCCCGGATTAGACGGTCGCGGTGTCCTTGCCCTTGTCCTTATCCGCACTATCGTCATCGTCCAGGATGGTGCGGGCCCGCTCGACGGCGGGCAGGGACTGCTCGGTGGCGGCCGTCGTCAGGTCCTCGAGCATGATGCGCAACTGGGTGGGAATCATGGCCGAACCCGCCCCGTAGAGATGGATCTCCCGGACCACCTCATGGAGCATGGCCCCGATGCGTTGCGGGTGGTGCACCACCCGGACCTGACCGTCCTCGTCGGCGATGTAGGGGCTGGGTTCGGTGACGGTGACCAGATAGCGAAAGATCCGGTGGAGCTCCTGGACGCATTGGGCGGCCGTCGCCGGATCGTTGATGCCCGGGGACAGCGCCCGGTCAGCGATGTCGACCAGTTGGCGCAGTCCGAACGCCACGTCCTGGTGGAGCTCCCTTTCTGTCCGTACTTCGATGGTGGAGAGCAGGATACGTCGATCGCGGTCGCTGAGTTTCCCCTCCCACCAAATCCGCAGCAGCGGCTGGCCTTCGACGAGGAATTCCCCCACGGACCGGTCGACCGTGATTACGGCTCCGTGCTCCGTGGCCCAGGAGATCAGCTTCCGGTAGTCGATCCAGACCAGGGAACCGTGGCTGTCGGCCGGGACCTCTTCTCGGTGGTCGTCGGGCCGGGGGGACCAGCCCGGCCCCTGGGTCGGGTCTGTGTCCCTGCTCTTGACGGGATAGATGCGTTCGGCCAGCGCCATCGTTTCCTTTCCGATCTCGGAGATCGCGTTGGCCACCCGCATCGAGGAGGTGATGGTCCGGATGAAGGCCATGAACAGCCCCAGGCATCCGAGGACCAGGAGGAAGGCCAGGGACACTGACACGCGGGGGACGAAGGCGGTGAGTTCCTCATCCTCGCTCCACACGTACCGGAGAACCGTCAAGGAGAAGACGAACGTGCCCAGGAACATCGCGAGGGTCGCCTGGACGATGCGGTTACGGAGGAAACCGTTGAGCATTCGGGGGCTGAACTGGCTGCTGACCAGCTGAAGTACCACCAGGGTGATGGAGAAGATGAGGCCAGTCACCGAGATGGTGGCCGATGCGATGGTGCCCAGCACCTCACGGGCGGCCGAGGGGCCGCCTCCGAAGGCAATTTCGGGCGGGGTCTCCGATAAGCCACGTTCCCACGTGGGCAGCAGAACACCGAGCACCACGGCGGCGACGACGCTGACGGTCGGTATCGCCCAGAACGGCCGCCACAGCCGGTCCCGCAGCGTTTCCCGGGGAACGTCCGGGATCGAACCACGGAGCCGGAAGCTCTCGGAGGTCTCGCGGTTGTTGTCCTTCACCCCACCATTGTGACACCGGCGACGGTTGGCAGGGGGTGATATGCCGGCTCGTCCCGCCGACGGGGGCCATCTCCCGGGTACGGCGTTCACAACCTACCGGGCTGGTGCGGCTAGGTCACGTACACCGGCGAAAATTCGACGTTCATCCGTGCCAGGCGTTCGCGGGTGATGGCGGCGAGCGTCGGCAAGCCCGCGTCGACGGCCCGCGGCCCGGCGGGTTCGGGTTGCTGGACGAGGATGAAGCGGCGCGCCCCGCCGTCCTCGGCGTTGGCGGCTTCCACGGCCACGCCGGTGGTGCCGGTGCCGGCGAAGAAGTCGAGGACGGTGGCCTCCGGGCCCGAGGCGGAGAGGATGAGCTTGCGCAGCAGCACGATCGGCTTGGGGTAGCTGAACTCGATCTCCCTGCCCATCACGGCCTCGAAATCCTTGCGGCCGACGGTGGTGCCGCCGTAGTTGAGGATGGAGCGCAGGTAGGTGGTGCGGCGATGGTCGGTGGGGATGACGCGGCGCGGCTGGCGGCGGCCGTCGCGCCCGAAGTAGAGCAGGTCCTCCTCCTGCAGGCGCCGGATTTCGTCGCGATCCCACTTCCACTGGCGGGTGAACTCGTCACCGTGCGGGCCGGTGATGGTGAAGTAGTTGGGGTGGTCGCTGCGCTCGCGGGAGGCGTTGACCGCGAGGTTCGCCGTCTGCAGCTCATGCTCGCGCCCGGCCAGCGCCTCGTGGATGCGGTTCCACTGGACCTGCGGACCGTGGCAGGCGACGACGTATTCGTGGCTGGAACGGACCGTGCGCACCTGTTTCAGCGTGCCCGACGAGCCCTCGGCCTCGGTGTTCCACACCAGCACCTCGACCCGGTCGTCGCTGAAGATCTCCTTGCACAGACGGGTCAGGGTGTCGAGCTCGTTGTCGTCGATGCTGATGAGCATGCTGCCGGTCGGTTTCAGGAGCCTGTGCGCGAGCAGCAGCCGCGGGTACATCATCGACAGCCACGCCTCGTGACCCGCGAAATTGTCGTGGTAGGTGAAGTCGTTGCCGGTGTTGTACGGCGGGTCGATGTAGATCAGATCGACCGGATCCTCGAGCGCGCGCAGCACCTCGAGGTTGTCACCCTCGACGACGACGTTGCCCTCGGGGAGCCCGATGCTTGTCGACGCCCGCTCAGCCTCCGCCGCCGCCGCCCGCTTGCCGTCCCACACCAGTTCAATAGCCATCGCGGCAATCATACGGGCGCCTGCCGGGACGGAGAACCTCCGGTTCTAGCGGATGACCTTGCGGTACTCGTCGAGCAACGCGTGCCCGTCCGGGGCGGAGATGGACGGGGTGCCTTCGCGGTCGGTGCGCTCGACGTCGACCAGCGAACCGGTCGTGCCGTGGGAGAGGACGTGTTCGGTCGGGGTCAGCTCGCGGATGGCGACGCCCTTGACGCGGTCCGGGTGCTCCTGAATCGCGTCGGCGTAGGTCAGCGGATCGTGCTGGCCGTTGTCCCCGATGAGAATCCACTCGGTGTTCGGGTAGTCGATGAACAGGTTGCGCAGCTGCACCTTCTTGTGCTCCTGCCCGGAACGGAACAGGCCGGTCGGGGTCGGGCCCCAGTCGGTCAGCAGCAGCGGCCCCTTCGGGAAGTTGTGCTCCTCGATGAAGGTGCACAGCGTCTCGTAGGTGTTCCACGCGCCCGTCGAGAGGTAGAAGACCGGCGCGCCCGGGTTCTCCTCGAGCAGCCGGGTGTAGAACTCCGCCATGCCCTCGACCGGTTTGCGCTGGTTGGTGTGGACGAACCAGGAATTGTAGGCAGCGTGCAGTGCACGGGGAAGGTTGGTCACCATGATCGTGTCGTCGATGTCGCTGACGATGCCGATCGGGGCGTCGTCGGCGGTGATGAGCACCTCGGCGGTCACCGTCTCGGCGCCCTCCGCCTCGACGATCACCTCCTGCCAGCCGGTCTCCAGGCCGTGATCCTCGACGAGGACGTCGAAGTAGCCGTTGCCGTTGGTCCGGGTCCGTACGGTATGGCGGCCGGCGTGGACCGTGACCGGGTGATCGCCGACCTGGATGGTGAAGAACTGGCGGTAGCCGCGCTGGGCCTGGGTGGACACCTGCTCCACCTGGGTGCGGGGGTTTCCGTCCTCGTCGACCTCGATCGGTGCCTCGTCGTCGAATTCGGGGTCCTGCATCAGGACGCGGCCGATGACGTGGACCCGGTTCGAGGTCCCGTACCCGCGGAACGGAGTGATCTCCGGTGCCCAGCCGGCCTCGGTCTTGCGACGGACGCCACGGGCGTTGATGCGGCGCTCCACGGCACGCACGATGTCTGAGATTCCCATGGTCGTCAGGGTACCGAGACAGCCGGGTTCATGTGGGGGCGCTCAGGAGAAATTCACCCGGAGCCCGCTGTCAGATCCCTGTCCGTCTCCCTGTCTGTGGCGGCCCGGCCGTCCGAAACCCCGGTAGCATCGCGGGCATGGCCACACCGTACGAGGACATCAGGGGCGTCGGTCGTCCCGCACGCGACGCGCTGGCCCGAGCGGGCTACCCCGACCTGGAATCGCTGGATGGGCAGGACTGGGCGAAGATGCTGGGACTGCACGGCGTCGGCAAGCGGGGCCTTGAGCGTCTCCAGGACGCGCTCGTCGAGCGCGGGCTGGGCATGTCGAACGCCCCGGCGAAGGAGGAGCGGGCGGCGCAGTTCACGGAGGGGCACACCGGCGTCAACACCGACGACTATGCCGGCGGACTGAGCGGGGAAGACCCGGTCGCCTACGTTGACGGCCTCGACATGCCGCGCCGGGTGACACACGGGCGGCAGCTGCTGGAGATCTTCCACCGCGTGACCGGTGCCGAACCGCGCATGTGGGGCCCGTCGATGATCGGCTACGGCGCGGTGCACTACCGGTACGCAAGCGGCCGGGAGGGGGACACGTTCCGGGTCGGGTTCTCGCCGCGCACGGCGAAGATCTCGCTCTACGGGCTGCCCCACGACGAGCGCTTTCTCAGCCGCCTGGGCAAGCACACGACGGGGGCGTCGTGCCTGTACATCAACAAGCCGGAGGACGTCGATCTCGAGGTGCTCGAGGAGATGATCCGCCACGGCTGGGAGAACTGGGACGAGGGCTGCTAGCCGAACGCCGGGTGGTAGATGACCTCGCCGTCGGGGTAGTCGGCGGCGTTGAGTCGCACGGAGAGAAAGTGCTCCTCGGGCACGTCGGAGTGGTAGAAGAAGGGGATGGGCAGGAAGCCGAAGCGGGTGTAGAAGACCTCGTCGCCGGCGACGGTCAGTCCCTCGGCGCCGCGCTTCTCCATGATGTCCGCGGCGCGGTGGATGAGTTCGGTGCCGATGCGCCGGCGCTGCAGCTCCGGTTCCACGGAGACCGGGCCCAGTCCGTACCAGCCCTCGGTGCCGTCGGAGACGGTCACCGGGGAGATCGCGACGTGCCCGACGACGCGTCCGTCGCGCTCGGCGACCAGCGAGAGGGAGAGTGCGCCGGCGTCGCGGAGCTTTTCGACGATCGCCGCCTCCGTGCCCGAGGAGTGCCGGGCGGTGGCGAAGGCGCGGGTGGTCAGCTCGCTGATGGCGGCGGCGTCGGCGGGGGTTTCCTCGCGGATGATCAAATCAGACATGGTTCCACCATACGAAAACGGGCCACCCGCGTGGTGCGGGTGGCCCGTTGTCCGGGGAAGCCTAAGCCCTGGTCGTGACCTCGCTGAGCGCAGCCTCAGCCTCAGTCTCAGCTCCAGAGTCGTCCTCGTCCTCTGCGGTGTCGAGCGCGGACTTGCCGTTCTCGGCGGCGTCGAAGATCTTCTGGTCGAGGATGCCGTGGCGCTTGGCGACGACCGTGGCGACCAGGTTCTGGCCGGTGACGTTGGTGGCGGTACGGGCCATGTCGATGATCGGCTCGACGGCCAGCAGCAGGCCGACGCCGGCCAGCGGCAGGCCCAGGGTGGACAGCATCAGGGTGAGCATGACGGTGGCGCCGGTGGTGCCGGCGGTGGCTGCGGAGCCCAGGACGGCGACCAGTGCGATGAGCACGTAGTGGGTGAGGTTGAGCTCGATGCCGTAGAACTGGGCGACGAAGATCGCGGCGATGGCCGGGTAGATCGAGGCGCAGCCGTCCATCTTGGAGGTCGCGCCCAGCGGCATCGCGAAGGAGGCGTACTCGCGCGGCACGCCCATGGACTTCTCGGCGACGCGCTGGTTGACCGGCATGACGCCCATGGAGGAACGGGTGAAGAAGCCCAGCGTGGTGACCGGCCAGACGCGCTTGAAGAAACCGAGGACAGGAATGCGCGCGTAGACCAGGACGGCCGGGTAGAGCACGAACATGACCAGCGCGCAGCCGACGTAGATGGCGACGACGAACTTGCCCAGCGAACCCAGGGCCTCCCAGCCGTAGGTGGAGACGGCCTTGCCGATCAGCGCGGCCGTGCCGACCGGCGCGAGACGGATGATCCACCACAGCATGACCTGGACGACGGAGAGCAGCGACTCGGCGAAGCTGATGAAGGGCTCGGCCTTCTTGCCCGCCTTGACCGCGGCGATGCCGATGGCCAGGGACAGGACCAGAATCTGCAGGACGTTGAAGTTCGCGTTGAGCGCACCCGAGGAGCTCTCCGACACGGACAGGCCGAGGAAGTTCGCCGGCACCACCGAGTTGATGAAGCCCAGCCAGGAGCCCATGCGCGAGGGGTCGGCCGCATCGGCCGCGTCGACGCTGGTGCCGACGCCCGGCTGCATGACCAGGCCGACGACGATGCCGATGACCACGGAGATGAACGCCGTGACCGCGAACCAGATGAGGGTGGAGCCGGCCAGCCGGGCCGCGTTACGGACCTTGCGCAGGTTGGCGATGGAGGTGATCACTGCGGCGAAGATCAGCGGCGGGATCAGCAGCTTGAGCAGCGTGACGTAGGTGTTGCCGAGCCAGGTGAGGGTGGCGGTGAGCCAGGACTGCTCCTCCTCGCCGAGCCCGGCGTCCATGCCCCGGGCGACGAACCCGAGGATGAGGCCGATGACCAGGCCGATGATGACCTGGCCGCCGAAGCCGGTCAGCCAGGACGGCAGGCGCGAGGCCTTCGCCGGGGCGGTGGTGGTGGTGGACACGGGGCTTCCTTCTTCCGGTATCAGACCGAGCGGTGGGCCATTCGCAGACCGATCGGTTCATGTTGAATGGTCACATTTAAACAGGTCCATCCGGAAAAGGCAACCCGTGCCTCCTGGCCTTTTTGCGGGAGACCGTCGGGTCGTCCGGAATCCAGAAGCGCAGGTGCGCCCCCGTGTTCTTGGAGATGCCCACCCGCGGACCGTGCACGATCTCCGGCGGAAAGGACCGCTCGGTCAGCAGGAACTCCGGGCCGGTGACCGGCTGGCCGTTGTCCTCCAGCGCGAAGCCCAGCGCGGACCCCAGATTCCCCGGCCCCTGCGCCAGGCGCACGTCGGGGACGTCGCCGCGGCGGGCGCGTGCCGTCGACAAGCCGTCGACGACCTCACCCGCCCGCAGCAGGCATCCCTGGCCGGTGCCCTCCGGGGCGCACACGATGTTGCCGTTGAGGTGGATGCCGTAGGAGAGGTAGACGTACATGCGTCCCGGCGGGCCGAACATCGCGGCATTGCGGGCGGTGGGGCCCCGGTAGGTGTGGGCGGCCTCGTCCTGTGAGCCCAGGTAGGCCTCCACCTCCGTGAGGCGCACCGTCACCCCGCCGTGGGTGAGATGCGCGCCGAGCAGCTGCGGGGCGACGACGTCGGCGTCAGCGGTGAAGTCGATCATGATCACTAGGCTAGAAGACATGACCGCATTGCTCATCGACCTCTACGGGGTGCTCCTGCCCGGGCCCGACGCCGACGACGTCGCCCGGGTTGAGGCCGCGGCGGGGGTCTCCGGTGATGCCGCCCGCCGATTCTGGGAGCATTTCCACGCCACCCGCCCCGAGCTGGACGCCGGCACCATCGACGACCAGTCCTGGTGGCAGCGCCTCGGTCGGCAGGCGGCTCCGGACGCCGACATGGCCGAGGTCGCCGCCGCCATGATGGCCGGCCACCTCCACCAACCCACCGACTTCCTCCGCCAGGCCCGGGAGCTGCTCGAGGGCAACGTCATCTGCGGCGTCCTCGCCAACATCCCGCTCTCGCTGTCGCTCCAGCTGCGCGACAAGCACCGCTGGCTCGAGGAGTTCCACGCCGTGATCTTCTCCTGCGACATCGCGCTCGCCGCCCCCGACCCCCGGGTGTTCGCGGTGGCCACCGACGCGATGCGCACGGCGGCCCGCGACACCCTCTTCGTCTCCGCGGACGCCGCCCAGGTCGCGGGCGCGGAGCGGGCCGGGATGCGGGCACGACTGATCGCCCCCCACGACGACCTCAAGGAGTTCCTGTGATTTACGCCTTCAACGGAAAGAAACCCCGCATCGCCGCCAGCGCCTTCATCGCGCCGGGCGCCGTCATCATCGGTGACGTCGAAATCGGCGAGGACTCCTCCGTCTTCTACGGCGCGGTGCTTCGTGGCGACGTCAACGCCATCCGCATCGGCGCCCGCACCAACATTCAGGACAACTCCGTCCTCCACGTCGACCGGGACGCACCGTGCATCCTCGGCGACGACGTCACCGTCGGCCACCAGGCGCTCGTCCACGGGGCCGTGGTGGGGGACGGCACCCTGGTCGGCATGTCCGCCTCGGTGTTGTCGCGCTCGGTAATCGGGCCCGGATCGCTCATCGCGGCCGGGGCCGTCGTGCTTGAGGGGCAGGAGATTCCGCCGAAGTCCCTGGCCGCCGGCGTGCCCGCCAGCGTCCGGCGGGAGCTTTCCGACGAGCAGTCGGCCTCCTTCGTCCCGCACGCGGGCCGCTACGTCGCCCTCTCCAGGGAGCACCGGGGCCTGGAACCGCTGCGACTGGAGGATGTGCAGGGGTAGGGGTGACGGGCGTCGCCTCTCAAGGATCGCCCGTCCCCCGTTTCCTGACAGAAAAGGGGTGAGCCGTCACGGGGGACTCCTTCGGGGAGCCGTAGCCGCGGGCCGGGTCCCGGCCTACCCCTGTGCGAGTTTGAGCGGTTCCCGGGACAGCAGGTCCAGGGCCACGGCGCGGGAGATCGCCCGGACGATGTCGCGGTGGCTGGGGATCAGGCGCAGTTCGACCTGGACGTCCTCGGGCAGGGTGGTGCGCACCGATTGGGCGTAGAGCTTCGGGGCGGCCTGGTCGTCGATGAAGGCGGAGCCGGCGACGACGACGGTGTTCGGCCGGTGTTCCACGGCCAGTTGGGCGGTCAATTCGCCGAGCCGGCGGGCGCGGGTGTTGAGGAGGTCGCGGATGCCGGGGTCGGGGGCGTCGACAAGCTGCCGCAGGCGGGCGGCGGAGGTGCCGGAGGCGCGCAGGACGCCGGCGGTGCCGAGTTCGTTGACCACGGCGGACGGCAGTTCGAGCTGGGTGATGCGGTCCTGGCCGGAAACGGCGGCACCCACCGAGTCGTCGGCGAAGAGGGTCATCACCGTGGGGGCCGGGCTGCCGAAGTCGGTTTCGGCGACCTGGAGTTCGGAGCCGAGGATCGCCGGCACGGCGGCGGTGACGGTGACCGGGACGGAGAACTGGAAGCGGAGGCGGCCGGCGACGTCGACGCCGTTCCAGCCGAGGGAGGGGGCGTCGACGACGCCGTCGTCGCTGACGCGGCCGGGGAAGGTCACGCCCACGGAGACGAGCGGGCGGTCGAGTCCGGCGGTGAGCCGGTTGAGGCCGGCCATGACGTGTTCGATGAAGTCGTCGGCGCCGAGCTTCGCCATCGGGGTGTCGACGTCGACGTCGCGGACGGTGCGCCCGTGGGTGTCGTAGAGGCCGATGTAGGTGGTGGTGGTGCCGACGGCGATGCCCGCGTGCACCCAGTGGAGGTCCGCGAGTTCGAGGGGAATCGTCGGGCGGCCGCGCCCCTTGGAGTGGGTGAGGTCGTTGCGTTCGATCACGAGGCCGGCCTTGAGCAGGGCGGTGACCGCGCGGGTGACGGTCGGCTGGGACAGGCCGGTGGCGGCGACGAGCTCGCCACGTGTCGTCTGCTGCTGCAGACGCATGAGATGGAAACACTTCGACGCCGGCGTGGCGGGGCGTGAGAACGCGGGGGTCGAGTTCAGCATGCTCGGTAGTGTATCCCATTCCAGACAATGCAGTCTATTCGATAGGGGGGACAAATGGACAGAGCGGTTCATTCGGGCGAGGATCGGGAGCCCACGTCCCCAGCCGAACCTTTAATATTCTTACCCGAACAATATCCCTCAACCTCGCTAGTCTGTAGGCGGCTCACGCGCCGTCGAGACAACATTCTTTAGGGGGAAAACTCATGGCCGAGCACGATTCGTCCATCACGCAGGAACTACAGAACTGGATCCGCACGCCGGACGCCGCGGTGACCGCCCGGGGGCAGCATTCCACGCCGGGGGAGTACGACCTCCTCCCCGCCCGCACGCTCGACGAATCCACGCTGGTCAACCCGG
Organism: Corynebacterium guangdongense; assembly: GCF_030408915.1. Classification (NCBI taxonomy): domain Bacteria; kingdom Bacillati; phylum Actinomycetota; class Actinomycetes; order Mycobacteriales; family Corynebacteriaceae; genus Corynebacterium; species Corynebacterium guangdongense. The sequence continues at coordinate 118,290 of NZ_CP047654.1, forward strand.
TCAAGCCCGCGCCCCGGGGCGGGTGGCGCCGGGCGGTCCACTCCCTGACCGGCGGCAAGGTCAACCCGGGCAACTCCTCGGCGGTCGAGCGTCATGAGCAACTGCTGGAACGGGTCCGCCAGCCGCTGCGGGGCGATTACCGGATCGCGGTGCTGAGCCTGAAAGGGGGTGTCGGCAAGACGACGAACATCGTGGCGCTGGGCTCCACTTTCGCCTCGGTCCGCGGGGACCGGGTCATCGCCGTCGACGCCAACCCGGACTTCGGCACCCTGGCGCAGCGGGTGGGGGCGCCGCCGCACCACGCCACGATCCGGGATCTGCTGGCGGCGGAGGACACCTCGCGCTATCCCCAGGTGCGCGCCTTCACCACCCAGGCGCCCTCCCGGCTCGAGGTGATCGGCTCTGAGCGGGATCCGGCCGCCTCAGAAGCCTTCAGCGAGGAGGACTACCGCCGGGCGATCGACGTCCTGCAGCACCACTACAACGTGATCCTCACCGATTGCGGCACCGGTCTGATGCATTCCGCGATGAACGGCGTGCTGGCCCTGGCGAACTCCCTGGTGCTGGTCACCTCCTCGGCGCTGGACGGCGCGCAATCCGCCTCCGCCACCCTCGACTGGCTCAACCTGCACGGCTACGAGCAGCTGGCCGCCAATTCCATCGTGGTCGTCTCCGAATCCAACGCGGGGAAATCGCCGATGAACACCGAACGCCTGGCGGAGCACTTCCGGGCCCGGACCCGCGCTGTCCACACCATCCCCTTCGACCGCCATCTGGCCGAGGGCGGCTCCATCGATCTGGAGCGGATGACGAGGCCGACCCGCGAGGCGTACCTGGAGCTGGCCGCGCTGGTCGCCGACGATTTCGGCGCCTGGCACCGGCACGCGGCCCTGTGACGGCTCCCTGGCGCAGAGGATCAGCACAGACGATCAGCAGTCAAAAGTACGCGCGGCCGACCACGGCGACCACGGGGCGTCCCTAGACTGGCCCGGTCCAGGAACCCAAGAGATGGGAGTATGTCTCATGCGTACCTTGATCGCCACGCTCATCACGGCGACGCTGCTGCCCGCCACGGCGGGGCCGGCGGGCGCGTCCTCCGTGTCCCCGTCGCCGGGCAGCGTCAGCCAGGAAGTGGTCGTCTCCGTTCCGGGCTACGGCCCGTACCGGCTCTCGCCTGACCTGACCAGTGCCGTCGGCGTTGCGACCGGGGAGGATCTGCTCAGCGCGGCGGCGCTCTCGGCGGACTATGAGGGCGACGCCGTGGCCCGTGACGCCGCGCGTTCCGCGCTGACGCCGGAGGGACGGGCGGGGGTCGACGCGGCGCTGGCCGCGATCCACCATCCCATCGCCCCGCCGGAGACAGTCCCGGGGTCCGCGCCGATCGTGGTGCTGGGCAACGGGCTGGCGCCGGACGGTTCGGTGCGGCCCAACCTCGCCAACCGCCTCGAGGCCGCCCGCCAGCTGGCGGTGCAGCGCCCCGCGGCGCCGGTGGTGGCCTCCGGCGGGCCGACCGCGGACGGTTACGTCGAGTCCCACGCCATGAAGCGGTGGCTCATCGACGCCGGCGTCGCACCGGAGCGCATCCTCACCGAGGAGCAGTCCTACTCCACCGTGAGCAACGCGCGCCTGACCCGGGCGCTCCTGCCCGAGGCGAGGGAGGTGCTGGTGGTGTCCTCGCAGGATCACGTCCACCGCGCGGTCGTCGACGTCACGCTGGCCTTCGGGCCGGGGGCGCGGGTGGCGGGGGTCGGCGCGCAGAACGACCCACCGGCGGCGATGCCGGACCTTTCCGGCGTCTACCGTGACGCGGTCGCCTGGTACCTGGGTTAGCGTGCGGCGTCGACAAGCGCCGGCAGCACCTCGGCGGCGGTGCCCTCGCAGAAGACCTCGGCGAAGCGCGTGAGCTCGGTGGCCTGCGGGGAGACCTCGATGATCGGGGTGCCCAGCTCATGGGCGATGAGGGGCAGGGAGGCCGCCGGCTGGACGACGCCGGAGGTGCCCACCACCACGACGAGGTCGGCCTCGCGCATGGCCCGCTCGGCGGCCTGCCACTCACCTGCCGGCAGAGGCTCGCCGAACCACACGACGCCCGGGCGGACGAGGTTGCCGCACAGCGGGCAGGACGGGGGTGTCAGTCGCTCGACGGGTTCCTCGAGGTGGGGAACCTCCCCGCGCCAGGGGCGCGCGCAGATGGAGCACCGGAACTCGAAGAGGGATCCGTGCAGGTGGGTGACGTCCCCGGACCCGGCGCGCTCGTGGAGGTCGTCGATGTTCTGCGTCGTCACGTGGGCGGCCTCCCAGTCGGACAGGGCCCGATGCCCGGCGTGGGGGTCGGCGCGGGCGGCCAGCGTGCGCCGCCACAGGTACCAGGCCCATATCGGTTCGGGATCCTTCGCCCACGCGTCGATCGAGGCCATCGCCTGCGGATCGACGTTCTCCCACACACCGGTGCGCGCGTCACGGTAGGTCGGGATACCGGAGTCCGCGGACATGCCTGCCCCGGTGAAGACCTCCACGCGCGTGGCCGCGGTGACCAGCCCCAGCGCCCGTTCATCGAGGTTTCCCATGTTCCACAGCCTAGCGACCGGCAGGTACGCCCAGGTGGAAAGAGACCTCTCCGGGGGCTATCATCACCCCTCATGAGTGCCGAGCCTCTTACTGGAGAGACGACCGACCAGCCCCGCACCCCGTCGCTTCTCGACGCCACCGCCTGGGGAATCTCCGGCTACGACGGCCAACTCCAGGACTTCTCCCCGGCCTACTGGGACGCCGTGGCGGATCGCATCCGTGACATGCTCGCCGACGTTGACGCCCTCAACGACGGCACCGACGATTCGGACGACGAGGACGACTTCGACGACGTCGACCATGTCACCGCGGCCGTCCTGCGCGATCGCCTGAGCCTGGAGGTCGACCTCCACCACCACGGCGAGTACCTGCGCCTGCTCAACAACATCGAGTCCCCGGTCCAGATCATCCGCGACTCCTTCTCGCTGATGCCCAACGAGACTCCGGAGCAGATCGACGCGATCCGTTCGCGCCTGTCCAAGGTGCCCGCCTCGCTCGCCGGCTACCGGGAGTCGCTGGCCGCGGCCGCCGCCCAGGGCCACGTCGCCGCCCACCGCCAGGTCGAGGCCGTCATCTCCCAGTGCGAGCAGCTCGCGGACGCCGGTTCCATGCTCGACGGTCTCGGCGTCGCCCAGGAGAACCCGGATCTCGAGTCCGCCCGGGACGCCTTCGCCGAGATGGCCGACTGGTTGTCCACCGAGCTGGCGCCCCAGGCCCCGCACGACGACGCCGTCGGCCGCGAACGCTACGAGATGTTCAGCCACTATTTCGTCGGCGACACCGTCGACCTCGACGAGGCCTACGAGTGGGGCCTGCACCGGCTGCGCGAGATCAGCAGAGAGCAGGAGGCCGTCGCCCATGAGCTGTACGGCCCGGAGTGCTCCGTGCGCTCGGCCTACCGCAAGCTCAACCACGAGAACCGCTACACCATCGAGGGCACCGACGCCCTCGTTGACTGGATGCAGGGCGTCGCCGACGAGACCATCGCCAAGCTCAACGGGACCGAATTCGACATCCCGGAACAGGTCCGCGCCCTCGAGGCCCGCATCGATCCGGCCGGTTCCGGCTCGATCTTCTACACCCCGCCGGCCGACGACTTCTCGCGGCCGGGACGCATGTGGTGGTCCGTGCCCGCCGGCCAGACCATCTTCCACACCTGGCAGGAACTGACCACGGTCTTCCATGAGGGCGTGCCGGGCCATCACCTCCAGCTGGGCACGACCGTCGCCGAGCGCGAGAACCTCAACCTCTGGCGCCGCGTCGCCTGCTGGAACTCCGGGCACGGTGAGGGCTGGGCGCTCTACGCCGAGACCCTCATGAAGGAGCTGGGCTACCACTCCGACCTGGGCAACTACATGGGCTACCTGGATTCCCAGCGCCTGCGCGCCGCCCGCGTCGTGCTCGACATCGGCGTCCACCTGCACAAGAAGAACATCGAGGGCAACGGCACCTGGGACGCCGCGTACGCGAAGTCCTTCCTCCGCGAGAACTCCGCGATGGACGACGCGAACCTCACCTTCGAGATTGACCGCTACCTCGGCTGGCCCGGCCAGGCCCCGTCCTATGCCCTGGGCCAGCGCATCTGGCTCGAGACCCGTGAAGAGGCCCTGAAGCAGGGGCTCAGCGCCCCGCAATTCCACGCGGAAGCGCTTAGACTCGGCAGCGTCCCGCTGTCCATCCTCCGTGAGGAAGTTCTCGACTAATGGCCCAGTACCTGCTCGCCGTCCACCACGCGCCCGGCCGCTACGGCGCCGACTCCACGCTCGCTCCCGAGCAGGCGTTCGCGCAGGTCGACGCTTTCAACCAATCCCTCATCGACGCCGGCCAGCTCGTCTACGCGTGCGGCCTGCAGGAGCCGGCCACCGCGGTCACGGTGAGCGTGGAAGGCACCCTCGGGGACGGCCCGCTGTACCCCGACTCCCCGCAGCTCGGGGGCTTCTGGATCATCGAGGCGGCCACCCGCACCGAGGCCGAGTCCATCGCCGTCCGCGGTTCCGCCGCCTGCGGGCAGGACCTCGAACTGCGTCCGGTGCAGGGCGAGTAGGTCCCGGCCGAGGCGCTGATCGGTGAAAGGCGTCTGGTCACAGGCCGCAGATTTCCGTTCTGTGTGGTTAAAGGCGTCGCCCTTTGGCCAGGGGCCTTTTGCCAACCTTGTTTAACAACCCGGGTTATCCACACGTTCCGTCGATTCGGGTTCATCCCTTGAGCGCATCTTCGACATCTGCCCGACAGTGTGGGGCATGAGCCATGACGACATCACCGCGCACTTCGTTGACCTTCGCCGCCTGACCAATGCCGACCACATTCTCCGCGCCGCCATCGCCGCCGGCCATTACCACCGCCTGACCCCCGAGATCGCGATGCTTCGTGAACGCTTCACGGAGTTGCCGCCCTGGGATCGGGTTCGCGCCCGCACCCTTGCGTTCGGATGGTCGGCTGACCGGGCGGTCCTTGTTTCCCGTTCCGCGGCGGTCATACATGGTCTGTGGACGCTCGGGCTGGACCCGCTCGTCGAGCTCGCCTACCTCACGCGTTCTGCGCCGCCCAGGTCCCAGCGGCACCCTTACGTGGTCTACCGACGATCCCATCTCCATGGACACGAGGTGATCGACATGGAAGGCGTCCGCGTGTCGACGGTCGCCAGGACGCTCCGCGACGTCGCTCGTTACCACGGCGTCATTGCAGGAGTGGTTGCCATCGACAGTGCGCGACGACGATTCCCGGCACTGCCACTCGACGGCCTGACCATGGGAAAGTTCTTTGGGATCGGCATGGTGCGGCAGGCCCTGGAACTATCCACTGGGCTCGCAGAAAGTCCGCTCGAGTCGGAGGCTACGGCTCTCCTGAAGCTGGATGCGGAGATCGGGCGTCATTCCATCGTTCCCCAGCAGGAAGTCACAATCGGGGGTCGCCGGGTTCGGCCGGACAACCTCATCGACGGCTGGCTCATCGTCGAGATCGACGGCGAACTTAAGTATGACGGGCACACCTTCGGCAAGCCCACCGATGACGTGATTCGTGCGGAACGGCAGCGGGAGAAGCTGCTGCAGAACGCCGGTTACGTGGAGCGTCGGTACGGCTCACGTGACATCCGAGGCGGCCTCATGCTTGCCGACGTTCGACGTACTCTTCGCTCCGCCCCCAGCTGGGCAAAGACAACGGGTTAAAGGTCGAGTGATACGTGTTCCGTATGGACAAAGGCGGGGCCCTTTAACCAGCGCCCTTTGTCCCGGAACGCTCCGACCCGTCCGACCCGTCCGACCCGCCCAGCAGCCGCGGCAGCAACCCCACGACGGCGAGCACGCCCATGAGCCGGATCAGCTGGATCACGACCACCTCGGGCCCGGCGCCGCCTTCGGAGCCGAGCGCGAGCACCGTCTCCAGAGCGCCGGGGCTGGTGGCCAGGTAGGCCTCGAAGTAGGTGACGCCCAGCCAGCTGGTCAGGGGCAGCGCGCTCAGGGCGCAGGCGGCCATGACGATAACGATGAAGGCGATGGTGGCGGGCAGCTGTCGGGCGAAGGCCGCGAGGGCGGGCACCGAAAGCATGCCGCCGCATACCCAGCCGACGGCGAGGAAGGACACCACGGTCAACGCCTCGGGCGGGAGCATGGTGTGGCCCTCGGGCAGGAACGCCGAGATCAGGACGGTCAGCAGCAGGGGGCCCAGCATGCCTGGCACGGGAATGTGCAGCGCCCGGGCGACGGGTTGGCCGATCAGCGCGACCAGCACGATCACCGCCATCATGAGCCAGCTGTCCTGGACCACCGGCGCCGCCGTCGCCTGACCGCCGCCCGGCATGGGCAGCAGGCCGGCCACCAGCGGCAGCGTCATTGAGACGGCGAGCAGCCGCAGGTACTGGCCCAGCGCCACGTAGCGGGGATCTCCGCCGACCTCCGTGGCGATGGCGGGCATCATCGAGGCGGCGCCGGCCAGCATCGACAACACACCGGTTTCCCGGCTGATCGACGGTTGCGAGCGGGCCAGCAGCAGGCCGCCGCCAACACCGATGCCGAGGGTGACCGTGGTGACGAAGACGCCGGCGGGCAGCAGGGAGACGATGTCGCGTGGCGGGACGCTCACGAGCGGGACCGCCGCGAGGATGCCGATGATACCGCGGGAGAACTGGTAGAAGCGGGCGTTGATGGGCAGCTCCCGGCCGCTGATCAGCGCCATCGACCCGGAGGCGAGGATCGCGGCCAGGATCCAGCCGGCGGGGACGTGCCAGTGATTGAGCAGCAGTCCGAGGGCGACCGACAGGGGAGCGACGATCAACCACCGGACAAGAGTGCTCATGGTCGCTCCTCATTCGTGGAATACTCCGACTCATGGATGCTATCGGGTGGGGTGCGCTCATCGCAGGTTCCGCGCTGGCGGGGTGGGTCGACGCGGTCATCGGGGGAGGCGGGCTGGTGCTCATCCCGTTGATTCTCTCGGTGGCGCCGGGGCTGGCTCCGGCGACGGCGCTGGGCACGAACAAGCTGGCCGCGGTGTTCGGGACGGCCTCGGCGGCGGTGACGCTGGTGCGCCGCGTCCGGCCCCGCTTCACTCCCTTCTACGTGGTTCTGGGTGCGCTCGCCGCCGGGACCGGCGCCGCCACCGCCAGCCTGCTCGACGACGCCGTCCTGCGTCCCGTCATCATCGTGCTCATGCTCGCCGTCGGCGTGTACGTGGTGTTCAAGCCGAGCTTCGGCACGGAGGAGGGGGAACCCCTCGGGGCCCGGTGGCGTAGCGTCGTCGCGCTGCTGGCGGTGGCCGTCATCGGCTTCTATGACGGTATTTTCGGCCCCGGCACCGGGATGTTCCTCATCATGGCGTTCACCCTCATTTTCTCCCAGAGCTTCCTGCGCTCGGCGACGATGTCCAAGGTGGTCAACACCTCGACCAACCTCGGCGCGCTGGTCGTCTTCGCGATCGGCGGGCACGTCCATTGGCAGCTGGGCCTGGTCCTGGCGGTGGCGAACATCGTCGGCGCGCAGGTGGGCGCGCGGACCGTGCTCGGGGGCGGTTCCAGATTCGTCCGCTACGCCCTGCTGTCGCTAGTGATTGTCATGAGCGTCCATCTTTCATGGCAGCAGATTGTCAGCTGAACTACTTATAGTCGGTCACATGAACATCACCATTCACAGCGCGACAGAAGAAACGGCCGATCAGATCATCGGGGATCTGGTGGAGCAGGCCCGGCTGCTGGACGTCGACGAGGTGAACGTCTTCGCGCCCTCGGATGTTCTGCCCCTGCTCGCCGCCGCTTCGGTAACGCATCCGTGGCTCCCGGAGGGCCTGCGTTTCCACGAGCTCGTCGCCGTGGCTTAACTTCTTCTTTTCGTTCGCGCGGTCGCCTGCGCCGTCCACGGGTCCTCGGGCCAGGGGTGTTTCGGGTAGCGGCCGCGCATTTCCTTTCTCACGTCCTGGTAGGGCCCCTCCCAGAAACTGGCGAGATCGTCCGTCACCGCCAGCGGCCGGCCGGCGGGGGAGAGCAGGTGGAACAGCACCCGCACGCCCGCGCATTCCGGACTTGACGCGAGCCCGAAGCATTCCTGCAGCTTGACCCGCACGGTGGGCCTCCCGTCGGCGTAGCTGATCCGCGGGCGCGAGCCGCTGGGCACCGCCAGGCGCTCCGGCGCGAGCTCATCCAGTCGCGCCGCCTCGGGCCAGGGCAGCAGGCGCTGCATCGCCGGGTACATGTCCACCTTGTGAATCGGCGTCCCCCGGGCGACCTGCACGAGCTCCGGTGTGACGTCCGCGCCGCTTGTCGACGCCCACGGCTCACCCACCCGCTCATGCAGGAAATCAATGCGATCCCGCAGGGCCTGCGCCCTCTCGGAGAAGGTGAAGTCGGAGACGGTCACCGTCTCGGCCAGCGCCTCGGCGGCCTTGTCCGCGGGCACTCTGGTGGGGGTGGAGGACAGTTCGATGGCTCCGGCGCGACGGACCTGGCGGCCGCGTATCTTGCCGTCGACAAGCTCGGCGACCAGCGCCTCCTCGACACCGACGGCCTCGAGCGCCTGCTGTTCCGTCAGTCGGGCGCCGGCGCGGATGGTGGCGCGGGCGCCGGTGCGCGAGACCTCGGCCACGGCCAGCCACTCGCCGCCGAGACCGAGGTCACCGGGGAGCCGGGCGCGGGTGCCGGAGGCCAGGAGATACTCCTCGCCGACCAGGCGGGCGACCTGGGCGGGGAAGGCGGCGGCGATGACCTGCCCGGCGGTGGCGGGGCCGCGATCGTCGACGAGCTTCCGGAAACGGGCCACCTGGCGTTTGTCCGGACGGGCCTGGGCGACGTCGCCGCGGGGCGAATCCGCCAGCGCCGCCACGATCGGGGCGGCCTGGCGTCCGTACCTGAGCAGCGCGGTGCCGAGCCGGGGATCGACCGGCATGCGGGCCAGCTGGCGACCGTGCTCGGTGGCGTGACCGGCCTCGGTGACGGCGCCGATGCCGCGCAGGGTGGCCTCCGCAGCGGTGATCGCCGCGGCCGGGGGCGGATCCAGCAGCGGCAGCCCCTCCCCGCGGGGAGTGCCCCAGCAGGCCAGGGTCAGCGCCGCGTCGGTGAGGTCGGCGGTCTGGATCTCCGGCGTGATGTGCGGGGTCAGGTGGCGATAGTCGGACTCGCTGAAGGCGCGAATGACCAGGCCGGGGCCCTCCCGGCCGGCGCGGCCGGCGCGCTGGTCGGCGGTGGACTTCGCCTCGGAAACGGTGATCAGGCCGGTCATGTTCCGCAGCGCGTCGCGGCGCGGGACCCGGGAGAGGCCGGAATCGACGACGATGCGCACGCCGGGCACGGTCAGCGAGGACTCGGCGACCGCGGTGGAGACCACGATGCGCGGCTGCGCGCGCGGTGTCAGCGCCGCGTCCTGCTCCGCCGACTCCAGCCGTCCGTGCAGCGGCAGGCCGCCGGTGACGGCGACGACCTGTTCGACCTCGCGCACGCCGGGCACGAAGACCAGCGCGGATTCACCGCGCTTCTCGACGGCCCGCAGCGCCTGCTCACCCAGGTGGCAGTAGAACTCGCGGCTGCCGGTGAGCCGACCCTCGTGTGGGGCGTGCTCGTACTCCAGCGGGTGCGTCACCGCCGGAGTCGATAGGACGGCGGCGCCGCCGAGCAGCTCGGAGTAGCGGTTGGCGTCCAGGGTCGCGGACATGGCGGCGACGCGGAGGTCATCGCGCAGCTGGGCCAGCTCCACCAGCATGCCGAGGATGAGATCCGTGTCGATCTGGCGCTCGTGGACCTCATCGACGGCGACGGCGGCCACGCCCTCGAGCTCGGGATCGGCGAGCAGCCGGCGCAGGAGGACGCCGGGGGTGACGAACTCCACCGCGCTGCCCGGGACGTGCTCCCCGCGGATGGAGTAGCCGACCGCGTCGGAGCCGGAGAGCTGGCGGAGGCGTCGATAAGCGGCGCGGACCGCCACGCGCCGGGGTGCAGTGACCAGCACTTTCCCGCCGGTGTGGTTGGCGAGCGCTGGCGGGACCAGTGTCGTCTTGCCGGTCCCGGGCGGCGCCTCGACAACGAGCGTGCCGGTCTGCTCGATCAGCTCCGGGAGCTGGGCGATCGTGTCGGCGACGGGCAGGCCCGCACCGATGGTCTCGAGATCAAAGGTCAATCTGGCTGCGCTCCGATTCGCCCGTTCGGTTCAGGGTGCGCACGACGCGGCCGGGAACGCCCATGACCATGCTGTCGTCCGGGACGTCCCTGGTCACGACCGCGCCCGCGGCGATGACACAGCGGTCGCCGACGCTCACCCCCGGCAGGACCTTCACGCCCGCGCCGAACCAGCAGTCCTCGCCGATGGTGATCGGCTGGGCTCGCTCCCAGCCGTCGCGGCGCATCTGCACGTCCTCGACCGGGTGGCCGACCGTGATGAGCTGGCACTCCGGGCCGAAGAGCGTGCGCGCACCGACCGTGACCGGGGCGCAGTCGAGGATGGTCATGCCGACGTTGATGAAACAGCCCTCGCCGAAGCTGGTGTTCACGCCGTACTCGATGAACAGCGGCGCCCAGGTCTCGGGGACCGCGGAACCCGGCTTGAGGAGGGCGGCGAGGTGGTCGCTGGCGTCCTCAAGGTTCGCGGCGTCGTTGAATGCCTTGAGATGCGTCCAGCAACGCTCATGGACCTCGGTGGCCTCGGCGGAATCGGGCAGATACCACTGGCCGGAGATCATGCGGTCAAAGGAACGGTACTTGTCGGACATGCGCTCCATTGTGCCCCACGCATTGTCGGGGGAGGGGGCCGATACACTCGGCGCCAGTGCTTTTCGACGACCTCCCCCGCCCCGCCACCCGCGTCACCGACGGCGTCGCCCACCTCCCGGGCTTCCTGCCGCTGCGGCGGCAGCGGGAGCTGGTCGCCGAGGCGCGCGCGATCGCCCGGAGCGTGGCGGGCACCCCGGTCGGGATGGAGCGCCCGGTGCTCGCCTCGGGGAGGATGAGCGCGTACATCCTGTCGCTGGGCTGGCACTGGTCCACCCGGCCCTACGGGTACGTGCGGCGGGTGGAGGGGGCTGACGTGCCCGCGCTGCCCGCCAGCTTTTCCGCGTTGGCCGGGGAGTCCGTGGATGCCGCGGCTGCCGTCGATCCCGCCCTGGAACCCTGGTCGAAGGGCCGGTTCCGGCCGGAGATCGCGCTGGTCAACTATTATCCGCCGGGTTCCCGGATGGGCCTGCACGTCGACGCCAACGAGGAATCCGACGCCCCGGTGGTCTCCCTGTCCATCGGCGATGAGGCCCTGTTCCGCATCGGCGGCACCGAGAACCGCAACAGACCCTGGGACGACGTGGTGCTCATGAGCGGCGACCTGATCGTGTTCGGGGGGCCGAAGCGGCGCGCCTACCACGGGGTCGTGGAGGTGCGCGACCAGACGTCGCCCGCCGACTGCGGCCTGGCGCAAGGACGCATCAACATCACGATCCGGCAGAAGGGGTTGTAGCGGCCTGGTCGTTTCGAAAGGCCTCATCCGCAGAGGACTCGCAGATCCGGTCTTCGTTTCGAAACCGCTCGCAAGTTCGGGGTGAGGCCTTTCGAAACGAAGCGGCTACCTCCCGAGCGAATCCACCATCCCGCCCGAGGCCCGCACGAGCCGCACTGTGTTGATCACCCACAGGGCCACCTGCAGCGTCAGCGTCCCGGCCGCCAGCCACCTCGCCAGCCCGGGCCAGAAGAACAGGGCGGCCACGGCCAGGGCGAGTCCTGCGATCCCCAGGCGGATGATCCAGGTCATCAGCGGGCGGGCGGCGGCGTTTCCCGCCTCCCAGGCCGCGTCCTCAGTGAGGTACCTGGTGCGCCCGAGCAGCAGGCCACGGGCGTCGCGGCGGTGCAGCGTCCCCCGGTCGTGCCCCCGCGCCGTCAGGTGCTGGGAAAAGGTCACCGCGACGATCGCCGCAGCCAGCAGGATGAATCCCATCCACTCTTCGGTGTTCATGTCCCAACCCTAACCAGAATCCTGTGCCACACTGGCGGGCATGATCACCGAGCGTAAGACCGCAGTCGTCACCGGTGCCTCCTCCGGAATCGGAGCCGCCACCGCCCGAGCACTCGCCGAGGACGGCTGGCACGTCGTCCTGGCCGCCCGCCGTACGGAGAGAATCGAGAAGCTGGCCGAGGAGATCGGCGGCACCGCCGTCACCCTCGACGTCACGGACCAGGAGTCGGTGGACCACCTGGCCGATCTGCTGCCCCGGGTGGACCTGCTGGTCAACAACGCGGGCGGCGCCAAGGGCCTGGCCCCGCTGCAGGAGACGGCGATCGAGGACTGGCAGTGGATGTTCGACGTCAACGTCCTCGGTACGGTCCGGATGACCACCGCGCTGCTGGAGAAGCTGCGGGAGGCCGAGGGCCTCATCGTCAACGTCGGCTCCAAGGCCGGGCTGGACCCCTACGTCGGCGGTTCCGCGTACAACGCCGCCAAGTTCGGGGTCAGGGCGCTGACCCGTGCCCAGCGCCTGGAGGAGATCGAGGCGGGCGCGAAGATCCGCATCACCGAGATCGCCCCGGGCCGGGTCGACACCGAGGAGTTCTCCCTGGTCCGCTTCGGCGGCGACGAGGCGAAGGCCCGTGCCGTCTACCAGGACAAGGTCAACGTCCTGGCCGAGGACGTCGCGGAGGCCATCCGCTGGGTGGCCTCGCTGCCCAAGCGCGTCAACATCGACACCATGAACATCATGCCCCGGGATCAGGGCTAGGCTGTTGGCCATGTCTGAATCAGTCGCCATCACCGGCGAGTCCATCAAGCTGGGGCAGTTCATCAAGCTGGCCAACCTCGTCGAGTCCGGTGGCCACGCCAAGGAGCTCATCGCCGAAGGCGCGGTCAGCGTCAACGGCGAGGTCGACACCCGCCGCGGCCGCACGCTCGTCGACGGCGACGAGGTCACCGTCGACGGGCGCACCGTCGTCGTCTCCGGCGGCGTCGACGGCGACAGCGGCGACTACTTCGACGAGGCCACCGCCGACGACGATTTCGATCCCGAAAAATGGAGGAACATGTAATGCCTGCTTTCGCAGCCACTCCCGGCATGCCCTACTGGATCGACCTGTCCAGTTCGGACGTCCGCAAGTCCTCCTACTTCTATTCGCAGCTGCTGGGGTGGGAGATCAGCGCCGAGCGCGAGGACTCCTCCTACCGCATCGCCCGCGCCGAGGGACTGCCGGTCGCCGGCATCATCCCGCACGACGGCTCGATGCCGGAAACCTGGGTGACTTACTTCCTCTCCGCTGACCTGGACGCTGATCTCGCGCGCGTCGCTGAGCTGGGTGGGCGGGTGCTCGGCGCCCCGACCGAGGTCCAGCTCGGCACCATGGCCGTGCTTGCCGACGCCACGGGCGCCCTCTTCGGGCTCATTGAGCCGGCCGGTGAAGACGCCTTCGTCGCGGCCGGCGAACCGGCCACGCCGGTGTGGCACGAGCTCTCCGCCACCTCCAACCACGCGCAGGCCATCGACTTCTACCGTGGCCTGTTCGGCTGGGAGATCATGGCGCTGGGTGAGGACGACAAGTACGCCACCGCCATGGAGGACGGCGCCGCCTTCGCGGGCCTGCGCGATTCCGAGGGCCAGTTCCCGCCGCAGGTGCCGGGTTTCTGGCAGACCTTCATCGGGGTCGAGGACCTGGCCTACGCCTGCCGACGCGTCGTCGAGCTCGGTGGCGAGGTCATCCGCGAGCCGGCGAACTCCGAGTTCGGCCCGATCGCGATCATCTCCGACTCCACGGGCGCCACCGTCATGCTCGCCGAGGTTGAGGCTCCCGTCTACGAGGAGGAGCTCTCCGAGTCGGACGACATCCTCAACCTCTGATTCCGGTGCCCGATTCCGCAGCGCCCAAGCATCGACCTGGGTACATGGAGGCGAGCATGCAGAATCCGGCACCGTTCGAGCTGTCGGACACCGCTGAGGCGGTGCTGGCGCTCGTCGACAAGCTCGGCCCCGCCGAGGTCACGACCTACGGCGACCTCGCGGCCGAGGCCGGCACCGGGGCCCGGCAGGTGGGCGCGATCATGCGCCGCTACGGGCACCTCACCGACTGGTGGCGCGTCGTCCGCGCCGACGGCTCCTCGCACGACCCCGCCCGGTCGGTCCCGTTCTGGGACGGGGCCGGCCTGCGTCACGACGGGACTAGAGTGTCGCTTCGTGAACACCGACACACGTTCCCGGGCTGACTGGCTGCTGACTGGCGCGATCATCGCGGAGGTCATCGCCACCCTCACGCTCAAAGCCGCGCTCGAGCGCCCGATTCTCTACGTCGTCGTGCTCGTCGGCTACATCGCCACCTTCGTCCTCCTGGACCGGGTGCTGCGCGCCGGGATGGCGCTCGGCGTCGCCTACGGCGTCTGGGGAGCGGTCGGCGTGGCCGCCACGGCGATGCTCTCGGCCCTGCTTTTCGACGAGAGCCTCAGCGCCCGCATGCTGCTCGGCATCGCCGTCATCGCCGCCGGGGTGCTGTGCATTGAGCTGGGCGGTCGGCGTCGATGAGCTGGCTTTTCCTCGCCCTGGCCATTGTTCTCGAGGTGTCCGGGACGACCAGCCTGCGGGTCGCCTCCGCCGGCCGCAACGGGATGTACGTCCTGGTCGTGGTTTTCTACGTGCTCTCCTATGCCGCGCTGTCGGTGACGCTGGCGAGCGGGATGCCGCTCGGCGTGGCCTACGGCATCTGGACCGCGGTGGGCGTGGCGCTGACCGCGGTCATCGGGCGCGTCGTGTTCCGCGAGCCCTTCACCTGGGTGATGGGCCTGGGCGTCGTCCTGATCATGGCTGGGGTGCTGCTGGTCGAGACCGGCTAGACGCCCCTGAGGAACTCCGCCGTGTCCCGGATGCGCTGGCGGGCGACCTCCGGGGTGGAGATGCGGTGCTGGGAGAGGTACTCCGCGACCTGCGCCCCACCGGTGTCGGGGCGGAGGGCGATCTCGTCCTCGGTCGCGATCTGGACCAGCGTTTTCGTCGGCCAGGCGGCGGGTTCGGGGACCACGGCGTCGGCGCGGAGCTCGTCGGGAAGCCCGGCGACGGACCCGAGATCCGGATAGGTGAGGATGAGGGCGTCGACAAGCTCTGATTGCATGGCGGCCAGCGCGGCGCCGGAGGAGTATCCCCAGGCGGTGACGGACTCGGCGCCCTGGCCGCGGACCCAGCCGACGGCGTCGGCGACGAAGGCGCTGATCTCGGCGACCGTGTGCTCCGGCGCCAGCGGGTGGTCCAGATCCAGAATGGTCGTTCCCGAGAGCTCGGCGGCGGCCGCGACCTCGGGTCGCCACTGGTGATCGAGCGCGTCGCCGGAGCCGCGCCACCAGCCGCCGGAGTGGAGGGACACGGCCCAGCGGCCGGTGGGGTTGCTCGGGGTGAAGACGACCCCGCCCGGAACCTCCTGCGACTCGACGTCTCCGGCGAAGGCCACCCCCGGCATGGTGTGATCGGCTGCAGTGCCCAGCATCATCAGCGCCGCGTGGGTGATGCGGTCGGGCAGCAGCGCCACATAGCGGTCCGCCGGTTCCGGGTCACCCGCTCCGCCTTTCCACGGCGGGGTGAAATCCGGACGCGGATACGCGGCGTCCAGGTAACTGATCAGCTGGTCCAACTGTTGGGCGGGTGGCAGGATGCGGTTGACTCCACCGACGTTGAAGTCCGCGGAATGCTGCTCGTTGAGCGGGTAGTCGCCGTCCGGATCGCCCGGCTGAATCTTCGGTGGGGGTGTCATGGTGTCTGAGCCTAACCCCCGTATCCCTCGCGTGGATAGCGGCCGAGCGCTACATTCGTCTGCCATGACCACCACTGTGCGCGCCTGGGGCGTGAAGGAAAACCGGAACCATGTCGAGCTCGTCGAGATCGAGCGACGCGACCTGCGGGAGGATGACCTGCGGGTGCGTATCGAGTATTCCGGCATCTGCCACACCGACATCCACAACGCCGAAGCTGACCTGGCCTGGCTGTTCGTGCCCGGTCACGAGATCATCGGCGTCGTCGAGGAGGTCGGCCCGAAGGTCACCAGGCACAAGGTCGGCGACCGCGTCGGCATCGGTTGCTTCGTCGACGCCTGCGACGAATGCGACAACTGCCGCATCGGCGAGACCTCCTACTGTGACACCGGCGTCGTCACCACCTACAACGGCCTGAACAAGTATCACGGCGAAACCGAGCACACCCGTGGCGGTTACGCTCAGCAGATCATCGTCCGCGAGGACTTCGCCCTGAAGATCCCGGATTCCCTCGACCCGGCCGCCGCCGCCCCGCTGCTGTGCGCGGGCATCACCACCTACTCCCCGCTGAAGCACTGGGGCGCCGGACCGGGCAAGCGCGTCGCCTTCATCGGCATGGGCGGCCTCGGTCACGTCGGCGTGAAGATCGCCGTCGCCATGGGCGCCGAGGTCTCCGTCTTCTCCCAGTCGGACGCGAAGAAGGAGGACGCGGCGAAGTTCGGTGCGAAGGAGCTCATCGCGACCAGGGACGGCGTCCCGGTCGACGAGTACGGCAACCACTTTGACCTGATCATCAACACCGTCTCCGCCGAGATCGACATCGACTCCTATATGGAGCTGCTCCGCCTCGACGGCACGCTGGTCCAGCTGGGTCTGCCGAGTGAGCCGCTGTCCGTCGGCGTGCGCACCTTCCTCCAGAAGCGCCGCTCGCTGGCCGGCTCCCTCGTGGGCGGAATCCCGGAAACCCAGGAGATGCTCGACTTCTGCGCCGAGCACGGAGTCGTCGCCGACGTCGAGGTGATCGGCGCGGACTACATCAACGAGGCTTATCGACGCACCATCGATTCCGACGTGCGCTACCGCTTCGTCATCGACGGCGACACCTTCTAAAGGTGGGTAAGGTGGTCCGTACCATCTGAGGAGGACAATATGAGCGGAACCGCCCACATCTACGATGCCGACATCGACCCCACCAAGCAGGAGATCGTTGCCCGGTACGGGGCCATCACCGACTACGAGGGTTCCTACCGACTGGTCGACTTCCAGGGTGATGAGGTGGGAATCGAGGTCCACGTCGGCCGGGACGTCGAGGGACGGCTTTCGCAGATGCCGGTGACCTACCGCCCGGCGGAGGTTGATCCGCTGGCTACCCTGACCACGATGGAGCACAGCGTCCTCGGGACGCGGTGGGTCTCCAACGCCCTCGGTGACCCGGTCGCCGTGCGGGAGTTCATCCGCACCATCGTCACCGGCGATGACGGCGCCGAATACTCCAACGGAGTCACCCCCGTGCTCGACGTGCGCGGTTCCGGTGAAGAAAAGGACGCGGAGGTCGGCGAGGTGAAGCTCACAGAGTTCACCCGTCAGCGCGCCGTGGGCACCGTGGTCATCAACGGTTCCCGCCGCTCCTTCAAGCTGCGCATGTCCAACCTGCTGTCGCCGGCACGCGTCAACGCGACCGGCTACACCACCTCGAAGCTCCGCCTGACTGGCGTCACCGCTGCGGGCACTGAGGTCATCGCCGCCGAATTCGCCTGGTTGGACCAGGTGATGAAGTAGCCGCGTTCGTGCGAGGTGCGCGTATCCCGCCGGGGCGTTCTGTCTTCCCGACTTTCCGGCCCGGAACCCGCACAGCTGTGCGGGTCAGGCGATGTCATCGAAGCTGAGGTTGTCGAGCGTCCAGGCCTCGAGAAGTTTCTCGTCCCCATGTGGGGTGGGACCCTCGCGGTAGGGTGAATCGCCGCCGGCGGGGGCGTTGCGCAGGGGCAGTCCGCGGCGGCGGGCGGTGAAGGAGCGGCCGCCGGGAAAGCGGAAGTGCACCAGGGCCTCGTCGTGCTCGTCAATGTGGATGGTGGTCGTCCCGTCGTTGACCAGCGAGTGGCAGCCGCTGCACAACGGCATGAGGTTGGCGACCTCCGTCGGCCCGCCTTCCGCGAAACCCCGAATGTGGTGGAGCTGGAGGTAGCGGGTGTTGCAGCATCCTGGGGTACCGCACTGGTGGCCCCAGGTGGCCAGGACCGCGTCCTCGACGGAGGCGGGAATCACCCGTGTAGGTGAACCGGTCTTCAGAATGACGCCTTTGCTGTCCTGGACGTGGTATTTCAACGTCCCGTTGAAGATCATGCTTATCAGTGCCGACGCGTCCGCGCCCAGGTGGTTGAAGAGGCGTGGCTGGCCGTCCGGTCCGATGATCAGGTGGATCTCGGCACCGGGTGCCCGGGTGGCGGAACGGGGCGCTGTTCTGGCCATCTGGGCCAGGTTCATCAGGGCCATCAACCGGGTCCGGGCGGTCGGCGGGCCGAAGCGGGAGACCAGGCGGCTGGCGGGCTGGGCGGAGCGGGCCTCCGGTGGTGGGTCGGTCTGCCCGGAGGCCGGCCCACCGTCGTCCTCCCAGCATCCCTGCTGGTCGGGCGACTCCCCGGAACCCTGACGTTCCCGGCGCTCGATGGCGGCCCAGCGCTCCTGGCTCAGCGGGCCCGTGAGGTCGCTCCGTTGCAGGTGTCTTTCATGCGGCTTCTTTTCTTCGTCCACGTCCTCCTCGTCCATGGGGACGGCGTTCTCCGTCGCCTGCGCCTGCTGGAGGATTTCGAGCAGTTCCTGCGGGGTGGCGTCGGTAGGGATGTCAAGATCGCCCAGATCGCGGAGGCCCGCCAGCTCGGCGATCTTCATCGCTGCCAGGAAGACCGCGGCGTTGGCGGGATTGAGGCGGATGCTTCCCTTCAGCCAGCCGGTGTCCTCGTCGATCCGGTAGGAGAAATGCTCACGCGCTTCGTTGTCCTCCTGGTCGGGCCGGCCACTGAGCGCCTCGCGCAGCTGCTGGTGGTTCATGGTCAGGGCCATGCCGAGGACCTCGTCGTGGTTCTCCTCGGTGACGTAGCGCAGTGCCAGGCGAACGACTGAGTAGGTGAAGGCGCCGTTGAGGTAGTGCTCGAGGAACGCGGTCCACCGGTGCAGTCGTCTGGCCACGGTGCGGTAGTCCTCGGCCGCCCGGGTGGACTGGCCGGCGAAGGTGGCCAACCAGGCGGCCGGATCGGGGGCACCGCGCGAGCGGAAGAGTCTGCGTGCGTCGAACTCGCCGAGCATGGCCAGGACGTGGGCGCGCTGGATTTCGAAGTGGTGGAAGGAGGTGCTGAGGGCGTCGACAAGCTCGTCGTCGCTGTAGGAACGGATGCGGTGAAGAGTGGTGTGCGCCTGGTCAACGGTTGCTGATGTCACGATTCCCCCGGTGTATCGAACATATTTTCGGTCGCTGGGGGTGACGTTAGCGCAGGGGTCCGACACGGCCCCGAAAGCACGGAAACCCGCACAGCTGTGCGGGTTTCCGGTACCGGAACTACCAGATGTTCACGCGCTCCTTCGGCTCAATCCACATGGTGGACGAGGGGTCGAATTCAGGGAAGGCCTCGTAGAACTCGTCGATGTTGGCGACGATCTGGTTGCAGCGGAACTCGGCGGGGGAGTGCGGGTCAATCGCCAGGTACTGCTGCTGCATCTGCGGGCGGATGGCGGTACGCCACACACGGGCCCAGGAGAGGAAGAGCCGCTGCAGGCCGGTGAACTCCCGGCTGGTCAGCGCAGGATCGGCGCCCTCGGCCTCAAACACGCCTGGCTCCTCCTCGCCGTGCTCTTCCACCCACATCTGGTAGGCGACCACGGCGATGCCCAGGCCACCCAGGTCGCCGATGTTCTCGCCGAGGGTGAACTTGCCGTTGACGCCCTCAGTCTCGGTGTCCTGCAGCACCCGCGGGACGAGACCGTTGAACTGGGTGACCAGCTGGTCGGTCAGCTCGGTGAAGGCGGCGCGGTCCTCGTCGGTCCACCAGGAGTTGAGGTTGCCGTGGCCGTCGTACTGGGAGCCCTGGTCGTCGAAGCCGTGGCCGATCTCGTGGCCGATGACGGCGCCGATGCCGCCGAAGTTCTCGGCGGCGGTGGCCTCCGGAGAGTAGAAGGGGGAGCGCAGAATGGCGGCCGGGAAGGTGATGTCGTTGACGACCGGGTTGTAGAAGGCGTTGACGGTCTGCGGGGTGGTGACCCACTCGTCGCGGTCGGCGGGCTTGCCGATCTTGGCCAGCTCGTAGTCGTGCAGGAAGGCGCTGCCCGCCCGGACGTTGCTCAGCAGGTCGGCGCCGGTCGCGCCGAAGGTGAGGCCCTCGTAGGAGCGCCACGTGTCCGGGTAGCCGATCTTGGCCTTGAAGCGGCCCAGCTTCTCCAGGGCGCGCTCCTTGGTTTCCGCCGTCATCCAGGGCAGGGCCGCGATGCGCTTCTCGTAGGCGCGGGTCAGGTAACTGACCAGCTCGAGCATGTCGTCCTTGGAGGAGGGCGGGAAGTGGCGCTGGACGAAGATCTTGCCGACCTCCTCGCCGACCAGGCTCTCGACCAGGGAGACGCCGCGCTTCCACCGGTCCCGCTGGACCGTCGCGCCGGACAGGCGGGTGCCGTAGAACTCGAAGTTTTTCTCGCCGACCTCCTCTGGTAGAACTCCCGCGCGGGAGCGGAGCACGTGCCAGACTCCCCAGAGCTTCCAGTCGGGCAGGCGGGCGTCGACAAGCATGCCGGCGAGGTGGGAGACGTAGCTCGGCATCATGACGACGGCGGTGCCGTCGGGGACGCCGGCGGCGGTGATGAGGGTGTGGACCGCGCCGGGCAGGGTCGACACCTCGGTCGGATTGTAGGTTTTGACGGCGTCGCGGGCGGCGACGACGTCCCAGTGGCCGGCGGCGAGCTCGGTCTCCAGGGCCATGATGCGCTCGGCGGCCGCGGCCGGGGAGAGACCCCCGAGGCGGGCGGGATCGATGAACTCCAGCATCGCTGCGACGTGCTCCTGGTAGGCCACGCGTGTCTCGGCGTGTGCGTCCTCGCGGTAGTAGGCCTCGTCGGGTAGCCCGAGACCGGATTGGACCAGGTAGGCTACGGCGTCCTCGGACCCGGAGTCCTTTTCCACCCAGAAGGAGACCGGCGCGCTGACGCCCCGGCGCTCGAGTTCACCGAGGTTGCCCGCGAACTCCCCGGCGGTGGACACCTCGAGCAGGTCCAGATCCGGATCGAGGACCCCGATACCGGCGGCGTTGACGCCCTCGACGTCCATGAAAGAGGCGAAGAGCGTGCCGGCGCGGCCGGTGTCCTCCTCGACGATGGCGTGGACGTCGGCCTCGGCGTCGTCGCGGAGCTTGTGGAAAGTCCCGTCGACGCCGCGGTCGGCGGGAATCGTGTGAGTCTGCAGCCAGGGGCCATTGACATAGGAGTAAAGATCGTTCATGGCACCCACTTTAGGTGCAGGGACCGCCGGCAGACGGCGCACGCCCACGACCTGCGATTAGGCTGTCAACCATGGCGACATATCAGCTGCAGCCCGCGCGCACCGGCCGGGTCTGGTGGGCGACGGTCGGCGTCACTCTCGCGGTGCTGCTGCTGCCGGCGATCGTGTGGTTATTCGTGCCCCCGGTCGAGCCGGAGCGGGAGCCGGTCGTGCTCGGCACGGGGGACTGGGAGATCGAGACGGACCTGACCTGCGAGGCCCACCTGCTCGCTGCCACCGGCGCCGGATGGGACTGTGGGGGCGTGGCCCTGGAAACCATCACCCAGCCGACCACCCAGGACCCCAACCAGAACCTGCGGCGCATGGTCCGCGCCCTGGCGTACACGCCCATCCCGCGCGCCGCGGTCACCACCGTGGGGGAGGCGCGCGTGCTTGTCGACGCCGCCAACGGCGTCATCGGCATGTCCGTGCAGGGCACCGGCGAGAACGAGGGTGAGCAGATCTTCGCCGTCGCCTCCGGCAGTGGCGACGTGCCGGCGATCTCCGACGAGATCTTCCGGGCGATGACCGGGCAGGGACTGCCCGTCGCCGCCAGGCTCGAGTTCCGCGACGGCCAGCTGCCCCCGGCGAGCGTCGACGAGCTGCTGGAACGTCTCCGGGAGGTGGAGCAGCTGTGAGCAGGCTTATGACGTGGACGCTGATCATCGCCGTCGTCCTGGGGCTGCCGGCGATGCTGGCCAGCCTCATCGGCGCGTTCCTCGTCTCCCCGGTCGGCGGCGCCGCCGGCGTGGTCCTGGGCATCGCCTACACCGTGGTGACCGTCCTGCTGCTGCGCGCGACACCCTTCTGGCCGCCGGGCGTCACCGGCTGGTGGGTGATCGCGAGCCTGAGCTGGGGAGCCAGCGTCGGCATGCTGGCCGCCGGCATCGCAGGCCTGCCCTGGATCGACCTGGCCATCGCCATGAACTGGGAGGACTCCCTCGCCTCCTTCGGCGGGGCGTACCCGGAGGAGATCGGCAAGGGCGTCGGCGTGGCCGTCATCCTGCTCGCTTTTCGACGCCTCAACCGCCCCTGGCACGGCCTCGCCACCGGCGCGCTGGTCGGCCTGGGCTTCGAAGTCATCGAAAACATCCTCTACGGCGCCTCCCTGGCGACGCTGCACGTGAATTCCGACCTTCTCGGCGCGCTCCAGACCTGGGGACTGCGCCTGGTGGCCGGGGCGTTCATGCACGTCATCTGGACCGCCTTCGCCGGTTGGGGACTGGGCCAGGCGCTCTTCACCGCCGGGCGGAGCCTGCCCTGGCGGGCGGGCGTTGCGCTCGGCTGGCTCGGCGTCGCGTTCGCGCTGCACTTCGGCTGGAATTACCTGGGCGGCGGTGAGGCCTGGGCCCTCGTGCGCGTGGTCCTCATCTCCGTGGTGATGTACGCGGTGTTCATCTGGCTGGTCATCCGGGCCTGGCGACTCGCCCGGGCCGACCACTCCTACGTGGCCACGGAGACGCCGTTGACCTCGCTGGCTCAGTTGCCGTCGCGCCGGGCCCTACCGGGGGGAAGCGCGGCTGCCGCCCGCATGAGCACCGGCACCCCCGACAGCGTAGGCAGCGGTGAATCCGAGGCCAGCAGAAGAATGTTGCCGTAGGCGCGCCCGCCCAGCATCTCCTCGGGGCCGACGGCCGCGACGTGCGCGAACACTTCCGTCAGACCCGCCAGCTCCGCCCGGGCCGTCGGCAGTCCCCCCTGTCCCCGCAGTTGGCCAGGTAGAGGCCGCCGGGGACGAGCACGCGTCGGCAGGCCCGGAAATACTCCACCGTGGTCAGGTGGTGCGGGGTGACCGGGCCGGCGAAGACGTCGCGGATGAGGACGTCGACGGAACCTTCGGCCAAGGAGTGCGTGATGGTCCGCGCCTCCCCGACGACGGAGCGCACCGACGCCGGAATATCGAAGACCTCCCGGACCAGCCTCGACAGTGCCCCGTCGATCTCGACGACCGTGTTGCGCGAGGAGGGCCACACGTCGGCCGCCCAACGTGCCAGGGAGCAGGCGGCGCCGCCGAGATGGACGATGTGGGCGTCGGCGAGCGGCAGCGGCCGCAGCAGAGCGGCGATCCACTGCATGTACTCGAACTCCAGCACCCGGGGCGCGCCGAGCACCACGTGCGAGCTGGGCACGTCGTTGACCTCGAGAACGTACGCGCCGTCACGGGCGGGATCCGCGAGCACCCGCGCGGTGCCGGAGTCGACCTGCCAGACTCCCTCGACGCGGCGTTTTCCTGCGCGGGGTTTCCGCGCCATCTAGCCTTCGATCTCGCGGATCTTCATGTCCGACTCATGCCACAGGCCGGAACGGACGATGTTCTCCTCGTCGATGCGCGCCAGGTCCGGCGCCACGCCCTGGGAGTTGGTGCGCAACTCGTAGGACTGGACGGAGCCCCAGTCGCGGTGCCAGTCGTCCCGGGTGTAGCTCGGGATCTCGGTCGCGGTGTTGACGGCCTGGACGGTGGCCATCGAACCGCCGCCCAGGAAGTCCATGAAACCGGTGAGCGCGGCCTTGCCCGGGTGATCCGGGGAGATGCGGTACTGCGGAATCTCCGTGACGCCCGCCCAGTGGTCGAAGGAGCGCTGGCACGGGAACTGCAGCGCGACGGACCAGTCCAGCAGGGCCGGGGTGTCCATGGAGACCGTCGTGCCCAGCGGCGCCAGCTCCGGCGCGCGCGGCGGGGTGAAGGCGATCCAGTCCTGCGGATCCAGGGAGGTGTCCTCGGCGACGATGCGGACCGCGTCGGCTTCTGCCGGCAGGTTCTCCAGGGGCAGACGCAGGTTGCGCCAGGTCGGGTCGGGGCCGATGTCCATCATCTCGGTCTCGCCGAGCTTTTCGACGTCCGTCCCCTCCGTCCTGCCGTACTCCAGCAACAGCTTTTCCCCCGGCTGGGCGACGCCGTTCTGGTCGTGGTGCGCGATCCTGCCGGCCACGGACACGACGATGAGCGGCGCCTCCTCGGTGGCCTCGGGCAGGCCGAACCAGGCGGTCTCCACCTCGGCGGCGAACTGGCTGTCGGGGGTCCAGGAGCCGAGCACGGGGACCTTCGTGTAGTCCAGATCGAAGGGCAGCTCGGAGGTGGATCCGTTGACGCCGGCCTCGGAGTCGGAGCGCACGCCCCCCGACACGTCGGCCGAGGTCGCCGTCCCGGTGGTCTCCCGCACGGCGGTGTCCGCAGTGTCCTGCTCCTCGGCGTCGGTCCCGGTGCCCGGGGCGTCCGAGGAGTCCGAGGCGTTGGAGGAGTCAGTGGCGGCGGCCTCCTCGCCGGTGGTCGCGCCAGCGTCGCCGGCGGTGGCGTCGGCGACGGTGCCGGCGTCCTCGCCGGTGCCGCCCATCGCGCCGGTGGTGCCGTCGATCTGCGTGCGCGGCGCGATGTAGTCGGGGATGCCCCGGGGATCGAAGCCCCGGAGTTCACCGGCCTCCAGCGACTCGCCCAGCTCCACGTCCGGGTCGACCGGGGTGAGGAAGGAGTCGTTGGTGTTGGTTTCGATCATGGCCTCGTTGGCCAGGGAGCAGGTGTTGCCCGCCAGCGAGCGCAGGTTGCCCAGGCCGACGCTGTACGCCGGGTACTGGTCGATCGTCGCCTTGGTGAAGGAGAGCACTGCGGAGAGCACGACCAGCGCCGCCGCGATCGCCAGGGGAGCGGCGGCCAGCCCGTTCCATCGGGTGGTGGCCAGCACGGACCCCTCCCGGAACTGGTCCAGGGTGCCGGCCTCGCGGGCGCTGCGCTTGGCGCGGTCGTGGCGCATGGACTGCCACAGGCCGACGACCAGCACGACCATGGCGATGACCAGGATGATGGTGGAGAACTCCACGCCCTTGAATTGCGGAGTCTTGTCCCACCAGGGCACGCCGAAGGAGGAGACGTACCACCAGGCGTTCCAGCCGGCGAAGGTCAGCGCCAGCATGAAGATCGTGCCCGCCCAGGTGAAGGTGCGGGCGCGGGGCGACTGCAGCGCGATGCGGCTGAGTACCACGGCGGCCAGCGCGCCCAGCGCCCCGGCCAGGCCCGCGTAGATGCCGAAGTGGTGGGTCCACTTCGTCGGGGTGAACATGAGGAAGAAGAAGGACAGCCCGATGATGATCATCAGTCGGACGGTCGGGCCCTTCGCCACGCCCGGCACCTCGCGCCAGCGGATGAGCGCGAAGACGATGAGGATGATGGAGGCCAGCATCGCGAGCACCGCGAAACGGCGCGTGAGCGAACCGTCCACGGTCTGCTGGAAGAGCGTCGCGTAGCGGACGTACTCCGAGTACCAGTCCAGTGCCGGCCCGACCAGTCCACGCACGCGCGTCGACTCCAGCACGGCCATCAGCGTCTGATCCGCGAACACCGGCACCATCACGAAGGTGCCGCCCGCCAGGAAGGGGGCGAGCATGCTTGCCGACGCCTGCCAGCGCGGCCCCTCATACAGGCTCAGCCGCTCCCCCAGGATGCGGAAGAGGTAAGGCAGCGCCACGAGGAACGCACCGACGGCGAGCAGGCCGGTAGGCCCGACGGTCAGGGTCATGGCGGCGATGATGGTGCCGAGGGCGGCCGGGAAGAGCCGGCGGAACTCGATCGCGCGCTCGAACAGCGCCCACGCGGCGATCGCGCCGAGGGCCACCAGCGGCTCCGGGCGGGTGCCGTTGTTGTAGGGCAGCCAGAACGCCAGGAAGATCATCGCGGCGGTCCAGTACGCGACGCGGCGGCCCGCCACGGCCGGACCGAAGCGCGGAATGATCTCCCGAGAGAGTATCCACCAGATCAGCAGACCCGAGACCAGCGAGGGCAGACGCATCCAGATCGACGCCGCCGAGACGGAGCTCAACAGCGCGAGCAGATCGTAGTAGGGGGAGCCGAAGGGGGATTCCGGGACGCCGTACCAGCGGTAGTAGTTGGCCATGTAGCCCGCGTGCTCGGAGACCCGGGCCATGGTCGTGGTGAAACCGTCGTCGGAGGTGTTGGCGCCGAAGACGTACCAGAAGACCAGCACCGCGCTGACGAGCGCGTCGAGAGGCCGGAAGCTGCGCCAGCGGGCGTTGAGGAACGGGATCCGCCTGCCGTCGCCCCGGTCCATTCTCCGCAGCGCGAACAGTGAGACGAGCATGAGGACCGCGCCGGCCCACATGGTGATCAGCTTGAGGGTGGTCGGGGTCGAGGTGAAGCGGGAGTTGATCTCGACGTCCGCGGAGAGCCCGGCCGCCGCGAGCTCCCGCTGGTTGTCCGCGGTGTCGGCGATCTCGGTGTACACGCCCGTCAGCTGCGGGCGGTAGTCCTCCTCCGTGGATTCGGCGAGGTCGGTGCCCGGGATGGAGATCTCGGCGCCGTCGCCGGAGAGCGAGATCTCCAGGACCGCGTCCTCCTCCAGATCCGCGAGTT
This sequence comes from Corynebacterium guangdongense, assembly GCF_030408915.1. NCBI lineage: Bacteria > Bacillati > Actinomycetota > Actinomycetes > Mycobacteriales > Corynebacteriaceae > Corynebacterium > Corynebacterium guangdongense. Next base: position 144,898 of record NZ_CP047654.1, read on the forward strand.
CCTCGGCGGTGACGTCGAAGATGACCTCGCTCAACGCGATGACGTCGAGGCCCTCATCCTCCGCGCCACGCACGAAGAGGCCGCGGTCGGTGGCCTGCGGACTGTCCGCCGGGAGCGTGCCCAGCAGCATCGTTTCGCCGTCGTTGAGCATCCCCAGCGCGCTGAGCGGGACCGACGCCCCGAACTTCTCGGGCGCCAGCGAAATCAGCGGGGCGTTGACCGAGTTCAGTGAGTCGTTCTGGGGCCAGCTGAAGGAGGACTGCGTCTGGTTGACCGGCAGCAGCGGGGTCAGGGCGAAGCAGAGGAACGCGAGGAGACCGGAGACGATCGCCAGGTTCTTCGCCCACCCGCTGACACGGGTCGGGGAGGTGTTTTCAGAGACGGCGGTAGACACGCATCCGAATCCTAGTCCAGTAGCCCGACACCGCGTCTATTCGTTGCGGGTCGCCACGACGTACGGCCCGATCTCCTCGAGGTGCCACAGGGCCTCGTCGCGGAAGACCTCCGGGTTGTACACCAGGCCCACGTAACGGACGTTCGGCTGCGAGGGGTAGATGTCCTCGGCGACGTGCGTCTTCCACTCGGTGGCGTCCTCGTCGAGGGTGCCGCGGAAGATGAACACGTCCGGGCCGCGCCACTTCGTGTCGTCGAGCGCGGCGGCGAAGTCCTCCGGATCGGTGAGATCGGTGTAGGAGCGCTCGGCCCACTCGCGCAGCTGCTCGTTGCGGGGACCGAACTCGCCGAGCGGGTTGGCGTAGTGGGCCGTGTGCGCGTTGAAGCCGTAGTACGGGGTGTAGGAGAGCAGACGCGTCTCGTCGGTGACGACCACGGTGTCGTTGGGGGTGCGGCCGTGGGAGGCGATCTCCTCGTTGATGGCCGGGTAATACTGGGCGGTGTCCGGCGGGAACTGGTCGGCCCGGACGCCGTAACCGTCGGTGTCCGCGTAGGCCTGGGAAATGGAGGCCTGCAGGCGGGCGGGAATCTGCTGCGCGTAGTGGAGACCCGCCAGCATCATGATGATCATGCCCACGGCCGTGATCCTGCGGCTGGTGGCCGGGGTGACTGAGTCCGGGTAAAGGCGGTGCACCCCCATCAGGCGCAGCTCCGCCAGCCCCAGCACGCCGGCGGTGGCCAGCTGCAGGACGATGAGCGCGTCGATGCGGAAGCCGAGCAGGGTGGTGCCGGCCAGGGTGAAGACCATCGACAGGACGGACCAGAGGTAGAAACCGATGGTGGCGATGCCCATCACCCGCACGTCCAGGTCCGTGGCGCGGACCACGAGGTAGACCAGGCCGATGAGGCAGAGCAGACCGATGACGCTCGGGGCCAGGAAGGGCACCGGCAGCTGGGTGCCCTCCTCCGGCAGGAAGTTCATCGCCACCGAGGAGGTCGGTGCGCCGCTGAGGACCTGCCGGAGGTAGGGACCCCAGGTGATCAACGCGATGAGGATGGAGCCCACCCCGACGATGACGAGCCGGAGGATGGGCTTGACCCGGCGGACGACGGCGGCGGCGAAGATGATCGCGGTCACCGTCACGGTCAGCGCCACCACGCCCGTGTAGAGCGTGTAGAAGGTGGCGGAGACGCCCAGGATGAGGGTGAGTCCGGCGGCGGCCCACCAGGAGCCGAGCAGCGCCCGGCGCCCGAGGACGGTGGCGGCCGGGACGAGCATCGCGACGATCGCGCCGTAGGGCTCGTCGGCGCACATCACCAGCGTCACGCTGACGGTGACCAGGGCGATCGCGGTGGCCACCGGAAGGGAGCCGGTCAGACGCTGCCAGATCGGGACGAGCATCGCGCCGACCATCCCCATGGAGATGATCGCCCACGGCTGGTAGACCTCCCAGCCGGGCATGCCCAGCAGGGTCGCCAGCCGTCCGCCCAGCCAGAACCACCCGAGCGGGTAGTAGGACGGCATGTCCCAGTAGTTCATGTCCTGGTTCAGCCAGGTGTCGCCCATGCGGGTGAGGAACTGCGAGCGGAAGCCCTGATCCACCTGGATGCCGTCGAGATAAAGCGTCGTCGCCGACAGGGGGACGGCCAGGGACGTCACCACCAGACCGGCCGGCGCCATGTAGCAGACGGCGTGCGTCAGCCACACCCGCCACCGGGGGCGCGAGATCGGCGGCTGGGTGAGGGTGGCCGGGTCCTCGGCGTCGGCGAGCAGGCGCTGAAACCTCTCGTTGGCGTGATGCTCGTCGCGCAGCCACAGCCAGCACAAGGCGCCCACCAGCACGAGGATGATGACCGTGCCGGTGGTGGCCACGGCGCGGCTGACCATCGACGTGTTGAACGCCGGCAGGCTGGTCTGCTTCAGCGCCAGCCAGGCCGCCAGCGAGAGGACGAAGGCGCCGGCCCAGGCGGCGATCACGCCCAGCGAGGTCGCCCGGTACGAGGGCAGATCCGAGGTGTAGGACTGGACGGCCGCGGGGCGGGGAGCCTCCAGCGGGATCGGGTCGGGGCGGGGACTCGGGCCGTGGGACTGGGTCGGGGCGGCTGTGCTCATGGTGGACAGTCTCCCACAAAGCACACCACCGTCCCGAGCGGGCAGGCCGGGGACGGTGGTGCGGATGTGGCGGAAGGTGTGTTAAATCGGCAGGCGCTTCATGATCGGAGCCGGGATATGCTGCAGAACCAGCGTCACCAGCTCGAAGATCGGGTGCACGTAGAGGTACTTCTTGCGCTTGACGACCGCATCGACGACAGCCTCGCCGACCTCCGGCACGTCCACCGTGAACGGCGCCTCCTTGACGTGCGCCGAGAGCTTCGTGCGGACCTGTCCCGGGCGCACGACCAGCACGTTGACGCCGTGATCCTCGAGGGCGACGCCCAGCTGGGTGTAGAAACCGTCGACGCCGGCCTTGGCGGATCCGTAGGTGAAGTTGGAACGGCGGATCTTCTGGCCCGCCACCGAGCTCATGGCGACGATGTGGCCGTGGCCCTGGGACTTCAGCTGCTCACCGAGCAGCACGCCGAAGGAGACGTACGCGGTGTAGTTGATCTCGGAGGAGACGACGGCCATCTTGTGGTCCTGCCAGATCTTCTCCTGGTCGCCCATCACGCCGAAGGCGACGATGGCGACGTCGATGTCACCGAAGGACGCGGCCTTCTCGATGACGGCCGGGTGCGAATCGGTGTCCAGGGCGTCGAACTCGACGAGCTCGACCGCGCTGGCGCCGGCGGACCGGACCTCCTCTGCGGCGGCGTCGAGGTGGTCCTCCTTAATACGGCCGGCCAGGATGACGCGGGCGGCGCCGCGGGAGAGGAACTCCTTGACGATGCCGAGGCCGATCTCCGACGAACCGCCGAGAAGGAGGATGTTCTGTGCCTGTCCTACTGCGTTAAGCATTTTCCGTGTTTCTCCTTTAGTGCAGTTCCAGTCGACGGGACATGTCGGAGGCGAAGACGCCGGTCGGGTCGATCTCGTTGCGGGTCTTCAGCCAGCCTTCCATGCCCGGGTACATGGTGTGGAAGTTCTCGGCGGAGGTGCGGGACTCCTTGGCCAGGTACAGACGGCCGCCGAACTCCATGACGCGCTTGTCCAGCTCGTCGAGGAAGGCGTGCAGGCCCTTGCGGATCGGGAAGTCGACGCAGACGTTCCAGCCCTTCATCGGGTAGGACAGCGGCGCCTTGTTGCCCTCGCCGAAGAGCTTGAACACGTTCAGCGCCGAGTAGTGGCCGGAGGCCTGGATGTCGCGGATGATGTCCTTGAACGGCTCGACGGCCTCGGTCGGGACGACGAACTGGTACTGCAGGAAGCCGGCTGGGCCGTAGCCGCGGTTCCACTCGCCGATCATGTCGAGCGGCTGGTAGAACTGGGTGAGGTTCTTGATGTCGTTCTTCGAGTCCGCGCCCATCGCGTAGTACAGCTCACCGATGGCCATCAGGGTGTATTTGTTGATCGTGAACGACGGGAAGATGTCCGGCACCGTCATCAGCTGCGGGGCGGAGAACTTCAGCGGGTCCTTGGCCAGCTTCGGGGCGAACTCCTCCAGCTGGGCCAGGGTGGCCATGGAACCACGGGAAATGGTGGCGCGGCCCAGGTGCGGCTCCGGGCGGATCGCGTCGAACCAGGCGGAGGAGTACTCGTAGTTCTCCTCGGCGCCGTTGGAGTGCTCGGCGACGGTCTCGTCGAGGTTGTTGGTGCGCACCGTGTCGGAGATGAAGTAGGCCGTCTCGACCTTCGTCATCTTGATGACCGCGCGCAGGATGATGCCGGTCAGGCCCATGCCGCCGACGGTGGCCCAGAACAGCTCGCCCGAGGGGTCGTCCGTGGAACCGTTCGGCTCCAGGTGCAGGACGCGGCCGTCGGCGACGAGCAGCTCCATGGAGACGACGTGGTTGCCGAAGGAGCCGGCGGTGTGGTGGTTCTTGCCGTGGATGTCCGGCCCGATGGCGCCGCCGATGGTGACCTGGCGGGTGCCCGGCAGGACCGGAACCCACAGGCCGTAGGGGACGGCCGCGCGCATGAGCTGATCGAGGGTGACGCCGCCGTCGACGTCGACCAGTGCGGTGTCCGGGTCAATGGAGTGGATGCGGTTGAGCGGCTGCATGTCGATGACGAGGCCGCCGCCGTTCTGGGCCGGGTCGCCGTAGGAGCGGCCCATGCCCCGGGCGATGACGCCGCGGCGCTTCGACTCGGGCAGTGTGGAGTTCTGGTCCGCCACCCGGGCGACGGCGGCCTTGATGGCGTCCACGTCGGCTGTGGCCAGCACCTGTGCGGAGGAAGGCGCGGTGCGTCCCCAGCCGGTCAGTGATTTCTCAGTTGTGTGAAGTTCCATCATCCGATTTCTCTGTTGGTTGCGTGCGCTCGACCGAGGTTAATCGGTCGACGGAGTCCTGAAAAAGCATACTCCGAGTGTCACTGATCATACGTAACTAACGCTGTGATTGTTATCGCTTCTTATGTGTGAATCCCCCGCCCGCTGATAACGGGGCGGTTTCCCTATGGTCAACATATGATCCGGCGGCCGATCTTTCCTTTTGTCTGAACAACAGATGAGAGACAATTGAAGTCAGTCAAGCAGGCCACCGCTTGATCGACACCTAAAGCTCTCAATCGGAGAAAGGAGTAGAAGCCATGTTGTCATCTCTCTTGCTGACCGTCTTCGTCGGCCTCGGGACCATTCTGTACAACGTGCTGGTGTTCCTCATCGGCCTCTTCTAGGATGGCGCACCGCCCCCGACCCGTCGCCCGCTTCGCGACGGGTCACCTTTGTGTCTGAGGTCCGACACCCTGTCTTCTAATACAGGTCCATGATGTCACGAATCTCAGTGGGCAGCTCCTGCTCCGTGGTGATCGTCGCTCCACCCGACTCCTGGTGTTCACGCAAAAGCTCGTAGACGCGGGTGCGGTCCACCGAGTCCAGCAGCGGCAGCTCCTGCGCCATGAGCCGCACCATGAAGTCGCTCAGGGGAGCGGTGGTGAACTGGGCGGCCATGTGGGTTCCGTGCCGGACGTCCTCGGGGTCCTGTTCTTTTCTGCGCATGCCTCCCAGGCTAGTCCAGTGCCCGTTAGACTCCTGGGCATGGCCACGTCAGATACCGATTACTACGCCCTCGACGACACTCTCGCTGGTCGGCTCGCCCAGGCCGGACTTGCCGGCGCGATGATCGCCGTGCCCGATGTCATCCCGGTCGGCCGCGGCCGTCGCACACTGGCGCGCCTGGGGGTCGCCGCCGTCGGCGTCACCGCGGCCGCCCTCGCCAACTACGTCGACGAGGACCCGGACAACGATGATCCGGCGCGCCTCGTCGCGGAAATGGGCGCCGACAGCGTCGCCCGGACGTGGGCGCTGCTCGGAGCCGGCGGCGCCGCCTGGGCATTGGCCGCCCGCGGCGCCTCCTCCGCGGCCGGGCTGCTGCGGGCGGGCGGCGTCGAGAAGCCCTACCTGCTCCTCGGCACCCTCGCGTCCGCCGGCGTCTTCGCCGTTTCCCAGCGCCAGCACCACGACACCGACCGCCGGAGCACCCATGTCTGAGTCCCGCCCGATCCTCGCCGTCACTGACCGCCGACCCGAACACACGGTCATCTGGCACGTCCAGACCGACCCCGGCGCCGCCGCCGTCCTTTCGGGAGCCTGGCTTGCCGACGCCGAGCAGACCGAGACCCTGCTCACCGGCGCCGTCGAGCTCCCGGTCGGCAGTGACGCCCTGACCCGCATCCATGAGGCCATCGTCGCCGACCTCACCCGGTTGCGCGCGGCGGCCAAGGCCGCCAAGGAAGCCAAGCCCTCTCTGACCGTGCCCCGCTTCGAGGCCCCCGAGACCCCGGACCCCGCGTCGCTGCTGGACAGCTACCACGGTGAGGAGGGTGCCGGGGAGGCATGGGCCCACGCCGTGGCCACCGCCCAGCTCGTCGACGCCTGGCGCGCCATCGAATCCCAGCGCCGCTCCCGCGCCTACCTCGTCGAGGAATTCGGCGCCGAGCAGCGGCCGCTGCCGCTGGGATAAGGCCCGCGCCGGGAATCCGGAAATCGTTACGCTGGGGCCCATGAGTTCCGGACGCCGCGACAGCGATGCGAGTCACACGGCTGAGGTCACCGACCTCGACGCCGTGCGGGCGCGGCGTGCCGCCACCCGGGCCTCGGCTCCGGAACCCCCCGCCCGGCATCCCCGCACCGTGATCCTCCACGTCAGCCACGTGCGCTCAGACGCGGAGGCGCACCGCCAGATCGGCGTCGACGATTCCCTCACGCTCAAGGATCTCTGCGCCGTCCTCGCCACCGCCTTCCGCCTCCCGCACCACGCCCCCTGGACCCTGCACGGCGAGAACCACCGGCTGCCCAGCGACAAGACCATCGCCGAGGTCCTCGGCCGCACCGGCTCCCGCATCGGCGTCCACTGGGGGCTGTGGCAGTTCCTCGTCGAGACCGTCGACTCCTGGCCCCGCGACGCCGGCACCCCCTGGGCGTTGTGCATCGGCGGCTCCGGCGACTTCGCCGAGCAGCCCTTCGACATCACCGAGATCAACCGGGAACTCACCGGCGACACCGCCGCCGACGCCATCCTCGCCACCACCCGGGCCGAGGTGAGCGACCTCATCGAACGCGCGCAGATCCACGACTTCATCCCGCTGCTGCAGGCCCTCGACCTGGCCCGTGACACCGGCCTGTCCCGGTCGGTCCGCGACACGCTCGCGCAACTTCCGGTGGAGGAGGACCCCGCCGGCCGCGACGCCTTCTGGGTCTGCGCCCTCGCCCTGGGTTCGCTGGCCGATGAGGCCCTCGCCCACGACATCCTCGAGGGCACCATGCAGGCTCTGGGCTGGGTCAACGATGACGGCACGGCCCTGTCCGGCCACGACGTCCGTGAGCTCTGCCTGGCCTCACTGCGGATCCTGGCCAGCGTCGGCGGCTACGGCGAGGAGGCGCTCCCGGCATTGGATCGACTGGACATTTACCGTCAGCTACTCGGTTCCGGCGGGGCCGCGGGGTAGGCTGGGCCGCTGTGACCGTTCACAACGCAGCCAAGGCCGACCGCGACCACTCCCTGAAACGACAGCTCACCAGCTTCATCGGAATCGGGATGTTCACCGCGCTCATCGACTGGGGCACCACCATGGCGCTGCAGTTTTTCGGCGTCCAGCGCGAACTGGCGAAGGTCGTCGGCTGGGTGTTCGGCACCCTGGCCGCCTACATGCTCAACTCGAAATACACGTTCAAGGCGAAGATCACCCCGAAGAAGGCCGTCGCCGTCTTCGTGCTCTACGCCAGCACCCTCGGCATCCAGGTCTTCCTCTACTGGGCGACCGACGCCCCCCTGCAGGCCCTCGGCCTCGGAGGAGTGGTCAAGGACACCATAGCCTTCGTCATCGCCCAGGGTGTGGCGACCGTCACGAACTTCGTGCTCCAGCGCACCGTCGTATTCAAGGATCGCAAGCCCACCCGAATCATCGAGGACGTGCGGCCGAGCTAGTCGGGGCCACTCGCAGCCTGTCCCGGACCCCCGCGCCGTAGAGCAGCCAACCGCCGTAGACGACCAGGACCACAGCGCCCGCGACCACATGCACCACCCCGTCCGTCGGTCTCGCCAGCGCGGCCACGGCGTTGTAGAGGACATGCGCCACGATGACGGCGTGCAGGTTCCCGGTAGCCATCACCACCAGGGTGAAGATCAGCCCGACGACCGTGGCGTTGACGATCTGCAGCGCCGTGTCCTCCGCGCCCTGCCCGATGAGGAGGCTGAATGCATGCCCGACGCCGAAGGTCAGCGCGCTGACCATTACGGCCCAGACCGGCCGGTTCTTCTGCAGCAGCGCCTGCAGCAGCATCCCGCGGAACAGTACCTCCTCGAGGAACCCCACGAACAGGGCGTGGGCGAGGACGGCACCCACCACAGGGGCCGCCAGATCGGTGCGGAACCCGAAGGCGAGCGGCAGGGCCACCAGGAGAAGAAGCGGGAGGTGGAACCACACCCGCCGGGCGGGAACGTCGGCGGGGACGCCCAGCCCGATCCGCTTCCCGATGCCGGTGCGCCACAGGTAGAGGGCCAGGACGACGGCCAGGGCACCCAGTGGCGGCGCCGCCGACGCCTGGACGGACCACCCCAGGGCGAGTCCGATGTTGACCGCGGCCACGGAGAGGAGCAGGTAGAAGGTGAGCCAGAGAAAGAAGTGCCGGAGCTGATCACGTGCGAATAAGCGACTCATGCGCTCATCACTGCCTTAGGTCAGGTGTGCATCTGGCCTCCAGCCTACGGCACTAGGGCCGTCGGAAATCCTCGTTGGCGCCCCTTTTCAGGAGACGCAGCCAGCGCAGGAACTCCCGCGGATTCCTCCGCTGGACCAGGAAGAACCAGCCGAAGCGCGGGATCTCCTGCAGCGCCAGCTTCCGGTTGCCCGGCTGTGACAGCAGGTAGCCACGGTTGCGGTAGGTGAAGAAGCGCTTGAACTCACCCTCCGGGTACTGGGCGTGCATGCGTCCGCCCAGAATTGGCTTGAACTCGTCTGAACCGTCCGGGTGCAGATAGAAGGCGTCCAGCGCCGTGCCGTAGCGCAACCCGGACCTGCTCAGACGGCGGTGGTACTCGACCTCGTCGCCGCGGATGAACAGGCGGTAGTCGGGCACGCCGATGATCTCCGTGGCCTTCGCGCTGATCAGGGCGCCATTGAAGAGCGAGGCATAGTTCTCCAGGAAATCACCCGCCAGCTCCTCGACGCGCCGGTGCCAGGTCGCACCCTGGCGCAGCGGGAACGCGAGTTTCCCCGGGTCGTCGATATTGCACACGGTGGGGGAGACCTGGTGCAGCTTCCGTTCCACCGCCACCCGGTACTGGGTCGCGAGCGTGTCCTCGTCCGCCGGGCGGCCGTCGTCGTCGGCGCACCAGATCGCGTCCGCGCCCAGGGCCAGGGCGTGGAGGAAACCGTAGGCGAAGCCGCCCGCCCCGCCCAGGTTGGTGCGCGAGGGCAGGTAGACGCCCCGGTCACCGGCGATCTCCGCGACCAGGTCCCTGACTGTGTCGTCCGCCCCGTTGTCGACCACGATGATCCACTCGACCGGGTGGGTCTGCGCGGCCACGATCGCCAGCGAGTGGCGCAGCAGCTCCACCCGGTTGTGCGTGACGATGACCGCGGCGGTCGTGCCCGACGGATCCAGGTACGGAATTTCACTCATGTGGTTCATAGTGCCACCCGCGGCCGTATCCATGCGGTTGCGCGGTGCCCGATTCTGCATTCTGAAATTGGCGACCAGGGAAAACGTCCACGTCGGTGCAGAATCGGGCACCGACGCCCGTTAGGAATCCTCGTGCGCGAAGCGCTTCTGCAGCGAACGGATGTGCGCGCCGGCCTCCCTGCCCTCATAGGCCTCGACGACATCCTCGACCAGGCCAGCTTTCTTGACCTGGCCGTGGTCGATCCACAGGGCGGTGGTGCACAGCTGGGCGAGGAAGTCGTTGGAGTGGGAGGCGAAGACGAGGATGCCGGACTTCTTCACCATCTCCTGGAGGCGGACGCGAGCCTTGGCCATGAAGGCGGCGTCGACGGCGCCGATGCCCTCGTCGAGAAGCAGGATCTCCGGCTCGATCGAGGTGACCACGCCCAGGGCCAGGCGCACGCGCATGCCGGTGGAGTAGGTGCGCAGGGGCATGTCGAGGTAGCCGCCGAGCTCGGAGAAGTCGGCGATCTCCTCCATCTTGTCCTTCATCTGCTTGCGGGTCTGACCGAGGAAGAGCCCGCGGATGATGATGTTCTCGTAACCGGAGATCTCCGGGTCCATGCCCACACCCAGGTCGAACACGGGGGCGACGCGGCCACGGACGTCGGCGACGCCGCGGGTCGGCTCATAGATGCCCGACAGCAGGCGCAGCAGCGTCGACTTGCCGGCGCCGTTGTGGCCGACGAGGCCGACACGGTCACCCTCACGCAGGTGCAGGTTGATGTCCTTGAGCGCCTCGACGACGACGGTGTTCGCCTCGTTCTTGCCGATCGCGCCGCCCGCAGAAGAAAGTACGGCCTTCTTCAGCGAGCGGGATTTGGCGTCGAAGATGGGGAAGTCGACGCAGGCGTCGTATGTGTCAATAGAAACCATGATTTACACCCAGTAACTGACGCGGAATCGCCACTGTCGCATGGCGATGAGCGTGATGATAATGCCGACGACGGTGCAGGCGAGCACGATGAGCCAGTGGTAGAGCTCAACGTGGTTGCCCAGCAGTGGGGCGCGGACGATTTCGAGGTAGTGGAACAGCGGGTTGATCTCGACGATGCGTGCCTGTGCGGCGACCTCGCCGCCCTGCGCTTCGAGGGTCCGGGTGGTCCACACGATCGGGGTGACGTAGAACGCCAGCTGCACGAGCGCCTCGAGCAGCGGGGCGACGTCGCGGAAGCGGGTCGCCACCATGCCGAAGAACATGGCCACCCACACACCGTTGAGGATGAGCAGCAGCAGCGCCGGGAGCGCCAGCACAACTTCCCAGGTCAACGGGATGCCCAGGAGCGGAACCATCACCACCCAGATGATGATGTTGTGCAGGAAGAAGAGGAACTGCCGCCACACCAGACGGTAGACGTGCACGGACAGGGCGGAGGGCAGCTGCTTGATCAGGCCCTCGTTCTCGATGAAGACGTTGGCGCCGTCCTTGATGCAGCCGGAGATGAATCCCCAGACGATGAACCCGACCGTGACGTGCGGCAGGAATTCGCGCCACTCCATCTGGAACAGGAGGGCGTAGAGGAACCCCAGGGCCACGGCCATGACGCCGGTGGCGATCGTGATCCAGAACGGGCCCAGCGTGGATCGTCGGTAGCGCTGCTTGATGTCCTGCCAGCCGAGCTGCAGCCACAACTCGTACTGGCCGAATCCGCGTACGAGGTCGGCGAAAGCGGCCGTGAATGTCTTGGACCGGGACGCCGGGACCTGGTGGCCGGCGGTCGCCCCGGTCATCCGGGCGACGTCCGCCCGCAATTGTTCGGAGGATGACTGTTGCACGCTCATAGCCTATCCCGCCGGTTCCTCCGGTTCCGATTGCGACGGGCTCGGCTTCGGGTCGGTGGACGGGTCGGTGGACGGTTCGAGGAGCAGATACCAGCCGTCCTCCCGCTCCTCGCACCTTTCCTCGGCGTGGGCCTCGCAGACCTGTTCGTCGGGGTAGGGGCCGAAGAGGCGGGCGTCGGAAAGCTCGGTGGCGGCGGGGTCGCCGATGGCCCAGCGGGTCGCGGTGGCGGTGACGGTCGTCTCGGCGACGGTCGCCGTCACCGTTGCGGTGACCGTGCGGCCTTCGCTGAGGGTCTCGGTGGCCGGGGCCGGGGCGGTGACTGTGGCGGTCGGTGACTCCGCGTCGCGGAGGTGGTCCGGGACGGTGCAGGAGGTGAGCGTGCCTGCCAGCACGGCGCTGAGGGCGAGTGCGCGCAGGGGTCGGGTCACGTCGGCTCCAATCGGGTCTCTGGGCGTGCTGCCAGCATAAACCAGGGTGCGTCCCGGCAAGCGTCGGCTGTGGCGCAAGTGAATGGGCTATTCTCATGGGTCTGCGTAAGATTCTTCGGACGTGCATACTTGGAGCAGAAGTATGGGACCTCGGACAGGTGAAAGGGGTGTGCCGGTGACCGACGACGACCGTTATGACGTGGCCCGCGTGCGTGGCCTGTACACCAGTCTCGGTGACGGCTGGACGTACCTCAACGCCCACGACAGTCCCCAGGTTCCTGAGCGCGTCTCCTCTGCGGTCGCGCGTTCCTTCCGCACCGCCACGGCGGTCTCCCGCCCCGAACCGAGCTCCGGTTCCCACGCGCGTCCGCAGCTGCCGGGCCACTCCGCCGGCGCCTCCTTCATCGATGACGCCCGCCTCGCCGTCGCCGACCTCGTCGGCGGGAGCGCCGGCGCCGTCGTGCTGGGCCCCTCCCTGCCGGTGCTCTACAGCATGCTTGCCGACGCCATGCGCCCCCTCCTGCGCCACCAGTCCTCCATCGTGCTGTCCGGGCTTGACTCCGAGCTGCTCAGCCGCCCCCTGGCCAACGCGGTCTCCGACGTGCGCTGGGCGAAGCCGGACCTCGGAACGGGCGAGCTCCCGGGCTGGCAGTACAGGGACCTGGTGGACGGTTCGACCCGCCTGGTCGCGTTCTCCGCGGCGCACGGGCTGCTGGGCACGGTCGCGCCCGTGGCCAGCATCGTTGAGGCCACCCGCGAGAACTCCCGCGCCTGGGTGCTGGTCGACGCCTCCTCCTACGCCGCGTACCGCTACGTCGACATCGACGAGTGGAACGCCGACATCATCGCCGTGGACCTGGGTCAGCTCGGTGGCCCGCAGCTGGCTGCGCTGGTCTTCCGCGATGAGGCGATGTTCAAGCGGCTGCGTTCCCTGCATCCGCGGTACGCGGACTCGGAGGTCACTGCGGGGAAGCTGACGACCCCGATCTCACCCGGGCTGGCCGGCGGCGTCTCCCCGACGGTCGACCACCTCGCCGGTCTGGTGCCCGCGCCGGGCTCCCGCCGCAAGCGCCTGGCCGCGTCGATGGCTGAGCTGGACAACTACCTGGGCACCCTGCGCGACGATCTCGTCCTCTACCTCGGCTCTCTCTCTTCGGTTCACATCCTCGGACTGACCGGGGAGGCCGCCTCCGGTGCGAACGAGGACCGTCTCCCGCGCCTGTCCTTCGGGGTGCAGGGCGTGCCCGCCGACATGGTCCAGCACCGCCTCTACGACAACGGCCTGGTCACCACCCTCGCACCGGCCATGAGGGTCCTCACTGAGATGGGCGCCGACGAGATCGGCGGCGCCATCACCGTCGCGCTCGGCCCCTTCACCACCTCCGCGGACATCGACCACCTCGTCCGCGTGGTGGCCTCCCTGGCCTAGGCCGGCGCGTTTCGACCGGGCTCGCAAGCCGGCGGGGAAGCGAGGGGGATTAAGGCATCTGCAGGACCAGTTTGCCGGTCACCTCGCCGGAGTCGAGCATCTCGTGGGCGCGGGCGGCCTCGGTGACGGGGATGACGTCGTGAATGTGGGGGACCACGCGGGCGTCAGCAAGCATGGGCCAGACATTCTTCACGGTATCGGCGACGATGGCGGCCTTGTCGTCGAGGTTGCGGGCGCGAATGGTCTGCGCCGTGATCGACTGGCGGCGCGGCAGCATGCGGCCCAGATTCAGCTCGGCCTTGACGCCGCCCTGCACGCCGATGACGACGAGGTGGCCGTCCAGGGCCAGACAGCGCATGTTCCTGTCGAGGTAGGACGCGCCCATGATGTCGAGGATGACGTCGCAGGAGTCCCGGAGCTTCTCGACGAAATCCTCCTCCCGGTAGTTGATGAGGATGTCCGCGCCCAGCTCGCGGCACGTCTCGAGCTTCTCCGCGGACCCGGCGGTCACCGCGACCTCCGCGCCGAGCGCCTTCGCGATCTGGATGGCGATCGTGCCGATGCCCCCCGCGCCGCCGTGGATCAGGATGCGCTGGCCGGCCCGCAGCCCGGCGGTCATCACGATATTGGACCATACGGTGCACGTCAGCTCCACGACGGCTGCGGTCTTCACCAGGTCATACCCCTCCGGGACGGGGGTGAGCTGGCCGACCGGCACCGCCACGTACTCGCCGTAGCCGCCGCCCGCGAGCAGGCAGCCGACCTCTTCGCCGACCTCACGTTCCGTGTCCCCGGCGTCCACGATGGTGCCGGCGGCCTCGAGGCCGAGAACCTCGGAAGCGCCGCGCGGGGGCGGGTAATGCCCGCGGGTCTGGGCGAGGTCACCACGGTTGACGCCCGCGGCCGCGACCTTGACCAGGACCTCGCCGGGGCGAAGCTCCGGGGTGTCGACCTCCCGCCATTCGAGTGAGCGCGGGACGTCTGGGTCTGTCTGAACGATTGCCTTCATGGCCACCAGGGTAGGCAATTCCCGGCCCGCGGGCCCCTCGACTAAGATAACCCCGTGCGCATCATGCGCGAACCGGGAGATGTGGCAGAGCGGCCGAATGCACTGGTCTTGAAAACCAGCGAGGGTCAAACCTCCGGGGGTTCAAATCCCCCCGTCTCCGCCGACAAGATCGGGGTCAGACCCCTCTGTGCCGTTGAGGTGGGAGGGGTCTGACCCCGTTTCCGGTTGTCGGGGCCGCGGTGCGGAGCCTGCCCCTAGGCCTGCGCCTCCAGCCAGGCGTCGATGCCGCCGCGGAGGCTGAGGAGACCGGCGTGGCCCTGCTTCGTGAGGGCCTCGACCGCGCGGGCGGAGCGGACACCGCCGGCGCAGTAGACGACGACGGGGCGCTCGGTGTCGATCTCGGCGGGGACCGTGCCGGCAAGGATCTCGCCGAGGGGAACGTGGACGGAGCCGGGGATCGCGAAGTGGGCGACCTCCTCGAGCTCGCGGACGTCGATGAGCACGGCGTTCTCGGGAATCTCGTCAACCTCCGCCACCGAGACCGTGACCGCCGGTTCCTGGCGGGCGGGCTCCTCACTCAGCAGACGCCGCGTGACCGCCGGGTTCGCCGTCAGCGGGACGTACTCCCAGGTCCCGGCCATGCCGTCGTAATAGCCGAGCCTGCCGAGCAGGGGCGTACCCAGACCGGTGAGCAGCTTGAGGGCCTCCAGAGCCATCGTGGAGCCGATGACGCCGACCAGCGGGCCGAGCACGCCCGCCTGCGAGCAGGAGGGCACCGCGCCGGGCGGCGGGGGAGCGGCGAAGACGTCCT
Organism: Corynebacterium guangdongense; assembly: GCF_030408915.1. Taxonomy (NCBI): domain Bacteria; kingdom Bacillati; phylum Actinomycetota; class Actinomycetes; order Mycobacteriales; family Corynebacteriaceae; genus Corynebacterium; species Corynebacterium guangdongense. The sequence goes on from NZ_CP047654.1 coordinate 160,011, forward strand.
CGTAGACAGGGCCATGCCCGGCCCAGAAGACGCTGGTCTGGGCCTCGTGGCCGAGGATGGATCCCCACACGTGGGGGATTCCCAGCCGCGCGGCGCTGGTCGACGCGATGTGCCGGGTGTCGAAGTTGTCCGCCCCGTCCATGATCAGGTCGGCGCCTTCGAAGGCCTCGCGGGCGTTGGCCCAGGTCAGGCGCTGAGCGAAAAGCCGCAACGACACCTCCGGGTTGAGTTCGCGCATCGCCTCAGCGGCGGACTCGGCCTTGGGGCGGCCGACCCCGGCGGTGGTGTGGATGACCTGTCGGTGCAGGTTGGAGGTGTCGACGACGTCGTCGTCGATGATGGTCACCGTGCCCACGCCCGCGCCGGCGAGGTAGAGCAGGGCGGGGGAGCCGAGGCCGCCGGCGCCGATGACGGCCACGTGGGCGTCGGCAAGCTTGCGCTGGTTCTCCGCGCCGAAGAGGGTGATCTGGCGGCGGTAGCGGATGAGATCGGTCATTCCAGGCCCACCCATTCGGTCGGGCCGTCGATAAGCTCCTGCTCCTTCCAGATGGGCACCTCGGCCTTGACCCGGTCGGCGATCTCGGCGCAGGCGGCGAAGGCCTCGGCACGGTGGGCGGAGGCGGCAAGCACCACGAAGGCGGCCTCGCCGATGGGGATCGTGCCGGTGCGGTGCGCCGCCCACACCCGGGCGTGCGGGTGCTCGCGGATGACGGACTCGCAGACCTCGCGGATCTTCTGGTCGGCGGTCGGGTGACAGGTGTAGGTCAGCGTCGCCACGCGCTGGCCTCCGTCATGGTCGCGGACGAGGCCCTCGAAGGTGACCAGCGCGCCCATGGCCCGGGTGACGGTGTCCTCCCTGGCCTCGGCGAGCAGCGGCTCGAGGGGCTCGGCGGTCATGAAAGCGGTGATGACCTTGCCCGTCTGCTCCTGGACGTACGCGGGGTCGGTGGCCGGATCGTGGTGGTTGTTAGTGCTCATGGACGCCTTCCAGCATGTCGACAATCGGGACGACCAGGTCGTTCAACACGGTGCAGCCGTCTTTTACTCCCCCGCGTGAACCCGGCAGGGTCATGATGAAGGTCGTGCCCGCCACGCCGGCGACCGCGCGGGAGGCGACGGCGGTCGGGACGGTCTTCAGACCCTCATTCCAGAACGCCTGGACCACCCCGGGCAGCTCCCGCCTGATGTGCGGCCGCACGGCCTCGACGGTGCGGTCGTCCTCGGTCAGGCCGGTGCCGCCGGAGGTGAGGATGACGTTGGGGATGTCGGCGAAGGCGAAAACCTCGTCGATGACCGTCTTGATCTCCGCGTCGGGCACGACCAGTGGGTTCGGTGTGTCGAAACCCTTGGAACGCAGAAAATCCACGGCGATGGGGCCAGATTGGTCCTCGTAGATTCCTGCGGCGGCGCGGGTGGAGGCGACGATGACGAGACCGGTGCGGGACATGAAGCTCCTTAGTGGAAGGGGTAGACGGTGACGGCGTCGCCGCGGTTGAGGGTGGTGGCGGCCGGGACACGGATCAGGGCGTTCGCGTCGACGGCCTGGGCGATGAGGTGGCTGCCCGCGCCGCCGACGCCGACCGCCCGGAGGCTGCCCCGCTCGTCGACGCGGATGCGCCCGCGCAGGAACTGGTCGCGGTGGCCGGCCAGGCCGTGGCGTTCCTCGTCGAGAAGCGCGGTGACCGGTGTCGGCGCACGGCCGAGCGTCGGGGCGACGAAGAGGAGGAAGGACACGAGCGTGGAGACCGGGTTGCCGGGCAGGCAGATCACCGGCACGCCGGCCAGACGGGACAGCCCCTGCGGGCCGCCGGGCTGCTGGTCGACGTGGCCGAACCAGCCGCCGGGTTCGAGGATCTGGCGCACGACCTCGAATTTGCCGGCGCTGATGCCGCCGGAGGTGACGATGGCGTCGGGAGAATGCTTCTCGACGCTCGCGGTCAGGCTCTCCCGGAGCTTCACCGGATCGTCGTCGGTGGCCACGTGCGCGACGACCTCGATGCCGTAGCACCGGGCCAGCGCGCGCAGCATCGGGGTGTTCGAGTCGGGGATGCTCGCCGCGCCCGGGCCGCCGATTTCGGCGCCGCCGGTGGAAACGATGATGCGGGCGCGCCGGGTGACCGGCACGGTCTCGATGGCCTGCCCGGCCAGGGCGGCGACGCCGGCGGCGGTGATTTCGGCGCCGGCCTCGAGGAGGACGTCGCCCGCGGCCAGGTCGGTGCCCGCGCGACGGACGTACTGGCCGTGTTCGACGGCCGGAACGTGGATGAACTCACCCTCCTCCGCGAAAGTGCCCGGGGTGGTGTCCTCGACGGCGACGACGCTCGTCGTGCCCCGCGGCACCTTGGAGCCGGTCATGACGGGAACGATCGCGCCGTTGATCCCGTCCGGGTAGACCTCGTCCGGGTCCGTTCCCGCCGGGATTGTCCTGCCCACCCGGAACTGCCCCGGCGTCGCGGTCACGTGGTTGACGGAGAGCGCGTAACCGTCCATCTGGGAATTGTCGAAGCGGGGTGAGTCAAAGGCGGCGGTGACGTCGACGGCCGACACGCGCCCGGCGGCCTCGGCCACCGGAACGTGCTCGGCCTCGAGGATGACGTCGGCCAGTAGTCGGCGAACCGCCTCGAGGTGCTGCTCGGGTGAGCGCATTGCTTCTCCAATAGGTCTGATTTTAGGTCAATCACAGGACATCATACGCGGACCTGGCGGTGGACTTTCCGCCCGGACACGGGGCATAGTTGGGGCGTGATTGACGTTCATTATTTCGCCGCCGCCCGGGCCGCGGCCGGCACGGACCGTGAATCGGTGCCCGCCGCCGCCACGCTCGGTGAACTCCTGGACGCCCTCGCCGCCGAGCATGAGGGCACCACCGATGCGGGCATGACCCTGGCGGAGATCTTCCTGCGCTGCACCTTCCTCGTCGACGGCGCCAACTCCGGCCGCGACACCCAGCTCATCGACGCCACCCGCGTCGACGTGCTGCCGCCCTTCGCCGGCGGTTAGTGCCTCCGGAAGCCGCCGGTCAGCAGACCGAGCGCGCCACGGACCACGGCCAGCACCGCCGCCCCGATCAGCGCCGGCACAAAACCATCGACGAACAGGCCCAGGCCCAGCTGCCCCGAGACCCAGGCGGTGAGCCAGAGCACGACCGCGTTGATCACCAGTGCGAACAGGCCCAGCGTCACACAGGTCACCGGTGCGCCCAACGTCCTGAGGATTGGCCCGATGACCGCGTTGACCAGGAGGAAAACCACCGCCACCGCGAGGAACATCAGCGCGTGGTCGTACTGTCCGTCGGTGTAGACGGTGGTCTCCGGCGGCAGGATGCCGATCCCCGGGACCAGGGCGGTCACCGCCCACAGGCCCAGGGCAGTGACGATGACGTCGAGGACAAGCTTCAGCAGGGCGCCCATCAGAGACCGGCGGCCTTCCAGGCGTCGAGAAGCGTGCGGGCCTCGCTCCCGGTGGTCACGGTGACGCGCACGCCCTCCGGGAAGGAACGGACCAGAACGCCCTGTTCCGCCAGCTTCTCGGCGATGTCGGGCGCGGCGCCCCGGAGCCAGACGAAATTGCCCTGTGAGCGCGGGGCCCCGAGGGCGTCCGCGACCTCGTCACGGACGGTGACCGTCTCCTCGGTGCGCTCCATGAGCTCGTCGGCCGCGGCCAGGGAGGCCAGCGCGCCCGCCTGGGCGACGGAACTGACGGAGAAGGGAATCGCGACCTTGTTGAGCGCCTCGATGATCCTCTCGGCGCCGAAGACGTAGCCGACGCGCACGCCAGCCAGCCCGTAGGCCTTGGAGAAGGTGCGCAAACCTACGACGTTGCCGTGCCGGGTGATGGCTTCGGTGGCGACCGGGGTGTCCTCGGCGCGGTTGTACTCGAAGTACGCCTCATCCAGGCCCACGACGACATCCGCGGGAACCTTCGCCAGAAACTTCTCGAACTCCTCGTTGCTGAACGTGTTGCCCGTCGGGTTGTTCGGGTTGCACAGGAAGATCAGGCGGGTGCGGTCGGTGATCTTCGCCGCCATCGTGTCCAGATCATGCGAACCGTCCGCCAGCAGCGGGACCGGCACCGCGGTGGCGCCGACCACCTGCGTGAAGATCGGGTACGCCTCGAAGCTGCGCCACGGGAAGATGACCTCGTCGCCCGGCGCGGCGGTGATCTGGACCAGCTGCTGGCACAGCGCCGAGGACCCCGTGCCCACGGCCACCTGCGCCGGGGTCACGCCCAGGTGATCGGCCAGCGCCTCCCTCAGCTCGACCGCGCCCATGTCCGGGTACCGGTTGGCCCCGGCGGCGGCCTCCGCCATCGCCCGGGTGGCCGACGGCAGCGGCGGCAGGGACGTCTCGTTGGAGGAGAGCTTGAGCAGGGCGTCGTCCCGCTTGCCGGGGACGTAGGCGGGAAGGCTGTCGAGGTCTGCGCGGATCATGCTTCCCGAGTGTAACCCCACCCTGGTTTGTCTCAACGAGGACCTTGCAGTTAACATGGGCCGAGGTTTCCGGACCTTTGTCCGGAACCTGGAGACGTGCCAGAGTGGCCGATTGGGGCTCCCTGCTAAGGAGTTGACCGTGTAATGCGGTCCGCAGGTTCAAATCCTGTCGTCTCCGCCCGAGGGAACGCCCGGCAGCACACCGCTGCCGGGCGTTTCGCGTTCCTGGGCACGTGATTTGGTTACCCGCGGTGAACCTGGCTAACATTGCTCACAGCAACGCGCCCGTAGCTCAACGGATAGAGCATCTGACTACGGATCAGAAGGTTGGGGGTTCGAATCCCTCCGGGCGCACCACAGGACAACCCCGCGGTCGAGGCCGCGGGGTTGTCGCGTTTCCTAGTTCCCGGAACGGAGCCGCACTGCCGGGGCGGGGGCGCGTTTCGTCCCGCCCGGATCCGGGGTCGGGGTCGTAGTCTGATGGCATGCGTATCACTCACGGCGATCCCGCCTGGCTTGAATTGACGACTCCCGACGTCGCCGGGGCGATGGAGTTCTACCGCGCGCTTTTCGGCTGGGAGTTCTCGCAGCCGGATCACCTGCCGGACGGCTACTACCTGGCCACCCTCCACGGGAGAGAGGTCGGCGGCATCACCAGCTCCGTCGACGAGGAGACCGGGGAGAAGATCTTCGAGACCTCCTGGAAGACCTTCCTCGCGGTCGACGATCTCGCCGAGACCACCGGCCGTGTGCCGTTGGCGCACGGCCGCATTCTGGTCACGCCGACGACGATCCCCGGTTCCGGCGCCCTGTCGATCGTCGAGGGCCCATGCGGTGCGCTGCTGGGACTGTGGAGCTCCGACACCGTCGACAAGTTCGACGTCGGCGGTGGCCACGGTCAGCCATGCTGGTTCGAGCTGATGTCCACCAACTTCGACTCCTCGCTGGACTTCTACCGTGACGTGCTGGGGTGGGACTACCACTACATCGCCCGCGACGGGACCATGACCAGGGAACCGGGCGCGGAGGCGAAATACCGGTACGCCGTCAACGGGGACACCGGGGCCGCGACGGTGGGCATCTATGACGCGGTGTCGGTGCTCGACGAGGACACCGGCAGCCACTGGCGGATGTACCTGGCGGTGTCCGACATGGAGGCGGCGTTGGCGGGCGTCGAGAAGCAGGGCGGTGCAATCGTCGAGGGGCCGAAGCGCTCGCCCTTCGGCACGGCCACGGAGATCGCCGACCCCCAAGGCGCACGTTTCCACATCGTGGAGAACCCCAGGGCCTGATTCCCCGGGCCGGGAGGCACTCCGGGGGTGGTGGGGGTTGTTTCCTAATGGGGACGTTTCCCGTGGTCGCTCCGGTGGGACTCCGTTTCTTTAATGTTTAAACACTGTCACAAAGTTCAGAACTCCCTGTAAACGTGGTTAACATCGGGCTACCCCATGGCGCCCCGACACCTGCTGTGGGTTTAGTCCCTTTCCCGAGCAATCGGGATGCGTGCATAACACTGAAAGTTGAGCAGCATGACCCAAGCGACACAGGCGACGGACACACCTCAGTTCCGTCAATCAGAGGGTGATCTCGCCGAGAACCGGCCTCCCCGTGAAGTGAATTTCCAGTACTTCGGACTGTTCATCGGCCTCGTGCTCGCGGCGCTGATCTACGTCTTCTTCCCGGCCAACGCCGTGGAGCTGGTCGAGCAGTCCGTCGGCGCCGACCCCGAGACTGAGTACACCCACCACGCGCTGCGCGTCACCGCCGCGGTCACCGTCCTCATGGGAGCCTGGTGGATGACCGAGGCCATCCCGCTGGCCGCCACCGCCCTGGTGCCGATCATCATCTTCCCGCTGGCGCAGGTCGCCCCGATCAGCACGGTCGGCGCGCCCTACGCCTCCGCCACGATCTTCCTCTTCCTCGGCGGTTTCCTGCTGGCCATGGGCCTGCAGCGCTGGGACGTGCACCGTCGCATCGCGCTGATGGTCGTCCTCGCCGTCGGCACCAGCCCGAAGCGGCTCATCCTCGGCTTCATGGTCGCCACCGGCTTCATGTCCATGTGGGTCTCCAACACCGCGACCGCCGTCGTCATGCTGCCGATCGGCATCTCCGTGCTCAAGCTGACCGCCGACACCGTCGGCGGCATGCACAACCAGAAGAAGTTCGCCACGGCGCTCATGCTGGCCATCGCCTACGCGGCCTCCATCGGCTCGCTCGGCACCCTGATCGGCACCCCGCCCAACGCGCTGCTGGCCGGTTACATGGAGACCTCCCACGGCATCACCATCGGCTTCGCCCAGTGGATGCTCGTGGGCCTGCCGGTCGCCATCATTTTCACGGCGCTCGCCTGGCTGGTGCTCATCACGGTCTTCAAGCCGGAGATGGACGAGATCCCGGGTGGCCGTGCGCTGATCAAGGAGGAGATCGCCAAGCTCGGCCCGTGGACCGTCCCGCAGATCGCCGTCACGCTCATTTTCGCGGCCGCGGCCGTCGCCTGGATCGTCGTTCCGCTGGTGCTTGACGCGCTGGGGACCGAGTTCATCTACGACGACGCCGTCGTCGGCATCATCGCCGGCCTGCTCATGTACGCCATCCCGGGCCGCAAGGACGGCGTGAAGCTGCTCGACTGGAAGACGACCAACGACGGCGTCCCGTGGGACGTCCTGCTGCTCTTCGGCGGCGGCCTGGCCCTGTCGGGCATGTTCACCAAGACCGGCCTGTCGCTGTGGATCGGCGAGGTGGCCAAGGGCCTCGGCAACCTGCCGACCGTCCTGCTCATCTTCGCGGTCGCCGCGCTGGTGCTCGTCCTCACCGAGTTCACCTCCAACACCGCGACCGCCGCCACCTTCCTGCCCATCATGGGCGGCGTCGCCACCGGCATCGGCCTGACCGAGGGCGGCAACGAGCACAACGTGCTGCTTCTGACCATCCCGGTGGCCCTGGCCGCGACCTGTGCGTTCATGATGCCGGTCGCCACCCCGCCCAACGCCATCGCCTACGGCTCCGGCTACGTCAAGATGGGCGAGATGCTCAAGGGCGGCTTCTGGCTCAACGTCATCGCCGTCTTCCTCATCACCGCCACCGTCTACCTCATCGCGATTCCCGTGTTCGGATTAGTTTTGTAGGTATGACGTCTGCGCAGCATCCCCCGAGCCCGAACGACCGGATCGTTCGGGCTCGTCGGGATCTGGACAAGTTCCTCCGTGATCCCGACCCGAATCCCGAGCGGGCCGAGGACGTCGCCGGGCAACTGGCGACCCTTCCCCTGTCCGAGGTCATCGACATCCTCGAGCGGTCCACCCCGGTCCGGGCCGCACTGGTGCTGCGCATGCTGCCCCGCGCCCGCGCCATCCTCGCCTTCGACGCGCTCGACGCGGCCCACCAGAGCGACCTGGTCGGCGCGCTGTCCGATGACGCGGTCAGCGACTATTTCGGGGCGATGGAGCCCGACGACCGTGTCTCACTCCTCGACGAGCTGCCCGCCGAGATCGCCCAGCGGCTGCTCCACAGCCTGGATGAGCGGGACAAGGACACCACCTCGCTGGTCCTGGGCTACGAGAAGAACTCAATCGGCCGTCACATGTCCCCGGACGTGCCGATGATCCGGGCGGGCCAGACCGTGGGGGAGGCGTTGGCCAGCCTCCGCGCCCAGAACGACCACGTCGAGACCATCTACACCGTGCCCGTGGTCACCTCCGATCACCGCCTCGTGGGCGTGACCAGCCTGCGCACGCTGTTCACCGCGGATGAGGACGTCCCCGTGGTCGACCTGATGTCGGAACCGATCTCGGCGACCACCTCGGCGGAGGACGAGGAGACCGCCCGCCGGTTCCTGGCGCTGGACCTGCTGGCTCTGCCCGTCGTCGACGACAGCGGTCGGCTGGTCGGGATCCTCTCCAACGACGACGCCTTCGACATCGTCGAGGACGCCGATGACGAGGACACCGCCCGGTCCGGCGCGGCCGAGCCGCTGAGACAGCCTTACTTGACGACGCCCGTGTGGCGCCTCGTGCGCTCCCGCGTCGTCTGGCTGGCGGTCCTGGCGCTCTCCGGCCTGCTGACGGTCACCGTCCTCGACACCTTCGAGGACGCCCTGGCCTCCGCGGTCGTGCTCAGCCTGTTCATCCCGCTGCTCACCGGCACCGGCGGCAACACCGGCAATCAGGCCGCCACCACCATCACCCGCGCCCTGGCGCTCGGCGACGTCCGCCGCCGCGACGTCTTCGCCGTCATGTGGCGGGAAGCCCGGGCCGGTCTCCTACTCGGACTGCTGCTCGGCGGCACCTTCAGCCTCCTCCTCGGTTTCTTCTACGGACCCCAGATCGGCCTCATCCTCGGGCTCACGCTGCTGATCGTGTGCACCCTCGCGGCGACCGTCGGCGGGGCCATGCCGATCCTCGCCAAAGCTATTGGCGCAGACCCGGCCGTCTTCTCCAATCCCTTCATCACCACCTTCGTCGACGCCGCCGGACTCATCATTTATTTCCTCATCGCCAAGGCCGTGCTGGGAATCTGAGCGGGCGTACTCTCGGGCGCATGACCACCACTCACGGCGATCCGATCTACACGGATCTGTTCACCCGCGACCTCGCCGGCGCCGTCCACTTCTACTCCACCCTCTTTGGCTGGGACATCGTCGACTCCGGCCCCGAATTCGGCCACTATCACCTCGCCAGCTACCGGGGGACCCCCGTCGCGGGCATGATGAGCTCCCTGTTCGGACCCGAGGGCCCCTCCGACACCCCGCTCGGACCCACCGCCTGGGGCGTGAGCCTCCACGTCACGGACATCGACGCCACCGCCGAGGAAATAGTCCGTGCCGGCGGCGGCATCACCTCCGGCCCAATGGAGGTGGGAGACCTCGGCATCAGCGCCCAGGCAACGGACCCCGCGGGCGCGGGATTCGGACTGTGGCAACCGAGCGGTTTTCGCGGCATCGACGGCGCCACCGGCCCCCACGTCCCCTCCTGGTTCGAGGTCATGAGCACCGACTACGACGCCGCCTGCGCCTTCTACACGGACGTCTTCGGCTGGACACTGACCTACACCGCGGCGGACGGGTCTTCCCGGGAGGAGCCCGGCGCGGGGGATTTCCGCTACGCCACCAATACCCGCCAGACAGCCGGCATCTGCGACGCCTCCGGATTCTCCGACCGCTCCTACTGGCGCCACTACCTCCCCGTCGACGACGTCGACGCCGCCGCGGTCCGGCTCTCCGAGCTGGGCGGCACTGTCCTTGACGGGCCGACGGATTCCCCCTTCGGTCGCCTCGCCACCGTCGCCGACCCCCAGGGGGCAAATTTCCAGATCATCACCATGGCTCGATAACCTGGCGTTTTGTTGTTGAGGGTGCAGGGCGTGTAATCTCATTTCTCGTTGCCAGCGAGTCTGGCGGCAGGTACGCGCCCGTAGCTCAACGGATAGAGCATCTGACTACGGATCAGAAGGTTGGGGGTTCGAATCCCTCCGGGCGCACCACAGGACAACCCCGCGGTCGAGGCTGCGGGGTTGTCACTTTTCCCGTTCCCTGAAAGCAGTCGCCCTTTCGGTCGACTCCTTTCAGGGCGCGCGATCTAGAAGATCTCGATCCGTCCGCCCAGGTCCTCGGTCTGGGCCAGCTGGCGGACCCAGTTCGGGCCGCCCGGGTGCAGGCGCAGGACGGGGCGGGAGGAGATCTTGACCGGCGAGACGGATTCCTTGCGGGCGCCGGAGCGGGCCTCGAGGCGCACACGTGTGCGGTGCCCGGCCTCGACCAGTTCGGAGACGTCAGGTTTCTCGGAGTCCAGGCCGGCCCGGGCGTCGTGGAGTATCGCGATGAACTCGTCGAGGGCGGCGACCAGCGCGTCGGCGTTGGACTCGCACATCGCACGCTGCAATTCCGGGGCGGTGCCGGCGACGCGGGTGGCGTCCTTGAAGGAGCCGGCGGCCAGCGACTGGGCGAGGGTGCCGCCGTTGTCGCCGACGATGGAGAGCGCGGAGGCCACGACGTGGGGGAGATGGCTGACGCGGGCGACGGCGGCGTCGTGGTGTGCGACGCGGGCGGGGACGGCCTCGGCCTTGACGGCGTGGGTGAGGCGGACGACGTCGCTGAAGATGTCAATCCATTCCTGGGGGACGCGTTCTCCGGCGGCGTCGAGTTCGGCCGCGTAGTCGTAGGTGACGACCCAGGCTGCGCGATTGAACAGGCCCTCCCGGGAGGCCCGCCAGCCGGAGAATTCGGTGCCGGCCATGGGATGGCCGCCGACGTAGCGGGACTCGAGGCCGCGGGCGCGGATTTCCTCGTAGACCGGCTTCTTCACGCTGACGACGTCGGTGATGCCGCAGTGGGGGGCTAGCTCGACGATCTTGTCCAGGAGGGGGCCGACGGCGCCCATCGGTACGGCCAGGACGATGAGCGCGTTGTCCTCGGCGGCCCGCCGGAGGACGGCGTCGAGGTCGTCGGAGGCGTCGAAGCCTTCCCGCACGGCGGTGCGGGTGCCGGAGGTCGACCGGTTGTAACCGTAGACGGAGAGGCGGCCCGCGGCCGTGAGGTCGCGCAGCAGGGAGCCGCCGATCAGGCCGAGGCCGACAATGCAGACAGGACGCTTCACATCAAGAGCTTTCACGGTGACAAGTATGCCTCACACGCGCTACGCTCACCGATTATGAAGGACTACAGCTTCGCCGTCACCGTCACCCGTGACGGCGCTGAGTGGCAGGTGCGCACGTTCCGTGACGCCTTCGACGATCCGCAGGTGGCGGTCGACACGGTCCGTAATCTGCGCAGTGAATCCGCGTCCTTCGCCATGCTCTGCGTGGAGAACGAGTACTTCGTCATCGTCCGTCCCCACCCGGAGCGCACCCGCTTCCTGCTTTCCGACGCCACGATGGCCGTCGACGACGACTACGCCGCCGACATTCTCGACGAACTGGGCGTTGAGGTGCCGGACGTGGATCCGGAGGAGCTCGACGACATCGACGGCTGGCCCGACGGTGACTTCGACATTCTCGAGGATCTGGGTCTGAGCGAGGAGGTCCTGAGCGTCCTCGCCGAGGATGAGGACGCCTGGCCGGTGGAGTCCCTCATGAGGATCGCCGAGGAACTGGGTTTCGACGAGGAGCTTGCCGACGCCGCCGGCGTCGACCTGTGAGGGTGCTGCCGCGGGAGGAGGGGCGGGTGCGGGCGGAACTTCGGATGCGTCGCGCCCTCGAGATCGCCCGCACCGAGACCCCGGCGGGCGACATTCCCATCGCCGCCGTGATCTACGACGCCGACGGGGTGGAGTTGGCCTGGGGGACGAACCGTCGGGAAGCGGACGGGGACCCGACGGCGCACGCGGAGGTCGTCGCGCTGCGCGCTGCGGTCGGGCGGCACGGTGACGGGTGGCGGCTGACCGGTTGTGAACTCGTCGTGACGGTGGAGCCGTGCATCATGTGCGCGGGTGCGATCGTCAACGCGCGTGTCGGCTCCGTGGTCTACGGGGCGGCCGAACCGAAGACCGGGGCCGCAGGTTCCCTGGTCGACGTGCTGCGGGAGCCGCCGGGGCTCCACCACCCGCAGGTGCGCGCCGGGGTGCTGGCCGAGGAGGCCACCGGCCTGATGACGGGGTTCTTCTCCGAGCTGCGTGGCTGATAGACCGGGCAGGTAGCATCACGACCGGAGGCGATTCAGCGTTACTCCGCGACACTCAGGGAGAAGACATGAACTTCATCGACAAGGCCAAGAATTTGGCCGGAGAAGCGATCACCCGGGCCAAGGACGCCGCGGCGAACATCGACGCCGACGTGATCCACGAGCAGGTCGATAAGCTTCAGGAGCGGATCGGCAACGAGAAGGTCAACGAGCAGATCGACAACCTGCAGGAACGTTTCGGCGGCGACAGCATCACCGGTACCGTCGACGGTCCGCTGGACGCTGAGGCCGATCCGGAGCACCCCGCTCCGTAGACGGTCGTCAGGAATGCGCCGCCCCGTGCTGACGGGGCGGCGCATTCTGTCTTTTTCCTTGAGGTGGCCTCATAGTGTGGTGAGCGTCATAGAAAATCATGGCGGCCCGGAAAACTCGCCGTTACGCTGGTTGATGTAAGCCACAACGAATGAGTGAGGCGGGTGATCAACTATGGGAATCATGGACAGGGCCAAGGACGCCGCCCGGAACCTCGACAAGGACCAGGGGAACCGGGCCGTCGACCAGGGCCAGGAGAACCTCGACAACGAGGAAATCAACAAGCGCATCGACGACGCCCAGGAGAAGTTCCACGGCGACCGCCAGGAACGCTTCGGTGGCGAGACCAGCGAAGAATTCGACGAAGACCAGCGGTAGACAATCACCGATACACGATCACTGACCAAGGAATAAGGAGATAGACATGGGAGACATTCGAAACAAGGCGGAGGAGCTCGGCGGCAAGGCCAAGGAGGTCGCCGGCGAGGTCACCGACAACCGTCGACTCGAGAACGAGGGCAAGGCGGATCAGACCAAGGCGCAGGCGAAGGACAAGCTCTCCGACGCCGGCGAGGCCATCAAGCACAAGAGCGACGAGGCGCTGGGCAAGTTCCAGGACCGGAAGTAGGCGATTTGGCCGCGGGTCACCGCCACCAGTAGACTTCACCACGCTGGTGGCGTGTCCGAGCGGCCGAAGGTACTCGCCTCGAAAGCGAGTGTGGGTAAAACCACCGAGGGTTCAAATCCCTCCGCCACCGCCATAAACTTCAGGAAGCCCCGCATCCCACGCCGGATGCGGGGCTTCCTTCATGGGCGTCCCGTTACACTTGGGGCGTTGCGGCCGATAGGCTCAATGGTCTTTAAAGGTCTTTAAACTGGTTCGTTTTTAAGCAACCGAGCCCTTAACACCCATCAACAGTTGATTTCAGGGAGCGAGCGCACAGCGTGGCACAATTCCTCTTCCGTCTCGGGCGATTCTCTTTCCGCAATGGCTGGAAGGTCCTGACGGCGTGGATCATCCTGCTCGCGGGCGTCGCTTTCGCGGCCCTGACTCTGGCAAAGCCCTTCACCTCCGAGTTCGCCATCTCCGGCACCCCGTCCATCGAGGCGATCACCAACCTCGATGAGAAGTTCCCCGGCGCCGGCGACTCGGTCAATGCCGCGGGCGTCAACGTCGTGTTCCACGCCCCCGAGGGGGAGACACTCGACGAGCCGCAGAACGCGGCGGCCATCGATGATGTGGTCGCCTACATCCGGGACAACATGGCCGGGGAGATCACCGGCACCGAGCGCTTCGGCAATCCGCTGCAGGTCTCGCCGGCGCTGCAGGACATGGTCTTCGAGCAGGAGACCTCGATGGGACTGCCGGAGGAGACCGCGCGCGCCGACGCCGAAAATCTCGCCATGGTGTCCGAGGACCGCACCATCGCGTACACCACCTTCACCATCGACGTGGAGAGCGCGCAGGCCGTGACCCAGGAGCACCGGGACACCATCAACGAAGCTCTCGATCTGGGCCGCTCCGAGGGGCTTCAGGTCGAGGCCGGCGGTGCGGGATTCGGCGATCCCATCGTCGTCGAGGGCACCAGCGAGATCGTGGGCCTGGTCGTCGCGTTCTTCGTCCTCATCGTGACCTTCGGTTCGGCCGTGGCGGCGATCATGCCCGTGGTGACCGCCGTGGTGGGCGTGGGCATCGGCGTCCTGCTGCTGGTCATGTCGACCCACTGGGTCGAACTCAACAACATCACCCCGGTCCTGGCGGTCATGATCGGCCTGGCCGTGGGCATCGACTACTCGCTGTTCATCCTCTCGCGCTACCGATCCGAGCTGCAGCGGATGAGCAGGGAGGAGGCGGCCGGCATGGCCGTCGGCACCGCCGGCTCCTCGGTGGTCTTCGCCGGCGCCACGGTGTTCGTGGCCCTGGTGGCGTTGTCGGTGGTCAACATCGAGTTCCTCACCTGGATGGGCCTCTCGGCGGCCGTGACGGTGGCCATCGCCGTCGTGGTTGCGCTGACGATGACCCCGGCGCTGCTGGGCGTCTTCAAGGGCAGGGCTTTCGGCGGCAAGATTCCGGGTGCCGCCGGCAACCCCTGGCGCCGCGGCGGCGAGTCCCGCGGGCTGGGCAACACGATGGGATCGCGCTGGATCAAGCTCGTCCACAAGGCGCCCGGCCTGGTCATGGCCGTGGTCGTGCTCAGTCTGGGTCTGATGACGCTGCCGGTCCTGGACATGGAGATGTCGTTGCCCTCGGACTCGACCTCGAACAAGGACACCACCCAGCGCAAGTCCGCCGACCTCATGGCCGAAGGTTTCGGAGAGGGCGTCAACTCACCCTTCCTCGTCATCGTCGACGCCGACGAGGTCAACCCGGACGCCCCGGCCCTGCAGCCGCTGATCAACGCGCAGTCCTCCATGGCGGGGCAGGCCCCGGATCTGCAGGCGATCGCTCAGACCTCCTCCTTCCTGTACACGGTCAACAACCTGCAGACCGTCAACGGCGTCAAGCACGCCCAGCTCATCGCGCAGAGCGAGGACGGCACCGCCGCCCAGATCCTGGTCACCCCGTACACCGGCCCGGAGAAGCAGGTCACCGTCGAGGTCGCCAACGCGTTGCGCACCGAGACCCGGGAAATCCAGGACTCCACCGGCGTCGACATCGGCCTGACCGGACTGACGGCGGTCCAGATGGACATCACCGAGCGCCTCGGCGGGGCGATGGGCCCGTACCTGGCCATCGTCGTCGGCCTGGCGATCGTGCTCCTGCTGCTGGTGTTCCGCTCGATCATGGTGCCGCTGGTCGCCGGCCTGGGGTTCCTGCTCTCGGTCGGCGCCGCCTTCGGCCTGACCGTGCTGGTCTGGCAGCAGGGCCTGTGGGGCCTGGTCAACACCCCGGCGCCGCTGATTTCCTTCATGCCGATCTTCCTCATCGGCGTGACCTTCGGGCTGGCCATGGACTACCAGATCTTCCTCGGCACCCGCATGCGTGAGCACTACACGAAGCACCACGGCCGCAGCGTCCTCGGCGAGGGCTACAACGCCATCGAGGAATCGGTCATCGTCGGTTTCACCCAGGGCGCGCGCGTGGTCACCGCCGCCGCGATCATCATGATCGCCGTGTTCGTGGCCTTCATCGACCAGCCGCTGCCCTTCATCCAGATCTTCGGCTTCGCCCTCGGCGTGGGCATCTTCTTCGACGCCTTCTTCATCCGCATGGCGCTCGTTCCGGCGATGATGTTCCTCATGGGCCGCGCGACCTGGTGGATGCCCCGGTGGCTCGACCGCGTCCTCCCGAACATCGACATCGAGGGCACCGCGCTCGAGGAGGAGTTCGAGAAGCGCCAGCTTGTCGACGCCTGACCCCCGCCGTCTACACTCAGGACCCATGACTGAGGACCTGAAGTTTGAGGTGGGCACACGCCTGGCGGACGTCGACAAGCCCGGCGTCAATGCCCGCACCGGGGTGATCCGGACCCCGCACGGCGATATCGCCACCCCGGCGTTCATTCCCGTCGGCACGAAGGCGACGGTCAAGACGCTCACCCCCGAGCAGATCCGGCAGACCGGTGCCCAGGCCATCCTGGCCAACGCCTACCACCTGTACCTCCAGCCCGGCCACGACCTGGTCGACGAGGCCGGCGGCCTGTCCCGGTTCACCAACTGGCGGGGCCCGACCTTCACCGACTCCGGAGGCTTCCAGGTGATGAGCCTCGGGGCAGGCTTCAAAAAGACCCTGGCCATGGACACCAAGGGTCTCGAGCGCGGTGACATCAAGGCGGAGAAGAAGGAGCGTCTGGCGCAGGTCGACGAGGACGGCGTCGACTTCAAGAGCTTCATCGACGGCTCCCGGCACCGCTTCACCCCGGAGGTGAGCATGCAGATCCAGCACGGACTGGGCGCCGACATCCTCTTCGCGTTCGACGAGCTGACCACGCTGGTCGACTCGAAGCGGTACCAGGGCGAGGCCGTGGAACGCACCCGTCGCTGGGCGCAGCGCTGCCTGGACGAGCATCACCGGCTGACGGAACTTCGTTCCGACAAAAAGAAGCAGTCCCTGTGGGGCGTGGTGCAGGGCGCGCAGTACGAGGATCTGCGCCGCGACGCGACGCGGGGACTCATCGAGCTCGACCGGCGGGCACGGGAGGACGGCCGCCGCGGCTTCGGCGGCTTCGGCATCGGCGGCGCCATTGAAAAGGAGAACCTCGGCCAGATCGTCGGCTGGGTCTGCGACGAGCTGCCCGAGGACAAGCCCCGCCACCTGCTGGGCATTTCCGAGCCGGACGACCTCTTCGCCGCGGTCGAGGCGGGCGCGGACACCTTCGACTGCGTGGCCCCCACGCGCCTGGCGCGCCGCGGCGGGGTCTACACCCTCGACGGACGCATGACGCTGACCAACGCCCGCTTCAAGCGCGACTTCAGCGGCATCGACGAGGAGTTCGGCGGCTACGTCTCGCAGAACTACTCCCGCGCGTACATCCACCACCTGCTCAAGGCCAAGGAGTACCTGGCCGGCACGCTGTGCACCATGCACAACGTGGAATTCACGGTGCGACTCGTCGACAACATCCGGACGTCGATCGACGAAGGCCGTTTCTACGAGTACCGCGAGGAGTTCCTGGGGCGCTACTACGCCTCCTTGAAGTAGGGGTGCCCGATTCCGCATCCGCCGTCCTGTCCGCCCAGGTCGCGGCTCGGCTCAGGCAGAATCGGGCACCGAAACCGGCCCTAGTATTCCTCGCGTTTCTTGACCCAGCGGATCACCAGCGAGGTCAGCGGCAGCAGCACCGCCTCCATCCCGGTCTTCCACAGGAAGCCCACGACCACGTAGTTGGCGAAGTCGGCCACGGTGCTGATGCCGATGACGGGGGCGGCGATCGCGCAGAAGAGCAGCGTGTCGCCGAACTGGCCGACCACCGTCGAACCGAGCAGGCGCGCCCACATGCTCCGCTCGCCCGTGCGCTGTTTCATCCGGGTCAGCGTCCACGCGTTGAGCAACTGGCCGACGAGGTAGCCCGACAGCGAGGCCACGACGATCTGCGGCACCAGCCCCAGGGTGGCGGCGAACTCCGCCTGGCCCCCGTAGAAGTCGGCGGCCGGCAGCCAGATCGCGACGTAGAAGCTCAGGACCGCGAGGATGGTCACGCCGAAGCTGGTGAAGATGGCCAGGCGCGCGTTGCGGAAGCCGTAGACCTCGGAGATCACGTCGCCGACGATGTAGGACAGCGGAAAGAGGAAGAACGCCGCGTCCAGCACGAACGGGCCGATCTGCACCCCCTTGGAGGCGGTGATGTTGGAGACCAGAAACACCGTGGACGCCAGCGCCACGAGCACCGGGAAGATCACCGAGTTCAGTCGTACCGACCTGGGTTGAGTAGTTGTCACAGGCGCACATTATGCCCCACTAGCCTGGTGGTCATGACTTCTGCTGCCACCGGGGCTGGGCGCTACGCGCCGTCGCCAAGCGGGGACCTTCATTTCGGCAACCTGCGCACCGCCGTGCTGGCGTGGCTCTTCGCCCGCCAGACGGGCCGCCGTTTTCTCATGCGCGTCGAGGACATCGACACGCAGCGTTCCTCGCGGGAGTCCGCGCGGCGCCAGCTGGCGGATCTCGCGGCATTGGGCATCGAGTGGGACGGGGACGTGATCTACCAGTCCGACCTCTTCGACACCTACCGGGCCGCCATCGCGTCGCTGCCGCACTACGAGTGCTACTGCTCGCGCAAGGACATCCAGCGCGCCTCCTCGGCGCCGCACGTGGCCCCCGGCTCCTACCCGGGCACCTGCCGGGACCTGAGCGAGGTCGAGCGCGCTTCACGACGCGCCGAGCTCGCCGCCGCCGGTCGTGTTCCGGCGCTGCGCCTGCGCGCCGCGGCCACGGAATGGACCGTGCAGGATTTCTACGCCGGCTCCTACACCGGCGTCGTCGACGACTTCATCCTGCGCCGCGGAGGCAACGCGGACCAGGGGCGCGACTACGCCTACAACCTCGCGGTGGTCCTCGATGACGGGGCGGCGGGCGTCGACCAGGTGGTGCGCGGCGATGACCTGCTCTCCTCGGCGCCACGCCAGGCCTACCTGGCGCACGTCCTCGGCTACCCGGAGTCGTCCTACGTCCACGTGCCGCTCGTGCTCAACGCCGACGGTGCCCGGCTGGCCAAACGCGACGGTGCGGTCACCCTGCGCCAGATGCTTGCCGACGCCTCCGTCACCGACGTCGTCACCCGCCTCGCGGAGTCCGTGGGCTGTCCCGGCGTGACCACCCTCGACGGGCTGCTCGGGGACTTCGACCCGGCCACCCTGCCCCGGGAGCCCTGGGTCTGGGTCGGCTGAGGGCGTGGGCGGGGTGGGCGGCACCCCGGAATGCCAGAAACCCGGTAGCACGGGGCTACCGGGTTTCTTGAGTGGCGGAGGATGTGGGATTTGAACCCACGAGGGTCGTGAAACCCGCACGCGTTCCAGGCGTGTGACATAGGCCGCTAGTCGAATCCTCCAGCGATGCGCACTGCGCTTCGGGGGATAACTTTAGCGTAAACATGCCGCTTCCCAAAATTGCAGGTCGGAGCGGGGATGTCGGGTGCCGTCGCGCGTTTGGCCTTGCGGGTGCCTGATGGGTTAGGATGGCTGCAGGATCCCGCGTGGCGCCATCTTGTGAACTCCCCCAGGGCAGGAATGCAGCAAGGGTCAACGAGCTCTGACGGGTGCGTGGGGTCCCCTTAATTTTCCGCCGCATAGGCAGCAGGGCCAGGTCGAGTGACCTGGCCCTTTTTGTGTGCCCGGAAACGACGGAACCCCCTGCCGGGGCAGGGGGCCGCAGGGCGGGGCTTAGCCGTCCTTGCGCAGGAACTTCAGCGCGTAGTCGAAGATCTTGGTGACGGCGTAGTCATCCTCGGCGCCGGTGGAGGCGGTGACGAGCAGTTCGCCGAGCTCGTCCTGGGACCTGCCTTCCAGGAGGGACTTCTCCTCGTGGTCGGCCATGTACTTCTCGAAGTGGCCGACCAGCTTCTCCTGGGGGACGTCCTTGAAGATGTCCCACATGTCAACGTGTGCCATGAAAATGTTCTCCTTTTATATCTGGTCGGGTTAGAGGTCGATGACGAGCTTGCTGCCGCGGCAGGCGCGGGAGACACAGGTCATGATCGAGTTGTTCGCCTGCTTCTCCTTGTCGGTGAGCACCTGGTCGTTGTGCTCGGCCTCGCCGGAGACGATGCCCACCTCACAGGTGCCGCAGATGCCCTCGCGGCACTCGGCGTAGAGTTCCTTGCCGGCCTCCTCGAGGGTCTCGAGCAGGGTCATGTTGGCCGGGACCTCGAAGGTCTCGCCGGAGCGGGAGAGCTCAACCGTGAAGGCCTCGTTCTGGGTGGGGTCCAGCAGGTTGGTCGCGGTGAAGGACTCGCGGCGGACGGTGTCGGCCGGCCAGTCCTTGGTGACCTCGAGGACCTCGTTGGTGAAGCGGTCCGGGCCGCAGGTCAGCAGCTGGGTGCCCGCCTCGTAGCGGTCGGCGAACTGGCTGATGTCCATGCGGCCGTCCTCGTCGGAGACGTAGAGGTTGGCGTTGCCGCCGTGGTCGCGGACGATGCGCTCCAGGTAGGACATCGTGGTCTTGGAGGAGCCGGAGTAGTGCAGCTCGTAGTCGATGCCACGGGCCTTGGCCTCGTCGGCCATGGCGATCATCGGGGTGATGCCGATGCCGGCGCCGACCAGGATGAGCTTCGTGGCGTCGGGATCGAAGCGGAAGTTGGCGCGGGGGCCGCGGACCTCGACGATGGCGTCCTCGTGCAGGTTCTCATGAATCCACCTGGAGCCGCCACGGGAGTCGTCCTCGAGCTGGACCGCGATCTCCCAGGTGTTTCCCTCGGCGCCGACGATCGAGTACTGGCGGTTCAGGCCGCCGGCGTTGATCTCGATGTGGGAGCCCGAGAAGGTGGCCGGCAAGGCGGCGCCCTCGGACGGGGCCAGGACGATGCGACGGATCTTGTCGGTGACGTCCTCGGTCTCCACGACCTTCATCGAACGGGTCTTGAGGGCGCGATTGGGGCCGTTGTAGATGATCTCCGGGTTCTCCTCGGAGATCTCCCCCAGGCGCTCCGGGTTCTTGGTGACGTCCCACCTGACCTTGAGGGTGGACGGGCCGCGGAAGGAGACCGACGGTGCGCGACCGTAGTCGTCCTGCTCGATGAGCTCCATGTGCGGCAGGCGCTTGAGCAGCTGCTGCAGCAGGACCTGCATCTGCAGGCGGGCCAGGTTGCGGCCCATGCACAGGTGCATGCCGTAGCCGAAGAGCAGGTGCTTGGTGACGTTGTCGCGGTAGAGGTCGAAGGTGTGCGGGTCCGGGAAGACCTCCGGGTCGCGGTTGGCCATGGAGGTGACCAGCAGGATGCGGGAGCCCTTCGGGATCTTGACGCCACGGATCTCGACGTCGTTGATGGCTTCCCGACGCCAGGCGTGGGAGCCGCCGTTCATGCGCAGGGACTCCTCGACGGCGTTCGGGATCAGCTCCGGCCTGTCCTTGAGCAGGTTCCAGACGTCCGGGCGCTCCGTGAACAGGTAGATGAGCATGTTCGAGATGGAGTTGACCGTGGTGTCGTGGGAGGCGGTGACTGCGGACATGGTCTTGGAGCGCAGGTAGTACATCGGGACCGACTCCGGGTCTTTGCGGTGTGCCCGGATGGAGTGGGGGACCCAGCCGGGGGCCTCGGTGTGCTCCTCCTGCATCATCAGCTTGTGCAGGACGCGCTGGGAGTGCTGCCAGAATTTTCCGTTGTCCTCAGCGTTCTTGAGGACGGCGTCCTTGTCCGGGCGGCCCCAGGTCGCGGTGGCGTGGGCCTTGGAGTAGACGTGGATTTTGTGCATGTCCTCGGCCGGGACGCCCATGAACTTCAGGGCGACGGTCAGCGGGGAGATCTGCAGCAGCTCATCGAAGATGTCGACCTCGCCCTTGTCGATGAACTTGTCGATGTAGCCGTCGACGGTCTCGCGGACCATCGGCTCGAGCTTGCGCAGCTCCTCGACGTTAAAGGGCTCCTCGAGGGCGCGGCGACGGGGGTTGTGGACCGGCTGGTCGGTGTTGACGATGGTGTCGCGGAAGTCGTAGCCATAGTCGTCGAGGATGTCCTTGGCGTCCTCGGACATCGGGATGGCCTTTTCGAGCGCCGTGTTGGCGGTGTAGTTCTCGGTGTCCTTGAACACCTTGATGACGTCCTCGTAGCGGGTGACGACCCAGTAGTCGCGCTCGCCGTCCGCGTTCTTGGAGAAGAAGACCGGCTCGTTCTCGAAGCCGTTCTTGACGTAGTCCCACGGAGAGTCCACGAACTCCTGTGACAGCGGATCCCAGCCCTGGCCCGCCGGGACGCCGGTGTTGCCGAAGAAGTCGGCGGTGTCGACGATCTCGCCGTTGAGGTACGGGCAGTTGGACTCCGCGGCGTCCCGGTCCCGGATCTGGCCGTCGGCCGCGGCGGCGGCCTCGTTCAGCCGGTTGATCTGGTGTGCCAGAGTGTCAGTCATGGTGAGCACCCTCCTCAGGATGTGGTGAATTCCGTCGCCGTCAGGGTGGTCCGCCCCGCGCGCCGGAGATGATGTGTCGTGCGATACAAAAGGAACCATATGGGTGACCTGCGCAACAGGGGAAGTTCTTACTTGCGCGCTCGGCACAATTGCCCCATTCCGGGGGAAATTAAGGAATATTAAAGGCCGGGTATCGGAAATGCGTTTTCTGGAATAGGTCCGTATCCATGCAGCTCATCCCCCATGCACCCCCTGAAGGGGGCTTTTAATAAGATCAATAGGATGTCAATCGGGCACCCCTAATGTCCGAACCTGAACGCCGACGTTCGGAGAGCGCCCGGAATGGGCCCGGCGGCACCCGGATCCGGGGTTGGCCGGGCCGAAACCGTCGGTGGCCCGTGGCGGGCAATGGTTGGCAACTGGCTGATCATTGCGTCCGGGGTGCGGGGAATGGGGGGATAAAAGGGTAGCGTCATAGGGGAAACGTCGGGCCTGCGGCCGGATAAGCCGACGCGTGAGCGTCGTGGCGCACCAGCCCGAACCGCACCGGGAACACATAGGAAAGGACTCCCACCGTGTCACTCCTCGACCTCAACGCCGATCAGCTGGCCGACCTTGCCACGAACGTCCGCAGGGACTACGACGAGCTGAAGTCCCGCGGCCTCAAGCTGGATCTCACCCGCGGCAAGCCGTCCGCCGAGCAGCTCGACGTCGCCGAAGCCCTGCTGGAACTGCCGGGCAAGGGCGACCACGTCGACGCCGACGGCGTCGACGTGCGCAACTACGGCAACCTCAAGGGGATCCGGGACATCCGCGAGATCTGGGCGGAACTGCTGGGCATCAACCTGGATCAGATCATCGCCGGTGACGCCTCCAGCCTGAACATCATGTTCGACCTGGTCTCCTACTCCTACATCTGGGGAACCAACGACTCCGAACGCCCGTGGAAGGACGAGGAGAAGGTCCGCTGGATCTGCCCGGTCCCGGGTTATGACCGCCACTTCACCATCTCCGAGAAGTTCGGCTTCGAGATGGTCACCGTCCCGATGCTCGAGGACGGC
Organism: Corynebacterium guangdongense; assembly: GCF_030408915.1. Taxonomy (NCBI): domain Bacteria; kingdom Bacillati; phylum Actinomycetota; class Actinomycetes; order Mycobacteriales; family Corynebacteriaceae; genus Corynebacterium; species Corynebacterium guangdongense. The sequence continues at coordinate 182,923 of NZ_CP047654.1, forward strand.
CCCGACCTCAACGCCATCAAGGAACTGGTCAAGGACCCGTCCGTCAAGGGCATGTGGCTGGTCCCGATGTACTCCAACCCGTCGGGGATCACCACCTCCGACGAGATCGCCAAGGGCCTGGCCGAGATGGAGACCGCCGCCCCGGACTTCCGCATCGTCTGGGACAACGCCTACGCCATCCACACCCTCGGCGACTCTTTCCGGACCTCCACCAACGTCCTCGACTACGCCGAACAGGCCGGCAACCCGAACCGCTTCTGGTACATGTCCTCCACCTCGAAGGTCACCTTCGCCGGCGCCGGCGTCTCCTTCCTGGCCTCCTCCCCGGCGAACCTGGCCTGGTACACCGGCATCGCCGGCACCCGCGGCATCGGCCCGAACAAGGTCAACCAGCTGGCCCACGCCCGCTACTTCGGCGACGCCGAGGGCGTGCGCAAGGTCATGCAGCGTCACTCCGATATCCTGGCCCCGAAGTTCCGCGCCGTCCTCGACATCCTCGAGAACCGCCTTGGCCAGTACGAGGTCGCCCGCTGGACCGAGCCGGAGGGCGGCTACTTCATCTCCCTCGACGTCATCGACGGCACCGCGTCCCGTGTCGTCGAGCTGGCGAAGGAGGCGGGCATCGCGCTGACCGAGGCCGGGTCCTCCTTCCCGCTGCACGATGACCCGAACAACCGCAATATCCGTCTCGCCCCGTCCCTGCCGCCGATGGCGGAGATCACCGAGGCGATGGACGGCGTCGCCACCTGCGTGCTGCTGGCCGCCGTCGAGAAGCTGGGGGCGTAGTTTGCACCAACAGGTCGCCTACTGGCTCTCCACGCTCTTTCCCACCCAGCTCGAGATGCGCAAGGTCGACGGCTCCCGCGTCGCCTACGGGCAGTGGGGGGAAGGGAACCTCGCCTTCACCTACGACCTGCACGAGCTCGACTCCGGGCTGACGCTTGCCGACGACGCGGACACGTCCGTCCGTGTCGAGCTCGTCACCCGCACGTCTGGGCCGGCGGAACTCGCCGTCGGGGCCGTCACCCGGGCCGCAGCCCGGCTCAAGGAGATGGCGGGAGCCGTCGCCGCCCAGCCCGGTGTGCTGCTGCCGGATCTGGCCCTGCCCGGCACGACCATGACCAGCGGACTGCTCATCGCCCCCCGCTTCTGGGACGGGCAGACCCCGCACCTCAGTCAGGAGGGGATGATGATCGTCCCGCTGGAGCTGGTCATGCTGCTTGACGACGAGTACGAGATCGCCCGGGAGCGCGGGGTCGAGGGGCTCGAGCGACGCCTGCGTCGCCGCGGCACCGACGACTCCGACTGGCAGCGCGACTAGGTGCCCGCCGGCGGCGCCCCTTTAACCCGAGGTGCGCAGGCCGGTGGCCAGGCCGTTCATGGTGACCTGGATCGTCTTGGACACCAGGAAGGAATCGTCGCCCGCGCGGTAGCGGCGCAGCAGCTCGATCTGGATCGCGTTGAGCGGCAGCAGGTAGGGGTAGCGGCGCTCCACCGAACGCTCGAGACGATCGTTGCCCGCCATCAGCGAGGTGTGGTCGGTGATTCGGTGGAACACCTCACGGGTCAGCTCGTACTCCGCCTCGATGGTCTCGAAGATGCGCTGCGACACCTCCGGGTCGTCGACCAGACGCGAGTAGAGCTTCGCCAGGTCCATCGACGCCTTTCCCATGACCTGGGCCATATTGTCCAGCACCGACTGGAAGAACGGCCAGGCCCGGTACAGGGTGCGTAGATCCGCCCAGCGGGCGTCGTCCTCGCCCGCCCAGCGGGTCACGCCGGTGCCGACGCCGAACCAGCCCGGCAGGTTCACCCGCGACTGGGACCAGGACAGCACCCACGGAATCGCGCGCAGATCCGAGACCGAGGAGGTCTGCTTGCGCGCGGTCGGGCGTGAGCCCATGTTGAGGTCGCCGATCTCGTGGAGCGGCGTCGACTGCGTAAAGTAGTCGATGAAGCCCGGATCGCGGCGGATGAGGTCGCCGTACTTTCGGCCGGCCAGCTCCGCGATCTCGCGCATGATGGCGTAGGCGCGCTCCGGCTCCCGGAGGGATTCGGTGTTGAGCAGCGAGGCCTCCAGCGTGCCGGCGACGAACGCCTCCAGGTGTCGGCGGGCGGTGGGGCCGGTGCCGTAGCGGGCGGAGATGACCTCGCCCTGCTCCGTGATGCGGATGGAGCCCTGAACCGCGCCCTTCGGCTGGGCCAGGATGGCGTCGTAGGTCGGTCCGCCGCCGCGGCCGACCGCGCCACCGCGGCCGTGGGAGAAGCGAAGGTCGAGGCCGCGGGCGGCGCAGGCCTCGACGATGGCGTGCTCGGCGTCGTAAAGCGCCCAGTTGGCGGACATGTAGCCGCCGTCCTTGTTGGAGTCGGAGTAACCGAGGACCACCTCCTGGATGTCACCGCGGCCGCGCAGGTACTGGCGGTAGACGGGCACGTTCCAGAGTTCCTCCAGGATGGCGGCGCCGGCCTTGAGATCGTCGATCGTCTCGAAGAGCGGGGCGACGTCGACGGAGCCGATGACGCGGCCCTGTTCCGGGTCGAAGCTGATCAGGCCCATTTCCTTCAGCAGGACCATCGGCTCGAGGACGTCGCTGACCGTGCCCGTCATGGAGACGATGCAGTGGGGGATGACCTCCGGGCCCAGGGTGTTGACCGCGTTGGCGGCGGCCCGGAAGATGCCGAGCTCGCGTTCGGTTTCCTCGCTGAAGGGCTCGGCCCAGGGGAAGGTCAATGGCCGCGCGGAGGTCAGTTCCGCGACGAGGATCCCGCGCTTGTCCTCCTCACTCAGGTCCCGGTAGGAGGGGGTGACGCCGGCGCGGGAGAAGAGCTCGTCGAGGACGTTCTCGAAGGACTCGGAGTTCTGGCGCAGATCGAGGGCGTTGAGGTGGAATCCGAAGGTGTCGACGGCGGAGCGCAGTCGTAGCAGCCGATCGTCGGCGATGATCGCGTCGTTGAACTCCCGCAGCGAGTGGTCGATGACGTCGAGATCCGCCTTGAACTCCCCGGGGGAGTCATAGGGCTCATACTTGCCGGAGGGGGCGGAGCCGACGACCGCGGAACGAGTGGCGCGGATGCGGCCGTGGACGCCGTGGATGGCGCGTCGATAAGGCTCGTCGACGCGGCTGGGGACATTGTTCCGGCCCCGATCGGCGAGCTCCTGGAGGGCGTCGGAGCTGTCCGAGTAGCGGTCGGAGAGGCTGAGCTCGCGCTCGAGCTCGCCGAGCTGTTCGACGTAGTAGGTCAGCACGGTCTCGGCGGCCTTGCGGGTGGCGTAGGTCAGGGTGTCGCCGGTGACGAAGGGGTTGCCGTCGTGGTCGCCGCCGATCCACGAGCCGGTGCGCACGATCTGGCGGTCGGGCACCGCGTCGCCGAAGATCTCGCGCAGGCCGTCGAGGGTGTCGCGGTTGATGGCCGGGACCTCCTCGAGCAGGCTGAGCTTGAAGTAGCGAAGGCCGACGTTGACCTCGTCCTCAATGCGCGGACGCGCGATGCGAATCAGCGCGGTCTGCCAGAGCAGGGTCATACGCAGGTGAATCTCGCGCTCGATCTCGGCGAGACGGGCCGAGCGGCGCGGAGTCTCCGGCAGGTCGACGATGCCGTGCCGCTCGCGCAGCAGCTCGACGATGCGCTTCTGCACGTCAAAAACCGTGCGGCGCCGCGTCTCGGTGGGGTGGGCGGTGAACACCGGCGAGACCTGGGCGTTGGCCAGAATCTTCGCGACGTCGCCCTTCTTCACCGCGCCCGGATCCCTGAGCTTGTCGAGGACGCCCTCGAGGGTCGCGTCCGGGGCGGCCTCCCCGGCGTCCTCGGCGGCGGCGAGCGCGGACTGGTCGTCCAGGTCCTCGGCGATGTTCGCCATCAGCGCGAAGTGGCTGAAGGAGCGCGCGACGAGGTTGATCTTGTTCTCGTCGACGTTGCGGAAGGTCGCCAGCAGCGCCTCGGCGTCCGCCTCCCCGTGGGCCACCGCGAAGGCCAGCTGCCGGGTGCTCTCCACCAGCTCGTATACGTCCTCGCCCTCCTGCTCGGCGATGACTCGGCCGAGGATGCGGCCGAGGAGGCGGATGTCGTCGCGAACCTGTTCACTCACTGGTTGAGGGTCCCTTCGGGAGAACGAATGTGGCAGTCAATTGAAGATAGCGCAGCAGAGTGTGGGATGCGTCCGGTACCCGAGGTCGGGTGCCCTGGCTCACGCGTTCCCATGCGGTCGCGCCTCCCGGGCAATTGGGCGATCCGTGTCGATTCCCACCTCGGAATTTAACGGAACGGCTCGCGGCGTCCCGGCCGATCCACTGGCTAATCGATCGTGCCCGGCGGGCCGGGTAGGCTGACACCCGTGGCTCTCTACCGGAAATATCGTCCCGCGACATTCGCAGAACTCATCGGCCAGGAGCAGGTCACCGAACCTCTGTCGGTGGCGCTGGACAATGGCCGGATCAATCACGCCTACCTGTTTTCCGGTCCGCGCGGCTGTGGCAAGACCTCCTCGGCCCGTATCCTCGCCCGTTCCCTGAACTGTGTGGAAGGGCCGACCTCCACCCCCTGCGGAGTGTGCAATTCCTGCGTCTCCCTCGCGCCGGGCGGCCCCGGCAACCTCGACGTCACCGAAATGGACGCGGCCTCCCACCGCGGCGTGGAGGACATGCGCGCGCTGCGTGATCGCGCGATCTACGCGCCGGCGGAGTCCCGGTACCGCGTCTTCATCATCGATGAGGCCCACATGATCACCAACGAGGGTTTCAACGCCCTGCTCAAGATCGTGGAGGAGCCGCCGGCGCACCTCATCTTCATCTTCGCCACCACCGAACCGGACAAGGTCATCCAGACCATCCGATCCCGCACGCACCATTACCCCTTTCGCCTGCTGACGCCGCAGTCGATGAAGCAGCTCGTCTCCTCGGTGGCCGCCGAGGAGGGCGCCCTCATCGAGGAGGCCGTCTATCCACTGCTCATCCAGGCCGGCGGCGGTTCTCCGCGTGACACCCTTTCCGTCCTTGACCAGCTCCTAGCCGGCACCGGCCCCGAGGGCCTGACCTACGAGAAGGCCGTGCCGCTGCTCGGAATCACCGACGCCGGGCTTCTCGACGCCACCGTCGACGCCCTCGCCACCGGCGACGCGGGACGTCTCTTTACTACCATCGACGACGTCATCGAGGCCGGCCACGACCCCCGCCGTTTCGCCCTGGACCTCCTGGATCACTTCCGTGACCTGATGATTCTGGCCTCGGTCCCCAACGCCTTCGAACTGGACCTCGTCACCGCACCTGCCGGGCGTCAGGAAGTGCTCAAACACCAGGCCCAGCAGTTCACCGGCGGCCAGCTCGCGAACCTGGCCACCACCCTCAACGACGGCATCGGCGACCTTCGTGGCGCCACCTCCGCCCGCCTCCTCCTCGAGGTCCTCTTCGGCCACCTCCTCGTCGAATCCCGCCACGCCCCGGCCCCGGTCGCCCCGTCCGGTCGGGACGCCGCCGCCTCCGTGGCCCAGTCCCAGGCGCACGCCGCAGTGGAGTCCGCCGGTGGATCGGCGCAGAACGCTGTCCCCGGGGAATCCGCCGCCGACCGGTGGCTGCGCCAGCGCCGCGAGTCCGGCCCCGCCAGCGCCAAGACCGCCCCGCCCCGGGGAACGCCGCAGGCAGCCGGTCCCGCCCCGGCTCGTCCGGAGCAGCAGCAGGAACCGGACATGCCGCACCAGCCAGACTTCACGCCCGCCCCGGTTCAGCAGGAACCACCGGCCCAGCAGGTCCAGTCAGTCGATCAGATCGTCGATCAGGCTTCGCCGGAGTCCCGTCCGGAACCGCAGGAACCGGACATGCGGCACCAGCCAGACTTCACGCCCGCCCCGGCCCAGCAGGAACCACCCGCCCAGCAGGTCCAGCAGGAGTCTCGCGACGAACCGGGGGCGCCCCAGCCCGAACCCCGCAGGGAACCGGTGGCACCGACAGCCGGCCCGGAGGAGCTGGGGGAGAAGCTGCGCACCGAGTGGGCCACAATCCGCAGGGAGATCATGCAGCGCAACCGCACGGCCGGAATCATGCTTGCCCAGGCCAAGGTTCTCGGTGTCCGGGACGACACTCTCGTGCTCGGGCACAACACCGGGGTGCTTGCGGAGCGTCTGAACACCCCAAGCAACAACGACGACATCGTCGCGGTAGTCAACGACTACGTGCCGCAGCCGTTGCGGGTGGAGTGCGTGATCGGCACGGATCCGGCCGCCGCGGGATTTACCAGGTCGGCCCCGACCAGCGCGGCCTGGTCCCCGACCCGCTCCACCCCGAGGGAAGGCCATGCCGCAGCGACGGGCGGCGATGACGTCCCCGACCCCGCCGAGGAGCCGGAGAGACCCGCTGAGCACGGATCGCGGGAACAGTCGCCGCCGGCTCCTCAGCCGACCGCTCCCGCACCGGCGCCAGAACCGCAGGCGTCGGCATGGCGCTCACCGGCGGCCCTCGGAGGCGAAGCGTCGCAGTCCCAGCCACCGACACCGCCTCAGCCCGAGCAGCCGCCGTCCTCCCGGCAGGCGCCGACCGGGCAGTCGCTGAATCAGGAGCCCGCCGTCCCGGGCTGGCAGGAGGCCGCCCGCCAGGGAACGCAGGCGGCGGCCGAACGTGCCCAGCGCCAGCGGGAAAGCCCCACTTTCGGCAACGGCGTCCCACTGCCGCCGGAGCCGGGGGACATGGCTCCGCCACCGGAGGAGCCTCCGTATGACCCGGCGGAGCTCAGCCAGGCGGCCCCGCAGCGGCCGGCCCCGCAGGCCCAACCCGCCCAGCCGCCCCAGCAGTCGGCTGTCCGGCCGGAACAGCGGGCGTCGGCAAGCGTGCCTCCGGCGGCGCTGAGCCGCGACGAGGAGGAGGAGATGATGCTCAAGCAGGCGCAGGAACCCGGGCAGGCCGATCGTCGCGACGCGATGCAGATTGCCGTGGAGCTTCTTAGCGAGGAACTGGGAGCCAAGCGCGTCTAGCCTGCGTGCTTGTAGACTGGCCGGAAAACTATTCTCACGAATCGCAGGAGTGAACAACACATGAGCCAGCCCGATATGAACGAGATCATCGCCCGCGCCGCCGAGGTCCAGGCGCAGCTGCAGAAGGCCCAGCAGGAGATCGTCGACTCCGAGGTCACCGGCACCGCCGGCAACGGCCTGGTGACGGTGCGGATGACGGGTTCGGCGGTTGTCAAGGACATCAAGATCGACCCCTCCGTCGTCGATCCGGAGGACGTCGAGACCCTCCAGGACCTCATCCTCGGCGCCTACGAGGATGCGCACGCGCAGGCCGGCAAGATCGCCGAGGAGAAGATCGGGCCGTTCGCCCAGGGCGGCGGCGGCGACGCCCTCGGCGGCCTGTTCGGCTAGTCGGGCCCTCAACGCCTATCCTGGAACGGTTACTCAAAGCCGTGAAAGGGTGGGCGCTTTTTAATGTTTGAAGGACCTCTGCAGGACCTCATCGACGAGCTCTCCAGGCTCCCGGGGGTCGGCCCGAAGTCCGCGCAGCGCATCGCGTTCCACCTGCTCAAGGTGGATCCGGAGGACATCGACCGACTGACCGCCGCGCTGGGCGGAGTACGTGACGGGGTGACGTTCTGCCGCATCTGCGCCAACATCTCGCGCGAGGAGGTCTGTCGCATCTGCGCCGACTCCGGCCGCGACCGGGGCCTGATCTGCGTGGTCGAGGAGGCCAAGGACATCCAGGTCATCGAGCGCACCGGTGAATACGGGGGCCGTTACCACGTGCTCGGCGGCGCGCTGGATCCGTTGGCCAACGTCGGGCCGAAGGACCTGACCATCTCGCAGCTGCTGCAGCGCATCGGCGGCGTCCTGCCGGACAGGCAGCTGGCGGATTCCACCCCCGAGCACCCGCTCTACGATTCCACGCCGGACGTCCACGAGGTCATCCTCGCCACCGATCCGAACACCGAGGGCGAGGCGACCGCGTCCTATCTGGCCCGCCTGCTCAAGGACTTCCCGGATCTGCGGGTGTCCCGACTGGCCTCCGGCATGCCGCTGGGCGGCGACCTGGAATTCGTCGACGAGCTGACGCTCTCGCGGGCGCTCTCGGGCCGCCAGACGCTGTCCGGCTAGTCAGGTTCCGCACGCGCGCGGTGCCCGATTCCGCACGGGGGAACCGCGAACTGGGCTTTCGCCCCGGCCGGTGCAGAATCGGGCACCGGTACCTCTAGGCCAGGCGCTCGGCGCGCAGCCGCGTCACTGCCGGGATGTCGAGCGGTTCGAGTTCGGCGAGGGTCTTGCCCATGGCCTTGGCCAGGAGGAGATCCGCCAGCTGCGGGTTACGCGCCAGCGCCGGTCCGTGCATGTAGGTCGCGATGACCGAGCCCTGCACCGCGCCCTCGGAGGAGCGCTGGATCTGGCCGTCACTTTGGGAGATGTCCAGGAACGTGGTGTTGTCCACGTTGCCGGTGCCTTTGACCAGCTTGCCCAGCGGCTTCGCCTCGCGGCCGAGGATGGATGCGCCGAGGTGGTTCTCGAAGCCGGTGAGCTGTTCGGTCAGCTCGGCGGTCCAGCCGGCGCCGGTCGGGTTGGAGACGACCTCGCCGATCGCGCGGGTGGGCATGGCGGCGGTGGTGGCGTCGATCAGCCCCACGCCGTCGTGGACCCTGCCGCCGGCGCGGAAGGACTCGCCGAGGACCTGGAGGCCGGCGCAGATCGCGAAAATGGGGCGTCCGGCCCAGGCGGCACGGGTCAGGCCCTTGTCGGAGATGAGGTGCTCGGCGGCGAGCACCTGCGCGGAATCCTCGCCGCCGCCGATGGTGTAAACGTCGAGGTGCTCCGGGACGGGTTCACCCAGGCCGACGCGGTGAATCTCGGCGGTGTAACCGCGCATGCGGGCGCGCTGGCGCAGCACGAGGGCATTGCCGTCGTCGCCGTAGGTGCCCAGCACGTCCGGCAGAATCAGTCCAATGTGCAGTGACTCAGGCACGGTAATCCTCCTGTTGGGCGAGCGCCTTCTTAAGGTCGCGGAACGCGGTGTAGTTGGCCAGCACCTCGACGCGCCCCGGCGGGCAGGCGCGGATGGCCTTGACGGGATCGGCGATGAGCTGGTGGTCGATGTCGGCGTAGACCAGGCGCACAGAAAGGTCGGTGCCGCGCTCGCCGGAGGCCTTGACCGAGGTGCGGCCGAAATCCTCGAAGCGGACGTCCCACAGCCAGGACAGGTCCTCGCCGTCGGCGACCTGGCCGTTGACGGCGATGACCACGCCGTCGGCACCCCGGTCGATCATGGACAGCGCCTCCTGCCAGCCGGCCGGGTTCTTGGCCAGGAGGAAGTGGACCTCGCGGTCGCCCAGGTGGACGGTGGAGTAGCGCCCGGCGACGTTGTCGACGTCCTCGGCGGCCGCCACGGCGTCCGCGAGCGGCACGTCGAAGCCCTCGACGGCGGCGGCGATGGCCTGGATGGCGTTGCCGCGGTTGGCGCGGCCCGGCAGCTGCAGATCCAGCGGCACCGGCTCCGGAGCCAGGGGCGAGACGACGCCCTCCGGGGTGATGGACCACGACGGGTCCGGGCGACGGAACTCGCGGCCGTCCGGCAGCCGGCGCAGCGCCCACCAGTCGTTCTCGTGGCGCACGACGTGGCCGCCGGTGCGCGGGCAGGTGACCGAGTCACCGAGCCAGCCGGCGCCGGCGGAGACCCAGATGACGTTCTTCGCGTCAAAGGCCACCGAGGTCATGAGCACGTCGTCGCAGTTGGCGATGACGAGCATGTCCGGGTGGGCGGCGACGGCGCCGCGCAGGGCGTTCTCGATCTTGTTGATCTCGCCGACGCGGTCGAGCTGGTCCCGGGAGAGGTTGAGCAGCACCAGGGCCTTCGGGTTGATCTTGTCGGCCACGGCCGGGACGTGCAGCTCGTCGACCTCGAGAACGATGTGGGAGGCGTCCCTGCCGGCCATGAGGGCGGAAATGATGCCGGCGTCCATGTTGTCGCCGCCGTCGTTGGTGGCGACGGTGTATCTGGCGCGCATCGCGGCGGCCAGCATCCGGGTGGTGGTGGACTTGCCGTTGGTGCCGGTGACCAGGACCGCCGGTCGATCGTCGGCGAGGCCGGCCATGATCTGCGGGTCAATCGCGTTGGCGACGAGGCCGCCGATCATGCCGCCCGCGCCACGGCCGGTGGCACGCGAGGCGGCGGTGGCCGCTCTAGCCGCTGTGGTGGCCACGGTGGTGCGCAGCCGTTGCATGCGGTCGGTGAAAGAACTCATGCGCACCAGAGTAGTGCCTAGGACTTGCGCTGCTCCGGATTGTCCTTAACACGTTCGACCGCGTCCATGAAGGCGGTGTCGGCCATGAGGGGGATGCCCTTGCGATGGGCGTGCATGCCCTTGCCGTCCAGGGTCGGATCGCCGGGGGTGCGGTTGCACACGACGAGGGAGGTCTCCCGGGTGAGCTTTTCCGAGTAGACCAGCCCCTCGCGCACGGCGGCGGCGATGACGTCATTGGGATCCATCTCGATCTCCGGGGCGACGACGATCTCCATGCCCCGGATCAGGTTCTTGCCCGGTTCGTGGCGGCCGGGGTTGGGGTAGGGCCGGGGCGCCTCGACGGCGTCGACGCGCACGTGGGAGCGCTGCAGGCCGAAGCGGTCCGCACGCAGGTCCTGCGGGGAACGGGCGGCCATCTCACCGGCGGCGCGTTCGGCGAGGTAGAGCTCGCGCAGCAGGAGCGTCGACTCCCGGGCGACGTCCGCGGCGGGGTGGTTCGCGCGCGCCACCGACGCCTTCGGCGAGGCGGCCTCAATGCCGAAGTGACCGGCCACGGCCGCCAGGCGGGTGTCGTCCAGGGGCACCCCCTGCCGACGCGCGCTCACCAGCGTGTCCACGATCTGCACCGGGCGCGGGACGTGCCCCACACGCTGTCGACGGCGGCCCCGACCCCGTCCGCGACCACGGGAACGGTTCGCCCGGGCGGCGGCGTTCATCGCGCGACGGGCCTCGGACACGACGAACCCCCAGGTTCGCGCCGCGTTGTGGACGACGAGGGTGCGGTCGTCGATGAACCGGTCCAACGTCTTGAGCACCTGCGAAAAACGTCGCCCCTCGGCGACCTCCTCATGGGTCAACCCGTGCTGATGCACTGGACCCGGGTCCGCGTCCGGCCCCGGGTTGATCACCATGTGCTGGCTCTCGCCGACCTCGCCCTCATCATTGAAGGTGAGGACGTCCAGGCTGATGAGCCTGCTTGTCGACGGATGAATGCCACTCGAGTGAGCCACCAACGCGACGTAGGGGAAGGCCTCGACGGCCTCCAGCCGCTGCGCCTCCCGGGCTTCGGCGGCCTCACGACCGGCGCGCGCACGCTCTTCCTGCCCGCCCTGCTCCGCGTCGCCGGCCTGGTCCTCGGCTTGGTCGCCGGCCTGGTCGGTGGCCCTGTCCTCGGCCAGAGCGGTGTACTCGTCATCGAGGTTCGAGCTGCGTGTGGTCATTACCCCATAGTAGAACAGTGTCCGGCATACGCCGCGACCGGGCATTATGATCACCGGCATGTCCACAGACGCACCTCAGATCACCCCCCTGACCGATGACGAGCAGTCCTGGCTGACCGAGCGGCTCGCCGCCGCCCAGGAGGCCGGCCTGCTGGCCGATCCCCAGCTGCTCGCCGACTCCTTCGACACCAGCCGCGATGATTTCCACGCCCGCCCGGAACATGAGCGCGGCGACGCCTCCATGCTGGTCAACATCTACTCGGCGGCCTTCGGCGAACACTTCTCCCGCGTGTACGGACTGCAGTGGTGCATCGTGACGGCGGGGGAGAACGCCGAAATCGGACTCTTCGACCCCGCCTCTGAATCAGTGCTGCTTCCCCTGGCGACCGTCGCCGGCCGCTGGACCGACCCCGGCATGCGCCCGATGGCGGACCTCATCGCCCAGACGCAGACCTCGCTGGAGAGTATGGGGGCCGTGGCGCAGGCGTAACCGCCACGTTCCCCGGCCCCTTTCCTTGAACGGTCTCGCCATTACGGGGTACTCGGTTCAGGGAACGCCGGAAAACACCACAGGACCCCGGCCTGGACCGGGGCCCCGCACCGTCCAGGTCCGGACTACATGTCCGCGGCGCGGTTGACCGCGGAGGTGATCGCCTTGAAGGAGGCGTAGGTGGTGGAGCCGGCGATGCCGACGCCCCAGACCAGCGCACCGTCGACGGCGGCGTGGATGTAGCAGGCGGCCTCGGCGTCGTCGCCGGCGGCGCGGGACTGCTGGGAGTAGTTCTGGACCTCGACGTCGACGCCGATCTTCTCCAGGGCGTTGGCGTAGGCGGCGATGGGGCCGTTGCCGACGCCCTCCAGCACCTGACGCTCGCCCTTGTAGACGACCTCGGCGACGACGGTGGCGTTCTCGTCCTCGGTCTCGGCGTTCTTCACGCGCACGGAGACCTGCTCCAAGGGCTCCTCGACGTCGAGGTACTCGGCGGCGAAGATGTCCCACATGTTCTTGGAGTTGACCTCGCCGCCCTGCGAGTCGGTGATGTTCTGGACGACGGCGGAGAACTCCGGCTGCATGGCCTTGGGCAGGTCGATGCCATGGTCGGTCTTCATGATGTAGGCGACGCCGCCCTTGCCGGACTGGGAGTTGACGCGAATGACGGCCTCGTAGGAGCGGCCCACGTCCTTCGGATCGATCGGCAGGTACGGGACCTCCCAGGTGGTCTCGCGCAGCTCTTCCCAGGTGACCTCCGTGGAGTCGGCGCCCGGCTTGACCTGTGCGGCCATGGCGTCGAGGCCCTTGTTGACGGCGTCCTGGTGAGAACCGGAGAAGGCGGTGAAGACCAGTTCGCCGCCGTAGGGGTGGCGCTCCGGCACACGCAGCTGGTTGCAGTACTCGACGGTCTCCCGGATCTTGTTGATGTTGGAGAAGTCGATCTGCGGGTCGACGCCCTGGGTGAGCATGTTCAGTCCCAGGGTGATCAGGTCCACGTTGCCGGTGCGCTCGCCGTTGCCGAAGAGACAGCCCTCAATGCGGTCGGCCCCGGCCAGGTAGCCCAGCTCAGCGGCGGCGACGCCCTCACCACGGTCGTTGTGCGGGTGCAGGGACAGGATGATGGAGTCACGCTTGGCGAAGTTGCGGTGCATCCACTCGATCTGGTCGGCGTAGATGTTCGGGGTGATCATCTCCACCGTGGAGGGCAGGTTGATGATCATCGGGTTCTCCGGGGTCGCCTCCATGATGTCGACGACGGCGTCACAGACCTCCAGCGCGAACTCACGCTCAGTGCCGGTGAAGGACTCCGGGGAGTACTGCCAGCGCCAGTTGGTGTCCGGGTAGTCGGGGGCGATGGACTTGATCAGCTCGGCGGCGTCGGTGGCCAGCTTCTTGATCTCCGGCTTGTCCTTCCGGAACACCACGCGTCGCTGCAGGCGGGAGGTGGAGTTGTAGAAGTGGACGATGACGTTCTTGGCGCCGGCGCAGGCCTCGAAGGTGCGGCGGATGAGGTGCTCACGCGCCTGGACCAGCACCTGGATGGTGACGTCGTCCGGGATCATGTCCTTTTCGATGATCTCGCGCACGAAATCGAAGTCGGTCTGGGAGGCGGACGGGAAACCGACCTCGATCTCCTTGTATCCCATCTTGACCAGCAGCTCGAACATGCGGCGCTTGCGCTCGGGGCTCATCGGGTCGATCAGCGCCTGGTTGCCGTCGCGCAGGTCGACGGCGCACCACTGCGGTGCGGAGGTGATCTTCTTGTCGGGCCAGGTGCGGTCGGGCAGCTCCACCTCTTCCACCTCCTGGGCGAAGCTCAGGTAGCGGTCATGGGGCATCTGGGAGGGACGCTGCTTGTTCCAGGACGGCTGGTCGGCCGGGATGTCCCCGGAGGGGGTCTGAATCTCGGCGGGTGCGGAAATGAAAGCGTCGTTCGGGCTCATGGCGAGGTTTCCTTCTTCTCATCGGTTCTGCCCGTTCAAGGTTAGGGCATTAACTCAGGTCCACGGCCGGCGACGCAAAGTCCGCGACGGGGTGCCGGCCGTGTGAACTATGCCTGAGCCCCGCCGCGTGTAAGAAGGAGGTTCCCGAACGCGTGCAGCATGTGAGCAACCTTACCCAAGTCACCCCAGGCTTGTCGACGCGCGCAACTCAGGGGGTGGCGGTGATTTTCCGGGAGGGCTGCGACAACTGCCAGGTGGCCGCAAACATCGCGGCCACCGACGTGGCCAGGACCGTCCAGCCGAGGAGGCTGTCGACCTGGAATCTTTCCCCGAGCACGACGTAGCCCAGGGTGAAGGCCACGATGGGTTCGCCGATGGTCATGGCCGGCAGCGACTGCTCCAGTGGCCCCGCGTGGAAGGAGTACTGCTGCACGGCGGTGCCGACGGTCGCCCCGAGAATGAGGCCGTAGGTCTCCCAGCTGGTGATGACGCCCAGGGCCCCCTCGGAGGTCGCGATGTCCACGAAGGCCTTCGACAGAACCGCGACGTATCCGAACAGCGCGCCGGTGACCAGGCCGAGGACCAGTGCTTTTCGACGTGAGGGCTGGGTGCCGGCGAACCAGGCCATGACGACCAGGACGGCCCCGCCGATGACGATGGAGCCGATCCACCGGAACAGGGAGGCGCCCTCGGTGCCGGCGGTGGGGCGCCCCACCAGCAGCAGCAGGGTCACCGCGGACGAGAGGATGATCGCCCACATGATTTCGAATCGGCTCAGGGCGCGGTTCTGCATCCGGGCGGCCAGCAGCATCGTGAACATGAGTGAGAGTACGAGGACCGGCTGGACGATGAGCAGGGCGCCGAAGGACAGGGCCACGATCTGCAGGGCGTAGCCGAGGAGCGCCGTCGTCAGGCCGGCCCACCACAGAGGGTTGCGGGCCGCCGCCATCAGCGGGGAGCCGTCGATGGTCCCGTCGAGCGGCGCGGCTTTGACGATGCGGTGCCGCACGACTGTTCCCCAGGCAATGGTCAGCGCGGAGGCGAGCGCGAAGGCGATTGCGAGGAGAGAGTTCGTCACGGCAATACCTTAACCCCCGGATCCTCGTGCAGAGGATGTCGGACCCGGGCGGTACGATGGTCGAGGAAACGATTGACCATCGCCAACTTACGAAAGGTGGGCCCAGCGTGGCTCTGATCGTACAAAAGTACGGAGGCTCTTCCCTTGAGAGTGCGGAGCGTATCCGCGCAGTGGCCGAGAGGATCGTCGCGACCAAGAAAGCCGGCAACGACGTCGTTGTCGTGTGCTCGGCCATGGGCGACACCACCGATGAACTGCTCGACCTGGCCCAGCAGGTCAACCCTGTCCCGCCGGCACGCGAGATGGACATGCTCCTGACCGCAGGTGAGCGCATCTCCAACGCCCTGGTCGCCATGGCCATCGAGTCCTTCGGCGCCAAGGCACAGTCCTTCACCGGCTCCCAGGCCGGCGTCCTGACCACCGAGCGCCACGGCAACGCCCGCATCATCGACGTCACCCCGGGCCGCATCCGTGACGCGCTGGACGAGGGCAACATCTGTATCGTCGCCGGTTTCCAGGGAGTCAACAAGACCACCCGCGACGTCACCACCCTGGGCCGCGGAGGCTCCGACACCACCGCCGTGGCCCTGGCGGCGGCGCTCGACGCCGACGTCTGCGAGATCTACTCCGACGTCGACGGCGTGTACACCGCCGACCCCCGCATCGTTCCGGACGCCCAGAAGCTGGAGAAGCTCTCCTTCGAGGAGATGCTCGAGCTGGCGGCGTCGGGAAGCAAGATTCTGGTCCTGCGCAGCGTCGAGTACGCCCGCGCTTTCAACGTGCCCCTGCGGGTACGCTCGTCTTACAGCAACGACACCGGTACCCTCGTGTCCGGATCAATGGAGGATATCCCCGTGGAAGAAGCAGTCCTGTCCGGCGTAGCCACCGACAAGTCCGAGGCGAAGGTCACCCTCAACGGCGTCAAGGACGCGCCGGGCGAGGCGGCCAAGATCTTCCGTGCGCTCGCCGACGCCGAACTCAACATCGACATGGTTGTCCAGAACGTCTCCTCTGTCGTCGACGGCACCACCGACATCACCTTCACCGTCCCGCGCGCCGACGGCCCGCGCGCGGTCGAGCTGCTGGAGAAGCTCCGTGACGGCGCCGAGGGCACCGCGGTGCTCTACGACGACCAGATCGGCAAGGTTTCCCTGGTCGGCGCCGGCATGAAGTCCCATCCGGGCGTCACCGCCGAGTTCGCCGAGGCGCTTCGCGACGCGAACATCAACATCGAGATGATCACCACCTCCGAGATCCGCATCACCGCGGTCGTCCGCGAGAAGGACCTCGACGATGCCACCCGCGCCATCCACGCGAAGTTCCAGCTCGGTGGCGACGAGGCCGCCACCGTCTACGCGGGCACCGGGCGGTAGCGCTGGCGCGCTACCGCGGATAACAGACACAACTTAAGGAGTAATTTCATGACCACCATCGCAGTCGTCGGAGCAACGGGCCAGGTCGGCCAGGTTATGCGTTCCATCCTCGAGAAGCGTGAGTTCCCGGCGGACAAGGTGCGTTTCTTCTCCTCGCCGCGCTCCGCCGGCACCGAGCTGGAGTTCAAGGGCGAGACCATCGTCGTCGAGGACCTGACCCAGCAGACCGAGGACTCCCTGCAGGGCATCGACATCGCGCTGTTCTCCGCGGGTGGCGGCACCTCCAAGGAGTGGGCGCCGGTCTTCGCCGCCGCCGGCGCGAAGGTGGTCGACAACTCCTCGGCATGGCGCAAGGACCCGGCCGTCCCGCTGATCGTCTCCGAGGTCAACGGTGACGCCAGGTCGGGTGCGGAGAAGGGCATCATCGCCAACCCGAACTGCACCACCATGGCCGCGATGCCGGTCATGTCCGTGCTGAACCAGGTCGCTGGCCTGAAGAAGATGCACGTCTCCTCCTACCAGGCAGTCTCCGGTTCCGGCCTCGCCGGCGTGGAGACCCTGGCCAAGCAGGTCGCGGCCGTCGGTGACAAGAACGTCGAACTGACCTACGACGGTTCCGTGCTCGAGGTCGAGGATTTCGGCCCCTACGTCGCGCCGATCGCCTTCAACGCCGTCCCGTTCGCCGGCAACCTCGTCGACGACGGCTCCCTCGAGACCGACGAGGAGCAGAAGCTGCGTGACGAGTCCCGCAAGATCCTCGGCCTGCCGGATCTGCGCGTCTCCGCCACCTGCGTGCGCATCCCGGTCTTCACCGGCCACACCATGACGATCCACGCCGAGTTCGAGAACCCGATCACCCCGGCCCAGGCCGAGGAGGCCCTCGGCAAGGCCGCCGGCGTCAAGATCGTCGACGTCCCGACCCCGCTGGCTGCCGCCGGCATCGACGAGTCCCTGGTCGGCCGCATCCGCCAGGACCAGACCGTCGACGACAACAAGGGCCTGGTGCTCGTCGTCTCCGGCGACAACCTGCGCAAGGGTGCCGCTCTGAACACCGTGCAGATCGCGGAGCTGCTGGTGTAGTTCGCTCATGAGCAATCCCCTCGGCGGTCGACCGCCGAGGGGAGCCGTGTTTTCCGGGGTGGTTGACGTCGCGGGCTAGGGTTTCCGGGTGCGCTCCTCCCGGAGGCGGTGCTCCTCACTGGGAGTATGCGGCAGGAAGGACAGGGCCACCATTGTGGCGCCCAGGCCCAGGTGCAGCCAGTTGTTGGCCTCGCTGAGCGGAACAAAGTTGGCCGCGGAATCAAAATCCACGAACAGCCCGTAAAGCCACAGGGCGAGGTAGAGGATTCCGCCCCACCGCAGGAAGTTGCGGGCGCCGGAAAGGGAGCGGAACAGTGCCAGGCCGACGGCACCGAAAAGCAGGTGGACCGCATTGTGCAGAACAGAGACGTGGAAGACTCCGAGCAGCATGGCCTGACTGTCGTGGCCAAACCACCGCAGAGAGTCGTAGCTGGTCGTGAGCCCCGGGATGAATCCCGCGACGCCCACCAACAGGAAGGCGACGGCGTACACCAGGGCGATGATCTGAACGGGGGAGAACCGGGCGGTGGTGTCGGGCACGGGGTCGGTGCCGGTTCGGGCGTGGGGTCGGTTGGCGGTTGTCATTGCTCTCAGCTTTCTTCTCGGACGATCGGGGAATCGACGCGGGTAGAGTGCGAGCCGGCAAAGAGGCACACGCTGTGCAGGAGGGAGGGCGACGGAAACATGGACGTGCGCCTGCGTAGGATCGCTGCCTCCACCTCAAAGGCTAGCCAGTCAGGACAGGGCCATCAACGGCCTTTACGGCTTTGTTAGGTCGCGGAATCCGCCTCAGGAGGCTCCGGGCGTCTGGTCCTCGTCCGGAGTGACAGGGTCGATGTGCTCCACGTAGACGACCGAGCCCTGCGGATCCTCCCGGTCCCAGTCGAGGGTCTCGTCGGCCTCGAGCTCGTCGTGGATCACGTCCTCCAGTTGCTCGGTCAGCTTCTGGTCGGTGATGTTGGATTCGGCGGTCAGTCTGGCGAGTTCGCGCTGATTGCGCTTGGAGAAGCGCAGGCGGGGATCCATCCGGCGTCGGGTCAGGTCCATGGCGCGGACGCGGCGTCGCCCCTCGGCCCGCAGCTTGGAGCCGCCGCGCAGCCAGGCGGCGGCGAGGACGACGATCATGAGGATGCCCAGGTAACCCAAGGCCGGGTAGACGTAGGAGACCAGGTTCTCGAACCCGAAGAATGACAGGACAAAGCCGACGAGGCAGGCGGTGATGAAGACGGCGGGGTAGCGCTCCCGGTGGTTGCGGGTCAGGCGCTTGCCGAGGGCGTAGAACATGCCGATGGCGGTGTTGTAGATCATGCCGAAGACGATGAAAGTCATGGCGAGGCCGAGCCAGGGGTGAATGTCGTTGATCAGCTCGAGCACCGGCAAGGCCGCGCCGCTGACGGTCTCCACCTGAAGGAAGAGCGCGAGGACGAGCAGGAGCAGCATGACCAGGAAGAACATCCCGCCGAGCAGGCCGCCCAGGCCGGCGGCGCGGGTGTCGATGAAGTTTCCGCCGATGACGATCGCCATGGACACTGCGGTCATCACGCACAGGCCGACGTAATTGAGGGCGGACATCCACCAGTTCGGCAGGGTGGTCTGGACGTCCTGGGCGGCGAGGTTGAGCTCCGCCCAGTTGTACTCGGAGGTGGCCAGCGTCCAGATCGTCACGAAGAGGATGAACACGATGACGAACGGGGTGATGGTGCCGATGACCATCGTCACCTTGTTCACGTCCATCAGGCCGGTCACGATCACCAGGGCCAGCATGATCAGTGCGCCGACCCAGGTGGGCCAGCCGAACTGCTGGTTGAGGTTGGACCCGCCGCCGGCGAACATGACGAAACCGATGGCGAAGAGTGTCACGATGGTCGCGGTATCGAGGATCCGCGCGACCACGCGGTGGGAGAGGCGGGAGAGGACCGCGGTGTGTTCCTTGGCCTGGAAGTAGCTGCCGAACTGGAGGATGGCGATGCCGGAGATCATCATGAGCGCCGAGGCGAGGACGGCGCCGAGGACGCCCCAGGTGCCGAAGGCCACGAAGAACTGCAGCGCTTCCTGGCCTGATGCGAATCCGGCTCCGACGATGACGCCGGTGAAGGCCATCGCGATACCTAGGGCCTGTCTGAGCATGGGGTGGTTCGCCTCCTGGTCTTTACGTGAATATGGGCGGTGTCCGGCCCACATCTTTCCCACCAGTTAAAGGACGCGGGGTGACTATCGCTAATGGATTGCGGCTCGCACATGTCGCGGGAGAGTAGTCCGCGTCCGGAAAAGCCGAGGTGGCCAAAAGGAATGCCCAACACATAACAAAGTGGTCACAAATCGCCTGTCGGGTCCTACCGGCCGGGGGACTGGTCCTCCGTGGCGTCGATTATTTCCTTGCGGGCGCGGGCGACACGGGAGCGGATTGTGCCCACGCGCACGCCGGCGATGCGGGCGGCCTCCTCGTAGGTGTACCCGAGGATTTGCGTGAGGATCAGGGCTTCGCGACGTTCGGACGGCAGGGCGTCGATAAGCGCGCGGGCGTCCATCCAGTCGGCCCAGGCGGCGGGGTCCGCGCCGGCGACGGTGGTTTCGGAGGCCGCATCATCGTATTCGGTGACGGATTTCCGGGGCCGGGCGCGTTCATGGCGGATATTGTCCACCCAGACGCGGCGGGCCAGGGAAAGGAGCCAGGTGCGGGCGGAGGAGCGGGCCGCGAAGCGGGGCAGCGCGCTCATGACGCGCAGGTAGGTCTCCTGCGTGAGATCGTCGGCGAGCTCCCTGCCCGCCAGGTGGGCCAGGAGCCGCCAGACGTCGTCCTGGGTGGCCCTGATGAACTCCGTCAGCGCCGCGCGGTCGCCTCGGCCGGCGCGCAACGCAAGGTCGGTGACGCGCTCGTCGTCACGGCCTGTTGCGGGGGAGTTGCTCACAAAAGTACAGGTTAGCAGGAGCAAATGCGCTGGCAGACGGAATGCAGGGGTGGCCAGAAATCACTAACGTTGACGTTGCACGTCGGGATGGCCGAAGGTAGGCTATCAAACGACGACAATCCATAAGTTTGATGCAAGGAGAGATAGTCATGGCCAACGTCGATGACGTCCTGAACAAGGGGCAGCTGAACCCTGAGAAGCAGAACACCACCCGCCACAACGGCGCGCCGGTTGCTTCCGAGAACCATTCCATCACCGCCGGCAAGCAGGGCGCGGTCATTCTCAATGACATCCACCTGATCGAGAAGCTGGCCCACTTCAACCGTGAGATGGTCCCGGACCGCATCCCGCATGCCAAGGGCAACGGTGCCTTCGGTGAGCTGCACGTCACCGAGGACGTCTCGCAGTACACCAAGGCCAAGCTCTTCCAGCCGGGCACCACCACGCCGATGGCCATCCGCTTCTCCACCGTCGCCGGCGAGTCCGGTTCCCCGGACACCTGGCGCGACGTCCACGGCTTCGCCATGCGCTTCTACACCGAGGACGGCAACTACGACATCGTCGGCAACAACACCCCGATCTTCTTCGTGCGTGACGCCGTGAAGTTCGCGGACTTCATCCACTCCCAGAAGCGTCTGCCGGACTCCGGCCTGCGTTCCGCCGACATGCAGTGGGACTTCTGGACCCGCACCCCGGAGAGCGCCCACCAGGTCACCTACCTCATGGGTTCCCGCGGCACCCCGCGCACCCAGCGTGAGATGAACGGCTACGGCTCCCACACCTTCCAGTGGACCAACGAGTCCGGCGAGGCCTTCTGGGTCAAGTACCACTTCATCTCCCAGCAGGGCGTCGTCAACTTCACCGCCGACGAGGCGGAGGAGATGGCCGGCAAGAACGCCGACTGGCACCGCGAGGATCTCTTCGAGTCCATCGAGAAGGGCGACTTCCCGAAGTGGGACGTCTACGTCCAGGTCATGCCGGTCGCTGAGGCGGAGAACTACCGCTTCAACCCCTTCGACCTGACCAAGACCTGGTCCAAGAAGGATTACCCGCGCATCAAGGTCGGCCACTTCGAGCTGAACCGTAACCCGGTCAACTTCTTCGCCCAGATCGAGCAGATCGCCCTGGATCCGTCCAACCTGGTTCCGGGCATCGGCTTCTCCCCGGACAAGATGCTGCAGGGCCGTATCTTCGCCTATTCCGACCAGCAGCGTTACCGTATCGGGCCGAACTACCGTCAGCTGCCGGTCAACCAGCCGATCAACGGTGACGTCAACTCCTACTCCCAGAACGGCCAGATGAACTACCTGTTCAACCCGGCTGACCGTCCGGTCTACAACCCGAACAAGTACGGCTGGGGCGCCGGCTACCTGGACGACGGCGAGACCTCGAACCACGGCGACACCTTCGGCGCGGCCAACGACTACGGCATCGCCGACGACGCCATCCACGGCGCCGACACCCACGGTTCCGAGCCGACCCGCGGTCACTACGTGAAGCATGAGGAGGACGGCGACTTCGTTCAGCCGGGCATCCTCTACCGCGAGGTCTACAACGACGCCGAGAAGGAGGAGCTCGCCCAGAACATCGCCGGTGCGATGAACGGCGTCTCCCCCGAGGTCGAGGAGCGTTGCTACTGGTACTGGGGCCAGGTCGACGAGAACCTGGGTAAGCGCGTCAAGGAGATCTTCACCTCCGCCGCGACGGACCCGAACGCCCAGGCCAAGGGCCTCTAGTCAGATCACTTAGCTGTCGCCTCAGGCGGCCACCGCACCTGGCGTGCGGTGGCCGCCTCTGTGCTTCCTGGGGAGGTTAGTACCGGCGGGGCCCTCCTTGGCCGTGCGCCGGTCCGGCGTTGCGGGCAGCTCTCGCCCAGCTACCTGCCAATGCGGGCGCGAGGGTGGCGCCGGTCAGGGACCGTCCCTACCCTGGGTGGCAGACCGACCCGAGAATATAAGGAGCACAGCAATGGCAGAGAAGAAGTACACCCAGTCCGCCACCTCCACCGGCGGCGGCCGCGAGGGCCACGTCAAGGGCGACGGCGGCATCGACATGGAGCTGACCGCCAAGGGCACCAACCCGGAGGCGCTGCTGGCCGCCGCGTGGGCCGGCTGCTACAACGGCGCGCTGCAGGCGATGATGAAGAACCGCGGAATCGACGTCGCGAAGCATCAGCCGGAGGCCACCGCCCACGTCTCCTTCTACTCCCTCGACGACGGCGGTCTTCAGCTCGGCGCGAACATGGTCGTGAAGTTCGAGAACCAGGACGGGATCGAGGACCTCCAGGGACTGCTGGATGAGGCCCACGCGTTCTGTCCCGTGTCCAAACTGTTCCGCGGCGACCACGTGGAGCTGACCGTCTCCCCGGCCTAACTGACGAAAAAGAGGGTGTCCGCGCGATGCGGACACCCTCTTTTCTGGCCTTTAGAGGTAGATGCCGTGGTTGGCGAGCCAGGACTGCGGATCGACCGGGCCGGCGCCGCCCGGGTGAATCTCGAAGTGCAGGTGGGAACCGGTAGAGAAGCCCTCGCTGCCCATGCCGGCGATGTTCTGGCCCGCGGAGACGCGCTCGCCCACGCCGACGTTGAGGGAGACCATGTGGCCGTAGACGGAGATGGAACCGTCGTCGTGCTGGATGCGGATCCAGTTGCCGTAGCCGGAGGCCGGGCCGGAGTTGATGACGGTGCCGTCCATGACGGCGAGGATCGGGGTGCCGACGGCGTTGGCGATGTCGATGCCGTTGTGCATGGAGCCCCAGCGAGGGCCGAAACCTGAGGTGAAGGTTCCCTCGGCCGGCTTGACGACGGACGCGCCGGAGACGACCTGGGTGGAGCTGGCGGCGGTGAAAGCCTGGGCTGCGGCGGCCTGCTCGGGGGCGGCGGCTTCGGCCTGGGCGGCAGCCTCAGCTGCGGCCTGTTCGGCGGCGCGGGTCTCCTCGACGGCGGTGACCGCCTTCTGCAGCTGTGCGTCGAGGTTCGGGACCGGCTTGTACTCGGCGAGTGCGAGCACCTGCGGGGCCAGCTCCTCGGCGGCGGTGGCGAGGGAGACCGAGTTGTTCGTCATCTCGTACTCGACGGCAGCCGCCTCCGGGGCGGGTGCGGTGGTGTCCTGTGCGATGGTGGCGGCGGCGGCGCCACCCATGCCGGCGGTCGACGCTGCGCCGGCCGCGACGGCGACGAGCGCCAGTCGACCCTTCGGGGTCTGGGTGGTGACAACCTTGCGGCGGGAACCGTGGGCCTGTCGCTGTGCCTTCGTGAGCATTCTTATTCCTCTTAACGCTTGGAATTGTTTCGCCACTGGGCCGGCGTTCCGGCTACTTTCTCGTGACCAATCTGTTATTTTCTCCACGAACGATAACAATTAAGTCTCGATTGGGCAAGGTCAACGCCGAAACTATTTCCGAAAACGTCGTTAAGCAGGCAAAATCCCACATTCCGGAGACGGAATGTGGGCTTTATCGACAGCCGACGGACGCGTTTTATCACACCTTATAACGCCGGTGAATCATCCGGATCGGTGACGGTGACGCCGTAGATGGCGCGACCCATGTAGAAGGAGCCGACTGAGCCGATGATCCAGACGGCGGCGATGGCGAGGACGGCGCGGAGGAAGTCGTTGAGATCGAATCCCTGCGTACTCCAGTCGTCGATGAGCTTGGCGATGATCACCAGGGGGAAGGCCACACCGACGGTGGGGCCGATGACGTTGGCCCGGGTGAGGGCGTTCGGCGCCCGCCACTGCGCCACGGCGGTACCGGCGACCATGATGGTCGCGAGAATGACGATGACGGCGACGACAATTTCTGGGATGCTCATGCCTTACCTCCGGCCTCTCGAGATGATGCGAGACATGGACAGCGTGGGTAGCACGCCGGCGACGAGCGCGGCGAGGATCGCCACCTCGTAGTCGATCATCGTGTCGTTCGGGATGGTCCAGATCAGGTAGATCAGGACCATCGAATAGAAGACCAGGTCCGACAGGACCGCACGGGTCAGTCGGTCACGGGCGACGAGGATGAGGACGAGCCCCGAGAGGAGGCTGAGCGCGATGATGAAGATGCAGACGAGCAGAATCCACTCAAACGGTGTCATTACTTCGGCTCCTTCGGCAGGTAGTCGATGACGTAGCCCTCGCTGACGGCGGTGGCCGGGCCCTGGCCGGGCACGCCATGGTCGATGCCCTTGACCTTCGGCTGCAGCCGCTCCTCCATATCGGCCAGGCCGGCGATGATGTCCGCCGGATCGCCGCCGAAGGCGTCCTGGACGATGAGCAGGCGGGGCTCTCCCGGCTCCGCCGGTTCGCGAAAGCCGAGGGCGAGGGTCGACGGGGTGGCGGTGATCGACGTGGAGAACCAGAACAGATCCCGGTCACTGGTCAGACGCAGCGGGTAATAGACGATGACCGGTTTGAACCCGGTGGCAGGGTTGAAAGCCTTGGCCACCACGCCGAAGCCGGCGGCGAAGATCTCCTTGATCAACCACAGCACGTAGGTTATGGCGTGCATCAGATACCTCCCTGCAGATCGGTCATGTCCGGAATGCCGACGGGGTCGTCACCCAGGACGGCGTCGGAGTAGGCGTCGACGTCGAGCAGCCCGTCGGTGGCGTGGTGCACGGAACCCAGCAGCGGGCCGGCGAAGACGAACATGGCGACCGAGATGAGCACCATGACCGCGCTAGGCGCCAGGACGGACCAGCGGATCGTGACCGCGGCGTCGTAGCGCTGCATGTCCGGCCCCCAGAACACGTTCTGCCACACGCGCAGCATGGAAAGCAGGGCGCCGACCGAGGCGACGATGACGGCCGTGATGACGACGATCGAGCGGGCGTCACCCGTCGAGGCGGCGGAGACGACCAGGCCGACCTTGCCCCACATTCCCGAGAACACCGGGAACCCGACCACGGAGAAGGCGCCGGCGGCAAAGACAGCCGCCGTCCACGGCTCACGGCGCATCAGCCCCGAGAGCCGTTTCAGGCGTCCGGTGCCGTAGGTCTCCTCGATGGCGCCGGAGTTGAGAATCAGCGCCCCCATCGTGATCATGTGGTGCAGCGTGTACAGGATGGCGGCGGACAGCGCCAGCCGCGGACTGTCCGCGGCGAAGGCGAGCATCACCAGGATGAACGGCATGCCGTTAACCATCTGGTAGGCCAGGACACGACGGATGGAGTTCTCGGCCAGCCCGGCGAAGGCGCCGATCATCATGGAAATCACCATCACGACGATGATCAGCCAGTTCCACCTCTCGTCGAGGTCGAAAATGACCACCCAGATGCGCATGAGCATGTACACGGCGACCTTGGTGTGGATGCCGGAGAAGATGCCCATCACCGCCGCGCTGGTCGACGGGTACGTCCGCGGCAGCCAGGTGTGGACCGGGAACAGGCCAGCCTTGACGGCGATGGCGACGACGACGACGCCCACGGCGACGGTCGCCGGGCCGTTGCCCGCCGCCACCCCCTGGAGCGCCGCGATGTTGACGGCGCCGGTGACGCCGTAGACCAGCCCGACGCCCAGGACCAGCAGGGTGGACGCCGCCAGGTTGACGAGGACGAAGAGTCGGCCCGCCGTGAGCCTGTCCGGGGTTCCCGTCATGGCCAGCAGTCCGTAGGACGGCAGCAGCATCACTTCGATCATGACGAAGAAGTTGAAGAGGTCGGCGGTGAGAAACGCGCCGTTGGCGCCGGTGATGAGGATCAGCGTCAGCGCCGGATAGAAGCGTGCTTCGGTCTCGCCGGCGGCGGTGGCGAACCAGTTGGCGGTCACCGCCACGATCATCGAGGTGATGATCATGATCGCCGAGAACCCGTCGGCGGCGAAGACGATGCCCGCGCCACCCGGGTAGAGACCGATCACGTGCGCGACCGTGCCCTGGTCCAGGGTCACCCAGTAGAGCCAGACACCGGCGATGACGCCGAGGGCGGGAACGATGATGTGGAGGGCGTCGCGAAGCCACTTCCACGGGCTGAGGACGGCGAAGGCTGCGGCGAGCAGCGGGACACCGACGAACAGGGGGAGTGCGACGTCAACGTTCATCAGTTGCGCCCCTTTCCGTTGGCGTGGACCCGGCGGGACGCGCGGCCCAGCGTGGAGAAGGGATCGCCGCTGTGGAAGCCGTCCGGACCGCGGGTGTCAGGAACCTCCGAGGGGGCCTCCTTCCGGGTGTCCCGGGTGTCGTCGTCGTTGCCCAGGGCCGCCATCATCAGCAGCAGCGTCGTGGTCGCCATCGCGATGACGATGGCGGTCAGGACGAACGCCTGCGGCAGCGGATCGGAAAAATCGGCGACGTCGCCCCGGCCGGGAAAGGCTTCCCCGCGCCAGGCGCCGACCCCGGAGGCCAGCAACGTGAGGTTGGAGGCATGGCCGAACAGGGACATGCCGAAGATGATCCGGACCAGTCCGCGCTGCAGCACGAGGAACACCGCACCGGTGACCAGGATAGCGATGGTCAAAGCCATGATCATGGTTAGTTATCCTCCTTAATCGTTCGAACCGAGCGCGGGGGTTTCGGGGCGGCGGCGGGATTCAGCGGGACCGGGAACGGCTCGTCCACGTCCTCCGGCGCCACCACCTCCGGGGTGGTCGGCAGAGCCGAGTCCTCGTCGTGGGCGTAGTTGAGTTCGCTGACCTCGCCCGTGCCCGGGCGCAGGTAACCGCCCAAGGCGTTGATGGCCATGGTCAGCATGCCCAGCACCGCCAGGTAGATGCCCGCGTCGAAGATGAGCGACGTGGTCAGGTGTTCGCCGAGGATCTCGCCATGAATGAAGTAGAGGAACCCGCCCTCGACCAGGCCCAGGAACCCGGCGGAAAGGGCGACGAGGATGCCCACGCCCGTCAGCCAGATCGGGGTGTTCTTCGACACCACCGGCCGGTCCGAACCGTAGGACATGTACGCCAGCCCGAACGCGGTGGCCATGACCAGGGCGGCCACGAAGCCACCGCCCGGGGCGTTGTGGCCGCGGAAGAAGATCAGCACATTGAGCACCGCCAGCACCGGAACGACCAGCCTGGTCAGGTACCGCAGGGGAAGCGAATTCAGCTGCGACTGGCCGAAGGGGCGGGGGTGCGTGCCCCGCAGGAACGGGTAGCGCGGCATGGAGGAGGTGACGGCGGCCAGCACCACGGCGGCCATGCCGAGGACGGAGAGTTCGCCCAGGGTGTCGAAGCTGCGGAATTCAACGATGATGACGGCGACGATGTTGGTGCCGCCGGTGATGTCGTAACCGTTGTCCAGGTACCACATGGCCAGCTCGGAACGGTCGCGCCGTCCCAGCAGGGCATGAACCGCGGCGAAAGCGGCGATGCCGGCCAGAATCGCCACCACCAGCGAGCCAATCTGGTGGGGGCGCGACACCGGCGGGAACAGCCGGGGCTGGTGACGCACGACCATGTAGATCACGATCACCGTCAGCGCCTCGACCAGAAGCTGGGTAAGCGCCACGTCCGGGGCGCCGAGCAGCATCATCTGCAGGGACATGCCGACGCCGACGGTGCCGAGCAGCACCGCAGCCGTGAGCCGGGAGCGCGTGACGATGAGTCCAGCGACGGACAGGCCGATGATCCCCAGCGGGAGGAGATCCCAGGGGTTGTCAAGTCCCTCGGCGCGCGGAGCCATCGCTACGTTGTCCACCCCGGTGGTCAGCAGAATGCTGGAACCGGCCAGCGCGACGAGAAGCATGATGATCCACAGCAGGTGGCGGCCCGGGGTGTAGCTGTCCGCCATGGCCGCGAGGCCGCGGCCGAGGCCACGGGCCCCGGAAATGAGTCCGGCGAGGACGTCGTTGCCGTTGACGGGCAACAGCGGGCGGGACTCGGCGGCGGCAAAAAGCTTCTTCCGTCCGAACAGGGCGAGGACGCCGGCGGCGATCACCACGAGTGAGACGATGAGCGGCAGGTTGATCCCGTGCCACAGCGCCAGGTGCGTCGGCTCCGCGGCCGGGCTGATCGCCTGGACGGCCGCGGTGATCGGTTCGGAGATCGGGTTGAGCAGGAAGATCAGGACCACGGACAGCCAGCCCGGCACAGCGGCGGGCAGCCAGAGCGCGACCGGGGCCTCCTTGACGTGCGCCAAATCCCGCGGGCCGTCGAAGAAGGCGCCCAGCACGATCTTCGCGGAGTAGAGGAAGGTGAGGAAAGCCGCCACGCCGGCGACGAGGACCAGCCACACGGAGACCTCCTGGAAGGCCGTCAGCATCGACTCCTTGGAGATGAAACCGAAGAGCGGGGGAACCGCGGCCATGGAGGCGGCGGCGACGGTCATCGACACGAAGGTGAACGGCATCCGGTTCCAGAGTGCGCCGAGGCGACGAATGTCCCTCGAGCCGGCCTGGTGGTCGACGACGCCGACGAGCATGAACAGCGAAGACTTGAACAGCGCGTGGGCCAGCGTGTGGGTCAGCGCGGCGGCGAGGGCGAATTCCGTGCCGACGCCGATCGTGGCCACAATCCAGCCGAGGTGGGAGACCGTCGAATACGCGGTCAGGTGCTTCAGATCCGTCTTCTGGATGGCGAACACCGCCGACATGATGGCGGTGAACAGGCCGACGCCGATGAGCAACCAGTTCCACGTCGGGTTGTCGTGGAAGATCGTCGAGAAACGCAGCAGCAGGTAGATGCCGGCCTTGACGACCGCCGCCGCGTGCAGGAACGCCGACACCGGCGTCGCCGCGGCCATGGCCTCCGGCAGCCAGAAGTGGAAGGGGAACTGCGCCGCCTTGGTGAAGGCCGAGACCGCCACCAGGACCGCGACCAGCGTCGTCAGGCCCGGGCGCTCGCTCCACACCCCGGAGGCGAAGATGGTCTGCAGATCCGTCGAACCCGCCGCGACCGCCGCCAGCGACAGGCCGGCCAGCAGGGTCAGACCGCCGGTGAAGGTGAGGATGAGGGTGCGCATCGCCCCCGCCTCCCCGCCGGAACCGGAGCGGGCGATGAGCAGGAAAGATGCGATGGAGACGAGCTCCCACGCGGTGAACAGGACGAACACGTCGCCGGCGAACACCAGCAGCACCACCGACAGCGTAAAGGCCGTCATGAGCAGGTAGAAGCTATGGTTTCCGGTTTCCTTGGGCAGATACGCCGCGGAATAGAAGAACACGACCGCGCCGATGACCAGCGCCAGCAGCGCGAAGAAGACGCCGAGCCCGTCACCGTGCAGCGAGAGGACGACATCACCTCCCGGGCCGAGCAGGTCCGGTATCCAGACGGTTTGCCAGGTCAGCGGCTCACCCGACAGGACGTCCGGCAGGCGGACCCCCAACACGACGGCCGCGGCGGCGAGAATGAGTCCCAACGGCCATCCCGCACCACGATTGAACAGCCGCACTGCGAACGGTGACAGGATCACTGCCGCCGACGCCAAGGCGACAACCAACAAGAGGGTCACCGGCTATCACTTCCCACAGGGTCGATGTCGTGTTCACCCTCGGCCCCGCGCCCAGCCAATTTTACGCTTGGTGGCAGGCGCGACCCAAGGGCACTCCCATGTACCTTACAGACCACCAATCCCCGGTGTGCCTACCCCCGCCGTCAAAATCCTGCGGATACCTTGACACCATGAGTCGAGTTCGCGCACTAGTTCTGAGCCTGTTGACGCTGATCCCCCTTGTGCTCGCCGGGGTCTACGTCGGCGTCGGCGGTCTCGATCCCGCCCGTACGTGGACGTCCGACTCGGCCGAAGCGCCCTCCGGCGCGCCCGCTGACGCCCTCACCGCCGTCGACCTCGTCGACGCGCGCCGGGCGGCCGGTGAGGCCTCGTCCCAGGCGGGTTTCCTCACCGCCGGCACCCAGGAGCTCGTCGACGGCACCGCGGCTCTGCGTGAGGGCGCCGACCAGCTGAGCGCCGGTGCGGCCACCGCCTCCACCGGCGCCCAGGAGCTCGCCGACGGCATGATCCAGCTGCAGGCCGGCACCGCGAACCTTGGCGTGGGCGCGACCGAGGTGGCCGACGCCGTGGGCACCACCGTCGACGCCGTCATCGGCGTCAATGTCGTCCGCGGGCAGGCCGTCGGGGCGATCGACCGCACCCTCGCTGAGCTGGCGGGCAACGACGACCCCGACGTCGTCGCCGTCCGTGAGGAGCTCGCCGGTCTGCGTGACCAGCTGGGCGGCATGGAGGTCGCCACCAACGACATGGAGCGGCTCCGCGACGGCTCCCGGGAGATCGCCAACCAGTTGACCACTCCCGGTTTCGCCTTCCACGACGGCATCTACAGCGCCACCAACGGTGCCTCCAACCTCAATATGGGCCTCAACGACCTCGAGACGGGACTGACTTCCGCGGTCGACGGCGTCGTCGCCCTCGACGACGGCGCCCAGCGCGTCGACGACATGGCAGATCAGACCAAGGCCCGCGTCGACAACGTCAACCGTGCGATGCCGGTCGTCTGGCCCGGCGCGGCGGAAGACGCCGGGGAGGGGGCACTGCACTCCGTTTCGCCGATCGTCGCGATGCTGGTCGCGGCCCTGGCCATGCTCGTCGGGGTCGGCCTGGGGATCGCCGTGCGGCTGTGGCCGCAACGGCGCTGGGTCACTCTCCTCGGCGGCACCTTCGGCGCCGTCGTCGGCGGGCTGGTCGCGCTCATGGTCCTGACGAGCGGCCTGAGTGCGACGTCCGTCTGGATCTCGGCCCTGGCTCTGGCCCTGGGCGTGCTCGCCACGGCCGGGGTCACCGTCCTGCTGACCCGGCTGGCGGGTGTGGGCCTCGGCTCGGCCCTCGCCGGAGTTCTGGCGATCGCGCAGGTCGGTGTCGTTGGCTGGGTGTGGCGTAAGGCGTCCACGGCGGAGGTCGCGGAATGGGCGCAGGCCGTCTCCGGGCTCATGCCGCTGCACTGGAACACCGCGACGCTGACCGCCGCCGGCAACCAGGGCGACGCGACCCAGATGTGGCTCGGCCTGGCCGTGCTCGCGGTGATCGCGGTACCGGGACTGATCGCGGTGGCCACGGGGCCGAAACAGGCGCCCGCCTGAGGCCGAGGTCCACGCGTGCTGCCCGGGTCGCTGGTTGGCTCCGCGGATAGCGGCACAAAACCCAGGGTGAGGAACCCAGGGTCGGCACTGACCCTGGGTTCTGGACCCCCGTTGCGGACTCACCCGGGGGTTGTGACCCTGGGATCCTCACTCCGGACTCTGCGAAAGCCGTGGAAAGCAACGAACCCCAGTCAAGAATGACTGGGGTTCTCGCAGTGGTCGGGATAACAGGATTTGAACCTGCGACCTCTTCGTCCCGAACGAAGCGCGCTACCAAGCTGCGCCATATCCCGGTTGTCCGCTGCAGTGCTCTGCGGTACGGATCAGTACTTTATCCCCACTGGGCGGAAGAAACAAAACGGCTGGTCAGCTCCGTTCGGTGATCTTCAGCAGCGTCGCTGACGGCGGGCACCACAACCGGATCGGCGCGAACTTGGAGGTGCCCAGTCCGTTGGACACGTGCAGGTTCATGTCTCCGTGCTTGTGCAACCCGGCGGCGCGGGCCGGTTCGATGCCGGAGTTGGTGGTCAGGGCACGGCCACCCGGCAGGCAGATCTGGCCGCCGTGGGTGTGCCCGGCGAGGGCGAGCTGGTAGCCGTCGGCGGCGAAGCGGTCCAGCACGCGTGGGTAGGGGGCGTGCAGCAGCGCCAGAGAGAGGTCGGCGTCGGCGTTGGGGGGACCGGCGATGGTCGAGTAGTCGTCGAGGTCGTGGTGCGGGTCGTCGACGCCGGCGGCGGCCAGGCGGACGGGGCCGACCTGGAACTCGAGGCGTTTGTGGGTGGCGTCGCGCCAACCGCGTTCGATGAAGGCGGCGCGCATGTCCCGCCAGGGAAGGTCTACGTAGGAGGGTTTCCGCTTCGCGCCGGTCAGGTAGGTCAGCGGGTTCGAGAGTTTCGGCGCCCAGTAATCGTTGGTGCCGAAGATGAACATGCCCGGGCGCGCCAGGAGCGGGCCCAGCGCGGCGAGGACGTCGGGGACGGCGTGCTCGTCGGAGAGGTTGTCGCCAGTGTTGATGACCAGGTCCGGGTGGAGAGAGTCGAGCGCCGAGACCCAGGCGGTCTTCTGCTCCTGGCCCGGGATCATGTGCAGGTCGGAGACGTGCAGGATGCGAAACTCCGGGGCCCCGCGCAGCGTGCCCGGCTCGAGGAGCGGCAGGGTGTACTGGTGCAGGCGGAAATCGGTGAGCTGGCTGACTCCCCAGGCGGCGAGCCCGGCGCCCGCGGCTGCCCCGACACCGACCCCGACACCGATCCGGACACCGAGGCGGGCGGCGAGAGTCTTCAACAAGGTATTGCGGGTGTTCACGCGGGCCAGCCTACCCGGCGGTAACGGGCGGGGTATCTTGGCGCGTATGAGTGAACTGAAGGAAACCATCCGTGAAGACATGAAGACGGCGATGAAGGCCAAGGACAAGGAGCGTCTCGGCGCCATCCGCATGCTGCTGGCTGCGATCCAGGCAGAGGAGACCACCGGGGCCAAGCATGAGGTGACTGACGAGGAGATCATCAAGGTGGTGGCGCGCGAGATCAAGAAGCGTCGTGAGTCCGCCGAGATCTACACCGCCAACGGTCGCGAGGACCTGGCGGCGACCGAGCTCGCCGAGGTCGCCGTGCTGGAGACCTACCAGCCCTCCCAGCTTGACGACGCCGGCGTCGACAAGCTCGTGGAGGACGCCGTCGCCGCGGTGGCGGCTGAACAGGGTGTCGCACCGGCCGAGATCGGCATGAAGCAGATGGGGCAGGTCATGAAGGAGGCCAACGCCAGGGCGGGCGGCTCCGTGGACGGCAAGCGCCTTTCCGCGGCCGTCAAGCAGCGTCTGGGCTAGGAAAAAGGGGAAGCGCCGGTGGGAGAGTGTCCACCGGCGCTTCCGCATTTTCTAGAGACTGTTGAGGAATTCCCGGGCGGCGTCGTTGAGCTGGCGCTCCAGTTCTGCGACCGGGTCCGGCTGGGCCGGGGACGGCGCCGGCTCGGGCTCCTGTGGGGGTGCCGGCGGGGCGGAAGCCGTCGGCTGGGCGGGGGCGGCCGGCGGGTTGTAGTTCTGGCCGTCCGAGAGGATCAGGACGACGGAGCGGTCGCCGCCGGGGCGCGGGGAGACGCGCGCGACGACGCCGGCGGGCAGGCCGCCGCCCGGGCCCCGGCGGGTCTCGGCGACGGTGTAGCCCTGCTCCTGAAGGAGGGTGCGGGCCGCGGACTCGGAGAGGCCGATCGCCTGCTCGAAGGTACCGGCGGCGGTGCCCTGGCGGTATTCGGCCGGGGCGGCGGCGACGGTGCCCGCGGCGGCGGCGGGAACTCGGCTGGCCAGCTCGTAGAAGGTTTCGGCGGGCTCCCGGCCGCCGAAGAGGGAGCCGTCGCCGCACTGGCGCACCGGGGACGTGCACAGCGGGGTGGTCGTCGTGCCGTCATTGTAGATGTACGGGGCGGCGGCGAAACCGGAGTTGAAGCCGAGGAAGGCGGAGGACTGGTGGGATTCGGTCGTGCCAGTCTTGGCGGCGGCCTGCCCCGAGAATCCGGCCTGCTCGGCGGCCCGCTGGGCGGTGCCGATCTTGGCGTCGAGGGTCATGGCGTCGGCCAGCGCGTCGGCGACGGCCGGCTCGAGGACCTGTTCGCACTCGGGGCGGTCGAGGAAGACCTCGTTACCGTTGCGGTCGGTGATTTCCGCGATCGGGTTGGGCTCGCACCAGCGGCCGTGGGAGGCCAGGGTCGCGCCCACGTTGGACAGCTCCAGCGGGTTCACCGCGGTCGGGCCCAGGGTGTAGGAGCCGAGGTTGGCCTCCTTGAAGTAGTCCGCGATGGAGTAGTCCTCGTTGTAGGAGCCCTCGACGGCGTAGGAGCGCAGGCCCAGCTTGACGGAGAGGTCGACGACCGCCGGGACGCCGACCTCCTCGATGAGCATGATGAAGGTCGTGTTCGGGGAGAGTGCCAGGGCCTCCGCCAGCGTCATCTCCGGCTTGTAGGTGCCGGCGTTCTCCACGCAGTAGGTGGCGGG
This sequence comes from Corynebacterium guangdongense, assembly GCF_030408915.1. Lineage (NCBI taxonomy): Bacteria > Bacillati > Actinomycetota > Actinomycetes > Mycobacteriales > Corynebacteriaceae > Corynebacterium > Corynebacterium guangdongense. Next base: position 217,173 of record NZ_CP047654.1, read on the forward strand.
CGGGCAATTCCGGGCGCCGCCGGAGCCTAAGCCGCGGGCCTCGTAACGGGTGGGGACGGGAAGGACGGTGTCCAGGCCCATGCCCTGCTGGAGCGCGGCGGCCGCGGTGAAGATCTTGAAGACGGAACCGGCGCCGTTGCCGACCATCGAGGTCGGCTGCGGCAGATAGGTCTGGCCGGCCTCGAGGTCCAGGCCGTAGTCGCGGGAGGAGACCATGGCGAGGATGTTTCGGGAATCCTGGCCCGGCTCGACGACGTTCATGACCTCGGCCACGCCCTGGGCGGTGGGGGAGGTCTTGGTGGTGACGATCGCGTGGCTGGCGTCCTGGACTGCCGGGTCCAGGGTGGTGCGGATGGTGTACGCGTCGTTCTTGAGCTGCTCGTCGGTCAGCCCTTTCGATTTTGCGTAGGTCATCGCGTAGTCGCAGAAGAACCCGCGTTCGTCGGCGCCGATGCAGCCGTTGGGGATGAGGGCAGGGCTCTCCAGGGTGTTGAGCCCCTCGGCTTTGTACGCGTCCGCCTGCGCCTGGTCGAGGTAACCGAAGTTCACCATGGACTGCAGCACCGTGTTCCGGCGCTCGAGGACGGCGTCGTAGTTGGTGAAGGGGTTGAGGTACTCCGAGGACTGCACCATGCCGGCGAGCATCGCGGATTGCGGGACGTCGAGCTCGGCGGCGGAGACGCCGAAGTAGGTGTGCGCGGCGGCCTCGATACCGTAGGCGTGGTTGCCGAAGGGGACGAGGTTGAGGTAGCGGGTGAGGATCTCGTCCTTGCTCATGGTGCGGTCGAGCTCGGTGGCGGTGCGCATTTCGCGCAGCTTGCGGGGGATCGACTGCTCGGTCGCCGCCTGCTGTTCCTCGGTGCTGTCCGCCTCGACGTGCAGGAGGTAGTTCTTCACGTACTGCTGGTTGATGGTCGACGCGCCCTGGGCGACGCCGCCGGCGGCCAGGTTCGTCAGCAATGCACGGGCCGTGCCCTGGATGTCGACTCCGTTGTGCTCGTAGAAGCGGTGATCCTCGATGGCGATGATCGCGTCCTTCATGTTCTGCGAGATGGCGTCGCCCTCGACCGGGTGCCGGCGCTGGTTGTAGAGGTATGCGATGGGATCGCCGGTGACGTCGGTGACCGTGGTGATTCCCGGGGTCACCCCGCTGGACATGTCCGCCAGGTTGGACTGCATGGTCTCGTTCGTCCGCTTCAGGGCGGCCCCGGAGAGGGCCGCCGCGGGCGCGAACGCCAGGGCGCCGAGAACACCGACGACGACAGTCACGATGAGGATGGTCACGAGGGGGTGCACTCCGTTAACGCTCTTCACGAGTACCCACCCTAATGCGTGCGGTTGGCCCCGCATAGGTGGCCGGGGACCCGCGCAAACCCGACGATGAATGGAAAGACGCTCTACTTTACCCCTATGAGGTGGATCAAGTTCGACATTCTGAGAAAACCCTGCTTAAGATGAGCACTCGATTGTGACATACATGAATCGGAGGGAATGAACGTGACTGTCCACACACTGCGGGGGGCCGGGGCGGGGCGTGCTGACGCGCCCGGCCAGTACGACGGGGTGGCCTCCGACAACCTCGACTCCTTTGAGCGATCCGAATGGATCACCGAGGCCAAGTGCCGGAACGGAGATCCGGACGCGCTCTTCGTCCGGGGTGCGCAGCAGCGCAACGCCGCCTGCGTCTGCCGGCACTGCCCGGTCAAGGTCCAGTGCCTCGCCGACGCCCTCGACAACAACATCGAGTTCGGGGTCTGGGGCGGGCTGACCGAGCGTCAGCGCCGCGCGCTGCTCAAGCACAACCCGGACAACACCAACTGGGCCAAGTACCTCGCGGAGGGCGGCAGCATAGAGGGCGTCTAGTCCCCTCGGCGCTTGGTAGGCTCGTGCGCATGACTAAATGGGAATACGCCACCGTTCCGCTTCTGACCCACGCCACCAAGCAGATCCTCGACACCTGGGGTGAGGATGGCTGGGAGCTCGTCTCCGTCATGCCGGGCCCGAACCCGGAGAACGTCGTCGCCTACATGAAGCGCGAGGTCCAGTAATGGCCGCCGTTTCCGACAAGTTGAAGGAACTCGGGATCCAGCTCCCCGCTGTGGCCGCACCCGTGGCGGCCTATGTCCCGGCCGCCAGGATCGGCAACCAGGTCTGGACCTCCGGCCAGCTGCCGTTCGTCGACGGCGAGCTGCCCGCCACCGGCAAGGTCGGCGCGGAGGTCTCCCCGGAGGAGGCCGCCGATTATGCCCGCACCGCCGCGCTCAATGCGCTGGCCGCCATTGACGCGGTCGTCGGCATCGACAACGTCACCCGCGTCGCCAAGGTCGTCGTCTTCGTCTCCTCCGCCACCGACTTCCATGGCCAGCCCGCCGTCGCCAACGGCGCCTCCAATCTCATGGGTGAGGTCTTCGGCGCCGCCGGGGAGCACGTCCGCTCCGCCGTCGGCGTCGCGGTGCTGCCGCTGAACGCCCCGGTCGAGGTCGAGGTTCAGGTCGAGGTCGCCGGCTAGGTCGCGGGTCTTCCTGCGCCTATTCTGCGAATATTCAGGCGGGCGGTAGTCTGTTGGGCATGGAGCATCCCGCTTACAGTCAGCTACGCCCGGTGGGGCCGTCCGTTGGCGTCGTCCTGTGCGCCAACCCGTCCTACGCTGCCCTGGAGGGCACCAACTCCTGGATCATCCGGGCTCCCGAGGACGACGTTTCCATCGTCATCGACCCGGGCCCGGAGGACGAGGGGCACCTGAACGTGCTGGCCGCCAAGGGTGAGAAGATCGCGCTGATTCTGCTGACGCACCGTCACCATGATCATGCCGAGGGGGCCAACCGTCTGCGCCAGCTCACCGGGGCCCCGATCCGTGCTTTCGACGAGCGCTACTGCGCCGGTGGGGAGCCGCTGGCCGACGGTGAAATCATCTCGCTGGACGACATCACGCCCTCCCTCGAGGTCGTCCACACCCCGGGTCACACCGCGGACTCCACGAGCTTCTTCATCTGGTCGGGTGGCGTCGGCGCCTCGGAGCTCGAGGGCATCGTCACCGGCGACACCATCGCCGGACGTCACACCACCATGATTTCCGAGACCGACGGTGATCTCGCCGACTACTTTGAGACGCTGGCCCTGCTCGAGGAGCGCGGCGCCGGCGTCCCGCTCTTCCCGGGACACGGGTCGGATCTGGCGGACACCTCCGCCATGGCCCGCAAGTACATTGATCGCCGCAACTACCGCCTGGAGCAGATTCGTGCGCTGCGCGCGGAGGAGGGGGCGGACATCGACCTCAAGACGCTCGTGGACAAGATGTACGACGACGTCGACCCGGTCCTGCGCGACGCCGCGGAGCAGTCAACCCGCGTCGCTCTGCGCTACCTGGCGGCGCACGGCGAATAAGCGTGCCGACGCCCCAATAAACGCGGCCTCCACCCGGCGGTGGGGGCCGCGTTTCTGCGTCGGCAGGCGTGCTAGCGTGCTCGGCGCGCGAGGTGCTCGGTGTCGACGATGAGGACGGACTTGCCCTCGAGGCGGATCCAGCCGCGGTGCGCGAAGGTGGCCAGGGCCTTGTTCACGGTCTCGCGGGACGCGCCGACCAGCTGGGCGATTTCCTCCTGCGTGAGGTCGTGGTTGACCCGCAGGGCCGATCCCTCCTGGGTGCCGAAGCGGTTGGCCAGCTGCAGCAGGGTCTTGGCCACACGGCCCGGCACGTCGGTGAAGATGAGGTCGGCCAGGTTGTTGTTGGTGCGGCGCAGGCGACGGGCGAGCACGCGCAGCAGCTGCTGGGAGATCTCCGGGTACTGGTCGACCCACTTCTTCAGCAGGTCAGAGTTCATCGTGGCCGCATGGACCTCGGTGACGCAGACCGCGGAGGAGGTGCGCGGACCCGGATCGAAGATGGACAGTTCGCCGAACATGTCGGACGGGCCCATCACCGTCAGAAGATTCTCGCGACCGTCGACGGCGTGCCGGGCGAGCTTCACCTTGCCCTGGGTGATGATGTACAGGCGGTCACCGGGGTCGCCCTCCTCGAAGATCGTCGCCCCGCGAGGGAAGCGAACTGATTCCATGTCCTGAATCAGGCTTTCGACGGCTCCCGGGTCAACACCCTGAAAGATGCCGGCCCGGGCCAGGATTTCCTGTACGCCCTCCATGTGTGAAACTCCTTGACGTTGGTGTTGAAAATCGTGATCGATCGTGACCGGTGGGGGTCACTGCAGCGTCGTATACGTCACGTTCCTCGGGGACCGACGACGCGTCTCGCACGTTGTGATTGAAGCTTAACAAAGGTAACGAGGTGAGACATAGAACACGGCGGTCGGTGGCCCGTGAAAACTAGGACGCGTCCTGGTCTCCCTCCTCCGTGTCCGTGACGGGCAGTGACTCCGCGCTCGGCTCGAAACTCCGACGCAGGGCGCCTGACTCGAGCTTCTCCATGAGGATCGCGAACAGTGCCAGGATGAGTGGAACGATCGCGATGAGCAGAAGTGTCATGTCACTCATAGTAGCGGTCACGTCTGCAACTTCACGCCGGGCCTGCGGGTCACTAAGGTAACCACCATGTCTGCCCCGCGAGAAAGTGCCGGAACCACGCCCCGGAAGCGTCGCCGACCCGGTGCTCATCCGGCGGCCCGGGGAGAGGAGACGTCCCTGGGCAGGACGCGCCGGGCCCGCCGTATCAACCGCACCCTCGCGGTGGCCTACCCGGACGCCCACGCGGAGCTCGACTTCAGCACCCCGCTCGAGCTACTGGTCGCGACGGTGCTCTCCGCACAGACCACCGACGTCCGGGTCAACCAGGTCACGCCCCGGCTCTTCGCCGCCTACCCCACCGCCGCCGCCTACGCGCAGGCCGATCGCGAGGAGCTCCAGGAGATCATCCGACCGACCGGTTTCTGCAGGGCGAAGGCGGGCCATCTCATCGGCCTCGGTGAGGCGCTCGTGGCCCGCTACGACGGCCGGGTGCCGCAGGCGCTGGCGGACCTGGTCACGCTGCCGGGCGTCGGGCGCAAGACCGCGCACGTCGTCCGCGGCAACGCCTTCGGTAAGCCGGGGCTCACGGTGGACACGCATTTTCAGCGCCTGGTGGCGCGGTGGGGGCTGACGGAGGCCACCGACCCGGTGCGGATTGAACACGAAATAGCCGGGCTCATCGAGAAATCCGAGTGGACCGACTTCTCCCAGCGGGTGATCTGGCACGGCCGTCGCGTCTGTCACGCCCGCAGGCCCGCGTGCGGCGCGTGCCTGCTGGCCTGGGACTGCCCCTCCTACGGCCGCGACGGCAGCACTGACCCGGAGGAGGCGGCTGCCCGCGTCACCTCCCCGGACCGCGACCACCTGCTGGCGTTGGCCGGCCTGACCCCCACCACCGAGGCGTAGATGAAGAATCAACTCATCTGGATCAGTGTCGGCGCCGTGCTCATGACCGTGGCGGTCATCGCCGGGGCGATGTTCCTGCTTCGCGACGCCGCGCCGGTCCCGACGGACACGCAGGCGTCGGCAAGCCAGGCGGCGGACCCCGCTCCCGCCGCCGACGTCCCCGCCCGCGCGGACTGCCCCTCGACGGGCGTGGGCGGCGTCGACCTGCCCTGCCTCGGCGGCGGGAACGGGGACGCGTCGCAGGGGGAGGGGGTCACCGTCGTCAACGTGTGGGCCTGGTGGTGCGGGCCGTGCCGTGACGAGCTGCCCCACTTCGAGGAATACGCCGCCCAGAACCCGAAGGTCACGGTCGTCGGCGTGCACGCGGACAGCAACCCGGCCAACGGCGCGGCCCTGCTCAACGAGCTTGACCTCGACTTCGTCAGTTACCAGGACTCCGAGAATAAATTTGCGGGTACGCTGGGTCTTCCCGGAGTGATTCCGATCACCGTCGTGTTCCGCGGCGCCGAGCAGATCGCGATGTACCCGACGCCCTTTGACTCGACGGAGGAGCTGGCGGCCGCCGTCACCGATGCCCTGGCAGGAGGAGCCTGACATGATCCCCGATCGTCCTGACCGCCCCGGCGTGAACGTCGACCTGCACCCTGCGGCGGCCCCGGTGTGGCTGCGCCCCATGTTCGACGACATCACCGTCGAGGTTCCGCTCGTCAAACCCGAGCAGGAGGAGGTCCCCCCGCCGGAAGTCAGGCACTCGGCGGTGCTCATGGCGGTGGCCGGGGACCCGGACGCGCAGGCCCGGCCCAGGGACGCCCGCATCCTGCTCACGCACCGCTCACCGGACATGCGCAGCCACGCCGGCCAGCTCGCCTTTCCGGGCGGGCGCGTCGATCCCACCGACGTCAACGCCGTCGACGCCGCCCTGCGCGAGGCGTGGGAGGAGACCGGCCTGCAGCGTGAGCACGTCACGCCGGTCGCCCAGCTGCCGCAGATTCACGTGCGCAGCAGCGCACGCCCGGTGCACCCGGTCGTCGCCTGGTGGCACACCCCCCGCGAGCTCTACCCGGCCAGCGAGGAAGAGACGGACGACGTCTTCACCGTCACCATCGACCACCTCACCGACCCCGCCAACCGCCTCACCGTCGGCTGGGGCGACTGGCGGGGACCGGCCTTCTACGTCCAGGACTACCTGCTCTGGGGATTCACCGCGGGGCTCGTCGCCGGAGCGTTGACCCATGCGGGCTGGGACCTGCCCTGGCACAGCGAGCGGGTCTACGATCTCCGCGCCACGCTGGACAAGTGCCGGAACAATGAGGCCACCTTCAGGCGGTAGCATTAGCCCGATCGCCCCCGCGATTGCAGCAGCCGGAAGAAAGTAGCAGCCCAAACCGTGACAGCCAGCCTGATCGTCGACGTGATCGTTATCCTCGTCGGGCTCGTCGCCCTGTTCAGCGGCTGGCGGCAGGGCGCCTTCGCCTCCATCCTTTCCGCCGTGGGCATTCTGGCCGGCATCATCGTCGGCCTGGCCGCCGCGCCACCGGTCATGGGGTTGACGGAGTCCCTGGCACTGCGCTCCCTGCTCGCCCTCGGCGTCGTCGTCCTGCTGGCCAGCATCGGCAATCTCATCGGCGCCACCCTGGGCGGCTCCCTGCGTGAGGGCATGCGGCTGCGCGCCTTCCAGGCCGTCGATTCCGCCGTCGGCGCCGCCTTCCAGGTCCTCGTGGCGCTGCTGGTGTGCTGGCTCATCGCCGGCCCCCTGGCCACCGGCCTGGGTAAACCAGCCTCCGAGGGGATCCGCAACTCCACGGTGCTGCAGGCCGTCGACAGGATCGTGCCGGACGCCTGGAGCCAGGTGCCGACCCGCATCTCGGCGATGCTCAGCGAATCCGGGCTGCCGCCCCTGGTCTCACCATTTGCCCAGGGCACCTCCGCGACGGTCGCGGCCCCGCGTATCGAGGTCGCCAACGAGGAGCTCGTCGAGGACCTGCGTCCCTCGGTCATCCACGTGATGGGCAACTCCGAGGAGTGCAGTCGACGGCTCATGGGCTCGGGCTTCGTCACCGCCCCGGATTACGTGCTCACCAATGCCCATGTCGTCGCCGGCACCGAGTCCGTCCGGCTGGACACCATGCTCGGCGTCATTGACTCGGAGGTCGTCTTCTACGATCCGGAGGCCGACATCGCCCTGCTCCACGCGCCGGGCCTGGGCCTGGCGCCCCTGCCATGGGCGGCGACCCCCGCCGACAGCGGCGACGAGGCAGTGGTCATGGGATACCCGGAGTCCGGCCCCTTCGAGGCCTCGCCGGCCCGCATCAGCGACCGCATCACCATCGCCGGCCCCGACATCTACGCCACCGGCCGAGTCGAGCGCGAGGCCTACACCGTGCGCGGATCCATCCGCGAAGGCAACTCCGGCGGCCCGTTGTTCAACGAGTCCGGCGAGGTCCTGGGCATGGTGTTCGGCGCCAGCGTCGACAACACCGACACCGGATTCGCCATCACCGCCGCCGAAATCCAGGACCGTGTGGGCGAGGTGGCCGCCCACACGGCGCCGGTCGACACCCGGGCCTGCGTGTCCTAGAGGTCGGCCAGGAACCCGGCGACGAGGCCGACGAACCGGGCGGGGGTCTCCACGTGCGGCATGGTCTTCGATCCCGGCACGACCGCCGTGTCGACGCGGGCGCTGACCCTCGCCTCCGCACGGGCGTTGACATGGCGCCACAACCCCTGATCCGGGTGAATGAGCAGCGTCGGGACGGTGACTTTGGCGTTCATCAGGCGCCGGGGAACGGGCGAGAGCAGCAGGCGGGCCGTGTGCACCGCCGCGGGCCGTGTGTTGCCGATCCGCGCCGCCTTCAGCCGCAGATCGAGGAGCCGCGCGAAGCCCGTGGACCGCTGGAACGCCGACGTGGTGTTGAGCTGGAGAAAGCGCCGGTGGGAGGCGTCGACGGCGCCCTGCGAGGCCGTCAGCAGCCGCACCGGCAGTCGGGAGACCAGGCCCCGCAGCCCCATCCAGAAGAAGTTCCACGGCCGCGCCGCCACCGACCGGCGCAGGTCGGTGGGATGGGCCGCGGAGACCGACACCAGGGCGCGCACGCGCTCCGGGTGGGTCGTCGCCAGCGTCCACACGATCGAGCCGCCGGTGTCGGCGCCGACCAGGATTGCCTCGTCATGCCCCAGCGCACCGATCGCCCCCGCCAGGTCGGAGCAGATCTGGCGCAGCAGGGAGCCGGCGCCCGCGGGGGGCTTGTCCGAGAGGCCGTAGCCGCGCAGATCCACCGCTGCCACGTGGTAACCGGCCTCCGCCAACGGGGCGATCACCTCCAGCCAGTCGAACCAGCCGCCGAAAGCGTCGTGGACCAGCAGCACCAGTGGATCCGTGGGGTGACCGGCGACCGCGGCGTGCAGGCGCACGCCACGGGTGTGGATGAGCTGGTGTTCGAAAGGGCCGGGCAGCTCGACCACGCTCGGTGGCAGGGGCCCGGGAGGCGGCCCGGGGGACGGCTCGGACATCGCTGAAGCTCGTTTCTTGACGGTCAATGCACTGCGCCCGCCGCGGGAGAGTCCCCGGGCGGGCGGTCATCGGTAAATCGGAGATGCTTAAGTGTAGAGACCGCGGTCGGTCGCCGTCACGGCGGCCTGGGCGGAGCCGGGCTTGAGCTTCTTCAGCTCGTTGACGGACCTGATCGTCGCCTCGGGCTTACGGATCTTGCGCACCCGCTGGAAGCCGACCAGCGCCAACACAGCCGCAGTGACCAGCATGATCAGGAAGACGATGAGGAAGGCGGCCCAGCGCTCAAGCCAGACGGCCAGCAGCTCGGCGAGGAAGAAGAAAAAGAAGAAGGAGGAGTACAGGCCGACGACGCCCGCGACCGCGAACAGGCCGCCGCCGACGGCGCCCTTCTTGACCTCGCCGACGATCTCCGTCTTGGCGAGCTCGATCTCGGAACGGAAGAGAGTCGACATCTGGGACGTGGCGCTGGACACCAGGTCACCGATGGAGTTCTCGGCGCCCTTGGCGGAATCGACATCACTGAGCGGGATGGAGTTCACCTTCGCGGAATATGCGGATGAACCGTCTGTGTAAAGGCCTTCTTTATTGCTCACGTGAGTTACCTGCCTCTTATGGTCGTTGTTGGCGACACCTTCATGCGTGCCAGGTTTTAAGTTGATTTTAATGTGCGGATCACATTACGTGTCCATGGCCCATAGTGCCACGGTGTCGCGGCCCATGCCCGAACTTGCGCGGAACCGCGATGGAACCGGTCACTAGTGTAGTGGATATGACTCACACCGACCCGTTGGCTCCGCTCCTTGACCTCGGCGAGGTGACGGAACTGGCCACCCGCGCCCACGACGCGATCGCCGCCGCTCACCGCCGGCCGGCCGCGCTGCGCAAGTCGAATCTGCTGGTCGCCGAGTCGGTGCTGCGGGGGGCGCGACTGTCAACGCTCATCGAGGGGGAGGCCGCCCCTGTCGACGGTGAGCCCTCGGGGGTGTTCGCCCACGTCATCAGCGTCCACGGCCTTCTCTCGCCGGCGTCGATTCAGACGAGCGCCGCCACCTTCAGGCGCTCGCCCGCCAACGTCCTGGCCCGCATGGACGTCGCCGCCGGCGGGGACGGCCGACCGGTGGGGGCGCAGGCGGCCCAGCGCATCCGCATGATCGCCGGGCTTGTCGACGCCAATTCCGGAGCCCACCAGGTCCTGCTGCCTCAGGTCATCCACGCCGAGATCGCCTCGCACGAGCTCTTCGGACCCCGCAGCGGGATCATCGCCCGCGCCACCGCCCGCCTGACCGCCGTTGCCACCGGATTTGACCCCCGCGGTCTCGCCGTCCCGGAGGTCCACTACAACCGTCACAGGCGCGAGTACCTCGAGCTCCTGGCGGGGTGGACCTCGGGGAGCGAGGGCGTGCGGGACTGCCTGGAATTCCTCCTGACCGGCTGGATCGCCGGGGCCGCAGAGGCGGAGGCCATCATCAGGGCGGCCTGAGCGACGGCTCAGGCGCTGCGGTTGCCCGGCGTCTCGCCCGGTCGCCGGCCACGCTGGGCCAGCCACCACCCGCCGGCCGTCAGCGCGGCGAGAGCGGCGATGACCCCGGCGCCGATGCCCACGTCGCGGGCGTTGGGCAGCGGGAAGAGCGGGACCGGGTCCTTGAAGGAGCGGACCTCCCAGCCCGATTCCAGCGCGTGCTTCTTCATCGCCCGGTCCGGGTTGACCGCGACCGGGTTGCCTACCATCTCCAGCATGGGGATGTCCGTGGCGGAATCGGAGTAGGCGAAGCTGGACGCCAGGTCGTAGTGGTTGGCCTCGGCGAGGTCGGCGATGGCCTGCGCCTTCGCGTCGCCTTTCGCGTAGAAGAGGATCTCGCCGGTGAAGCGGCCGTCGGCGACCTCCAGCTCGGTGGCGACGACCTGGTCGATGCCCAACTCCGCGGCGATGGGCTCCACCAGCTGGGACGCCGAGGCCGAGATGATGATGACGTCGTGGCCGGCGGCCTTGTGGAAGTCGATCAATTCCCGGGCCTCGGAGTAGATCACCGGTGTGACCACGGTGTGCATGGCCTCTGTGGTGATGCGGGAGACCTCGCTGACCGACCAGCCGCTGACGAGGCTGGTCAGCTGATCGCGGCTGGCGTCCATCTGTTCCGAGGAGTGGCCCGCCACCATGTAGGTGCCCTTGGCCAGGGAAATCTGGAAGGCCTCGGTGTGGCTGATCAGCCCGTTGTGCATGAACTCCTTGCCGAAGGCGTAGGCCGAGGAGGTGGCGATGATGGTTTTGTCCAGGTCAAAGAAGGCCGCGACCCGGTGCTCGGGTGGCGGCGTGTTGACCTGTGGCGACTCTGCTGAATGGTCGTCCCTGTTCGTCTCAACCATGTCGCGCCCAGTGTACTCAGCGACCCTGGGGATGGGAAGCGCCTGCTGTGGTCGGTGGGTCGGGAGAGACGGGAGGGAAGGGTTAAAGGTGGGACTAAAACCCGTGAAAGTGGGCCAAAATGTATTGACGGATACTTGAAAACGTGCGATACTTGCCCATGCAAGGCCCCGATATACAGTGTGGCCTGCCCCGGTCCGCCCCCCGAGACCGGGTTATTGATGACCCGCGCATCCCCCCGAGGCGCGGGTCATCCTATGTTTCCGGCACGGTTCATCCACATTTTTTTGGTGACACAAACTCTAAATGAGGGGTTATCCACAGGGTTGGGGCGGGGGTCCGCGGGCCCGTCGTCCAGGGACGAGTGTGTGGGGCATGAGCCGAACGACGCCACCGTTGTCCGAACCCTATCTCCTCACCGCCGTCGCCAACCCGCTGCTCCACCCCGACGTCGGCCACGCCGCCGCGGCGACCGGCCGCCCGGTCATCGATCTCGCCGCCCAGCTCGACGGCGCGGACCGGGGCGCCAAGGCAAACCTGCTGGCACGCCACCTCCCGCGCGCGGCCGCCGTCATCGTCGACGGGGACACCGCCCGCGTCCTCGCCGGCCCCCGCACCCACGACCACATCTTCGTCACCGTGCGGGACGAAGATCCGATTCCCTGGGAGGACGTGCTCGCCTGTCATGCCGATCAGGTCTTCTACCTTCCGGCGCAGGCTGCGGAGCTCCTGGCAGCCATCGCCGATCTGCCCCGGACCGGCTCCCCGGCCGACGGGACACGCGACGCCACGCACGCGCGGGGCCGGGTCCTCATCGTCACGGCGACCGCCGGGGGAGCGGGCACCTCGACACTGGCCGCGGCGGTGGCACGGACCGCCACCCGCGCCGGCCAGCTGACCACGCTGGTCGACGGCGTGGACACCTCCGGCGGGATGGACCTCCTGCTCGGGCTCGAGGACACACCCGGGGCGCGCTGGCCGGATCTGCACATCAATCCGGAGGGCAACCTCGACGCCGAGGCCCTGCGCACGGCGCTGCCCGCCGAGGGAACCGGCCTGGCCGTTCTTTCCGCCGCCCGCCCGACTGTCGCGGAATCCTTCCAGCTGCGCCCCGAAACCATCGCGACTGTGGCGTCCACCCTGGCTGAGGCCGGCGGCACGGTCATCGTCGACGCGCCACCCGCACAGACCTGGGTGCACGGTGACGTGGAGTCCCACCCGCTCGCCACGGCGGCCGACCACCTCGTCCTGCTCACGACGGCACAGGTGCGCCCGGCGGCGGCGGCGAGTTCTATCGCGCGTCGGCTCGCGGCCGCAGGCATTCCCCACTGCCTGGTCGCGCGGCACCGGGACTGGTCGGGGCTCGACGCCACCGATCTCACCCGCCTGACCGGCCTGGACGTCTCCGCGGAGATCGCCACCCTGCCCCGCCTCGCGCGCACCACGGAGATCGCCGGACTGCCGAACCCGGTGCCGGCGGCCCTGGGCACCGCAGCCGGCGTAGCGCTGGCCGCCGCCGGACTGCCCGGAGGCCCCCGATGAGCGACGCCACACTGATTGAGCGCCTCCACCGCCGCCTGCTCGACGACCCCTCCCTTTCCGCCACCGACCCCGTGACGCTCGCGGCCCTCATCCGCGAGGAGGCGCCCGTCATCAGCGACGTCGACGTCCTCGATACCCTGCGCAGACTGCGCGACGACACCACCGGCGCGGGCCGCCTCGATCAGCTGCTGTCCGCAGACAACGTCACCGACATCCTGGTCAACGGCCCCGCAGAGGTCTGGGTCGACCGGGGCCGTGGCCTGGAACGCAGCGAGGTCACCTTCGCCAGCGACGACGACGTCCGTGCCCTCGCAGTCCGGCTGGCCACCGCCTGCGGCCGACGGCTTGATGACGCCCAGCCTTTCGCCGACGGCCGCTTGAGCCGGGACGACGGCTCCACCGTGCGCGTCCACGCGCTGCTGGCCCCGCCCTCGGCCTCCGGCACCTGCCTGTCCCTGCGCGTCCTGCATCAGGCCACGACCAGGCTCGACGACCTCGTCACCCGGGGCAGCGTCGCGGCGCCCCAGGCGCAACTGCTGCGCGGACTCCTGGGGGCGCGACGCTCCTTCCTGATCGTCGGCGGCACCGGCACCGGCAAAACCACGCTGCTGGCGGCCCTGCTGGCGGAGGTGCCCGCCAGCGAGCGCATCATCTGCATCGAGGACACCGCCGAGCTCAAACCCGCCCACCCCCACGTGCTCAACCTGGTCACCCGTGGGGCGAACACCGACGGCGCCGGCTCCATCGCGATGAGCCAACTGCTCAAACAGGCGCTGCGCATGCGCCCGGACCGCATCGTCGTCGGCGAGATCCGGGGCGGGGAGGTCGTCGACCTGTTGTCCGCCCTCAACACCGGCCACGACGGCGGGGCGGGCACCATCCACGCCAACTCCACCACCGAGGTACCGGCGAGGCTGGAGGCACTGGCCGCCCTCGGTGGCCTGGACAGGCCGGCCCTGCACGCGCAACTGGCCGCGGCGGTGGATGTGGTGTTGGCGATGCGCCGCGACACGGACGGCGTCCGCCGCCTCGGGCAGATCGCGGTGCTGGAGGGGCAGCCCGTGGTCGCGCGGGTGATCTGGGACTCCGTGAGCGGCCCCTCCGCCGACTACACGCAGACAGCCGCAGCCCTCACGGAGGAGCGATGAGCCTGCTGAGCGCACTGCTGACGGCGGCCGCTGGGATGGCCCTCGCGCCGCCCGCGCCCACGGGGCGTATCGCCGTGCTCGCCGCGCCGCGCCCCGGGCGACGAGCGAATTGGAATCGGCTGAAGCCACTCATCCCGCTCGTTTCCGGAGCCGTAATGACCGTCGTCCTGCTGGGTGACCGCCTCTCGATCGCCGTGGCCGCCCTCACCGTGGCGGGAACCGGGGCCGTGCTGGGCGCGTCGGCGCTCAAGCGTCGTCGGGCCATAGCCCGGTCGCGGGCGACCACCGCGCTGCTGGGGCATCTCGTCGCTGACCTGGAGGCCGGGGCGGACCCCGCCACCGCCCTGGCCAGGGCCGCCGAGGAGACCACCGCAGCCCCGGACATCACCCGCCTGGTTCGCTCGGCCGCCGTGCACGCCCGGCGCGGGCACAGCCCCGCACCCGTGCTCACCGGACAGGAGGAGCTCAGGGAACTGGCGGAGGTCGGCAAGGCGTGGGGGCTCGCGCAGCGGCACGGCATTCCCCTGGCCGGCCTGCTGCGGATGCAGGGGGAACAGATCACCCAGGCTCTCCGTCACGAGGCCGCCACCACGGCCTCACTGCAGGGACCACAGGCCACCGCCCTGATTCTGTCCGCGCTGCCGCTGGCCGGGATAGCCCTGGGCTCGACCATGGGCGCGAACCCGGTCGCCTGGCTGCTCGGCGGTGGACTGGGCGGGACGCTGTTGATGGCGGGCACGGCGCTCAACTGTGCCGGGCTGCTTCTCGCCCACGAGATCATCCGGAGGGCCAGGTCATGACCCTCACACTTATTCTCCTGTGCGCCTCCCTCACGCTCACCGCCCCCGGACCGGCGGGCCGGCTGCTGCCCGGGGAGGGGCCCGAACCGAGACGGAGCCCGAAGACGCCCCGGGACGGTCCCCACCCGGTGCGCACCGCCGCGGAACTGGAGATCTACGCAGCCTGCATGGACGCCGGGCTCTCACCGGCGGCCGCGAGCACCGCCCTCGCTGCCGTCGCCGGCCCGGCGACGGCCCGGGTGTGGGCGCACGTCGGGGCGCTCCTGTCCCTTGGCATCCCGTCACACCGGGCCTGGGATCAGGCCATCGGCACCCCCGGCCTGGACGAGCTGGCGCGCACCGCCCGACTCGCCGACCGCTCAGGGGCCGCCAGCGCCGACGCGACCAGGCGAATCGCCGCCGGCCTCCGGGCAGAGGCCGCAGACCAGTCCACCGCACGCGCCGAACGGGCCAGCGTCCTCATCGCCATCCCCCTCACCGCGTGCTTCCTCCCGGCCTTCCTGATTCTGGGACTCGCACCCGTCATCATCAGCCTGGCCTCGACCATGTTCTGACACCACCACCCGTACCACCCAGCCAAGGAGAAGACCCATGCTCGACCGCATCAAAAACCAGTTGACCAACGACCACGGAATGTCCACAATCGAGTACGCGATGGGATCGCTCGCCGCCGCCGCGCTGGCCGCCGTCCTCTACCTCGTCGTCAACTCTGGAGGCGTCACTGACGCCTTCGAAACCATCATCACCGACGCCCTGAGCAACACCCCCGGATGATGAACGGCCGGGTGTTCGCCAATGACCGTGGCTCCGTCACCGTGGAGGCCGCGCTGAGCATGGTCACCCTGGTGGCTGTGGCCTCCGCGGTGCTTGCGGCGTTGGCGACGATGGCGGCGCACCTCTCTGCGGTGCAGACCGCGGGCGCCGCCGCCCGCGCCGAGGCCGTCGGCGTGACCTTCGAGCCGACCCGGGGCAGCGTCGAGGTGGCGTCCACCGGCGGGATGATCACGGTGACCGCCACCGTTCCCGCCGTGCTCGGGGACGTGGCGGCCACCGCCATCGCGCCGGTGGAGGATGCGCCGTGACCAGGGCCCGGCACTTGCTTGCCGACGACTCCGGAAGTGCCACCCTCGTCACGGTCGGATTCTCGGTCGCGTTGGCCTCGCTGCTGCTGGTCATGGTCCACGCCTATTCGCAGGTCAGAGACCAACAGCTGGCCCGCACCGCGGCCGACCTGGCGGCGGTGGCCGGGGCCTGGGCGCATTCCTGGGGTGAGCCGGCGTGCGCGACGGCGCGGGAGTTCGCGGAGGCCAACGGCGCGAAACTTGTGGACTGCCGACTGGACAAGGAGTCCGGGGACGTGACGGTGACGACCGGTGTCGGCACGCGGGAGGCGGCGGCGCGCGCCGGACCGATCTAGGAGCGTGCGGTCATCGTCACCAACCCGCCCAGCAGCCTGAGTGCACCGGCCTTGTCCAGCGGGTTGTTGCCGTTGCCGCACTTGGGCGACTGCACGCACGAGGGGCAGCCGGACTCGCAGGAGCAGGAACGCACGGTCTCGAAGGTCGCCTCGATCCATTCGGGGAAGCGACGGAAACCCTCGTCGGCGAAGCCTGCTCCACCGGGGTTGCCGTCGTACACGAATACCGTCGGCAGGTTGGTGTCCGGGTGCAGGGCGGTCGACACGCCGCCGATGTCCCAGCGGTCACACGTGGCGATCAGGGGGAGCAGGCCGATCGCCGCGTGCTCGGCGGCGTGCAGGGAACCCGGGGCGTCGGCGGGGGAAATGCCCAGTTCCGTCAGCACCATCGGGTCGATCGTGTAGGCCACCGCACGGGTGACCAGTCGCTGCTGCGGCATGTCGAGCGAGACCATCTCGCCGATCGTGCCGTCGGCGAGCCTGAGGACGTAGCCGACGACCTGGTCGGTGACCTCGACCTCGACGTTGGCGACCCACAGGCCGGGGGAGTAGTTGATGATCTCCTGGTCGGCGGGCTGGCTGAGGAGCCGGATGTCGGTGACGGATCGGGCGGTCGTCGAGAAGTCCGGAACCTCCGGCCGGGCCAGCGCCACATGATCGTCCAGGTCGAGATCGTCAATGACGTAGCTGGCGCCCTGGTGCAGGTACACCGCGCCGGGATGGATCTGTGCCGGGGCCCGGCCGCCGTCGATGGTGCCCAGCAGGCGGCCGTCGGAGACGTCGACGATCATTACCTCCTCGCCGGTGCCGCCGCGCAGGGCGACGGACTGGTGGGCGGTCTCCGGGGTCGGGAGCTCGTCGACGCCCGCGGGCCGGGGGGTGGCGAACCAGCCGGTGGGACGCTGACGCAGGAGGCCGACGTCGGCGAGCTCACGGACGACCTCGCGGGCACCGAGCTCGTCGACCTCCGCCTCGCTGAGGGGTTTTTCGACGGCGGCACAGTAGACGTGGCCACGCAGGACATAGGGGTTGCGCGGATTGAAGACGCTGCGCTCGACGGGTGTGCCCAACAAGGCCTCCGGGTGATGGACGAGATAGGTGTCCATCGGCTCATCGCGGGCGACCAGGACCACCAGCGACCCCTGACCGCGGCGGCCGGCGCGCCCGGCCTGCTGCCAGAAGGAGGCGACGGTGCCCGGAAAACCGGCGGTGACCACCGCGTCGAGGCCGCCGACGTCGATGCCGAGCTCGAGGGCGTTGGTGGAGGCGACCCCGAGGAGGGTGCCGTCGTCGAGCGCCTTTTCCAGCGCGCGGCGGTCCTCGGCCAGGTAGCCGGCGCGGTAGGAGGCGACGCGGGCGGCGAAGTCGCGACGGCCCAGGGAGATCAGCTCCTCCTGCGCACGCATGGCGACGACCTCGGCGGCGCGCCGGGACCGGACGAAGGTCAGCGTGCGGGCGCCCTCGGCGATGGCGACGGCCATGATGCCGGCCGCCTCGGTGGTGGCCGCCCGCCGGACCGGGGCGCCGTTCTCACCCTCCGCGCCGTCGATGAAGCCGGGTTCCCAGAGGGCCACGGTGCGGGCACCGGTCGGGGCGCCGTCCTCGGTGACGGCGGTGACCGGGCGGCCGATGAGGCGCGAGGCGTGTTCGGCGGGGTCGTTGGCGGTGGCGGAGGCGAGGATGATCGTGGGATCCGAGCCGTAGTGCCTCGCCAGGCGGAGGAGCCGGCGCAGCACGAGGGCGACGTTGGCGCCGAATACGCCGCGGTAGGAGTGGCATTCGTCGATGACGAGGTAGTCGAGGTGGCGCAGCAGGCGGGCCCAGCGCTGGTGGTTGCCGAGCACCGAGGCATGGAGCATGTCCGGGTTGGTGAAGACGAAGCGGCTGGACTCGCGGATGCCGGACCGGGCCTCCTGGGGGGTGTCGCCGTCGTAGGGGGCGGGATGGACGCCACGCAGCTCGTCGATGTCACGGGTCATACTGAGAATTGCATGAAGTTGATCGTTTCCGAGCGCCTTCGTGGGGGTCAGATAGATCCCACACGCGGTCGGGGACTCTGCGAGCCTGGTGAGAATCGGGAGCTGGTAGCCGAGCGATTTCCCCGAGGAGGTGCCGGTCGCCACGACGACGTCGGTGCGCGCGCGGGCGAGGCGGGCGGTGTCAGCCTGATGCGAATACAGCTCCGTGATTCCGCTCTCCTGCAGGTGGGAGCGCAGGGAGGGGAGGACCCAGTGCGGCCAGTCCGCGTGCCGGGAGGCTCTGGCGGGGATGGTTTCGGAGTGGGTGAGCGTGGACTCCGGGTAGCGGCGGATTACCGCGTTCATCAATTCGTCGCCAAATTCGCTAGTCATTTTGCTACCCCCGGGGTGACGGCTTCCGGCCGTTTTCTAAGAAAGTTTGCTTAACACTAGCCATTCTCCGCCGAAACATGACACACTGACCTTGGTCGCAGATTCTGTGCGCAGTTCAACACTTTTTTCGAAGGGTGCTCGCAAAAGAAGTACCGCGAGCACCAGGCTTCCATAAGGAATGGCGGAAGCTTGGTGGTTCGGATCGACCCGGTGTCGTCAGATGACGATACTGCCTCATCATTTCGCCATTTCAAGAAAAAGGTTACACACCATGGCAACTGGTACCGTTAAGTGGTTCAACGCTGAAAAGGGCTTCGGCTTCATCGCTCCGGACGACGGCTCCGCTGACGTCTTCGTTCACTACTCCGAGATCCAGGGCAACGGCTTCCGTACCCTCGAGGAGAACCAGCAGGTCGAGTTCGAGGTCGGCGAGGGCGCCAAGGGCCCGCAGGCTCAGCAGGTTCACCCGCTGTAAGCAGTAAATCTGTCGCGCACGTCCCCGTCCCACAATCGTGGCGGCGGGGTTTTGCCGTTTCCGGCCGGCGGCCCACAGGTCACGCCACGTGCCGGCCCCTAGGCTCAGGCGTGGGAGAAGCCGCGGCGGACGTCGCGCCACTCGAAGAAGCGGTTCTGCACCTTCTGCAACAGGTAGCCGACCAGGGTGCCGGCGATGACGCCGATGGCCAGGCCCACCAGCGGGAGCTGCTGGAAGAGGAGGCCGCCGAGGTAGCCGACGCCCACGTTGATGATCGCCCACACCATCACGCCGATGGCGTCGAAGATAAAGAAGTAGAACCAGCGATAGCGCACGGAACCGAGGATGATCGTCGCCACCCAGCGGCCCCAGGGGATGAAGCGCGCGGCGACGATCGTGGAGCCGGCGCGGCGATTCATGTTTCGCCGCACCCAGCGCACCGCCTGGCCGCCCTTGGACTCGGGATTGAGCTTCGCGACGAAGCGGATCAGCCGGGTGCCCGCGAAATAGCAGATGTTGTCGCCGACGATGCCGCCGACGGAGGCCCACACGATGACGGCCCAGAGGTTCGGCTGGCCGGAGGCTCCCGCCCACGCGCCGGAAAGGTTGAGCACCGTCTCCGACGGGATCAGCGGAATCAGCGAATCCACCATGACCAGGAGGGCAACCAGGGGGTAGAAGAAATCCATCGCGATGATGGTTTCTATCCAGGCGGTCAGCTGGTCAGTCACGGGAGGCGGTCCTTGGTGGATATGCGCAGGGGCGGGTCAACGGAAAGTTTCATCCGAGTCTAGTGAGAAGGGCGCGGATCGGCTGGGTGAGCCGGTCCCCGGGACGGGGGTTATCCGCCGTCGACCTTGTGGGAAGTGCAGGACGGCCATTAAATACTGTGTACCGTAAACAGCATGTCTCAATCGCCCGTCTATCATCAGTCGGGCAAGGGTCCCGCCGGTAACCAGCCGGAGGGGCAGTCAATCAGGAGGGGTACCGGAAGTGTCTGAGAACGAAGGATCCGCCGGAGGCACCAAGACTCTGGTGATCGTCGAGTCGGCAACGAAGGCCAAGAAGATCCAGAAGTATCTGGGCAACGACTACATCGTCGAGGCCTCGGTCGGACATATCCGTGACCTGCCCCGTGGCGCTGCCGATATCCCGGTCAAGTACAAGAAGGAGCCCTGGGCCCGCCTCGGCGTCAACACCGAGGACGGCTTCCAGGCGCTCTACGTCGTCAGCCCGGACAAGAAGAAGAAGGTCGCCGACCTCAAGGCCAAGCTCAAGCAGGTCGACCAGGTGTACCTGGCGACAGACCCGGACCGCGAGGGCGAGGCCATCGCGTGGCACCTGCTCGAGGTGCTCAACCCGAAGGTCCCGGTGCGCCGCATGACCTTCAACGAGATCACGGAGTCGGCCATCAAGGAGGCCGCCGCCAACACCCGCGACATCGACTACGACCTGGTGGACGCGCAGGAGACCCGCCGCATCCTCGACCGCCTCTACGGCTACGAGGTCTCTCCGGTGCTGTGGAAGAAGGTCATGCCGCGGCTGTCCGCCGGCCGTGTGCAGTCGGTGGCCACCCGGGTCATCGTCGAGCGGGAGCGGGAGCGCATGGCGTTCGTCTCCGCCGAGTACTGGGATCTGGCCGCCGAGCTGGGCACCGGCAAGGCCGCCACGCCGGAGAACCCCAACGAGTTCACCGCCAAGCTGACCGGCGTCGACGGCAGGCGCGTGGCCCAGGGCCGTGACTTCAACGACCTCGGCCAGCTCAAGAGCACCAAGGACGAGCTGGTGGTCGTCGACAAGCAGTTCGCCGACAAGCTCGCCGAGGGCCTGCAGCAGGCCGAGATGCAGGTCGTCTCCGTCGAGGAGAAGCCCTACACGCGCAAGCCGCAGGCGCCGTTCATGACCTCGACGCTGCAGCAGGAGGCGGGCCGCCGTCTGCACTTCACCTCGGAGCGCACGATGCGTATCGCGCAGCGTCTCTACGAGAACGGCCACATCACCTACATGCGTACCGATTCGACCTCGCTGTCGGCGCAGGGCATGGACGCCGCGCGGCGGCAGGCGACCGAGCTCTACGGCGCGAACTACGTCGCCGACGCGCCGCGGCGCTACGACCGCAAGGTGAAGAACTCCCAGGAGGCGCACGAGGCGATCCGTCCGGCCGGCGACAGTTTCGCGACGCCGGGCGAGCTCAGCAGCGTCCTCGACGCCGAGGAGTTCAAGCTCTACGAGCTGATCTGGGCGCGCACCGTCGCCTCCCAGATGGCCGACGCCCGCGGCACCTCCCTCAAGGTCCTGATCGAAGGTACCGCCGCCTCCGGCGAAAAGGTCGAGTTCTCCGCCACCGGCCGCACCATCACCTTCCCGGGTTTCCTGCGTGCGCTCAGCGAAAACACCGACAAGTCGGACGTGCGCCTGCCGCAGCTGACCGAGGGCGACGCACTGAGCACCGAGAAGGTCACCGCCGAGGGGCACGCGACCAACCCGCCGGCCCGCTATACCGAGGCCAGCCTGGTCAAGAAGATGGAGGAGATGGGCATCGGCCGCCCGTCGACCTACGCCTCGATCATCAAGACCATCCAGGACCGCGGCTACGTCTACCCGCGCGGCAACGCGCTGGTCCCGAGCTGGGTCGCCTTCGCCGTCGTCGGCCTGATGGAGAACAACTTCTCCGCCCTGGTGGACTACGAGTTCACCTCCTCCATGGAGGATGAGCTCGACCTCATCGCCACCGGCGAATCCGACCGCACCGAGTGGCTGACCGGCTTCTACTACGGCAACGCCGAGGCCAGTGAGGCGACCGCGGAGTCCGTCGCCAAGCAGGGCGGGCTGAAGTCGCTCATCGAGGACAACCTCGAGCACATCGACGCCCGGAAGGTGAACTCCCTGCACCTCTTCGACGACTCGGAGGGCCGCGCCGTGGTGGTCCGCGTCGGCCGCTACGGCCCGTACATCGAGCGGATTGTCGGCCAGGGCGCTGACGGCGAGCCGGTCTACCAGCGCGCCAACCTGCCGGAGGCGACCACCCCGGACGAGCTGGACCTGGAGGCGGCCGAGAAGCTCTTCGCCACGCCGCAGGGTGGCCGCGAGCTGGGCGAGAACCCGGACAACGGCCGGATGATCGTCGCCAAGGAAGGCCGCTACGGCCCCTACGTCACCGAGCAGGTGCGTGAGGACGAGCGGGAGAAGGTCGAGGCCGAGGCGGAGAAGATCATCGCCGAGGAGCGCGCCGCCGAGGACGCCCAGCGGGCGGCGGACGGACTGCGCAAGAAGAACTGGGAGACCAAGACCGCCGAGAAGCAGAAGGCCAAGCGCACCGAGGAGATCCTCGAGGAGAAGCTCAAGCCGAAGACGGCCTCGCTCTTCGAGTCCATGGAGCCGGCGACCGTCACCCTTGACGACGCGCTCGCCCTGATGTCCCTGCCACGCGAGGTCGGCGTCGACCCGGCCGACGGCGAAATGATCACCGCGCAGAACGGCCGATACGGCCCCTACCTGAAGAAGGGGTCGGACTCACGCTCGCTGGGCAAGGAGGAGGAGATCTTCACGATCTCACTCGACCAGGCCCGTCGCATCTACGCCGAGCCCAAACGCCGAGGCCGCGCCGCCGCGAAACCGCCGCTGGCGATGCTGGGCGATAATGACGTCTCCGGCAAGCCGATGAGCGTCAAGGACGGCCGTTTCGGTCCCTACGTCACCGACGGCGAAACCAACGCGTCCCTGCGCCGCGGTGACACCCCGGAGACCCTGACCGACGCCCGCGCCAACGAGCTGCTGTCCGAGCGTCGCGCTAAGGTGGCGGCGGACGGTGGTTCGACCGGCGGGGCCAAGAAGACCACTAAGAAGACGACGGCGAAAAAGACCGGCGCCAAGAAGACCACCGCCAAGAAGACCACCGCCAAAAAGAACGGCACCCGCAAGAGCCCGCCGAAGACCACCAAGAACGTGGTCAAGGCTGGCGCGAGAAAGAGGTAGCAGCCCATGCCCGCAGAACTCGGCACCGGACAGTTCGTTCAGGAGACGCTCCGCGGCGTCGAGGCGTTCCTCGCGTCGGTGTCGGTGATGCGGAGCGAGCCGGAGCGCGCCGTCGCCCTGGCCGCCGTGGACGTGGCGGGGGCGGCGAAGCTCTTTGACTGGCGGGGCGTCAGCCGCGTCGTCGAGCCGGCCATCCTGCCCCTGATCGGCGGCGCGGTGCTGCGCTCGAGAAAGCCGCTGGGGCAGAGGCTGGAGAACGCCGCCGCCCTCGCCGGCGGCGCCGTCGCCCAGTGGGGCAAGTCCGCCGGCCCGGACAAGGGGTCCGCGCTGGCCACCGCCGGGGTCATCACGCAGTACGGCGCCTACGCCGCCACCCTGGCCGGCGACCTGGGGGCGAAGCCGAAGTTCACCGGCGCCGCCGTCCGGGGCGCGCTGCTCGCCTCCGGCGCGGCCGTCGCCGCAGCCAAGAACCGGAAGCTCGTGGCCCCAACCCTGCTGGGCGGTGCGGCGATGGTCTACGCCACCGAGGTTGCCAACGACCCGAAGATCCGGGCGCACGGCACCGGCCACACGCCCGGCATCAGCCACGGCGCCAACCTGCTGGTCGCTTCTGAGGCGCTGACCCTGGTCCGTGGTACCTTCCTGCAGGGGAAGCGGGGGTTCGGCGCCAGGTCCGTCGAGGCCGGCGCCCTAGTGCTCTCCTCCCTCGGTCACCTGCTGCTGACCGACGGACTGGCGCGCCGCTAGCTCCGATGCGGACGCCGGTCCTCGCCCTGCTGGTACTGGCCTGTGTCCTGCTGCCCGGCGTCGCGCCGGTCCGGTGGCTGAGTCAGCTACCCCTCATCGCGCATGCGTTGGCGTTTCCAGTGCTCAGCGCCCTTCTTCTGCTGATTCTGGGGATGCTGCTGCGCCGGGCGGGGTGGGCGCTGGCCGGCGTCGCGCTCCTGCTCCTGCCGCAGGGCTGGCCCGCGCTCTCGGACGGCGGTGAGCTCACCGTCGTCAGCTTCAACACCCAGGACTCGCTCAGCGGCGCCGAGCTGGCCGGGCTCATCGACGCCCACGACCCCGACCTCCTCGTCCTGCCGGAGGCGCGGGTGACCGACCCGCCGGCAGGCTACGCGCAGGTGCAGTCGCCGGAGGCGGAAGGCGTCGCGCCGACGGTGCTGCTGATCCATGAGCGGCTCGGCCCGTTCGCCGAGGTCAGCGCGCCGAACGTGACCTGGGGTGCGGTGGCGGTGGAACTGGCCGACGGCACGGTCCTGGCCGGGGTCCACCCCAGCCCACCGGTGCCGGGACAGATGGGCTCGTGGCGGCGCGACCTCGCGCATATCGGGCAGTGGGCCCGCGACCACGACCGGCTCGTCCTTGCCGGGGACTTCAACGCGACGCTGCGCCACGGCCCGATGGCCGCCCTCGACCTCGTCCACGGCGACTGGTGCGGCGGCACCTGGCCGGCCGCGGTACCGCCGCCGCTGGCCAGCCCCATCGACCATGTACTCGTCAGCCCGGACATCGGGGCGGGGGAGTGCCGCACGCAGCGGGTGGGCACCTCTGATCACCGGGCGGTGATCGCGCACGTGGGTTAAGCCACCAGCACCATCACGTACATGGCGAAGACGGCGAGGTGGCCGACGCCGTGCAGGGCGGTGGCCTGGCGGGCGGTGGCGGTCAGCGTCGACAAGCCCAGCGTCATGCCCAGCAGGGTCAGCTCCGCGCCGCTGAGGACGAAGTCCGCCTCGCGGCCGGTGGCGGCCGCCAGCAGCAGCACGACCGGGACGGTCACGCCGACGACGGAGACTAGCGCGCCCAGGGTGAGGTTGGCGACGCGCTGGCCCTGTCCGGACCAGCCGGCGGACAAGGTGGTGAAGGTCTCGGGCAGCAGGATGACGACCGCGATGAGCAGGCCCGCCAGTTCCGGGCGGGGCAGGAGCTCGGTGAACATGGGGGTCATGACCTGCCCGAGGACCACGATCGGAGCGATTGTGGCGATCAGCCACACGGCGTTCGGGAGGGCGGGTTCGTCGGTCGCCGTTTCGGGAGAGGCGTCCGCGAAGTCCGCCCGGTTCGCCCCGAGCTGGCGGTGGAGGAAGACGCCGTAGGTGAGGAGCATCAGCACGGCGATGGCGGTCTGCATGGCCCTACTCGGCGGGGCGGCCAGCAGGACCGGCAGCGCGAAAGCCGCGCCGCCGACGACCAGCAGCATCACCAGGTACTGGGAGACGCCGGCGCCGTTGATCGCCAGGCGGCGGTGCCGGAGCCCACCGATGAGAAAGGCCGCACCCATCACCAGGTTGAGCAGCAGCATCGACGCGGAGAACGTCGAGTCGCGGGCGACGCCCGGGTTGGGCTGGTCGCCGAGGAAGACGCTGGCGACGAGGATGATCTCGATGGCGGTGATCGCGAAGGTCAGCACGAGCGCGCCGTAGGGTTCGCCGAGCCGGCGGGCGAGGGCGTTGGCGCGCTGCATGACGCCGAAGGAGCAGAGGACGATGACCGTGAGGATGGCCGCCAGGGCGACGGGTCCGGAGGGCTGCAGGAGGAGAGCGGCGAGAACGGCCGCCCAGCCGAGGAGAGCAGGCATGGGAATCGAGCTTTCTGCAGGGCCGTCCCTGGCCGGAAGGAACCGGCCGTCCCGGGTCGTCCCGGGGCCGGCGTCGGAGACGGGGCCGAGCCTAGCCGAGTCCCGGCCGCCTGTCAGCTTCCGGCGGCTCCCGCCGGGCGGACCGACGCTCCTAGCGTGCCTGCGTGGGAGGGAGAACCCGCATCACCCAGGTCACGACCCAGCCCACGCCGAACGCGGCGGCGAGGGTGCCCTCCCGCACGCCCACGAAGCCACCGAGAAACACCAGGGCCAGCACCAGCGAGATCAGCACCTGGCCGGTGTCGGCGAGGACCTTGACCCTGCCGAACTCGAAGCGGGGACTGGGGCCGAAGCGGCGCTGCAGCGCGAAGGTCAGCGCCTGGGAGAAGCCGTCGCCCGGCAGGACCAGCAGCCGGGCGTGCACCTGGAAGGCGACGCCGACGCCGACGAGCACGATGCCGGCCAGTGTCAGCGCCCACTGCTGCCAGTAGGCCGTGTATCCCACCCCGAGCCGGTCGAGCGACCAGACCGCCGCGTCAATGAAGGGGCCGAACCACACGAGGCAGATCAGCTGCAGCAGCTGGACCGGCCGGAAGTCGCGGCGCAGAATCAGCGCCTGCAGCGCCAGGAGGGTGACGTTGACGAGGATGGTGGTGGCGCCCAGGCTCAGCCCGCTGATGAGGCTGCCGACCAGCGGCAGGGAGGACACCGGGGTGGTGCCGAGGTCGCTGGCGGTCGACGTCGCGATGCCCAGAGCCATGAGCGCGTGACCAAGCAGAAGCTCCAGGACCTGTCCGGCCAGCCTCATGAACGATCGGCCATCGTCGAACGGATGGGACGCGCCAGCTGCGTCATCTGGTGGCGGCCACGCAGCTCGATGGACTTCATCAGGGTCCAGCGGGCCTGCTCGGCCTCATTCGCGCCGCGCAGGGTGGCGGCGTTGGTGAGGACGCGACCCGGGGTGTCCTTGGCCAGCTCGGTCAGGCGGGCCGCGGTGTTCACGGCGTCACCGATGACGGTGTACTCGAAGCGATCCGCGCCGCCGATGTGCCCGGCGACCACGTGGCCCGCCGCGACCCCGATGCCGGCCTCCAGACGCAGGCCGCGCAGCTCCTGGCGCAGCTCGCGGGCGGTGGTCAGGGCCAGGGAGGTGGCGTCGGAGACCTGCAGGGGGGCGCCGAAGACGGCGAGCGCCGCGTCACCCTGGAACTTGTTGATGACGCCCTTGTTGCGGTGCACGACGGAGACGACGACGTCGAAGAACTTATTCAATTCCTCGACGACCTCCTCCGGGGTGTGGTTGACCGCGAAGGTGGTCGAGCCGATGACGTCGATGAACAGGACGGCGACGCGGCGGTCCTCGCCGCCGAGCTCCGGGTTCTCGTCGAGGGCGCGTTCGGCGACCTCGGTGCCGACGTAGCGGCCGAAGAGGTCGCGCACGCGCTGTCGGTCCTTGAGCCCGCGCATCATCTCGTTGAAGCCGGCCTGGAGTACGCCGATCTCGGAGCCGTCATAGATGTCGACCTCGACCTCGGTGTCGCCGCGGCGGACGCGATTGATGGCCGTCTGCAGCTCCAGGATCGGGTCGGTGACCGAGACGGTCACCAGGGAGGTACCGACGTAGCCGGTGATCAGGGCCGTTGCCGCCAGGGCGATGATCGCGGGCAGGATGTCGACGGCGTTGCTGGTGAAGTAGCCGAAGCGGTGGCCCAGGATCATCAGGACGATGCCCGCGACCGGGGCCGCGGTGGTCATCACCCAGGTCACGCGCAGGCGCTGCTTGATCGGCGGCTCCAGGGTGGAGTCCTCGAAGCGGCGGGCCAGCGCGGAGGCGGCGACCGGGCGGACGATACGTTCGGCCTGCAGGTACGTCAGCAGCACCACGACCATCGCCGCCAGGGCGATGCCGACGCCGGTGATCAGCGCGAGGCGGCCGCTGGCGGTCCAGGCGACCGCCACCGCGATGACGATGCCGAGCGCCCAGATCGCCGCGCACACCGCGGCCTGGTAGACCGGCAGCCGCATGACGAGGTTGCGGACCATGTTGGGGTCGTGTCCGTCGGGATCGCGCTGCCACTCCAGCACCGGCCGGAACAGCTGGAAGGTCACCACCGCGCCGATGATGACGGCGAAGGCCAGGTAGGAGGTGCCGATGGCGTTGAGCGTCGTGGTATCCAGGCTGACGTCCCCGTAACCGACGGCCGGCACGAGGTAGCGCAGAAACAGCATGATCGCGATGGCGCCGATGAGGTTGGCCCCCAGCACAAGGGCGGCGTACAGCGGCCAGGAGGTGCCCCACAGCCACTTCAGTCCCCGCATCAGTCTGTCCATGGTGTTCAACTCTATCCCGCCGACGTTGCCGGGGTGTGCTGTTGTCTCAGTAGGCTGTGGAGCGTGCCTACCCCCACAAAGACCCGTTCCGTCTCCGAGCGCCTCGCCGACACGCCGACCGTGCGCGAGGTCGTCCTGTCCGCGGCGGCGGCCGCCCGGGGGGTCACCGCTCATCCCGGGGGCGGGGACATTTCCAGCCACGCCATGACCCACTCGTGGGTGCTGACGGGCCCGCCCGGCTCCGGCCGCTCCATCGTCGCGCAGTGCTTCGCCGCCGCGCTGGTGTGCGAGATGCCGGGCGGGGAGATCGGCTGCGGCCGCTGCCCGTCCTGCCTCGACGCCTTCGGCGACTCGCACACCGACGTCGTCCACGTCATCCCGACGGAACTGTCGATCTCGAAGTCGGTCGTCGACAAGCTCGTCGATGACGCGCACCGCCTGCCGACGGTCGCGCAGTACCGCGTCATCATCGTCGAGGACGCGGACCGCTTCACCGGCGAGGCCGCGGACGCCTTCCTCAAGACCGTGGAGGAGCCGCCCGCGACGACGGTGATCCTCATGTGCGCCCCGTCCATCGACCCGGCGGACTTCTCGCAGACGCTGCGCTCACGCTGCCGCCACCTGTACGTGCCCTCGCCGTCGACCGGGGAGATCGTGCGCATCCTCGTCGAGGAGGAGGGGGCGACGGAGGAGGTCGCCCGGCTGGCCGCGGTGACCTCGCTGCACCATGTCGGCCGCGCCCGCCGGCTCGTCCGTTCCACGGAAGCGCAGAAGCGACGCGCCCTGGCAATCCAGCTGGCGGAGCTGATCTACCAGGGTGACCAGGCTTTTCAGGCGGTCGGTTCCCTGGTCAAGGCAGTGAAGAAGGAGGCGGAGACCTCGCACACCGAGGAGGAGGAACGCGAGCGCGAGAAGCTCGAACGCGCGCTCGGCATGGGCGGCAAGGGCAAGGGCGTGGCGAGGGCGACCCGGGGCGCCGCCGGCACCCTCAAGGATCTGGAGGAGCGGCAGAAGAAGCGCCGCACCCGCTACCAGCGCGACATCTACGACCTCGTGCTCGTCGACCTGACCGGCGTCTACCGCGACGCCCTGATGGTCAAGACCGGCGCCGCCGTCGCACTGACCCATCCGGACTTCGAGGGACAGGCGCACGAGATCGCCGCGCGCACCTCGGTGGAGGGGCTGGTGCAGTGCCTCGACGCGATTTCGCTGTGCCGGGCGCGCTTCGGACAGAACGTCCAGCCCCAGATCGCGCTCGACGGCATGGTCGGCGCCATCCGGATCGCCCTGGACGCCCACTGATTTTTAGTTGCCCCGGGCCTCGGGTAGAATCACCCATCGGTACTGCACCGCCGCCTTAGCTCAGTCGGTAGAGCGTTTCACTCGTAATGAAAAGGTCACGAGTTCGATTCTCGTAGGCGGCTCCACAACACCCCTGGCAGACGACATGTCTGTCGGGGGTTTTCTGTTGCGCCGACGGGCCCGCCCCCCGGTCGGCCTCACCTTTTCATCTGCGCCCGTTTGCTCTCGTGGAACAGGGCCGGATCCGGGTCGTAGTCGGTGTACACGGTGTCCGGCCGCCAGGTCCGGAGCGCCTCGTCCAGGTCGCGGGCGGCGGCGGCGAGGAAACCGGCCAGTTCGGCCAGCGCGGGCGGCTCGCAGGTCGGACACGAGTTGGCCTCGTACACGACCAGCTCGCCGGTGGCGAGATTTTCGGCGATGTCGACCCCGCCGATGAGCGTGCGGGCCGCCCGGGAGGCGGTGGTGGCCAATTCGGCGATCTCCTCGGTGAGCGGGCACATGGCGATCCTTCCGCCCGCGAGGACGTTGGTGATCCACTTTCCCTCGGGGGCGTAGCGGTACATCGCGAAGACGGGGTGGTGGTTGATGACGTACACGCGGATGTCGCGGCCGGGATTGTCGATCCAGGGGACGGCGTAGTACAGCTCGTCCTCGGCAAGCTCACCCAGGAAGCGGCGGGCGTCCTCGACGCCATCCAGCCGCAGCAGCCCGCGGCCGCCGAATCCGACGGTGGGTTTGATGACCACGGGGCCGTCGAGCTCGGTGACCCAGTCGAGGAGGGCGTCGTCATCGCGTCCGACGAGGACCGGAAAACGCAGCGCCCCGCCCGCGGCGAGCGTGGCGCTGTTGGTGTATTTGTTCTGCGCCCGCAGCAGGGTCAGGGCGTCGTTGATGACCGGCACGCCGGCGCGTTGGAGGACGTCGAGCTGGGCCATTCCTGGGCGGAGCAGTTCGCCGAGGACCCAGCCCACCACCAAATCGGGGCGGATCCGGCGACCGGCGACGGAGAAGGTGGCCCCCTCCCGGTCGAGGCGGGTGACCAGGTCGGCGGGGTGGACGCGGATGACGCGGACACCGAGCCGTTCGAGTGCGGGGAAGAGGATGTCGTGGTCCTCGTCGTCGATGCCGTCGCCGAGGAACATCAGCAGCGGGCGGTCGGGATCCCCCTCAAGTCCCTCGAGGCGGCTGCGTCGGGCGGTTCCATCTGGTGACATAGGCAACAACATATGCGAGTTCGCCGGGGCGCAACACCCCCGGAGGGATGACGCGGCCGCGCCCGGGGGCCGGCGGAGAATATGGTCAGGCCTCCAGGCCGTCGACGAGGTCGATGAACTCCTCGGCGTAGGCGACCTGTTTCCTGAGTTTCTCGTAGCGGGCGCGCGCTTCGTCCCTGATCTGGGCGAGGGTGGCGCGAGCCTCGGCGGCGTCCGTGTCGGCGGCGCCCTCGCGCAGGGCGTCGGCGGCGTCGAGGAAGTCCCGCATCTGCTCCAGAGTGAAGCCGAGCGGCTTCATGCGCCGGACCAGGAGGATTCGACGGATGTCCTCGTCGTTGTAGAGGCGGAATCCGCCCGGACTACGGCCGGAGGGGGTCACCAGGCCGACGCTGTCGTAGTGGCGCAGCGTGGGGATGGACAATCCTGTCTTCTCGGTGATTTCGCCGATCTTCAGACCGTCGTCCATTGCCTGTCCTGATCTCCTCGGGTCTCCGACGGCGCCGCGTTGACGGCTCGGCGGCGCCTCATTAAAGTGATGACCATACCAACCCTCAAGTAACTTCAGGGTTGTTCTTTCTTCCGGGCTTTCGCCCCCACCCGCACTCCTTCGAGAACGGATATCCATGTCTGAAACTAGCACGGCCGCTCCGCGTCCCGTCCCAGCGCCGGAGGTGGCCACCGCCCCGCTCGGCGTCCTCGCCTCCTTCCGCTACGCCTTCTCCTCGCCCGCCCGCTTCCGCGTCGAGGTGCTCGGCGGCCTGACCGTCGGCGTCGCCCTGATTCCGGAGGCGCTGGCTTTCTCCGCCCTCGCCGGCGTCTCCCCGGCGGTCGGCCTCTACTCCTCGGTGATCATGGCCATCGTGATCGCCTTCACCGGCGGCCGCCCGGCGATGATCACCGCGGCCACCGGCGCCGTCACCCTGGTCATCGCCCCGGTCGTGCGCGAATACGGCTTCGACTACTTCATCGCCACGGTGCTGCTGGGCGGGCTGCTGCAGATCATTCTCGCGGCCCTCGGCGTCGCCAAGCTGCAGCGCTTCATTCCGCGCTCGGTGATGCTCGGCTTCGTCAACGCGCTGGGTGTCATGCTCATCGTCGCCCAGTTCGAGCACCTCGTCGACGTGCCGTGGGAAGTCTACCCGCTGGCCGCGCTCGGCCTGCTCATCATGATCTTCTGGCCGAGGATCAACGACAGCATCCCGGCGCCGCTGGCCACGGTCGTCGCGCTGGCCGCGGTGGCCTTTGTCCTCCGGATTGACGTCCCGACCGTCTCAGACATGGGCGAGCTGCCGACCAGCCTGCCGTCGCTGTTCATCCCGGACGTGCCGCTGAACCTGGAGACCCTGCGGATCATCGCCCCGTACGCGCTGGGCATGGCCATCGTCGGCCTGATGGAGTCGCTGATGACCGCCAAGCTGGTCGACGACATCACCGACACCCACTCCGACAAGACCCGCGAATCCTGGGGCCAGGGCGTCGCCAACCTCGCCTCTGGCCTCGTCGGCGGCATGGGCGGCTGCGCCATGATCGGCCAGACCATGATCAACGTCCGCGGCGCCGGCGCCCGCACCCGCCTGTCGACCCTGCTGGCCGGCGTGTTCCTCCTGCTTCTGCTCCTGCTGATGGGCGACGTCGTGGGCACGATCCCGATGGCCGCGCTGGCGGCGATCATGGTCATGGTCGGCTGGACCACCCTCGACCAGCACTCCCTGCGCCCACGCACCCTCAAGCTGATGCCGCGCAGCGAGACGCTGGTCATGCTCGTGACGATCGTGGCGACGCTGGGCACCGGCAACCTGGCCGTCGGTGTGGTCCTCGGCGTGATCGCCGCGATGATCATGTTCTCCCGCCGCGTCGCCCACCTGGTCCGCATCGAGAAGGTCAACGAGCTCGACGTCGACCACGACGGCGTCATGGACGTGCGCACCTACCGCATCCATGGCCAGCTGTTCTTCGCCTCCTCGAACGATCTGGTCTACCAGTTCGACTACAACGACGAGGCCGACCACATCATCATCGACATGTCCTACGCCGAGGTCTGGGACGCCTCGACCGTGTCCACGCTTGATTCGATCGTCCACAAGTTCCAGGACAAGGGCAAGACCTGCGAGATCATCGGCCTCGACGGGCCGAGCGAGCAGCGGCTGCGACGACTTTCCGGTCAACTCGACTAACCGGGCGGGGTTCCCGACCTAGACTGGGCGGGTATGACGCAGAGTCGGCAATCAGCGCGCCCCCACCTGGTGGCGGTCCTCCTCGTGCTGCTGGCCGGCACCGTGCTGCGCACCGCCGTGGCGGCCCGCGGATGGTTCTACTGGGACGACCTGACCCTGCTGGCCAGGGCGCGTGAGTTCAGCTGGCCCGCCCCGGACCTGCTGCTCGCGCCCCACGACGGCCACCTCATGCCCGGCGCCTGGCTGATCTACTGGCTGCTCGGGGCCGCGACCGAGGGATATTCCTGGGCGGCGGCCGTGGCCACGCTCGGGCTGCTCAACCTGCTGGCGCTCGCCGCGGTGGGCTACGCGGCGTGGGTCGTGGCCAGACGCCACGCGTGGTGGGTGACGCTGCTGTACGCGGTGACCCCGCTCGCCCTGCCCGTGGCGACCTGGCTGGCGGCGGCGGTCAATTCACTGCCGCTGCACGCCGGAACCGCGGTCATCCTGGCGCACGGCTGGCTGGCGATGACGCGCCGGGAGAAACGCGACCCACTTATCGTCGCCGCAACCGTCCTGCTCACCGGCCTGTTCAGCGAGCGTGTCCTGCTTCTCGCGCCGGCCGCGGTGCTGCTGGTCCTGGCCTGGGCGTGGGCGCGCCGGATCGAGCTGCGGGCGGCCGGGCGCCTGGTGCTGGCGGTGGCGGTGCCCTGGGCGATCTGGTTGGCGGCCTACCTCGGTCTCGTCGGTGACCCCCGGGTGAGCCGCCAGGCCGGGGACGTCGGGGACTTCCTCGTCCACGGCTACGGACTGGCGCTCCTGCCGACGCTCGTCGGCGGTCCCCTCCAGTGGGACCGCTGGCACCCCGGCCCGCCCTTCGCGCAACCGCCGGCCACGGTGGTCATCGCCGGGGTGCTGGCGGCCGTCGTGCTGGTCGTGGTGGTCGCCGTACGCAATTGGCGGGGCCTGGCGAGCCTGGCCATCGTCTTCGCATACCCTCTGCTTCCCCTGCTCGCGATCGCCTTCGCGCGGAACTCGGCGGACACCGCGGCCGAGATCACCCAGACCCTGCGCCATGTCGCCGAGGTGGCGGTCCTGCTCACGCTGACCCTCGGCGTGCTCGCCACCCACCTGTCGGCGCTGCGGCGCTGGCTGATCGGAATCTACGTCGTCCTCAGCCTCATCAGCACGGTCACCTACGCGCAGGTCTGGCGGGAGCAGCCGGCCCGCGACTACTTCACCACCCTGGCCGCCGAGGTCGAGGCACCGCTCCTGGACCAGGCCACCCCGCTCGAGGTGCTCCTTCCCGTGGTCCATCCCTACAACATGCTCAGCAGGCTGACCGACTACACGGCCTCCTCGACGAGCAGTCCGGCGCTTGTCGACGCCGACGGTCACCCCCGGCCCGCCGTGCTCATGCCCATCAGGACGGTGGGCGAGACCTGTCTGGAGGGGCCGACGCGGGTGCCCCTCGACGGCCCTCTCCTCGAGAGGGATTGGGTGCTGCGACTGAACTACCTGGCGGCCGCCGACGGGGAGGCGAGCGTCGCCATCGGCGACGGGCGACCCCTGCGGGTCCCGGTCACGGAGGGGCTGCACCAGGTGCATGTGCAGCTCATCGGGGGCGGGGACAGCCTCGTCATCGAGGGCGTGGACTGCATCGGCCTGAGCGAGATCGGCCTGCTGATGCCGGAGTGACCGGCGTCGGCAAGCGTGCCCTCAGCCGGTGGGCAGGAAGCGCGCCATGACCTTGCCGGTCGCGTTGCGCGGCAGCTCCTCGACGAAGCGGACGTCGCGCGGCACGGAGTGGTCGGCGAGGTTGTCGCGCACCCACTGGCGCACGGACTCCGCGCTCAGGGACTCGCCCGCCGGGGAATCCTCGCGCACGATCCACACCGCGATGCGCTTGAAGGTGACCTCGTCGTCGACGCCCGTGGCCGCCAGGTCGGACACGCCCGGCATCGCCTCGAGAACCTCCTCGACCGACTTGGGGTAGACGTTCTCGCCGCCGACGATGATCATGTCATCGGCGCGGCCGAGAACATGCAGGTAGGAGTCCTCGTCGAGGTACCCGAGGTCACCGATCGCGATGAGGTCCCGGGCGCGCTCGATCGGGATGTCCGGGTTGGTGTAGCCGGTCAGGGAGGTGGAGTTGTGGAGGTAGATGCGGCCGACCTGGCCGCGGGGGACCTCCCGGCCCTGCTCGTCGAGGATCTTGAGGCGGGTGCCGGAAGCCACGCGGCCGGAGATGGTCGGATCGGCCGCGATCTCCGCCGCGGAGGCGCCGGCGGCCAGCGTCAGCTCGGTGGAGCCGTAGATGTTGCACAGGATCGGGCCGAAGCGCTCGATGGTGTGCTTGACGATCTCCGGGGTCAGCGCGTGGCCGGAGGAGGCCAGCAGCTCCAGGCTCGAGGTGTCGTACTCCTCGTGGCCCGGCACCTGCATCATCTGCTTGTAGAAGATCGGGGAGGACACCAGTGCGGTGGCCTGGTACTTCTCGATCTGGCGCAGGCAGTTCTCCGCGTCGAACACGCGCTGCGTGATGATCGTGTGGCGGGCGGCGATGCAGATGTTGGTCATCGACCAGCCCCAGGTGTGGAACATCGAAGCCGTCATCTGGGTGCGCATGTCCGCGTGAATCGGCACGTTCTCCAGCACACCGGCGACGACGAAGGGCAGCTTCGGCTCCGGGCGCACGACGCCCTTCGGGATGCCCGTGGTGCCCGAGGACATCAGGACGATGTCACCGTGCTTCGGGAAGACCGGCAGTTTCTGGTCGGTGACGGCCTTCGGGTTGCGCACGATCCGCTCGGTGGTCAGATCCTCGTGGTCGCCGCGCGAGTCATGCGCCACCACGACGGTCAGTCCCGGGTAGTCGCGCGGGACACGGTCGAGGAACTCGTCGTCGACGAAGAGCACGTTCATGTCGTTCTCCGCGAGGGAACCGGCCAGCTGCTCGGGGGAGGAGCCCACGTTGAGCAGATACATCGTGGCGCCCACGTAGCCTTTGGCCGCCATCGGCAGCAGGATGCCGCGGCCGTTGCGGGCCATGATCCCCATGTGGATCTCCTCAAGTCCGAGGGACTGCAGCCAGCGGGCGATGGTGCGGGCCTGGTCGCGGAATTGGCGGTAGGTCAGGGTGCCGTCGTCGTCGATGAGCGCGATGCGATCCGGGCAGGTGGCGTAGGCCTGCTCCAGCTCGCGGGCCAGGGTGAAGTGGTAGCGAGCCAGGATCGGGAGGGTGGCCAGCCCGGATTTCACGCCGGCGGTCGGGTCGACGATGCCCGATTTGAGCACGGCGGGCAGAAACTTGGCCATGGCCTTCGCGTTGAAGGCGACGTCAGCGAGTGCAGGGGGCATGGTCGGTTGTTCTCCTGATCGGGGCTGCGCCGGCGGGTGCAGGGGCTGGTGCGCAGGCCGAGGGGCTCGAGTCCGGTAATTGGCTTCTGGCAGTGTCTCATATTGTCCCCAAAAACAACTCGCCGGGTGGGGATTTCGACCCCTGGGGTTGAAGTGACTGCAGTTGCCCACGTGGCCTGTGTGCCCTCCGGGCATTATGATGTTCCCCTGAACGTCCTGCCCGGTTCCATGTGAAACCGATGTGTGAAACACTGACCGTTACCGTTCCGATACATTGCCCGGGGCCAGCGTGCCTCGTGACCCGCAGAATGCTTCAGCACTGTCGCCCGCCCGCGGTCGACCTGAGGAGAAACGAGAGACCATGACCGCAACCGCACTGCCGCTGCGCCTCGGCGCCGCGCTCGCCGCGTTGATCACCGCCGCCCTGCTCATCGTGGCCCCGGCCCCCGCCCAGGCCCAGGCCCGCAACCTGGCGATCTTCGGCGACTCCGTCGTCGCCAACCCCGCCGTCCCCGAGTACCTGGCGGAGGGCCTGTTCGCCAACCTCTCCTCCGGCAACTCCTCCCGGTTGTTCTCCGGCGACCCCTCCACCGGCTGCTCCCAGGGCAACAACTGGGGCCGTGAGGCCGCCGGCAACCTCGGGCTCGAACCGTGGGACTACTCCTGCAACGGCACCGTCTCCATGTCCCAGGGCCCGCAGGTCGCCGCGCAGGTCGACCGCGCCATCCGGGAAGGCGGCCTGAGCCCCGCCACCCAGCGCGTCGTCATCACCCACGGCTTCAACGACACCTACAACAACCGCCACCTGGGCCGGCAGCAGTTCATCGACGCCTTCGTCGCCACCAACGCCCCCCAGATCAACCGCATCAGGGCCGCCGCCCCCAACGCCCGCATCCAGATCGTCGGCTACCCGTCGATGACCGCGGGCGACAACATCTGCCTCTTCCACATCGGCCCGAACATCCACGAGACGACCCCGTTCCCGGACCTCAACTACTGGCAGTGGCTGACCCAGGACTCCCAGAT
Organism: Corynebacterium guangdongense; assembly: GCF_030408915.1. NCBI lineage: Bacteria > Bacillati > Actinomycetota > Actinomycetes > Mycobacteriales > Corynebacteriaceae > Corynebacterium > Corynebacterium guangdongense. The sequence continues at coordinate 254,085 of NZ_CP047654.1, forward strand.
CGCCCTCGCCCGCGCCACCGGCGTCGAGTTCCTCGACACCAAGGCCGCCACCGCCGACAACCACATGTGCGCGCCCGACCACAAGCGCATGTGGGCCGGTCTGGTCGACTTCTACGCCGGCCCGGGCAACATGCCGTTCCACGTCAATGAGCGTGGACACCGCCACGTGGGCCAGGTCATCGCCCGCTCCTAGAGGTTTCTCCGTGTCATTCTTCCGCCCCGGCCGACTGGTCGGGGCGGAACTGCTTTCGGTTGCCGGGGCCCGGTTGTCGGGGCCCGGTTGTCGGGGCCCGGTTGTCGGGGCCCGGTTGTCGGGGTGCAACTCTTGGAAACTCCTTCGATGGTCATTCTTTTGATTGCTAAAGTGATGGCTATTGAGAATCGGCGCCCGCAGTGCACCGCATCACAGAATCTGACGTTGAACCGCCGAACATGAGGAGAACCATGACCGAGCAGAAAAACCTGGCGGCCCGCGCCAAGAAGATCATCGAGGTCGACGGACTCGAGTTCAAGGACCTGGACGGCGACGGTCGGCTCACCCCCTACGAGGACTGGCGGCTGTCCTCCCGGGAGCGCGCCGAGGACCTCGTCACCCGGATGAGCGACGAGGAAAAGGCCGGGCTCATGATCATCGGCTCCCACTACCCGGGGTACTCGGAGTTTCTCCCGAACCCGAAGCCGGGCCAGGTCATCAACGACGAGGACGTCTGGCGCTCTCACAATCCCATCACCTCCCAGGAGTACCCGGACCCGATCCTGGTCACCTCCGCCACCGACGCCGCCATCAACGAGCGTCACCAGCGGTTCTTCATCTCCCGTGACAACCAGTCCCCGAGGGACCTGGCGACCTGGACCAACGCCGTCCAGGAGATCGCCGAGGCATCCCGCCTGGGCATTCCGGTCTCCTTCGCCTCCAACCCCCGCAACCATTTTGCCCTGGTTCCGACCTTCGGCGTCTCCGAGTCCTCGGGCGTCTTCTCCGAATGGCCGGGCGAGCTGGGCCTGGCCGCGCTGAAGGACCCGGAGCTGATCCACGAGTTCGGCCGGGAGATCGCCAGGGAGTGGCGCGCCGGCGGCGTCCACAAGCTCTACGGCTACATGGCCGACGTCGCTTCCGAGCCCCGCTGGTCCCGCTTCAACGGCACCTTCGGCGAGGACCCGGAACTGGTCTCGAAGTACATCTCCGCCACGGTCCGGGGAATGCAGGGGGAGCGGCTGAACGAAGCGTCGGTGGCCTGCACCGTCAAGCACTACCCGGGCGGCGGCGTCCGACTCGACGGCCACGACCCGCACTTCGAGTGGGGCCAGACCAACGAGTACCCGACCGAAAACGCCCTCTTCCAGTACCACATGCCGCCCTTCCAGGCCGCGGTGGACGCCGGCGTCTCCTCGATCATGCCGTACTACGCCAAGCCGGTGAACACCTCCGCCAAGCAGCTGCCGGAGCAGCACTGGGCGGGAGAGGACGCCCAGTTCGAGGAGGTGGCCTTCGCCTACGACAAGGTCATCATCGACGACATTCTCCGTGCGGAAATGGGGCACACGGGCTACGTCAACTCCGACTCCGGCATCATCGACGCCATGCCGTGGGGCGTGGAGGGCATGAGCAAGCCGGAGCGCTTCGCCTATGCCGTCAAGGCCGGCACGGACATCTTCTCCGACATGGCCGACCCGAGCGAGCTGCGCGCCGCCATCGAGCAGGGCCTGCTCGGCGACGAGGAGGTCAACCGCGCCTGCGTCCGCCTACTGACCGAACTCTTCGACCAGGGCCTGTTCGACAACCCCTACGTCGACGAGGCGGCCGCGGAGGAGATCATCGGCAACGAGAAGGTCGTCGCGATGGGCCAGAAGGCGCAGCGCAACTCCGTCACCCTGCTGCGCTCCTCCGAGCAGCTGCTGCCGTTGGACATCAACACGGGTAAGAAGATCTACGCGTGGGCCACCGGCCGCACCAAGATCGACCGGGTCAACGAGAAGTTCCTGGCCTCGTTGACGCAGACCCTGCCCAACGCCACCTTCGTCGACTCCCCGGAAGAGGCCGACCTGGCCATCGTCTGGGCCCGGCCGGAGATCGCGCTGTTCGAGGACGACAGGCCCGGCGTGTCCCTGTCGGTTGACCCGCGCGACAACGGCGTCGACGTCGACCGCGTCGTCGAGATCGAGAAGACCGTCCCGACCCTGCTGGTCGTCAACGTCACCAACCCGTGGCTGCTCGTCGAGATCGAGCCGAACGCCGAAGCCCTGGCCGTGACCTTCGAGATCGCGCCGGAGAACCTCATCAAGTCCCTTGCCGGCGTCGACGGCGGTCCGCAGGGCACCCTGCCGCTGACCTTTCCGAAGAGCGCCGCCTCCTTCGAGGGCTCCGGCCGCGACGTCCCTGGCAAGTTCCTCGGCGAGGACTACGCCTACGTCGACCGCGACGGAAACGTCTACGCCTACGACTACGGCCTGAAGTACTAGGCGCACGGTGCCCCAAATCTTCGGGGCACCTGGTGGGGGGCCCGCGCGACGCTCGTTGGCCCGCTCCTCCCGTCCCCGTGCAGGCGCGCATGAGGACGCCCCGCGCGTCCTCATGACCGCCGGGTTCAACGACTCCTGCGCCACCGGCGCCGCCGCCCGAGAACGCCCGAATCCGGGTTGATGGCCTACTGCGGAACCTGTCGTTCCATCCCGGCGACGCCGGACATGAGTATGTCGGCAGGGTCATCGCCGCCTGCTGAAAACTACTTCTGCTGGGGACGGTCGGCGAGAACGTCGAAGAATCCGAGTATCAGGTCCGTGGTGTAACCGATCGGCATGCCCGGTGTGGGGTCGTAGGTGGTGCCGGGCCAGCGGTGGGTGCCGCCCTCGTTGCGGATGTGGACCAGCGGGGCGTCGCAGCTCTCGTAGGTCACGTGCACGGCGCTGGGGGTGTCCTGGGTGAACTCGCCTTCGCCGCTGCAGCCGTTGCGTTCCCGCATGATGCGGTAGACCTCGAAGTTGCTCTTGTAGGACTGGTCGAAGCTGGAGCCGCCGCCGTAATTTTTCACCGCGTCGTCGGTGCCGTGCACACCGAGGAAAGGGATGGGCTGGTGAGAGCAGTTGGCGAAGACGTCGTCGTAGAAGGCGGCGCCGACCGGGGCGACCGCCGAGACCAGTTCCGGGGCCCGGCACCCCAGCAGCACCGCGAAGCCGCCGCCGTTGGAGAACCCGGTCGCGGCCACCCGGTTCTCGCCTACCGTGTAGTTTGCCGACACCATGGCCAGGATGTCGCGGACGTAGGTGATGTCGTCCTGGATGGAGGTCTCCGCGTAGGGGGCCGGCGCCCATGCCCGCGCGACGCCCTCGCCGTAGACCACGAGTGATTCGGAGCGGTCGAGCTGGGTGTAGGAGCGGGTCTTCGCGGCGGTCTCGTCCTTGCCGTGGAACGCGAACACGACCGGCCAGCTGACGGCGGGGTCGTAGGAGGCCGGGACGGAGAGGATGAAGCTGCGGTCGCGCCCCGCGGATCGGAACTTCACGATCGCGCTGTCGCCGGCGGCGACCGGGACGATGTCCGCTTCGGGCCACTCGCTCACGACGTTGAGCTCCGTGGCGTCCGAGTGATCTGGGTGGGAGATGTCCTCCTGCGTCGTGGTCCCGCAGGCCGTCAGCGTGAGGCTGAGCAGGAGGACGGCGGTGGCGAGGCGGACACGGGCCATGGTGGCGGGCTCCTCCATTCGGAAATGAAGAGTGGGCGTCATTCCACATTAGCGGTGTTGCGCGAGGGGGGCGTGGGCGTCGGCAAGCGGCGACCTGGGGTTTTGTACTTGTTTGTCCAATGGTCATCTGTTTGATGGCGAGCGTTCACAATTCCCGGTTATTTTCCAGAGTGTTTCTAGATTCCAATGCTTTTCGAAAGGCTCTGCCAGTGAACCGTAAGTTCGCCGCTCTTGTATCCGCCGTCGCCATCGCCTGCGGCACCGTCACTGTCCCGGCCCTCGCCCAGGAGGCCGGTCAGGTGACCGAGGGATTCCGCGTCACCCCGTACCTGATGCGCCCCTCGGCGAGCACGATGACGCTGAACTGGTTCTCCGAGACCGGCACCCCGGCCGCGGCCACGGTCACCTCCGCCGATGGGACGGTCGTCTTCGACGGGGAGGTCGCCGGTGAGGCGCAGCCGCACCTGGCCTACACCGAGGCGGAACTGAACCAGGAGATCGCCGGACTCGAGAAAGGGTCCTGGCTCTACTCCAACAGCAACGTCAAGCACCAGGTCAACCTCACCGGGCTCGAACCCGACACTGAGTACACCTACGCGGTCACCCAGGACGGCGTGAGCTACGCCGACGCCTTCCGCACCGCCCCGGTCTCCGCGGGCGTGACCGGGGACTGGGAAGCCTTCACCGTCTCCGCATTCTCCGACTCCGAGACCGAACCCGCCGGGCGCCCGGCGGTCTCCGGCGCCCGCGAGTGGGACGCCCCGACTTCCCTCGCCGAGGGCTCCGAGGATCGCCCGGGGGAGGGCTCCGCCTGGTTCGAGAAGTTCGGCTCCAACACCCGTTACGGCGAGGCGCAGCCGCGCTATCCGCTGACCCAGGACCAGGCCATGAAGGCCAACATCGCCGCCATCGAGGAAATGGACCCGGCCCTGATGCTCATCGCGGGCGACCTCACCCAGGGGTCCGGCTACCAGCCGGCCTGGGACGAGTTCTGGCGCTACACCGCCGGCGAGCACTCCGGCATCGCCGGCTCCGTCCCCATGATCACTGCGCTGGGCAACTGGGAGACCTACGCCGCCATGAACGGCGGCTACGGTGAATCGAAGCAGGGCCTGGCCACCGGCGCCGCCAAGGGCCGCACCGCCTACCAGACCTACATCGACACCTTCGGCTCCACCAACGAGCAGCACCAGGACTCCTACCACCGCGTCGACCACGGTCCACTGACCGTCATCACCATGGACTCCACCAACGGTCAGCCCGACACCCTGGCAGCCGACTACGACGGCAACCGCATCGAGGGCAACGACCTCGCCCTCGAGGCCGCCGACGCCATCGGTACAGACACCAACCAGGAGTACACCCAGGAAGGCATCCACGCCGCCGGCGCCACCGATCAGCCGGACTTCTCCGAGGGCTCCGAGCAGTGGAACTGGGTCGAGTCCCAGCTTGCCGACGCCCGCGCGGCCGGCCAGATCATCGTCGTCCAGTTCCACCACTCCGCCTACTCCTCCGGAGTCCACGGCACCGCCCACCAGTCCGCCACCCCGGACGGCCAGCCGGGCACCCCGCTGCGCGTCTACACCCCGCTGTTCGAGAAGTACGGCGTCGCCACCGTCGTCTCCGGCCACGATGAGATGTTCGAGCGCTCCTTCGTCGACATGGACGGCGACGGCGCCGGCGTCATGCACTACGACGTGGGCGTCGCCGCCGACGGTCTGCGCGGCGAGTACATGGTCAAGAACGCCGACGGCAGCTACTCGGAGGCGGACTTCAACACCTACTCCGAGTGGAACGCGCAGCAGGACTCCCCGGAGCTGTGGCGCACCGACGCCAACGGCACCCTCCAGCTCGTCGACGGCGGCAAGCACTACGGCCACCTGCAGATGGACTTCGCCCCGGCGACCTGCGAGAACTACGCCGCGGAGATCACCCTGACCCCGGTCCACCTCTTCCCGGTCCTGGACTCCGACTACAACCTCGTCGATATCGAGCGCCGCACCTACGACGACGTCCAGACCATCCGTATCAACGAGGACGGCTCCGCCGCCCCGCGCGGGACCGCCTGCGAAGCCCCGACTCCGGCCCCGTCCGCCGGTCAGCCGGCTTCCGCGGAAGGGTCCTCCACCGGCGGGATCCTCGCCGTCCTCCTTGCTCTTTTCACCGCCGTCGGCGGCCTGGCCGTTCAGGGACTGCCGGGTGTGCAGGGGCTGGTCAACGAGGCGTTCAGGCGCTAACACCCTAACCTGGGGGTCATGTACGAACAGACTTTCCAGGTCGCTGAACGCATCGCCCAGACGCTGGTGGAGTTGGGCGTCGACCAGCTCTTCGGCGTGGTCGGCAGCGGCAACTTCCACCTCACCAACCATCTTCGCGACAAGGGCGTGCCTTTCGTCGCCGCCCGCCACGAGGGCGGCGCCGCCACCATGGCGGACGCCTACGCAAGGATGTCCGGCAAGCTGGGCGTGGTCACCACGCACCAGGGGTGCGGCTACACCAACGCGGTCACCGGTATCGCGGAGGCCGCCAAGTCCCGGACCCCGTTGCTGGTGCTGACCGCGGACACCCCGCCCCACGACGTCCGCTCCAATTTCCGCATCGACCAGGACGGGCTGGCCCGCAGCGTCGGCGCGGTGGCCGAGCGCGTCTACTCGCCGGCGACGGCGGTGGCGGACACGCGCCGGGCGGTGCGCACCGCCGTCAACGACCGCCGCACCGTGGTGCTCTCCGTGCCCATCGACGTGCAGGTCGCCGGGACGGCCTACGCCTCCCCGCAGCCGATACCGCCGCGGCAGAGGCCTCGGGCGAGCGAGCGGCACACGCAGGCGCTGGCGGAGCTGCTGCGCGGCGCCCGGCGGCCGCTCTTCATCGCCGGGCGTGGTGCCCGGGAGGCCGGGCCCCAGCTACGGGCGCTGGGGCAGAAATCGGGGGCGCTGCTGGCGACCTCGGCCGTCGCCCACGGACTCTTCGTCGGCGAGGACCATAACCTCGGCATTTCCGGCGGCTTCTCCTCCGACTTCACCGCGGCGACCATCGCGGAAGCCGACGTCGTGGTCGGTTGGGGCTGCGCCCTGAACAACTGGACCACCCGCCGGGGGACGCTGCTGAACGAGTTCGCCCGCGTGATTCAGGTTGATCTGGATGAGACCGCCTTCGAATGGGACCACGGGATCGTCGGCGACTGCGCCGCCACCGCAGAATCGGTGCTGGCTGAGCTGGTTGACCACGCCCCGGACACCTGGCGCACCCCGGACATGGCGGCCGCGATCGCCGCGAAGTCGCGCTGGAAGGATGCCGAGACCGCAGACGTTTCCACCGGTGCCCTCATCGATCCGCGCATCCTGACCAGGCGGCTCAACGAGATGCTGCCCGCCGAGCGCGTCGTGTCCGTTGACTCGGGCAACTTCATGGGCTACCCCTCCACCTACCTCGACGTGCCGGACGAGAACGGCTTCTGCTTCACCCAGGCCTTCCAGTCCATCGGCCTGGGCCTGGCCACCGCGATCGGCGCCGCGAAGGCGCAGCCGGGCCGCCTGCCGGTGCTCGGCGCCGGCGACGGCGGCTTCCTCATGGGGATCGCGGAGCTGGAGACCGCCGTGCGCGAGAGGATCCCGCTGGTGGCCATCGTCTACAACGACAGCGCCTACGGGGCCGAGGTGCACCACTTCACCGGCGCCGGGGACTACGGCGCGGTGACGTTCCCGACCACCGACATTGCGGCCGTCGCCCGGGGTTTCGGGGCGGAAGGGGTCGTCGTCGAGAAGCTCGCGGATCTGGACGCCGTGCAGGAGTGGCTCGACGGGCCGCGCACGGGGCCGTTGGTCGTCGACGCGCGCATAGCCTCCGACGGGGGTGCCTGGTGGCTTGCGGAGGCCTTCGCGACCCACTGAGGAATTACGCTGTGCGCATGAGCATCCTTGCCCAGCTTGCCGACGCCCTCGCCACCGGCTCCATCGAGGTCATTGACCTGACCCAGCCGCTGGAGGGCACCACACCCATCCTGGAACTGCCGGAGGAGTTCGGCCAGACCGCGCAGTTCCGGCTGGAGGAGATCTCCCGCTACGACGACCGCGGACCCGCCTGGTACTGGAACAACTTCCGCACCGGCGAGCACACCGGCACCCACATCGACGCGCCGGTGCACTGGATTTCCGGCCGCGACGGGCTCGACGTCAGTGAGATCCCGGTGAACCGGCTGGTCGGCCCGGCGGTGGTGCTCGATTTCAGTGCGGAGGTGGCCGCCGACCCCGACTTCCTGCTCACCGTCGACCACGTTCAGGGCTGGATCGCCGAGCACGGCGAGATCCCGGCCGGCGCCTGGTTGATCTACCGAACCGGCTGGTCGGCCTTCACCCGCGAGCAGGCCTCGGCCCTGAACAAGGACGAGAACGGTTCCCACACCCCGGGCATGAGCGCCGAGTGCGCGAAGTGGCTGGCGGCGGAGACCGATGTGCTCGGCCTCGGCGTGGAAACCGTCGGCACCGACGCCGGCCAGGGCCACAGCCAGGACCCGATGTACCCCTGCCACTTCCATTTCCTGGGCAACTCGAAGTTGGGGCTGGCGCAGCTGACGAACGTCGACCGGCTTCCGGTGACCGGGGCGATCATCGTGGCCGGCCCGCTGAAGATCGCCGGGGGCTCCGGCTCCCCGGCGCGGGTGTTCGCGCTCGTCGAGCGCTAAAGGCAGCTGTTTTCAATAGTGGGTCATTAAGAGGTGAAAACAGCTAGGGTGGGCGCTGAAACCGATCCTTAAGGAGAAGAATGAGCACCACCGTCAAGGGTGTCGTGTCGCTCGCCAAGGGCGAGCCGACCCAGGTGACCGACATCGTCATCCCGGAACCGGGCAAGAACGACGTGATCGTCAAGGTTCTGTCCACCGGCGTCTGCCACACCGACCTGTCGTACAAGAATGGCGACATCGGCAACAACTACCCCTACCTGCTGGGCCATGAGTCCGCCGGTGTGGTCGAGACCGTCGGCGAGGACGTTACCCACGTCAAGGTCGGCGACTTCGTCGTCCTCAACTGGCGTGCGGTCTGCGGCGAGTGCCGCGCCTGCCGCAAGGGTGAGCCCAAGTACTGCTTCAACACCCACAACGCGTCCAAGAAGATGACCCTGACCGACGGCACCGAGCTCGAGGCCGCCCTGGGCATCGGTTCCTTCGCCGAGAAGACGCTCGTCCACGAGGGGCAGTGCACCAAGGTCAACCCCGAGGCCGACCCGGCGGCCGTCGGTCTGCTCGGCTGCGGCATCATGGCCGGCCTCGGTGCAGCCGTGAACACCGGCGACATCCAGCTCGGCGAGTCCGTCGCCGTCTTCGGCCTCGGCGGCGTGGGCATGGCCGCGGTCGCGGGTGCGAAGCTCGCCGGCGCCGCCACGATCATCGCCGTCGACATCGACGCCAAGAAGACCGAATGGGCCAAGGAATTCGGGGCGACCCACACCATCGATTCCACCGGCCTGAGCGTCGAGCAGGTCGCCGAGAAGGTCCGCGACCTCACCGACGGCTTCGGCACCGACGTCGCCATCGACGCCGTCGGCATCATTCCGACCTTCCAGCAGGCGTTCTACTCCCGCGATTTCGCCGGCCGCATGGTCATGGTCGGCGTCCCGAACCTCAGCGACCGCATCGACCTGCCCGCCATCGACTTCTACGGCCGCGGCGGCTCCCTCCGACCGGCCTGGTACGGCGACTGCCTGCCCGAGCGGGACTTCCCGGCCTACACCCAGCTCTTCGAGAACGGCCAGTTCCCGCTGGACAAGTTCGTCTCCGAGCGCATCGGCCTCGGTGACGTCGAGGAGGCCTTCGAGACCATGAAGACCGGCAAGGTCCTGCGATCGGTGGTGGAGTTCTGACATGGCCTTCCAGGTTGACCACATCGTCACCTCCGGCACCTTCGCCCTCGACGGCGGGGAGTGGGACGTCGACAACAACATCTGGATCGTCGGGGACGAGTCAGAAGTGTTCATCATCGACGCCGCCCACGAGGCCCAGCCGATCATCGACGCCGTCGGCGGGCGCACGGTCCGGGGCATCCTCGCCACCCACGGCCACAACGACCACGTGACCGTAGCGCCGGAGCTTTCCGAGAAGTTCGACGCCCCGATCTACCTGCACCCGGGCGACAAAATGCTCTGGGACATGGTCCACCAGGGCGTCGCCTTCGAGGAGCTCAAGGACCAGCAGGTCTTCGAGATCGCCGGCGCCGAGCTGCGGGTGCTCAACACTCCGGGCCACTCGCCGGGCTCGAGCTGCTTCTACGTTCCGGAGGCGGGCGAGCTCTTCTCCGGCGACACCCTGTTCCAGGGTGGGCCGGGCGCGACGGGCGACCGCTCCTTCGCGTCCTTCGACACCATCATCGAGTCGCTGAAGACCTCAATCCTGGATCTTCCGGCCGAGACGGTCGTGCGCACCGGCCACGGTGACCACACCACCGTCGGCCAGGAGGCGCCGCACCTGGAGGAGTGGATCAAACGCGGCTACTAGCTAGTTGAAGATCACCGTGCGGTTGCCGTAGACCATGACGCGGTCCTCCAGATGCCAGCGCAGCCCGCGGGCCAGGACCAGGGTCTCGGCGTCGCGTCCGATGCGGCGCAGGTCATCCGGGGTGTACTTGTGGTTGACCCGGATGACGTCCTGCTCGATGATCGGACCGTCGTCGAGATCCGTCGTGGCGTAGTGGCAGGTCGCGCCGATCTGCTTCACGCCACGGGTGTACGCCTGGTGGTACGGGCGCGCGCCCATGAAGGACGGCAGGAACGAGTGGTGGATGTTGATGGCCCGGCCCGCCCACTTCTCGCACAGATCCGGCGGCAGGATCTGCATGAACTTGGCCAGGACGATCGCGTCCGGCTCAATCGGATCGACAATCGCCGCGACCTTGTCGAAAGCCTCCCGCTTGCCGACGGCGTCCTTCGGGAAAGGCACGAAGTGGAACGGCAGGACGTACGCCTCGGCGATCGGCCGCAGATCCTCATGGTTGCCGATCACGCACTGCACATCCATCGGGTAGTCCCCGGAACGGACCCGGCCCAGCAGATCGTGGAGGCAGTGGCCCTCCCTGGTCACCAGGATGACGGATTTTTTCGCCACCGCGGTATCCGTCATCCGCCACTCCATGTCCTCCGCCACGGACTGGCCGAAGGCATCCTTGAAGGCCTCGAACTCCAGCCCCTCCGTGCGCACCGCGAGGCGGGCGAAGAACTTCCCCGACGCGTCGTCGGTGAAGAAGTCCGCTTCGTCGACCCAGCCTCCCTGCGCGGAAACGAATCCCGACAGCTCGGCGACGATGCCTGTGCGATCCGGACAGATGACGTTGAGCACGAAATGGCGTCGGTTCATTCCGCAGATGCTACCCAAGACGCCCGCCGGGGATGATTCGGGGTTGCTACCATGACAAGCATGCGCACTCTCGTCACCGGCGGCGCCGGGTTCATCGGTTCACACCTCGTCGACCTGCTCCTTTCCCAGGGGCACTCCGTGGTCGTCGTGGACAACCTCTCCCACGGCAAGCGCGACAACCTCGATGGGCGGGCCGAGCTCGTCGAGGCCGACGTCCTCGACGTCGACTTCGACGAGCTGCTGGCCCGGGTGAAGCCCGAGGTCGTGTTCAACCTCGCCGCCCAGATCGACGTCCGACACTCCGTCGCTGACCCCCTCCACGACGCCGAAACCAACATCCTCTCGGTCATCCGCCTGGCCGACGCCGCCCGCCGGAACGGGGTGCGCAAGATCGTGCACACCTCCTCCGGCGGCTCCATCTACGGAGAACCCTCCGAACTGCCGGTGGCCGAGGACACCGTCCCGGATCCGCATTCCCCCTACGCCGCCTCCAAGTACGCCGGCGAGATCTACCTCAACACCTTCCGACACCTCTACGGGCTGGAGTGCTCCCACATCGCCCCGGCCAACGTCTACGGTCCGCGCCAGGACCCCCACGGTGAGGCCGGTGTCGTCGCGATCTTCTCCCAGGCGCTGCTGTCGGGTGCGCCCACCAAGGTCTTCGGCGACGGTTCCAACACCCGCGACTACGTCTACGTCGCGGACGTGGCCCGGGCCTTTCTGCTGGCGGCCGGTGAGGTCGGCGGCGGCATGCGCTTCAACATCGGCACCTCGGTGGAGACCAGCGACCGTCAGCTGCATTCCCTGGTGGCGGCTGCCGCCGGAGCGTCAGATGAGCCCGAGTACGCCCCGGCCCGCCTGGGCGACCTGCCCCGTTCCGCACTGTCCTACGAGCGGGCGAAGAAGGTGCTGGGCTGGGAGCCGGAGGTCAGCATTGAGGATGGCGTGCAAGCCACCGTGGACTACTTCCGGTCCTGAAGTTCCTCGTCCGGGGCCACCGCGTTCTGGATGGCCACCGCCCGAGCCAGGCGCGCGTAGCGCAGCTCCTGCTCGCGGAAGCGAATCCACGTCGACATGGTGGTGAACATGAAGGCCACGACCAGGACGTAGAGCAGCAGGTCGGTGCCGCGGTCGACGCCGAGCCAGTTGGCCAGCACGGTCACGTCGTCCGGCCGGACGATCGCCCACAGCGCGGCCAGGACGAAGAGCACGAAGCCGATCTTGACCCAGGCCTTGGCCTGCGCCTTCCGGCGGTTCAGGAGGAAATAGGCCGCCAGCGCGAGGGCGGCGATGATCAGCAGCGCCTGAATCACTTGAGCCTCCTTCCCACGATGCCGTCGGCGAGGATGTTGACGCCGTTGATCAGGGACTGGCCCTTGCTCATGGAGTACTCCGTGTAGAGGATGTCGACCGGGTGCTCGGTCACGCGCCAGCCCTTCTCGGAAATCTTGTTGACGATCTCCGAGGCGTGCGACATGCCGTTCATCCGGATGTCCATCTCGTCGGCGACCCGTTTGTTGAACACGCGCAGGCCGTTGTGGGCGTCGGAAAGCCCCAGCCGGCGAGTGGTGGGGGAGAGCAGCACCACCGTCTTGAGCACCAGCCGCTTTATCCACGGGACCTGGGAGTTTTCCTGGTGCCCCTTGGCGAAGCGCGTGCCGACGATGATGTCCACAGGCTCCGTGCGCAACCTCTCGATCATGGTGACGACGTCCTTGACCTGGTGCTGGCCATCGGCGTCGAAGGTGACGAAATACTGCGCACCCGGCTGCTCGCGGGCGTACTCGATACCGGTCTGGATGGCGGCGCCCTGGCCGAGGTTCACCGGGTGGTTGATCAGGTGGGCGCCGGCGGCGTGGATGCGTTCGGCCGAGTCGTCCGCGGAGCCGTCGTTGACCGCGACGATGTTGGGAAAGGTCTGCCGGGCGTTGCTGAGCACGTCCTGAATTACGGAGCCCTCATTGAAGCAGGGCACCACCAGCCACGTATCCGAAAAGTCCTTCACAGCGGCTTAATCTACCCGCTGGCGGTGGAAGAGGCGCGAATAGACTCGCGTGATCAGGGCCTTGGGCAGGGCCCGGTACGCCATCCGGATGACCGTGTTCGCCCACGCCCGGGGGCGGGAAATCAGCCCGTAGGCGACGAGGTTGCGCTGCATCTCCCGCTCGGCGGCGAACATGCCGGTGCCGGTGCGGCGGGCGAACTGGGCGTCGTCGACGCGGAAGAAGGTCAGCGCCTCGGGCAGGTTGACGAAGCGGTAACCGCCGGCGAGCAGGCGGGCGTAGAGGTCGTAGTCCTCCATGTGGTGCACGTCGCGGTACCCGCCGACCTTGTCGACCGCCTCCGAGCGCATCATCACCGAGGGGTTGTTGACCGGGGAGTTCAGCTTCGCGTAGCGCGCGATCTCCTCGTGCGTGGCGGGCAGCGCGCGCACCTTTCCCGGGGCGTCGGCGCTGGCGTCGAACTCCGCGACCGCGGTGCCGATCACGTCGACCTCCGGGTGCGCCGCCGCGTAGCTCAGCTGCCGTTCGAAACGCTCCGGGTGGGCGACGTCGTCGGCGTCGAGGCGCGCCAGCCAGTCCGTGTGGATCGTGTCCAGCCCGGCCTGGGAGGCCGGCCCTGCCCCATGATTGCGCGCCAGCTTGACGACGCGGGCCTCCGGCCGGTCACTCACAAATCCCTCGATCACCGCGGCCAGCTCCGGCGGCAGCGGACCGTCCTCGACGATGACAATCTCATCCGCGGGCCGTGACTGGGCGACCAGGGAGTCCAGGGCCTCGGTGAGTTCTGCGGGGTCGATCCGGTGATACACCGTGATCAGCGCGGCTAGGGAGGTCATGGGCCTACTGTAGCGCGGCACCGCTGCTCACACGTGCCGCGGTGACGCTGGGCGTGCTCCCCCGGAGGGGCCCGGGCGCGGGACAGCGAAGGGAACCGCCGCGCGCCCCGTGATCACGGGACGCGCGGCGGTGACCGGCCGGTCAGGGGTCGCGACGCTAACGCTCCGGCAGCGGCGGACGCTGCACGTGGGAGTCGGAGGACGCCTTGCGCTCCAGATCCGGGGCCTCGAAGTCGCCGAGGAGCCAGTTGCGGACCTCCGGCATATCCTCGAGGTGCTCGACGATGTACTCCTCGTGGCGCTGGAGCTGCTTCTCGGCCCAGCGGTAGAGCTGGACGCCGCCGGCGGGGACGTTGCGGGCGTTGTTGAGGATGTCCATGACCAGGTGGTAGCGGGACACGCCGTTGCGGACGACCATGTCGAACGGGGTGGTCGTGGTGCCCTCCTCCTTGAAGCCGCGGGCGCGGAAGCGGTCGGCGTCCGGACGGCCATGGACCAGCTGGTGGATGGCGCCCGGGTAACCGTGGAAGGCGAAGACGACGTCGACGTCGTCGGTGAACATCTTCGTGAACTCGGACTCGCTCATGCCGTGCGGGTGGTCCTTCGCGCGGTACAGCGTCATCAGGTCGACGACGTTGACGAAACGGATCTTCAGGTCCGGCAGGGTCTTCTTGACGATCTCGGCGGCGGCGACGGCCTCCATCGTGACGACGTCACCGGCGGTGGCGATGACGATGTCCGGCTTCTCCTCGCCCAGGCCGTCGGTGCCGGCCCAGTCCCAGCGGCCGTAACCGCGGCCGACGTGGTCCTTGGCCTCGTCCAGCGACATGTACTGCAGCTGCGGCTGCTTGTCCTGGATGACCAGGTTGACCTTGTTCTTGTCGGCGAAGATCTTCTCGGACACGACGGCCAGGGAGTTGGCGTCGACGGGCAGGTAGATGCGTCCGACCGCCTTGTTCATGTTGAGCACGACGTTGAGCAGCTCCGGGGCCTGGTGGGAGAAGCCGTTGTGGTCGTTGCGCCAGCAGGTCGAGGACAGCAGGATGTTGAGCGAGGGGGTCTTGGCGCGCCAGTCCAGGTGGTTGGCCTCCTGGAACCACTTGCCCGCCTGCATCGTCATCGACGCCGAGACCATGCCGAAGGCCTCGTAGGAGGCGTACAGGCCGTGGCGGCCGGTGAGGTTGTAACCGTCGAGCCAGCCGTGCGAGTTGTGCTCAGAGAGCACCTCCATGACGCGGCCGTTGCGGGAGAGCTTCTCGTCGATGAGATCGGTGCGTTCCATGAAGGCACGGTCGGAGACCTCGAAGACCGAGCCCAGGCGGTTGGAGTTGGTCTCGTCCGGGCAGAAGAGGCGGAAGTTGTCCGGGTTGTCCTCGTAGGCGTCGCGCATGATCTCGCCCAGGGTGCGGGTGGATTCGGCCTTGACCCGTCCCCGGGTCTCGTCGGTGACCTCGCGCTCATAGTTCTTCAGGTCGCGAAGCTTGAGCTCCTTTGTCAGCAGCCCGCCGTTGGCGTGCGGGTTAGCCGACATGCGGAGAGCGCCCTCCGGGTTGTTGGCCTTGACCAGGTCGGTCAGGGTGCCGTCGGAGTTGAACAGCTCCTCCGGACGGTAGGAGCGCATCCATTCCTCGAGCAGGCGCAGCTGCTTCTCGTCCTCCTTCATGCCGTCCAGCGGAACCTGGTGGGAACGCCAGGTGCCCTCGTAGATCTTGTGGTTGACGGTGTGCGGGCCGGTCCAGCCCTTGGGGGTGCGTAGGACGATCATCGGCCATACGGGGCGCTCGCCGTCCCAGGCGCCGGAGCGGGCCTCGGCCTGGATGGCGCGGATCCGGCCGTAGGCGTAGGACAGGGCGGTGGCGAAGCGCTCGTGCATCCACGGCAGATCCTCGCCCTCGACCCAGATGACCTCGTAGCCGTGGCCCTCGAGCAGGGCCTGGACCTCCTCCGGGTCCTTGCGCGAGAGCACGGTCGGGGAGGCGATCTTGCCGCCGTTGAGGTGGAGGATGGGCAGGACGGCGCCGTCGTGTTCCGGGTTGAGGAAGGACACGGACTTCCAGGAGCCTTCGAGGGGGCCGGTCTCGGCCTCGCCGTCACCGACGACGGAGGCGACGATCAGATCCGGGTTGTCGAATGCCGCGCCGAAGGCGTGGGAGAGGGCGTAACCCAGCTCGCCGCCCTCGTGGATGGAGCCCGGCGTGGTGACCGAGGCGTGGGAGGGGATGCCGCCCGGTGCGGAGAACTGGCGGAAGAGCTTGGCCAGGCCGTCGGTGTCCTCGGTGATGCGCGGGAAGCACTCGGTGTAGGAGCCCTCCAGGTAGGAGGCGGAGACCAGCGCCGGGCCGCCGTGGCCCGGGCCCGTGATGTAGATGACGTCCTGGTCGGTGTGCTTGATCAGGCGGTTCAGGTGGGCGTAGATGAAGGCGAGGCCGGGGGAGGTGCCCCAGTGCCCGAGGAGTCGCGGCTTGATGTCGTCGGCGGTCAGCGGGCGCTCAAGCAGGGGGTTGGACTTGAGGTAAATCTGGCCGACGGTGAGGTAGTTGTTGGCGCGCCACCAGGCGTCGATCTGCTGGACTTCTTCGCGGGTGAGTTCAGGTACGGTGCTCATGCCATCCACCTTAATGGTCATATCAAAGAGCGTCAATGAAAAACTGTCAGCAGGGACCCATACTGCCTTCGGATGTGTCCCATCTCATAGCGACAGTACGTCTTCAAGGTACTGCCCGTATCCGGATTTCGTCAGAGGGCCGGCGAGGGACCGAAGGGCGTCGGCGTCGATGAACCCGGCCTCGTAGGCCGCGATCTCGGGGGAGCCGATCATCTGGCCAGTACGTTTCTGCAGCACCTCGACATATGCCGCGGCCTCCGACATGGAATCCACCGTCCCGGTGTCCAGCCACACGTCACCGCGCAGCATCCGCCGCACCTGCAACCGTCCCTGGCGCAGGTAGGCCTCGTTGACCGCGGTGATCTCCAGCTCGCCCCGCGCGCTCGGCGTGATCTGCTTCGCGATCTCCACCACGCTGTTGTCGTAGAAGTACAGGCCCACCACCGCGTGGTTCGACTTCGGGTGCGTCGGCTTCTCCTCGATGGACACCGCCCGATCTGTCTCTGGGTCGAACTCGACGACGCCGTAGCGCTCCGGATCCGAGACCTCGTAGGCGAAGACGATGCCGCCCTCCGGGTCCCGGCAGGTCTGCAGCGCGGTGGAAAAACCGTGGCCGTCGAAGATGTTGTCGCCCAGGACCAGAGCCACGTCCTCCTCGCCGATGAACTCCTCGCCGATGAGGAAGGACTGTGCCAACCCCTCCGGTCGGGGCTGTACCGCGTAGTCGATCATGACGCCCAGGTGGGAGCCGTCACCGAGCAGGCGTCGAAAATTCGGCTGATCCTCCGGGGTGGTGATGATGAGGATCTCCCGGATGCCCGCCTGAATCAGCGTGGACAGCGGGTAGTAGATCATCGGCTTGTCGTAGATCGGCATCAGCTGCTTCGAAATCGCCTGCGTGATGGGGTACAAACGGGTGCCGGACCCACCGGCCAGGATGATGCCTCTCATGTCCGCTGAGTCTAGGGGGTCAGGGCCACGTACAGCGCGAGCCCGACGCGCCAATTCTGCGGGGTGAACCCGGTCGCGGTGATCTTGTCCAGGGACAGTTCGCTGTTGGCCGGGCGGGGCGCGTGCGGGGCGTCACCGTAGTACTCCGCCGACGGGGTGGGGTGGACCTCGGCCGGGTCGTGGCCGACGGCGATGAAGGTGGCCATGGCGATCTCGTCGCGGCCGGCGGCGTCGCCGCCGCCGGTGACGTTGTAGACGCCGTACTCGGGCTTCTTCTCCAGCAGGTGGACGATGGCCCTGGCCAGGTCCTCGGCAAACGTCGGCCGGCCGCGCTGGTCGTCGACGACGCGGGGCTCGACGTCCCGCGCCGCCAGATCCATCATGGTGCGGATGAAGTTGCCGCCGTTGCCGGCGACCCAGGTGGTGCGCACCACGTAGTGTTTCGGGGCGGTCGCCGCCGCGGTGTCACCCGCGGCCTTCGCCGCCCCGTAGAAGGACAGCGGCGAGACCGGATCCTCCTCCGTGTACGCCCCCTCCTTCGCCCCGTCGAAGACGTAATCGGTGGACACGTGCACCAGCGTGATGTCGTTGTCGGCGGCAATCCGGGCCAGCTTCGCCGGACCCGTCGCATTCACCGCCCACGCCCGCGCCCGGTCATTCTCCGCACCATCGACGTCGTTGTACGCCGCGGTGTTGATGATCGCCTCATACTGGCGCCAGTTGCGCGCCGGCGGATCGGTGATGTCGAACTCGTCGTGGGTGCAGAACTCCGCGTCAGGCAGGAGCCTGCGCAGCGCCGAGCCCAGCTGGCCGTTGGCGCCGGTCACCAGCACCCTGCGCGGGGAGATCGGCTCCGCCACCGCCGGGGTGGCCAGATCCTTGGCCGAGACATTGACCGGCTCCAGCGGCCAGTCCACCAGGTTCAGCGAAATGTTGGCGTACTGCGCCTGCGCCGACCAGTAATCACCCACCAGGTAGGTGTAGACCGTGTCATCGTCCAGAGCTTGGAACCCGTTGGCCACCCCCCGCGGCACGAACACCGCCGACTCCGGCCCGAACTCGTGGGTCACGGTCTCACCGAAGGTGGCCGAGCCCTCCCGCAGGTCGTGCCAGGCGCCGAAGACCCGGCCGTGGGCCACCGAGACCAGCTTGTCCCAGGGCTCGGCGTGCAGGCCCCGGGTCGTGCCCCGCGCCGCGTTGAAGGAGACGTTCTGCTGCACAGGGCGGAAATCCAGCCAGTCCGCCCGCCAGTTCTCCTTGAACCAGCCGCGACCGTCCTCATGGACGGCCAGGTCGATGATCTTGAGTCCCTCAATCATGTTCTACTGTCCCCTCGTCGCGTAACCGGCCTCGACCCTGTCCTTGATCGGGCGCCACCACGTCTCATTGTCCCGGTACCACTGAATCGTCCGGGCCAGGCCGTCGGCCAGGCCGGTGGTGTAGCGCGGGCGCCAGCCCAGCTCGGTGCGCAGTTTGCCCGCGTCCATCGCGTAGCGCTGGTCGTGGCCGGGCCGGTCGGCGACGTGCTCGTAGCCGGGCGCGCCCATGAGATCGCAGATCAGCTCGATGACGGTCTTGTTGGTGGCCTCCCCGTCGGAGCCGATGTTGTAGGTCTCGCCGGACCGGCCGCGGTCAAGGATGGTCAGCACCGCGTCGTTGTGGTCGTCGACGTGGATCCAGTCGCGGATCTGCTCGCCGGTGCCGTAGAGCTTCGGGGTGCGCCCATCGAGGATGTTGGTGATCTGGCGGGGGATGAACTTCTCGATGTGCTGGTAGGGGCCGTAGTTGTTGGAGCAGTTCGAGATCGTCGCATGGACGCCGAAGGAGCGCACCCAGGCGCGCACCAGGTGATCGGAGGAGGCCTTCGACGCCGAGTACGGGCTCGACGGGGCATACGCGGTGGTCTCGGTGAAACGCGGTCCGGTCGGGGTCAGATCGCCGAAGACCTCGTCGGTGGAGATGTGGTGCAGGTACTTTTCGTGGGCGCGCACGGCCTCGAGGAGGGTGTAGGTGCCCAGGATGTTGGTCCGGATGAACGGGGACGGGTCGCGCAGGGAGTTGTCGTTGTGGGATTCGGCGGCGAAATGGACCACGGTGTCGGCCCGGGCCACCAGAGAGTCAACCAGCGATGCGTCGCCGACGTCGCCCTCGACAAACTCCACCACCGAAGCGTCGAGGCCGGCGAGGTTGTCGCGCCGGCCGGCGTAGGTGAGTTTGTCGAGGACGATGACGTGGTCGGCCGCGTTGCGGTCGAGGGTGAGGCGGACGAAGTTGGCGCCGATAAACCCGGCCCCGCCGGTGACGAGCATGGTGGACATGTGCGCCAACTATACGGCGAAGAGGCCGGGGTCATCATGACCGGCGGGCGGGTCGCTCGTGGCCCGGTACTTGCGCCGGATCTTGGCCCCGGCGGCGTGCGCGGCGGCGGCCCCGTCGTTGAATCTGAGGTGGTCGGAGCCGGCGTCGCGCCACCCGGCCCGCCCGGACGTCGGGTCCCGCTCGGCGTGGCCCATGTTGTTGGCCCCGTCCCGCCTGTCGTTGTTGGCGGGGTGGTGGATCCAGCAGGAGAGGGTCAGATTATCGGGATGGGTGGGGCCGCCCTCGGAGTGGGCGATGATGTGGTGGGCGTCGGATTCGTCGAGCGGTTTGCCGCAGCCGTAGTGGGTGCAGACCAGTTCCCCGGCGAAGAGGGCGATGCGCTGTTCCAGGGTGGCCGAGCGCTGCCCGACGCCCACCGAGAGGGGTTTGCCCTGCCTGTCGTGGAGGACGAAGAAGTCGCTGATGGCCGCGCCCAGGCGGTGCAGGTCGGCCGGGTTGAGGTAGATGTCCGTGTTGGTGGGGAAGACGGACTCGGGGTTCATTCCGAGGATGTCGTCCAGCGTCATCGAAATGACGAGTGAGCCCATGCCGGAACGCTGGCGGGCCGCGGAGGCGGGTGCGTTGGCCACGAGGTTGACCAGGTGGTCCGCGCGCTGCTGGCCGAGGGTGCGTTTGTCCTCCGGGTCCCGGGGGCCGGCGACCGCGTCCATCTCCTTGGCGGAGAACCGGGATTTCAGGAGGGCGGCCTCCCCCGCGGAGAGGTAGCCGTAGAAGGGGACGCCGCCCAGCTCGTCCTGTTTTCCGAAGGCGAAGTACCTCTTCTTGTGGGCGGCCTGCGGATCCCTGCCCCCGCCCGGGGTGCGTCGGCGGGAGTTGGCGGAGCGGATCTGGTCGCGCAGCCAGCGCCGCAGATCCTCCGGGGAGCGGGAGGCGGACGCCGCCAACGCCAGGTCGCGGAGCTCGTCGACGCCTGGTTGTGCATGCTCGGTGACCTGCCGCAATTCGGCGTCGATGATGCGGCGCTTCTCCTCGGTGACGGACTGGCGCCGGCGGGCGCGCTCCCGTGCCTCGGCCGCCGCCGTGGCGCGACGGGCTTCCTCGGCTTCACGGGCGGCCCGCTTCTCCGCCGATTCATCGCCACCCGGTTGCTGCCGGGGAGGCTCCGGCGGTGGGGCGAAGAGTTCATTGCCGCGGCGCAGGCGCCGGGAGGCCTCGGAGCGGGAGATGTCGAGCCTGCCGGCGAGGTAGTCGGCGGTGGTGACCCCGCCGACGAGTCTGCCGGCCTGGTGCAGGTCGGCGAGATAAGCGAAGGCGGCGTCGATGGCCGGCTTGCGGGCCAGCGCCTTTTCCAGGCGTTCGAAGTGTTCGCGTTCGGAGGAGAAGGCGACGGCGTCGGGCGTGGCCATGACCTCGGCCAGCCCCGACAGTGCGTCATCGATCTGTGTCACCAGATCGCCAATCCCCCGATTGTCCATGCCTCACATTCTAAAGGCTCCGGGGGCCGACGCAATCCTTTTATTCAAACATGTGTGCGAAATCTACCGGCGCAGCGCCAACGCGTGGACGGCGCCGCCGACCAGGGGGCCGACGATCAGCCCGATGCCGACGGAGAGTTCCAGCGGCAGGGGAATGAGCAGGAACAGGAAGGCGACGAGCGTGGCGGCGACCCAGCCGCCGACGTAGAGCCCGTGCTGCTCGCGGGCCAGCGCCGCCGCGCCGGTGATCATCAGCGAACCCGCGCAGGCGGAGGCGAAGGTGAGCGCGGCCAGGAAGCCGCCGGAGACCCAGAAATCCTCGTTGCCGCGCTGGACGGTGACCATCAGCCACGGGCCGACGAGCCAGGCCAGGCCGGCACCGGCCAGCCCCACCAGCAACACGAGCCCGATGGGCATGGCCAGCGCCCGGGCGGAACCCTGAGCCACGAAGCGGGAGATCAGCGCGGTCTGGAAACGCTGGACCGGCACGAGAATCGGTGCGCGGGTGAAGGAGATCGCCATCATCACGGCGCCGACGGTGACGCCGGTGAGTGTCTCCCGGTCGGCGGCGGTGGCCTGGAGCAGCGTCGGGAAGCCGGTGATCAGCGCGGCGGAGGAGCCGGAGGCGGCCATGGCGGAGGCCACCCGGCGGACGAACACCGGCAGGGAGACGTCGACGCGCACGGCAAGGTCCGCGCGGCGCAGAACGGCCAGCCAGGACGCCGCGCCGATCGCGGTGATGACGAAGAACCCGACCAGGCCCCAGCCCAGCAGCCACGCCACCAGCGTCAGCGCCAGACGGACGCCGGAATCCAGCGCGACCAGGGCGGAGTAGCGGCCCCATAGCCCGGCCCCGGAGAGGACGCCGGAGAGGACGGCCTGGAACGTGTAGGAGAGGAGGCCGACGGTCATCAGGGCGGTGGCGGAACGGGGCTCGTCGACAAGCAGGCCCATCCACGCCGGCGAAGTCGCAGCCACCACCAGCGCCACCACCAGTGACAGGCCGAAGCCGGCCCGCCAGGGGCGGGCGTCCCGGGCGACGGCGCCTTCGCGAACTGCCGCGGCGCCGCGGGTGGTTTCGTGCGTGATGCCGTCGATGAGCCCGGTCAGCGCGAAGAACAGGCCCCAGTAGGCCTGGAACTGCGCGTAGCCCGATTCGCCGAGCGTCCAGCCTGCGACGATGAGGACGAGGAAGCCGGACAGCGCGGCGAAGATCGTCGCCAGGCCCAGGTACTTCACCGGGGGAACTCCGGCAGGGCGGGGGACCACAACCAGGCGTCGAGAAGTTCGTCGATCTGCTCCTGGTTTCCGACGCGGTAGAGCTGGGTACGCAGGTCAACCGGCTCGACGATTGAATGGCGCCCAAAAGAAACGTAGGCGCGGAGAGCCTCGAAGAACGCGGCGTCACCAAGCAGGACGCGCAGCGCGTGCACCGTCAGCGCACCCCGCTTGTAGACGCGGTCGTCGAACATGTCCTGCGCGCCGGGATCGCCGATGACGAGATCCTGCGGCTTCATCGCCAAATCCTGGTAGTGCTCCAGGGCCGAATCCGCCGCCGGGTGGCCCTTGTGCTCGAACCACAGCCACTCGCAGTAGCAGGCGAAGCCCTCGTTGAGCCAGATGTCGTCCCACTGCGCCAGGCCCAGCGAGTTGCCGAACCACTGGTGCGAGAGTTCGTGCGCGACCAGGCGCTCCCACTCCGGCGTGACCATGTTGGAGCCGAAGATCGACAGGCCCTGGGCCTCCAGCGGAATCTCCAGCTCATCCTCCGTCATCACCACCGTGTAGCGGGGGAAGGGGTAGGGGCCGAAGATGTTCTCGTAGACCTCGAGCATCTCCTCCTGGTCGCGGAAGGCCTCGCGCGCCTCCTCGAGGAAGCGGCGGGGGACCCAGGCGTCGGTGCGCGTGCCCAGTTCGAGGCGCGTGTACTCGCCGACCTGCAGCGTCACCAGGTAGGAGGCCAGCGGCTGTGCGGTGCGGTAGTGCCAGGTCGTGGTGGAGCCGGCGCCCCGCTTGTGGACCAGCTCGCCGTTGCTGATCACCGTGAAGGGGTTGTCGGCGGTGACCCGGATGTCGTAGAGCGCCTTCTCGTCCGGGGTGTCGTCGCAGGGGAACCAGCTGGGTGCGCCGTTGGGCTGCGAGGCGACGAGGGCGCCGGACTCCAGCTCCTCCCAGCCGATGTCCCCCCAGGTCGTGCGGCGCCCGCGCGGGTTGCCGCCGTAGCGGATGACCAGCTGGAACTCCGTGTCGGCGCGCAGCGGTTCGGAGAAGGTGATGCGCAGCTTGTTGTCGCTGTGCTTGAAACGGGTGACCTTGATGGAGCGGCCGCCCGCGCCCACGGCCGTGACCCGCCGGACGCTGAGGTTGTTCATCAGATCCAGCGTCATCACTCCGAGGTCCTTCCACGTCACCACGTCAATGGTCGCGGTGCCGTCGAGCCGGTTCGGCATCACCCGGTACGTCAGATCAAGATGGTAATGGCGGGCGTGGAACCCGAGGTTGAAATCAATCCCGGTGTACGCGTCACGCGTACCGGGGACTGGCGTGGTGCGCAGGCGAAGAGTCATGATTTCGCCAATGCTACTAGGCCCTTCGCTTGTCGACGCCGCGTGGTCCCCGCCCCACACCTACCCCAGTTTCTCGACCAGCCAGGAGTAGATGAGCGATTCCACCCGGGCGACCTGGTCGTTGTCGGAGGCGCCGGCGTGGCCGCCGCCGGTGTTCTCGAAGTAGTCCACCGGCTGACCGGCCTCGGCCAGCGCCCTGGCGAAGAGTCGTGCGTGGGCGGGGTGGACGCGGTCGTCGCGGGTGGAGGAGGTCACCAGCGCCGGCGGGTAGGGCACCGTGGCGGAGACGTTGTGGAGCGGGGACCAGGATTCCAGGGCCCGGCGCTCCTCGTCGACGCGCGGGTCGCCGTACTCCGCCATCCACGACGCGCCGGCGAGCCACTCGTGGTAGCGCAGCATGTCGGTCAGCGGCACCTGGACCACCGAGGCGCCGAAAGCCGAGGGGTACCGGTTCAGGGCGCCGGCGGTGAGCAGGCCACCGTTGGAGCCGCCGCGGATGCCCAGCTGGTCCGGGGTGCAGTAACCGCGCTCGACGACGTCCCGGAGCACGGCCTCGTGGTCCTCCCACACCTTGTGCCGGTTGGTCTTGACCACCTGGGAGTGCCATTCGGGGCCGAATTCGCCGCCGCCGCGGAGGTTGGGCTGGACGTAGTGGCGGCCGCCCTCAAGCCAGGCCAGGCCCTGCACGGGTGAGTACCCCGGGGTCAGGGAGACCTCGAAGCCGCCGTAACCGCCACACAGGGTGGGGCGAGCCCCGAGGGAGAAGTCGCCGGTGATGAAGTACGGGATCTCGGTGCCGTCGGCGGAGGTGGCCCAGTGCTGGCGGGTTTCGAGTCCCTCGGCGTCGAAAAGCGCGGGCGTCTGTTTGGCGACGCGCAGTTCCGCCGCGCCCTCGGCCGGGGCCCAGCGGTAGAGGGTCGGCGGGGTGGTCGGGGAGGAGACGGAGAGCCAGATCTCGTCACCGTCGAGGTGCGAGGTGGCGACGACGGAGGCGGTGGCGGCCGCCGGCAGTTCGAGGTCGATGACCCCGGCGCTGAAGGAGAGCGGGACCAGGGAGACGGCGGTGGCGACGTCGTCGAGCACCGTCAGCACGAGGTAGTTCTCCGTGAACGCCATCGAGCGCAGTGAGGTGTGCGCCGTGGGCTGGAAGACGAGCATGAAGTCACGGCTGCCGGCGAGGAAGTCCTCCAGCAGCATGACGCCAAGGCCGCCGGCGGGGACGCCGTGCACCGCGGTCCGCGGATGAATGAGCAGGAACTGCTGGTGGATGACGGATTCGCAGTCCTCGGGAAGCTCGAGGACCTGGAGGCCGGCGTCGGTGCTCACGGCCACGCGGGAGGAGTAGAAGTCCATCGCCCGGGTGACGGTGATGCGGCCGGTGAGGGGTTCGGACCAGGCGCCGATGAGGACGTCGTCGGGGGAGCAGGTCGCGTAGACCTCGGCGTCGGCGATGGCGTCGCCGCGGCGCCACAGGCGGACCTGGGCGGGGTAGCCGGAGGTGGTCAGCGAGCCCTCGCCGAAGTCGGTGCCGACCAGCAGGGTGTCCTCGTCGACCCAGGAGACGTCGGACTTGGCCTCGGGCAGGGTGAAGCCCCCCTCGATGAAGGAACGGGAGTTGAGGGAGAACTCGCGCACGACGGTGGCGTCGGCGCCGCCGCGCGAGAGGCGCAGCAGCGCCCGGTCGTTGGCCGGAACGAGCACGTGCGCGCCCTTCCAGACCCAGTCCTCGTCCTCCTCGCGGGCCAGGGCGTCGACGTCGACGAGCACTTCCCACTCGGGATCCTCGCTGAGGTAGGAGTCGAGGGTGGTGCGGCGCCACACGCCCCGGACGTGCGAGGCGTCGCGCCAGAAGTTGTAGAGGTGCTCGCCGCGCCGGGTGACATAGGGGATGCGCGCGTCGGTGTCGAGGGCGGCGCGGATGCGTTCGCGCAGCTCGGCGCGCGGGTAGGCGGCTTCGGTGTTCTCGGACCAGTCGACGGCCCAGGCGAGCGCCTCCTCGCCTTCGACGGGCACCAGCAGTTCGGGGTTGATCGTGTGGCGGCTCATAATCTGATGAGCCTACTGGAGTCGGGTGAAGCGCTCGGCGGCGTCCGCCGGGCCGGTGACCATGATGATGTCGCCTTCATGGGGGATTTCGTGGCCGCTGGCATGATGCCAGCGACCGCCCGGGTTCTTCAGGGCGACGACGTGGAGCTGACTGGTGAGGGCGTCCGTGAGCGGTTTGCCGAGCAGCGGGGCCGGCGCGTGCGCGACGAGGATGACGAAGTCCTCGGAGTAGGCCTGGTAGTCGAGGAGGTTTCCGCCGATGACGTGCGCGGTGCGCTTGCCGGTGTCGGCGTCGGGAAAGACGACGTGATGGACGCCGAGCTGGGTGAGGATTTTGCCGTGCGCGCTTGTCGACGCCTTCGCCCACACGTGCGGCACCCCGGCGGACAGGGCCAGCGACGCCGTGAGCACGGAGGCGTCCAATTTGCTGATCGCGACGATGACGCGGTCGAAGTCGGCGATGCCGAGCTGCTCGAAGGCGGTCTCGTTGGAGACGTCGGCGACGACCACCTTCGTCAGCAGGTCGGCGTGCGCCTGGACGGGTGCGTGGTCGAGGTCGACGCCGAGGACGGGCACGCCCATGGACTCCAGCTCGAGGGCGACGGCGGAGCCGAAGCGGCCGAGCCCGAGGACGGCGATGGCGTCCGGGGTGGTGCCCGAGCGGATGTCGCGGTGCAGGAAGTTAGCCAATGATCGGCCTTTCGGTGGGGAATTCGTACTGGCGGGTGGGTTGGCGGCGCGCCAGGGAGTTGGCGAGGGTGATGGGGCCGAGGCGCCCGATGAACATGCAGGCCATGAGGGTCAGTTGGGCGGCCGGGGGCAGGGCGGCGGTGATGCCGGTGGACAGTCCGACCGTGGCGAAGGCGCTGACCACCTCGTAGAGCACGATCCCCAGGTCGAAGGGGGACAGCGCCAGGACGACGCCGGTGGCGAGGAGGACGACGCCTGCGCCGAGGGTGACGACGGCGATGGCCTCGCGCTGCACCGCCGAGGGGATGCGGCGGCCGAAGGCGGCGACGTCGGTGCGGTTGAGGTAGGCGGAGCGCGCCACCAGCACCAGGACCAGCACCGTGGTGATCTTCAGGCCGCCACCGGTGCCGGCGGGGCCGGTGCCGATGATCATGAGGATGTCCATGAGGAACCAGGAGCCCTCGTTGAGCTGGGCGATGTCGACGGAATTGAAGCCGGCGGTGCGGGTGAAGGCCGACTGCGCGAAGGCGTTGAGGATCTTGTCCCCGACGCTCAGGGGGCCGAGCGTGGCGGGGTTGCGCCATTCGTTGACCAGCAGCAGCAGGGTGCCGACGCCGAGCAGGCCCGCCGTGCCGAGCAGGACGAGCCTGGTGTTGAGGGCCCACTTCCGCGGCAGCCGGTAGGTGCGGGCCAGGTCCACGATCACCGGGAAGCCCAGACCGCCGAGGATGACCGCCCCGCAGATCGGCAGCAGGACGCCCCAGTCGGAGGCGAAGTCCATCAGGCTGAGCGAATAGAGCGCGAAGCCCGCGTTGTTGAACGCACTGACCGCGTGGAAAACCCCGTGCCACAGCGCACGCGCCGGGGAGTAGTCGTACTGGAGCTGGAACCACATCGCCAGCCACAGCGCGGTGAGGGCCTCGATGAGCAGGGTCCAGCCCGCGATGCGCAGCAGCGTCTGCCCCAAAGACCCCATGCCGTCGCTGCGCGTCATGGAGGCCACGGTGATGCGCTCGCGCAGGCCCATGCGCAGAGCGAGCAACCGGGCGAGCACCGAGGCCAGGGTCATGACGCCGAAGCCGCCGACCTGGATCAGCCCGACGATGACGGCCTGCCCGAGAATCGACCAGTGCGTGGCGGTGTCCACCACGATGAGCCCGGTCACGCATAGCGCGGAGACAGTGGTGAAGGCCGCAGCCAAGGCGTCGGTGGATGTACCGTCCGCGGAGGAGGCGGGCAGCATCAGCACCAGCGTGCCCACGACGACGGCGACGGCGAAGCCTGCGACCGTGACCCGCGAGGGGCTGGCCTGAAGGGCGAGGCGGGCTCGCCTCGCCACGCCGGGGGAATTACTCACGAGCGGAAATGCTACTCGCTCCCGGGCGGGGTGCATCCCCTGAAAGACGGAGGGGCCGGTCGAGGTCCTTGACGCCGCCGGGCCGGTGCCGCGCACGAGAAGACCCCGGGGACGCGCTGACGCGTCACCGGGGCCGGGGGCCGGGGGCCGGGCGGTTTAGCCGAAGAAGGCGCGCTCGAAGGTCGGCCAGGACAGCTGCAGATCGTCCCGCCAGGAGGGCCAGGAGTGGGTGCCCGTGTTACGGAAGTTCCAGTCGGCCGGGATGCCGAGGGAGTCCAGCTTTGCCTTCATGTCGTGGGTGCAGCCGTTGGAGGCCGCCTCGATGATGCCGCCCTCGAACTGCAGGACGGCGGCGTTGGCGGAGGCGATGGCCGGGTCGACGCCACGAGCGGTGTAGTAACCGGCCATGTCGGTCTCGCCGGCGAGGCCGGAGCCGTTGGAGATGTACATCTCGGTGCCGCGCAGACCGGCGGCGTTGACGAGGGCGTCGTTGTACAGGTTGTGGCTGCCGCCCAGGGGGCCGAGCATGGTCTGCGGGTTGCTGCCGCCGCGATCCAGGGTCAGGCCGGTGAAGCCGTAGGTGATCGGGGTGGAGGTGGAGTAGCAGCCCGAGAACGCGCCCGCGGCGTCGTAGAAGCCGGTGTTGTGGGCGGCGAACAGCAGGGCGGAGGTCGCCGACATGGAGAAGCCGATGATGCCGCGCTGGTTACCGGCGTCGAGGTAGTTCTCGATCGGACCCGGCAGCTCCTTGGTCAGGAAGGTCTCCCACTTCTGCGGGCCGGTCAGGTAGCCGGAGTTCGGGGTGCCGAGCCAGTCCATGTAGTAGGAGAAGGCGCCGGCCATCGGAATGACGACGTTGACGCCCTTGCCCGAGTAGAAGTCGATGGTGCCCTCGTGATCGGCCGTGCTCGGGTTCAGGGTGAACCAGTCGTTGTTCTGCTCGGCGCCGCCGGCGCCGTTGAGCAGGTAGATCGTCGGGGCGTCGGCGACGCGCCTGCCCTGCGGGTCGGTCGCCGGGATGACGGCGAGCGGAATGTCACGGCCCATGGACGGGGAGTAGGCCTTCAGCTTCAGGACGCGGTCCGCGTTCTGGTCCGCGATTTTGACCCACGTGCGGTCCGAGGGCTGGGTGAACTCCGAGATCGTGGACTGCGCGACGTCGCCGGCGACCTGTGCCGGGGTGACGTCGGCCGCGCCGGCGACCGGGGCTGCGACGCCGGACATTCCGGCGCCGAGGGCAATTGCGATAGCCGCCGGGGCAGCCAGCTTACGAAGCAGTTTCATCTGTCTCTCTTCCGCTTTACTTTCACCGTGACCGTGGGGGAGAGGCCGGGGTGCGTCAAAGCTTGTATCGGGGCACCTGTAACAATCGTTAGCAAACGCTCGGAATTAAACCTTGGCTCGAATCTTGGCATGTTTTCAGGCGCTGCGCACCATCGGACGCGCATCGTGGGGAAAATACCGGCGTTGCCAGTGGTGAGCAAGTGAGAATCGTGTCATAATGTTGCCAGAATTTCCTGAGGTCCCCAGGGCCGGAATGTAACGATCGCCGGCCCTTCCGGGATGAACTCAGGGAGCAATCCTCCACCCAGCGAAAGGCAACGCGCATGTCCATTGTCGAGCAGATTCAGCTTCAGATCAACGAGATTCTCGGTGCCGCCCTGCACCTCGGCTCCTCCACCTCCTCCCAGATCGCCCTGAGCCTGGGCTTCTTCTAGGAGTCTGGGTGACGACGCCCGATCCCCCACCCCACAAAGGTGGGGGATCGGGCGTCGTCGTGCCCTGTGGCCCGCGTCAATAAGCTTCCGGGGGGTAGATACCCTCTTTCTTGCGACGTTCCGGGGCGCACGCCGTATCCTTGGGCCATGGCTAATGAACATTATGACGTTGTAGTACTCGGCGCGGGCCCCGGTGGCTACGTCGCCGCCATCCGCGCGGCCCAGCTGGGCAAGAAGGTCGCGGTCATCGAGAAGCAGTACTGGGGCGGCGTCTGCCTGAACGTGGGCTGCATCCCCTCCAAGTCCCTGATCAAGAACGCAGAAGTCGCCAACATCTTCAACCACGAGAAGAAGGTCTTCGGCATCAAGGGTGACGTCACCTTCGAGTACGGGGACGCCCACAAGCGCTCCCGCCAGGTCTCCGACAAGATCGTCGGCGGCATCCACTACCTGATGAAGAAGAACAACATCACCGAGATCAACGGCCTGGGCTCCTTCAAGGACGCCAAGACCATCGAGATCACCGAGGGCGATGACCAGGGCAAGACCGTCACCTTCGACGACGTCATCATCGCCACCGGCTCCGTCGTCAACTCCCTGCGCGGCGTCGAGTTCTCCGAGAACGTCGTGTCCTACGAGGAGCAGATCCTCAACCCGAAGGCCCCGGAAAAGATGGTCATCGTCGGTGGCGGCGCCATCGGCATGGAGTTCGCCTACGTCCTCAACGCCTACGGCGTCGACGTCACCGTCATCGAGTTCATGGACCGTGTGCTGCCGAACGAGGATTCGGAGATCTCCAAGACCATCGCCAGGGTCTACAAGAAGCTGGGCGTCAAGGTCCTCGCCGGCCACGCCACGACCGCCGTCCGCGACAACGGCTCCTCCGTCGAGGTCGACTACCAGAAGAAGGGCTCGGACAAGACCGAGACCATCACCGTTGATCGCGTCCTCGTCTCCGTCGGCTTCCGCCCGCGCACCGAGGGCTACGGCCTGGAGAACACCGGCGTCGAGCTCACCGAGCGTGGCGCCATCGCCATCGACGACTACATGCGCACCAACGTCGATCACATCTACGCCATCGGTGACGTCACCGCCAAGCTGCAGCTGGCCCACGTCGCCGAGGCCATGGGCGTCGTCGCCGCCGAGGTCATCGCCGGCGCCGAGACCCAGCCGCTGGGCGACTACATGATGATGCCGCGCGCGACCTTCTGCAACCCGCAGGTCGCCTCCTTCGGCTACACCCTCGAGGCCGCCAAGGAGAAGTGGCCGGAGAAGAAGTTCAAGGTCTCCTCCTTCCCGTTCTCCGCCAACGGCAAGGCCGTCGGCGCCAACGCCACCGAGGGCTTCGTCAAGATCATCGCGGACGAGGAATACGGCGAACTGGTCGGCGCACACATGATCGGCGAGGGCGTCTCCGACATGACCCCGCAGCTGACCCTCGCGCAGCGCTTCGACCTCACCGCCGGCGAGATCTCCCGCAACGTCCACATCCACCCGACCATGTCGGAGGCGATGAAGGAAGCGGCCCACGGCATCGACGGCCACATGATCAACTTCTAGGCACGTAGAGTCGGGCGTGAACGTTTGAACGCGGCCGGGAGGACCATCGCCTGGTCCTTCCGGCCGCCGTCGTTTCCCCACCCATGTTCAGGAGGCTGGCACCGTGCGAATCGGAATTGTGGCGGATCGCGGGCAACCGGCCGCAGACGTCGCCCGGGTGCTTCAGGGCCTTGAGGACGACGACGCCCTGAAGGGCGTCAACGTCGACATGGTCACCGGCACCCTCCCCATGACGGAGGAGGGGGAGGTGCAGCTCGAGCGTTACGGTCCGAGCATGCGCACGGCCCGTGACTGGGACCGGCTCATCTACGTCACCGACCTGCCACTGACCACCCGGCGCCGGCCGGTGGTGAGCCAGACGTCCACGGACGGCAACGATGTCCTTCTCAGCACCCCGGCCTTCGGTGCTGTGCTGGGCCGGCGCCGCCTGGGCAAGGAACTGAGGTCCCTGCTCACCGGTGGGGGCCCGGTCCACGGGGTGGAGGTGGCCGAGCCGGGCGATTCCTCGGCCTCGTCGCGGGTGCTTGACCGGCCAGGACGCAGCCTCAGCCTCATCGGCGGCATGGTCCGGGCGAATCAGCCGGGAAGTATCCTGCCCGCGATGGCCGGATCTCTCGCGGCCATGGCGGCCACCGGGGGCTTCGGCGTGTTCTACGGCTCGATCTGGAACCTCTCGGAGGCGATGGGGGCGTGGCGGCTGGCCGTGCTGTCCGTGATGGCGGTGACCGTCTTCTCCGCCTGGCTCATCGTGCGCAACCGCCTGTGGGTGCGCCGGGGCACACAGCAGTCCCGCTGGCGGGAGAACATCGACAACATCGTCACGCTGCTGACGATCGTGTTGACGGTGCTGCTGATGTTTGTGGTGGCGGCGGCGGGCATGGCGCTTCTCTCCGTGGTGGTGGTCCCTGGGGATTACCTGAAAGCAGAACTTGAGGAACCGGCCAGCTGGGCCTCCTACGTGCGGATCGGGTGGCTCTCCGCCGCGCTGGGGACTTTCGCCGGTGCGATCGGCTCCAACTTCGATCGATCGGTGGAGATTCGATCTGCGATCTACACCGTGCGCGAGTACGAACGCCGCCGGGCGGTGGCCGAACGAATTGAGGAGGCCGAGCGGGAGGGCACCCTCCATGACGAGGACTTCATCCAGCGAATGAGGGTGTGGGACAGTGATTGAGGGCAAAATCCAAGGTCAATGGGGCGCGGGCAGTGGGACAGGCGTACCGGTTGTGACCGTTCCGGGGAATGTGTGAACTCAATCTTTGGGTTGATACCCATTGGGGTGGCCTCGAGGGGCGTTTGCCGTGCTGGTGGGCAACATCACAACCCATCGAAACGGGCCCGGTTATAAGGAAACAGTAATGTTCACAATTTCTGCGGACGTGCGAAAAGAAGGCCACCGCTTAGGGGAACCTAAGTAGAGCGCTCCGAGGTGATTCTGTGAAAAACATGCCTGTGCCCGGGCCTGACCGGCAGTTTCGGTGGAGGTTCCGGAGAAATTCGTCGTAGAGTAATGCGGAACACTGGAGGTGTCATGACTGTTACTAACGCAGACCGTGAATCCCTACGTCACGGCAAAATCACCGAACGACCGCTGCGCGACAAGCCGGGATATCCGTCCTGGGCAATCAAGCTCGTCATGGCGGTTACGGGTCTTATTTTCGCTCTCTTCGTCATCGGCCACATGGCCGGCAACCTGAAGCTCTACATGCCCGCACACGACGGCGTCGCCGCCCTCGATGAGTACGGTGCGTTCCTGCGCACCATGGGCGCCCCGCTCTTCCCCTACGAGTCCATCCTGTGGGTCATCCGCATCGTTCTGCTGGTCGCCCTCGTGGCCCATATCCACGGCGCGATCACCCTGATCTCCCGCTCCGGCAAGTCCCGCGGCAAGTTCCGCCGCACCAACCTCATGGGTGGCATGGACTCCGCGGCCACCCGCTCGATGATCGTCACCGGCGTCATCATCCTGCTCTTCCTCCTCTTCCACCTGGCTGACCTGACCCTCGGTCTGTCGCCGGCCGCACCGGAGACCTTCGAGCACGGTGCCGTCCACGCGAACATGATTGCGACCTTCTCCCGCTGGCCGGTCGTCCTGCTCTACGTCATCGCCAACCTGGCGCTGTTCCTCCACCTGTTCCACGGCATCAAGCTGGCCGCTTCCGACCTGGGCATCACCGGTCGCCGGTGGCGCGTGGTCTTCAGCTGGCTCGCAGCACTGGTGCCGCTGATCGTGGTTGCAGGCAACATCATCATGCCCCTGTCCGTCCTCTTCGGCTGGGTCAGCTAGGTCAGATAGGAAATTTCATCCATGAGCAACATCGCAAATTCTGCACCGGCTGAGCAGCCGCAGTTCACCGCGCCGAACTCGTCCGTCGCGGGTGTCTCGGTCGGCACCGTCCTCGATAACGCGGAGCCCAAGGGCGTCCCGATGCGCGACATGTGGGACTACCAGAAGGACCACATGAACCTGGTCTCCCCGCTGAACCGCCGCAAGTTCACCGTCATCGTCGTCGGCACCGGCCTGTCCGGCGGCGCGGCCGCCGCCGCCCTCGGTGAGCTCGGCTACAACGTGAAGGTCT
Source organism: Corynebacterium guangdongense (assembly GCF_030408915.1). Taxonomy (NCBI): domain Bacteria; kingdom Bacillati; phylum Actinomycetota; class Actinomycetes; order Mycobacteriales; family Corynebacteriaceae; genus Corynebacterium; species Corynebacterium guangdongense. The sequence continues at coordinate 287,813 of NZ_CP047654.1, forward strand.
ACACCTACCACGACGCCCCGCGCCGTGCGCACTCCATCGCGGCCCAGGGCGGCGTCAACTCCGCCCGCGGCAAGAAGGTCGACAACGACAGCGCCTACCGTCACGTCAAGGACACCGTCAAGGGTGGCGACTACCGTGGCCGCGAGTCCGACTGCTGGCGTCTGGCCATCGAGTCGGCCCGCGTCATCGACCACATGAACGCCATCGGCGCCCCCTTCGCCCGTGAGTACGGCGGCACCCTGGCCACCCGTTCCTTCGGTGGCGTCCAGGTCTCGCGCACCTACTACACCCGTGGCCAGACGGGTCAGCAGCTGCAGCTGTCGACCGCGTCCGCGCTGCAGCGCCAGATCCACCTGGGCAACGTCGAGATCTTCACGCATGCCGACATGCTGGATCTCATCGTCTCCGAGAAGGACGGCAAGCGTCGCGCCACCGGCATCGTCACCCGTAACCTCATCACCGGTGAGCTCGAGGCGCACACCGCCCACGCGGTCATCCTGGCCACCGGCGGCTACGGCAACGTCTACGAGATGTCGACCCTGGCCAAGAACTCCAACGCGGGCGCCCTCATGCGTGCCTACGAGCAGGGCGCGTACTTCGCGTCCCCGTCGTTCATCCAGTTCCACCCGACGGGCCTGCCGATCAACGCCTCCTGGCAGTCGAAGACCATCCTCATGTCGGAGTCGCTGCGTAACGACGGCCGCATCTGGTCCCCGAAGGAGCCGGGCGACGACCGCGACCCGAACACCATTCCGGAGGAGGAGCGCGACTACTTCCTGGAGCGCCGCTACCCGGCCTTCGGCAACCTGGTCCCGCGTGACGTCGCCTCCCGTGCGATCTCCCAGCAGATCAACGCCGGCTACGGCATCGGCCCGCTGAAGAACTCGGTGTACCTGGACTTCCGGGACGCCTTCGAGCGCCTCGGCGTCGACGTGATCGACTCCCGCTACTCCAACCTCTTCAAGATGTACGAGGAGGCCATCGGCGAGGACCCGCACGACGGCCCGATGCGCATCGCCCCGACCGTCCACTTCACCATGGGCGGCCTGTGGACCGATTTCAACGAGATGACCTCCCTCGACGGCCTCTTCGCCGCCGGTGAGGCCTCCTGGACCTACCACGGCGCGAACCGCCTGGGCGCCAACTCGCTGCTGTCCGCGTCCGTCGACGGCTGGTTCACCCTGCCGTTCACCGTGCCGAACTACCTGGCCAACCACCTGGGTGAGCCGCTGCTGCCGGCCGACGCGCCGGAGGCCGTCGAGGCCCTCAACCGCGCCCAGGCCCGGATTGACCGCCTGATGAACGTCAGGGGCCCGAACCCGCACGGAGCCGAGCACTACCACATCAAGCTCGGCGAGATCCTCTACCGCGGCGCGGGCGTCTCCCGCAACGTCGAGGACCTGCAGGCCGCGATCGCCGCCATCCGTGAGCTGCGCCAGGACTTCTGGACCAACGTTCAGGTCACCGGCGAGCAGAACACCATGAACCAGCAGCTGGAGTACGCCGCCCGGGTGGCCGACTACATCGACCTGGGCGAGCTCATCTGCGTCGACGCCCTCGACCGCGATGAGTCCTGTGGCGCTCACTTCCGCGACGACCACCTCTCCGAGGACGGCGAGGCCGAGCGTGACGACGAGAACTGGTGCTTCGTCTCCGCCTGGGAGCCGAACGGCGAGAACGGGTTCATCCGTCACGCCGAGCCGCTCTACTTCGACGCCATCCCGCTGCAGACAAGGAACTACAAGTAATGAAGCTGACACTTGAAATCTGGCGTCAGGCTGGCCCGAACGCCGAGGGAAACTTCGAGACCGTCCAGGTCGACGACGCTGACTCCCAGATGTCCATCCTCGAGCTGCTTGACCACGTCAACGCCGGCTACGTCGAGGCCAACAAGGAGCCCTTCGCGTTCGCGTCCGACTGCCGCGAGGGCATCTGCGGCACCTGTGGTCTGATGGTCAACGGCCGTCCGCACGGCCCGGGCCAGCACACCCCGGCCTGCCAGCAGCGTCTGAACCTCTTCGCCGACGGCGACACCGTGAAGCTGGAGCCGCTGCGCTCCGGCGCCTTCCCGGTCATCAAGGACATGGTCGTCGACCGTTCCGCGCTGGACCGAGTCATGCAGCAGGGCGGCTACATCTCCGTCCACGCCGGCACCGCCCCGGACGCCGACACGCTGCACACCAACTACGAGGCCAACGAGCTGGCGCTCGACCACGCCGCCTGCATCGGCTGCGGCGCCTGCGTCGCCGCCTGCCCGAACGGCGCCGCGCACCTGTTCACCGGCGCGAAGCTGGTCCACCTCTCCCTGACCCCGCTGGGCACCGAGGAGCGTGGCAAGCGCGCCCGTCAGATGGTCGACGAGCTCGAGACCAACTTCGGTCACTGCTCCCTGTACGGCGAGTGCGCCGACGTCTGCCCGGCCGGCATCCCGCTGACCGCGGTCTCCGCAGTCACGCGTGAGCGCGCCCGCGCCGCCTTCCGCGGCAAGGACGACTAGCTTGCGCCCGCTGCACCGGAGGGGTCAACCTTCCGGTGCAGCACTTGTGGCGGTGTGTCGGTCTCCCGGTAGACTGGAACCACAAATCTTTTGAGGCACGATGTCCCCGCACAGCCCCCGATCACGACCGTGACCTGGAGAGCGTGCGCCGGCAAATGAAAGAGAAGCAATCATGAGCACCCCGATTCACGAAAACTCGGCGGACTTCGTCAACGAGTCCTACCGTCAGTACGGCGACACCATCGATTCCACCTACATCGACGGCTACGACCCGATGTCGCTCAACGCGCCGCACTCTTCCCTGGAGAAGGGCTCCACCTGGGTCGGCATGGGCATCTGGGTTGCTTCCCTGGCGTTCGCCGGCATCTGGATCCACGGCCTCGGCATGGTGCTGTGGGGCTCCGGTTCCGTGAACTGGGACCCGACCCCGTTCCTGATCATCGGCGGCGTCGGCCTGATCTCCGCCTGGATCATCGGCTACCTGCTCATCCGCAGCGGCCGCCGTGAGTACAAGGAGTACCGCAAGCGCACCGGCCGCCACAACTAGGCTCCGCCACCGGCGCCACCGGCGCATCGTGCTCGACAGCACCCCGCCACCACCTCACCGTGGTGACGGGGTGCTGCCGTTCTTTCCGCGGGTCCCGGCCCCGCGGTCCATAATGGGCGCATGGGAAAACACACTCGCCCGGACAACGACGACACTGCACCGGCCGTGCGCGGCACGGTACCGGGGCCGGACCCGCTGGTGGAAGCTGAACGCCGCCGGGTGTTGCGCAGGTACCAGGCCTTTGCCACGGGGTTGCTGGTCGTCGCGGCGATCATCTTTCTGACGTGTTCCTTCCTGCAGTCCCGCGGCTACGACAGCGGCTGGCTGGGGCTGGTCCGCGCCGGTGCAGAAGCAGGCATGGTCGGCGGCATCGCGGACTGGTTCGCGGTCACCGCGCTATTCCGGCATCCGCTGGGCATTCCGATTCCGCACACGGCCCTGCTTCCGCGGCAGAAGGACAAGCTCGGCGACACGCTCTCCGAGTTCGTCGGCGACAACTTCCTCAACGCCCAGCTGATCACCGAGAAGGTCTCCAGCGCCAACATCCCGGAACGCATTGGCGGGTGGATGTCGCAGTGGGACAACGCGCGGGTCGTCTCGCGGGAGGCGGGTCGCCTGCTGGCCGCCGTGGTCCGCGACATTGACCCGGCGGACGCGGAGGCGATCATCCGCTCCCAGGTCATCGGGCGCGCCACGGAGCCCAAGTGGGCCCCGCCCGCCGGACGCCTGCTGCAGGGGCTCATCGACGACGGGAAGACCGAACCGGTCGTCCAGGCCACCATCACCTGGGCACGGAGGAAGATCGACGGCATGGAGGAGTCCGTCGTCACGATGATCGACGACCGCATGCCGCAGTGGGCGCCCCGCTTCGCCCGTGATCTCGTGGGGGAGCGCGTGTACAAGGAAATCGTCAAGTTCATCGAGGACGTCGACCGGGATCCGGACCACGAGGCGCGCCACGCCATCCGCCGCTTCATCGCGCAGCTGGCCGAGGACCTGCAGCACGACGAGGGGATGATCGAGCGGGTCGAGGGGCTCAAGGCCGACATGATGGCCTCCACCGCGGTGCAGGAGCTGCCCGGCGGCATCTGGGCGTCGACGTCGAAGGCTCTCCTGGACGCGGCGGAGGATCCCGCCAGCGCGCTGCGCACCAAGGTCACGGAGCTCACGGTCGAATGGGGTGTGCGCATCCGCACCGATCACGGGCTGCGCACCAGCCTGGACCGCCGTCTCACCGGGGCGGTGAAGTTCCTCGCCGAGAACTACTCGGGCGAGGTCACCAGCATCATTTCCGAGACGGTGCAGCGCTGGGACGCCAAGGAGGCGGCGGACAAGATCGAGCTCATGGTGGGCAAGGACCTGCAGTTCATCCGCTTCAACGGCACGATCGTCGGTGCGCTCGCCGGGATGGTTATTTACACTGTGAATTACGTGCTCTTCGGAGTGTAGAAAACGAGCCATCCCAAGGATGTGATGACGATGACCGACGATCGGACACCCCCGCAGGATTCGGGCGCCGCCGACGAGAACTCGCTGCTGGACAGCCTCAAGGCCGCCGGGTCCTCGCTCGGGGGACTCGTCGGCGAGTTCACCGGGGCCTACCGCAGGGACCGCGCCGGCTCCTCCCAGGAGACCGGCACCCACGCGCTGCATGACCCGGTGGAGGAGAAGGACACGACCGTCGCCCAGATACGGGCGGCCGGCGCGGACGCCCGCAGGACTTTCCAGGAGGGCTCCGGCTTCGGGGCGGTCAAGGGGGCCGCCGGCACCTTCGCCGGTCATGCGGAGGGCATCGTGCGGGACGTCGCGGGCAGCGTGGTCGCAGCGGTCGACGCCACCAGGGGGTCGGGCAAGCTCGATGACGTCGGCGGCGCGTTGGGCCGGGTCCGGGATTCGGTGGAGGAGACCATCGGCAGGGTGCGCGGCCGCGGCGCCGACGGCGAGGAGTCCGCCGGTTCGGCGGACGAGGGCTCCACCGATATCATCGACGGGGAAGTGATCTCCGCTGAGACGACGGAGACGCCCGTCGACGAAAAGGACAAGTAACCGATGGATCCGATGTCACTGCTGGACGGGTACATGTGGCTCGAGTCGCTGCTGTACTGGCTCATCGCCCTCGCCGGCGTGGTCGGCGCCGTGCTGGCCGCCACCACCCGCGACGACGCGTACCCCGCGGCCGGGCGCCAGGGCAAGTGGATCTGGGTGGCGATCCTGGTGGCCTCCGCCTTCGTGGTCTTCACCCGCTTCCCGTTCCTCTCCTGGGCGGGCATCGTCGCGATCGGCGTGTACTTCTTTGACGTGCGGCCGCAGATCAGGAACATCGTCAGCGGCAACTACGGCTGGTAGGGCCGTCACACATGATCAGCGACGCCCAGTGGCTGGCCGGGCGCCTCGACGCCGATCTCACCGACCCCACGCTGACCCGGGAAAGGATTCGCGCCGCCTGCGCGCAGGCGGCCGATCTCGGGCTGCACGGGGTCGTCGTCGATCCCGTTCACGTCGCTGCTGTCCCGGACGGCCTGGTGGTCTCCGTCGTGGTGGGTTATCCGACGGGGCGGCACCATTCACTGGTCAAGGCCGCGGAGGCACGGCTGGCGGTGCAGGAGGGGGCGGCGATCATCTGGCTGGCGGTCGACACGACGCTGATCGACGCCAACGCACTGCTGGCTGATGTCGTCGCGGTGCGGCAGGCGGTGCCGCAGCCGGTGCAGCTTGCGGTCATCACCGGCGGCAACGCGGTCGTCAGGGACGCGGCGGTCTCGGGTGGGGCGAATTTCTGCGTCGTCAAGCACCCCGCGGAGGCTCCGGGGCGGACGCTTGTGCGGGCGGCGGACCTGGGCGAGACCGTCGAGGCCCTGGAAAACGGCGCCGCCCGGGTCGCGGTGGCGAATCCGGGCGCGGTGCTGGCGGAGATTGACTAGCGGCTAGAGCTCGCTCAGGGGCACGTCGTGGCCGGTGACCGTCACGCGCAGGGCGCCGTCGACAATCTCGTAGCTGTCGATCGTCAGCGAGTTGGCGACGTCGGCGCCGGCGTGCTCGTTGGCCTGCTCGGCGATTCCCTCCTGCAGCGCCTGGGAGATGCTGGCGGAGACCTCCTGGGGCAGCTCCATGCCGAACAGCCGGGTCGAACGTGCCTCCAGGCTCATCTGGCCGTCGACGTCGGCGGGGGCGAGCGAGATGCCCGCCAGTCCCCGGGCGAATTCCAGATCCAGGGTCTGCTCGGCGACGTTGGCGTTCAGGTCGGTGATGCCGAGCTCATCGACGAGCGTGCTCGCCATCCCGGAGTCCTGACCGACCTGCGAACGCAGCTGCTCGCGGATGATGGCGAGCATGTAGTCCTCCGGCAGCTCGGTCGTGGTGGTCAGCGTGCCGGCCACCGGGTTCTCCGCGACGGTCAGGTCCTCGATGCGCACGTCGGCGGCCGGGGTGCCCTTGTAGGTCTCGCCCTCCTGCTGCAGCGTGGAGGGGGTGCGCATCGTCACTTGGGGCAGCGTGCCACCGAGCAGGCCGAACACCAGGGGAGAGGCGCCGAAGGAGACCTCGGGTTCCTCGGTGACCACGACGCCGTCCTCCTGCGCCTGCTGCTCGAAGCCTTGCGTGACCTGGCCCGAGAGGTACATGCGTAGGCCGACTTCGGCGGCGATGAGTAGGACGACGAGGACGGTGAGGATGGCGAGGAGGACCCGCCACAGGGTGGAACCGGAGGATGTCTTAGCCATGCTGCCCAGTATCGGTGAAGGCGGGCCCCGGCACCAACCGTCACAGGGAGGGGGACACGTGCTCCCAGGGAACCTCCAGCAGGTTGTCGCGGATGCGACGGCGCACCGGGGTGAGGGGGACGCCCTCGTCGACAAGCAGCTGCCTTGCCTGACGCCAGCGCACGCGCGGCCCGTAGGGGGCCCACCCGGCGGCGCGGTCCCAGGCGGAGTCCGCGGCCTGCAGGAGGTCGTGGATGCGCTCGCCCGGGACGTTGCGGTGGATGAGCGCCTTGGGCAGGCGTTCGGCGATGTCGGAGGGCCGGTCCAGATCCATCGGATCCCAGGCCAGGGTCAGGGAGCGGGGGCCGTGGGCGTCGATGAGCACCCAGGTCGAGCGTCGGCCCAGTTCATCGCAGGTCCCCTCGATGAACAGGCCGCCGGGGGCGAGGCGCTCGGCGACGGTCTGCCAGGCCTGCAGGACCTGGGAGACGTCGTACTGGCGCAGCACGTTGAAGGCGCGCACCAGGTGCGGCCGGTGGCCGGCGAGTTCGAAGCCGCCGAGCTCGAAGGTGACGCCGTCGCGGGGCGGCAGGACACGCTCCGGGGCGATCTCGAGCCCGATGACGCGGAGGTCCGGGCGGATCGTGCGCAGCCGGGTGGCCCATTCGACTGTGGTGGTGTGGCTGGCGCCGTAACCGACGTCCACCGCCAGGGGTGCGTCGGCGCCGGTCAGGAGCGCCCGGATACCGGGGTGGTGGACCGTCCAGCGGTCGGAGCGGCGCAGGCGGTTGTAGCCCGTCGTTCCGCGGGTGATGACGCCGAAAGGCCGACCATGCGTGTTCTCGGCGCGCACGTTGTGCGCCCGGAGATTGGGGACATGGTCGGCCATCGGTCGTCAGTTTTCGTTCGGGCGTCAGCGAGGACGCGTCAGTCTCAGAGGTTCTCGGAGATCCACTGGTCGGTGAGCTTGGCCTCGTTCTCGAAGAGCTCGTCCAGGTACTCGCCGACCTTGCCCTCGATGGCCGGTCCCATGAACGGGATGTTCACGGTGGTCTCGTTGTCGTAGTCCAGGGTGGTGGTCTCGCCGTTGCCGGTGACCTTGACGGTGCCCTCGAAGGACGCCGGGGTGCCCTTGACGTCGGCGGTGTAGGACAGCGGGAAGGTGCCGGTCTCGAGGTTGCCGAAGGTGACGACGCGCTTGAGTCGGAGGGCGTCCTTGATCATGGAGTGCACGGCCTCCGGCAGGAACTCCAGCGGCAGAACCTCGAAGAGGGTGGCCTGGCCGTCGGCCAGCTCGTTGAGTTCGCCCGGCTCCGGGGAGAGGTTCTCGGCGATGAAGGTCCAGTAATCCTTGGAGGCGTACGCCTGGTGGAGCTTCTCGACGGAGTGGTTGATGGTCACGGTGTTTTCGCTATGGGTAGCCATGAGACACAGACTACCGTTACACGCGTGACCGAATCATCCTTGACCCAAAAGCTCTCAGAGATTCCCGACACCGCGCTCGACCATGACGTGTCCCTGGCGGATCTGACCACCCTGCGACTGGGCGGCCGCCCGCGCTTCACCGTGCGGTGCGCGACCACGGCGGCGGCGGTCGAGGCGATCCGCGTGCTCGACCGCGCCGGGCAGGGGATCCTCGTGGTCGGCGGCGGCTCGAACCTCGTCGTCGCCGAGGGGGACCTCGATCTGGTGGTCGTGCTGCTGGAGAACGACGGGGTGAGCTACGGGCAGGACGGTCTCATCGAGGCCGAGGCGGGGGCGGTCTGGGACGACGTCGTCGCCGGCTCCGTGGAGCGGGGCCTGGGCGGCCTCGAGTGTCTCTCGGGCATCCCGGGTTCGGCGGGCGCGACCCCGGTGCAGAACGTCGGCGCGTACGGCGCGGAGGTCGCGGAGACGCTGACCGAGGTGCTGCTGCTGGACCGCACCGACGGTTCGGTGTCCTGGGCGCCGGCGTCCTCCCTGGAGCTGGCCTACCGCTACTCCAATCTCAAGTTCACCGGCCGCGCCGTCGTCCTGGCGCTGCGCATGCAGCTGAGCACCGACGGGCTGAGCACGCCGCTGCGCTTCGGCCAGCTCGCCGGCGAGGCCGGTCAGCGCCGGCCCGTCGCGCAGGTGCGTGAGGAGGTGCTGGCCCTGCGCCGCGGCAAGGGCATGGTGCTTGACGACGCCGACCACGACACCTGGTCGGCCGGCTCCTTCTTCACCAACCCGGTGGTGGACCCGGCCGTGGCGGATGAGGTGCAGTCCCGCGTCCGGGAGACCCGGGGAGCGGAGGACGCCGAACGGATGCCACGCTGGCCGGCCGACGGCGGCGACAAGCTCTCGGCGGCCTGGCTCATCGAGCGCGCGGGCTTCCCCCGTGGTTACCCGGACGAGGGCGCGCGGGCGCGGCTGTCGACGAAACACACCCTGGCGCTGACCAACCGCGGTTCGGCGGTCACCGGCGATCTGGTGGCCCTGGCCCGCGAGGTCCGCGACGGCGTCCGCGCCGAGTTCGGCGTGACGCTCGTGCCCGAGCCCGTGTGGATTGGCGTGTCCATCGACGCCTAATGCTCGTGGCTGGTCCCGATCCAGTGGAGCAGGTGGTGGACGCGCTCGTCCGCGATGCCGTAGTGGATGCTGCGGCCGTCGCGGGAGGAGGCCACCGTCCCGTTCTGCTCCATGGCGCGCAGGGCCGCCGAGGCGGTGGCGACGCGGACGTCGGTGGCCTCGGCCAGCTCCGTGACGGTCGAAGCGAACTGCCCCGCGTAGTGGATCGCGCTGAGCAGCTTCAGCCGGGTGGGATCGCCCATGATCTTGAACGTCCCGGACCAGTCGTGGGCCAGTGCCAGGTTGTGCTCCAGTGCCGTCATTGACTACCTCCTGCGGCCGAACTCTGGGAACCAGATTAGCCGGTCAGTTCCCGCCGGTGGTGACCAGCAGGATTGCGGCCCGGACGAAGTCGGCGACGTCCTCCGACTCCGGATCGTCCCACCAGTCCGCGGCCATGGCGTAGGGGCGGATGAGGCCCCGTTCGGCGTCGGCGAGCGCGATCTCGGAATCCTCGCCCTGGACGATGACGATCCAGCGCAGGCCCGTGGCCCGGCCGATCTGCTCGCCGGCGGCAGTGCCGATGAGGAATTCGGCGTTCTCCCGGGTCAGCCCGCCGTCGGCGTCGTTGAGTTCGAGCCACCTGGCCCGGTTCTCACGCGCGAAGTTCGCCAGGTTCTCCGGAGTCAGGGTCAGCCCCATCTGATTGAGCGCCGGCAGCAGCTGGTTGATCGCCGCGGCCTCGTTCTCGTTGAGCTGCTCGATGGTGACGAACTCGTCCGCCGGATCGTCGTGGTGGCGCAGCCCGACGTCCGTGGTCGCCTCCCATCCGAAGTAACGCCCGCCCACGGACTCGGCGAGGCCGGTCAGATACGTGCGCGCGACCGGAATGGTGGTGCGGTTCGTGGGCTTGTCGGCGCGCGCGACCGCCGCCCGCCACACCTGCCCCTTCCGCGTCACGCCGACGGGGGTCCACTCCGCCGAGACGGCGGCGAGGAGCCGCTGGGCGGACGCCTCGTCCGGGAAATCCAGGAAGTGGGTCTGAGGGCGCGGAACCGAGAGGTCGGAGCGCTTGGCCAGGGTGCTCAGCAGGACGTGGTCGTCGGGATGAATGTTCTCAGTCATGGATCCTGCCTGCTCGGACGGTGACGGGCCAGGTGACGGTGCGCGGCTGCCCGGGATCGCCCCAGGCGTCGGCCAGCGCGGCGGCGAAGTCAGTGAGCTCGGTGGAGCCGCGCCGCAGCGACTCCTTCGTAGCCGACCACGTGCCGAGGTAGTCGATGAACTGCCGGTGGGTGTAGCGGCGGATGATCGGCGGGCAGTCGACGGCCAGCGGGGCAAAGGGGAAGGGCAGGGCGGCGAGGCCCTCCTCGACGTGGCGGCGGCGGGGATCCCAGAAGCGGTGGAAATCACCCCGGTAGAACTCCCGGTACATCTCGTCGAGACCCTCCAGGTGGCAGAGGCCATAGCTGATCAAGGCGATGGCCGAGCCTTCCGCCGCGAGGGAACGGACGCGGTCGTAGAAGGCGTCGAGGTCGTCGATCCAGTGGGCCGCCTGGGCGACGGTCACCAGATCCACGGGCTCGTCGACGCTGACGTCCTCGGCCGCGCCGACCCGGTAGCTCACGCGCTCGTGCGGGATCGCCGAGGCGATCTGGCTCTCGGAGACGTCGACGCCGATGACCCGGTCGAAGCGGTCGGCGAGAGGAACGGTGAGCTGGCCGGTGCCGCACCCGACATCAAGGGCAAGTCGGGTGCGCGTCGGCAGGTCGGCGAGCAGGCCGGGCAGCTCCTCCGGATAGCTGGGCCGGTGGGCGGCGTAGTCGGCGCCGGCGTCAAAGATGGGGGACATGCCACCCAAGCCTAGACACCGGGCCGGGTGCGGTATCTCGGGAGTTGCGCTCCGGGTGCCGGCGCGGGTCGAGGGTGCCTCGCCCGGGGGCGCGGGGGACTGGTGGGCAGAAATGCGGAAGCGCCCCGTGGTTCATGGCCACGGGGCGCTTCCGGAATTGCTTACCGGCCACTGGTGGCCGGATTCAGTCCCTAGGGGACTGGTTGCTTCCCTACTCCCTGATTAGGAGGAGAGGCTCTCGGAGGAGGTCTCGATTGCGCCGAAGACGCCACCGATGCCGTCGAATCCAGCCTCGAAGACGCCGACGACGCCGCTGAAGATTGCCTCAATGATGCCAAAAAGTCCGTCGATCATGGAATAAATCCTTTCGTCGTGCGGCAGACCTTGTGTCTGGCGCTGTGACCTTCACGTTACGAAAACCCGCGGCACGTGAAAAGGCGATTACAGGTTCCAGAACCATTTCTTTATGGTCCGGTACTGGCCTCCCCAGGATTCTCACAGCACCTCCTGGCTATTTGCGCGTCCATACAGAAACGAAAAACCGCCCGCCGGGGTGGGCGAGCGGCGCTTCGGTCGGTTACGCGGTCGGCGAGGGGACCATCTCGGCGGCCGCCGGGGACTGATCGGCGGCGGAAGAGTCGCCGGACTCGTCGATGACGATCTTCTTGCCCAGCTGTGCCAGCGGGACCTTGTGGGTCTCGCGGCCGGTGGCGATGGCGACGGAGGAGATCACGCAGGCGATGGTGGTCACCAGGGCGGCGGGCCACCAGGCGCCGTCGTAGCGCTGGGTCAGGGCCTGGATGATCATCGGGGAGAAGCCGGTGACGATGATGCCGAGCTGCAGGCCGATGGCCATGCCGGACATGCGGACCTTGACGTCGAACATCTCCGCGAAGAAGACGGCGTAGTTGGCGTGGACGGCGGCGAAACCGACGGAGATGGTGACGACCATGCCGATCATGATGCCGGTGACGTCGGCGTTGTAGAGCGACCAGAAGAAGTACCAGGCGGATGCGCCACCGACCAGGTTGCCGGCAATCATGACCGGCTTGCGGCCGATCTTGTCGGACAGGATGCCGAACGCCGGCTGGGTGGCCAGGGCGACGGCGTAGGCGAGGATGGTCGACCACAGGATGGTGGAGGCGTCCATGCCGACGACGTTGACGCCGTAGGTCAGGCCGTAGACCGGCACGGTGGTGGAGATGACCAGCAGGAAGGAGGCGAAGATGACGCGGACGACGTCGGCCTTCTGGTGCTTGAACAGGACCGAGATCGGGGTGGCGGCCTGGCGTGCCTCCGCCTTGCTGTCCTCGAAGACCTCCGGCTCCTGAATCTGGGTGCGGATGTAGAGGCCGAGGATGACGATCAGGGCGGAGCCCCAGAACGGGATGCGCCAGCCCCAATCCATGATGGTCTCCTGCGGCAGCGTCTGAATCGCGAGGAAGGCCAGGGTGGCGATGATGTATCCGGCCCAGATGCCCTGAATCAGCCAGGAGGTGAGGAAGCCGCGCCTGCCCTCCGGGGCGTGCTCCATGGTCAGCGAGGTGGCGCCGGCGAGCTCACCGCCGACGGAGAGGCCCTGGACCAGGCGGAGCAGGACCAGGATGATCGGGGCCCAGATGCCGATGGAGTTGTAGGACGGCAGGCAGCCGATGGCGAAGGTGGCCAGGCCCATGACCAGCAGGGTGGCGAGCATGACGTTGCGGCGGCCGAAGACGTCGCCGACGTGGCCGGCGAGGAAGCCGCCGAGCGGGCGCGCCAGGTAGGCGACGCCGTAGGTGCCCAGGGACAGCAGCAGGCCGGTCGTTTCTGCGTCGGGGAAGAAGAGCTGAGAGAACACCAGGGCCGAAGCCGAGGCGTAGATGTACATGTCGTAGTACTCGAGGGCGGAACCGAAGAAACCGGCGAGTGAGGAGCGGAAGCTCTGGCTTCCCTTGCCGTTCTTGCTCTTCGGGGTGGTGGTTGCCACGGGGGCAGCCGATGAGGCGGTAGTCACTGTGTTACTCCACTGTCCGGAGGGGGACCAGGTCCTGGCATGGTCGGGCGCCTGGTCGGCGGTGAGGCCCTCTCGCCCCGTGGCGTCGGGGCAGATCGGTCGCGGCACTCACGTGGTCGGGGCCATGTGTGGCACCCGGCACGTTGTGGGCGTGGCGCAAGAGTAGAACACAACTTCCGTAGCGCGCAAGTCTTCCCCCTATAGTTGCGCCAGTCGCAAACTAGCTGTTTAAGGTGTTATTTATGTCGCGCCGGACGGTGAGGAGGGCATCGCGCAGTTTCTCGCCCAGTTCAGGGGTGTAGCGGATAATCGGCAACGCCGCACTCAGCGCCAGGTGGGCCCCGTCGCGGATGCCCAGGGAGACCGACAGGGCCGCCACCCCCTTCTCGGACCTCTCGAAATTGGTGGCGTATCCCTGATCGCGCACCGCCTGAAGGTCCTTGTGTAGTTCGGCCACCTCCGCCGGGGTCAGGGCGTTGGCCTCACCCGGCTCGACGGCGGCGTAGCGTGCGTGCAGCTCCGTCAGGGTCAGTTCGGCGAGCATCGCCCGCCCCTGGGAGGAGTGGTGTGCGGGGAAGACCCAGCCGGGCATGTAGGCGTGCACGATCGTGTGGCCGTGCGCCTCAATGCCGTCGAGGTGGTAGACCTCGGTGCCGATGAGGGTGGCCAGGTGGACCGTCTCACCGGAGAGGTCGAGGAGTCGCTCGAGGAAGGGGCGCAGGGTGATGCGGACCTCCTCGGCCTTGTGGTCCTCCCTGCTCAGTACCGGCCCGACGGTGAAGTCGCGTTTGGGTCCCTGGGTGACGAAGCCGTTGGCCTGGAGTGTGGCGAGAAGCCGTGAGGCTGTCGAGGGGTTGACCTCGAGCAGATCGGCGGCGGCGGTCACCGTGATCGAGCCGTCCTCGATGACGCGGCGCAGGATGATGAGTGCGCGGTCAACCGACGCGATTGTTCCGGAGTTTTTGCGAACCATGCAAGAATAGTAGAACACTGTTGCTTGTTGCCACGGGTGCAATATTCATCGCCCTCCTTCGCTGGAGTGACGTCCTTATAGTCGGGGCCGGCGCCCCTTCCTTGTCCTCCCAAGGTCCTCGGAAGGTCACCGGAAGGCCCCCGGAAGTCCGGGCGAGCCGGGGCCATGACGCCATTCGGCGGAAACTCCCACCCGCCGCACACGTTGCGTCCCTAAAATGGCGGGCACCAACCGGAAGCACGCGAACAAAGGAGAAACAGATGGCTATCCCCCCGCAACTGCTCAGGGCGATGAATGATCAGGTCACCAATGAGTTCCAGGCCGCATACGTGTACATGCAGCTGGCCTACGAGATGGACCGTCTGGCCCTGGTGGGCATGCGTGACTGGTTCAAGATCCAGGCCGCCGAGGAGCGCATCCACGCCGAGAAGTTCGCCACCCACATCCTGGACCGCGACGAAAAGATCGAGCTGCACAACGTCGAAATCGGCAGGCTCGAGATCAATTCCGCGCTCGAGGCCTTTGAGGCCGCGCTCGAGCACGAGCGGAAGGTGTCCGCCGAGATTCGTGAGATCGCCCGGATTTCCGACGAGGAGAAGGATTACGACTCCCGCACCCTGGTCAACTGGTTCCTCAACGAGCAGATCGAGGAGGAGTCCACCGTCGGCGAAATCATCGACCGTCTGAAGATCATCGGTGAGGACGGCGCCGGTGTCCTGCGTCTCGACGCTGAGCTGGGTTCCCGCACCGGGCAGGGGCAGGCCGGGTAGTCGGTTCCCGTCGGGTGCCCCTGTTTGGTAACCGTTGTGAATACATCGTGGCCGTGACTCAGGTCACTTCCGTAGGCTTGGTTCATGACGACACTCAGCAAGCACCTGGTCGGGGCCTCCGCGGAGGACGTTCCCGACATCCTCCGAGCCAACCTGCGCCAGGGCCGTGAGCTGGATCTGCTCAGTGCCGCCTCGTGGCTCCTGGCCATTCACACCACCGACCGAACCGATTACCTCACCTACATGGTGAACAACAGGGAGGCCGCGGCCGGTGCCGCCCTCCAGGCCTTCGCCACGCTCCTGCCTGAGGGCGAGCACCGCGACATGGTCCTCGAGGGGCTCGGCCACCGGGTCGACCATCTCCCGGACTGGGTCGACTACCTCAACCACATCTACGTCACCGGTCAGCGCTACCGCGTCGCCCGCGCGGACGGAATGCGCGAGGTGCTCATCTGCGGGCTGCAGCTGATCGACGGCCCGCTCCACACCGTCACCGTCGCGCGGGAACCCGCGGGCGGCCCGATCACCGAGGTGCTGCTTGTCGACGCCTCCGCGAACCTCGTCGCCGACTCCTACGCCGAGGAACCGGGCCTGCTCGACGCGGAGCGCCTGACGATGGCGGAATTGTCCGCCGCGCTGGATGACGCCCTCGCCCGCACCCTGGGCACCGGACAGCAGACCCCCACGTGGCCCATCCACATGGCGTTGACGCTGTGGCTGTCGCGGCTCGTCAGCGGGGAGAAGCGCTAGGAAAACGGACAACACCGGAGGCCGTCGTCGCGCTGACGACGGCCTCCGGTGCGTGGGCAGGGTCGGGCAGGGTTTAGCCGATGCGCTCGACGGCGTCGACGCACATGTCCCAGAACTTATCGAAGTCCAGGTCCACGGCGACCTGCGTGGTGCAGTCTGCGGGTGCCGGGGCGCGGAAGTCGGCGACGGTCATGCCGGTGGTCAGCGCGCCGCTCAGTTCCACGTCGAGCGGGGCCTTCCGGGTGGTGAAGACGGTCGGGTCGATGAGGTAGGCGACTGCGCACGGGTCGTGCACCGGCGGGTTGTCGAAGCCCTGGGCGTCCTGGTAGTTCTTGCGGAAGGCGTCGAAAAGCGCGACGACGAACTCGGCGACGTCGGTGCCCAGCGCGTTGAACTTCTCCTCGATCTCCGGGGTGGCCAGCGCCTGGTGGGTCAGGTCCAGGCCGACCATGGTCAGCGGCCACTTCTCGTTGAAGACGATGTGGGCGGCTTCCGGGTCGATCTTGATGTTGAACTCGGCGACGGCGGTCCAGTTGCCGATGTGGTAGCCGCCGCCCATGAGGACGACCTCCTTGACGCGCTCGGCGATGCGCGGCTCCTTGCGCACGGCCAGGGCGATGTTGGTCAGCGGACCGGTCGGCACCAGGGCGACGGTGCCGGGTTCGTTGCTCATGATCGTGTCGATGATGAAGTCGACGGCGTGGACCTCCTCGACCGGCACGGTCGGCTCCGGCAGCTCGTAGTTGTGGATCTCCATGCCGGTGTCGCCGTGGATGTCCTCGGCGACCTCGACGGGGCGGACCAGCGGGCGGGTCACACCCGGGTAGATCCTGGTGTCCATGCCGGCGATGGTGGCCACGACCTGGGCGTTGTGGGTGACCTTGGCCAGGGTCTGGTTGCCACCGACGGTGGTGATGCCGAGCAGCTCGATGTCCGGGTTGCCGTGGGCGAGCAGCATGGCCACAGCGTCATCGTGGCCGGGATCGCAGTCGAGGATGATCTTGGTGGTCATGGGTGGGGGCTCCTTTAAGCGTTGAGGGATTCTTCGGCCAGGTTCCTGGCGGCGACGGTGTCGGTGATGGATTCGGGGCGCGGAATGAGCAGCGAGCAGAGGAAGGCCAGCGCCAGGATGATCACGCCGGCCCACATGCCCGCCGCGTAGCCGCCGTTCTGATCGCCGAAGGCGGTCGCGACGGCGAAGAGGATGGCGAAGGAGATGCCCGCGCCCAGGTTGAAGGCGCCGGCGTTCATGCCCGGCAGGTAGCCCTGGTTGTCGGCGGGGGAGAGGACGATGCCCAGGCCGTTGAGCATGATGTTGGCCATGCCGGCGTAGGCGACGCCGACGAAAATCGAGATGCCCAGGTAGGCGAACTGGGAGGTGGAGCCGACCAGGAAGGTGGCGCCGGCGACGCCGAGGATGGTCAGCACGATGCCGATCTGCAGGACGATCTTGTAGCCGAACTTGCCGGCCAGGGTGCCCGCGATCGGCCCGAATACCAGGCCGGCCAGGGCGTAGGGGGTCAGCGTCCACCAGGAGACGACGCCGGCGGACATGCCGGCGCCGTGGGTGGCGTCCTGCGCCAGGTTCGGGACCAGGCCGTTCATGATGGCGAAGACGCCGGTCATGGTCAGCAGTGTGGTCAGCAGCAGCGCCCAGGTGCGGCGCTGGCCGAGGTACTCGGTGCTGACGAGCGGGTTCTTCACGCGCTTCTCGATGTTGTAGAACACGACCACCCCGGCGACGCCGACGATGAACAGGACGGCGACGAGGACCCAGTTGGCGTCGCCAAGCTTGCCCGCCTCGTTGAAGGCCATGAGCAGGGAGCCGATGGAGACGGCCAGCGGCAGGACGCCGAGCCAGTCCATCTTCGGGGTCTGATCGGCGGTGGACTCCTTGACGCCGAAGGGCAGGGCGACGGCGGCGATGAGGCAGAAGGCGGCCATGACCCAGAAGATGGAGCGGAAGCCGAAGTTCTCGGCGAGCCAGCCGCCGGCCAGCGCGTCGACGCCGCCGATGCCGCCGTTGACCGAGGTGACGATACCCAGCAGCAGCGCGTACTGCTTCTCGTTGGGAACCTGCTGGCGCAGGACGATCAGGCACAGCGGGACGGTGGGCCCGGCCACGCCCTGAATGAGGCGGCCGAGGAAGAGAACGGCCACGTTCGGGGCGAAGGCGGCGACGATGCAGCCGATGCCGGTGACGACCATCATGCCGATGAGCACTTTTCGACGCCCGATCAGGTCACCCCAGCGCGGGAGGAACAGGGAGAACAGGGCGGCCGCGGTGAAGAACGCGGTCTGGGTCATGCCGATCTGGGCGGCGGTGGCGTTCAGCTCGACCTCCATCGTCGCCAGGGCGGGGGCCAGCATGGAGGCGTTGAGCTGGAAGGCGAACACCGCCACCAGCAGAGCGATCATCAGGGGGACGACCGTGGCGGTGGAGGCCCGCCTCGGTTCAGCAGTGGTTGTCATGGTTGCGCTCCGTATTTGGTCGAGATCTATTTGACGTCCGGGAGGACGTCGTCGGTGGTGGGGTAGGAGGCCTGGGCGCCGGGCCGGGTGGCGGCGAAGGCCCCGACGCGGGCGGCGAAACGGGCGGCGTCCACCATGGACTGGCCCTCGGCGAGCTTGGCGACGAAGGCGCCCGCGAATGCGTCGCCGGCGCCGGTTGTGTCGACCGCGTCGATGACCGGGGTGGGGATCTCGGTGAGCCCGTTCTCGTCGCCGACGACCGCGCCATCGGCGCCGACGGTCATGACGACGGTGGGGAAGCCCTGCTTGAGCAGTGCCGTGACCAGCTTCTGCGGGTCAGTTTCCTCGGTCGGCTCCCCGAGGAGACCGAGCACCAGGGCGCCCTCGTGCTCGTTGACCATCAGGGGGTCGGCCTTCTTGAGCTGCTCGACGCCGACGGGCACGACCGGCGCGAGGTTGACGACCACGCGGCCGGTGGCCAGTTCCACCGCGCGCTCGAAGCCGCCGGCCGGAATCTCGCCCTGGAGCAGGAGAATTTCGGCGTCGGCGATGAGCTCGGCGTGCTCGTCGACGTACTCCGCGTCCACGGTGGCGTTGGCGCCGGGGACGACGATGATCGTATTCTCGCCGTCCGCGGAGACGGTGATGACCGCCAGGCCCGTCGGACCGTCGACGGCGGCGACGGCCGACATGTCGGCGCCGGACGCCCGCAGGTGCTTGAGGGCGTCCTCGGCCATCGGATCCTGGCCGACGGCGCCGACCATGGCGACGTCGGCGCCGAGCAGCGCGGCGGCCACGGCCTGGTTGGCGCCCTTGCCGCCGGCACTGACGGTGCCGCCGGTGCCCATGAGCGTCTCACCCGGGTGCGGATGACGCTGGACGTTGGTGGTCAGGTCGGCGTTGATGGAGCCGACCACGACAACTGTGCTGGTCATGAGGCCTGTCCTTTCCTGATTGACTGTCTTTCGATGAGGGTGGTGGGGATGCGGATGTGTTTCTCCGGCGGCGCCTTGCCCGCGATCAGCTGGTTCAGGACGGCGAAAGCCTCCCGGGCCATCGACCCCACGTGCTGGTCGATGACCGTCAGCGGCCGCGGCTGCAGCGT
The DNA here is from genome assembly GCF_030408915.1 of Corynebacterium guangdongense. Lineage (NCBI taxonomy): Bacteria > Bacillati > Actinomycetota > Actinomycetes > Mycobacteriales > Corynebacteriaceae > Corynebacterium > Corynebacterium guangdongense. The sequence goes on from NZ_CP047654.1 coordinate 307,002, forward strand.
GAACATCGGCTGGGTGTCGAAGCCGATGACGCTGACGTCCTCGCCGATGACCAGCCCGGCCCGGTGACAGGCCTCGATGACGCCGATGGTCATCATCGAGTCGCCGGCGAACAGGGAGCGCACGCCCTGGGCGAGCAGCGCGTTAGCACCCTCGAAGCCCTGGCTCTGCTCATAACCGCCGAGGAAGACGGGCTGCTCCTCGAGCCCCGCCTCCGTGCACGCGTAGCGGAAGGTCTCGAGACGGCACCGGCCCGTGGAGGTCGTCATCGGGCCGGAGAGGTAGCCGATCGGGGTCTGGCCGTGCCGGGCCAGCAGGCCCACCGCGTTCACCATCCCCCGCTCCGGATCGGAGGTGACCGTCGGAATATCACTGCCCGGCAGCTCTCGGTCGATCAGCACCAGCGGCATGCCCTGCCGGTGCAGGTGGTCGAGCTGGTCGGCGCATGCTTCGTCGGGGACGCAGATGATCCCGTCGACGCCGTGATTGGCCAGGAAATCCAGCGAGGTGGCCATCATGGGGGCGCTCTCGTTGCTGTTGGTGATCAGCGTCGCCATGCCGTCGTCCGTGGCGGCGTCCTGGAGGGCGGTGACCATGGTGGCGAAATAGTGGTTGATCAGACTCGGGACAAGCACGCCGATGGTGTTGCTGCGGGAGCTCTGCAGCGCCCGCGCCTGGGCGTTGGGTCGGTAGCCCAGTTCTGCGGCGAGTTTCTGGATGCGCCTCCGGGTGTCCGTGGCCACGGCCGGGTTCTCGGCGAGGGCGCGGGAGGCGGTGGACACGGAGACGCCGGCCGCACGGGCCACGTCTTTGAGGGTGGGGCGCTCCGGGAGGATTGTGTTCACCTAGTTTCCTTGCCGTTACCGATCTGCAATCGTTTGCTGCAAACGTTTGCATTGAGTATTGAAATCAAACTTATTACGGATGAGGCGTTTCTGGCAAGGGGTGGGTGGCGGGGGTGGGGCCGTTAAATGATGCGTTTCCTCCCGAGCGCCCGCTTCCGGAACTCGGTGGGTGTGCAACCTTCGATGCGCCGGAACACCTGTCCGAAGTGCGAGGGGTTCTGGACGCCCCACCTCTGCAGGAGTTTCTCGATGGGGTCGAGGGCGAATTCCGGGTTCGCCAGGTCAGAGCGGACTCGGTCGATCCGGCGGAAGCGAATGTAGTTGGCGCAGGTCATGCCCGACTGTCGGAAGATCTGCTGCAGGTACCGGGTGGAGATGTGGGCGGCGTCGGCGACCATCTGCGGGTTGAGCCGAGAATCGCTCAGGTGCTCCTCGATGTGGGACACGCACTCCTCGAGGAGTTTCCCACTTGCGGACCGGGTGATTTCCCGGTCCGGCAGGTGGGCGTCGGCGAGCATCGCTTCAACCATGCTGACCAGGTGGTTGGCGACGTGAGCTCGCGTCGACGTTGCCAGGGAGGAATCGGTGGCGAACAGGCCGGTGAGGAATCCCAGCACCGGCGGGGCCATGCCGCTGCTCGCGTCGAAAGCCCTTGCCCCGAAGTCCTCCGCTTCGATGAGCCCGGCCGTGAACCGGTCCAGCGGGATTCGTACGCTGCGACTTTCGTAGTTGCCGTAGCACTCGAGCAGGACGGGCCGGCTGGACAGGTACAGGCCGAACTGGCCGGGAGGCACGGTGATCCGCCGGTCGTCCTGCGTCAGCGTCAGTACGCCGGCGATCTGGAAGGTGACGATGAGGTACTCGTCGGGATCGTTGCGGACGTGCTCGAGGGTGCGCTCGGCCGCGTGGTCGCCGGCGCTCATGGCGAACACGCTGGCGCTGAGAAAATTGGCGGACTCGAAATTGCCCCGAAACTCCTGGGTGCTCGGGGTGGCGAATTGGAACGAGAGGACATTGTTTCCGACGTTCTCGCCCCACACGTCCAGGGGCTGACGGTCTTCGTGGTGGCCCTGCTCCGTTTCGGACTTGGTCGCTCTCTGGTGCATGGCAACTAAAACTATCACTGTGGTCTCGATTACATCTATGGCGAGAGTGAGACACATTCCACCCGTGCGCGGAAGCGAGAGTGTTGTGCGCAAAAGCGATAGGGGGGCGGTTGTGAGCTGTCTTACATTGGGGGCACCCGATCACGGCGCCGCCTGATCGCAGCACCCGATCACCTTCGCAAGGAGTCCACCACCATGACCACCACCGTCACGACCGCCGACCGCGTCCGACTCAACCCGGGCTACGAGTTCGAGGCTCTCATGGAGCGTCTCGACGGCATTACCGACCTGCTCAGCGCCAACGGCGAGAAGAGCGAGGAGCTCGGCCGCCTCTGTGACGAGAGTTTCCGGGCACTCAAGGACACCGGGGCTTTCAAAATCGGCATTCCGGAGGAACTGGGCGGCTACGAGCTCAAGCCCACCCAGGCCCTCCAGGTGCTGGAGAAGGTCTCCCGGGCGGATCCGGCCTCCGGCTGGGTGCTCATGGTCCTCCAGATGATTTCGGGCACCACCGCGGCCTACCTGCCGGAGGAAGCACAACGTGAACTGTTCCCAGCCAATGGCGAGCACGCGCTGGTCGCCGGCCAGGGCACCCGATTCGGCAAGGCGGAACGCGTTGACGGGGGCTACAGGATCTCCGGCAACTGGTTCTTCGGCTCCGGCATGCTCCACGCGAACTGGATCCACACCGGCGCCATCGACCATGAGAGCGGCCGCGTCATGATGGTTCATTTCCCACGCGACAAGGCCTCACTCGACGGCAACTGGGATGTGCTGGGCCTGCGGGCGTCGGGGAGCATCGACTACTCCTGCGACGACGTCTTCGTGCCGGAAGAGTACGTGTACGAACCGAACACCACCGACCCGTTGGCGGGTGGCGCGCTGTACAAGACCGGACTGGCGCTGATGTCGGGGATCTGCCACACCGGCTGGGCGCTCGGCGTCGGCCAGCGCTTCCTCGACGAGATGAAGAGGCACGCCGCCAAGAAGAAGGGGCAGCCCGGCGCCTCCACCAACACTGATCAGTTCCACGCGGAGTACGCCAAGGCGGAGGCGCGGATGCGCTCCGCGCGCGCCTGGGCGATGGAGGTGTGGGGCGGCAATGAGCGGGCCCTCGACGCCGGCGAGAAGCTGACGATGGAGCAGGAGACTCTTACCCGTCTGGTCCTCAACAACACCACCTGGGCCGCGCACGACGTCAGCCAGGTGGTCCACCTCTGGTCCGCCACCGCACTCGCCCGCCGCGGCGACCTCCAGCGAACCTTCCGCGACATGCACGTCGGCACCGGCCACATGACCAGCGGACCGGTCGTCCTCCAGCAGGTCGGCAAATACCTCGCCGGCCTCGCGTCCGAGGACGCCCACTGGAACTTCTTCAGTCTCGCAGAATCCGACCAGTCCTAGACATCCATCCTGAATAAGGAGAATCGCCATGAACACCCAGACGTTTCCCGACAAAGTATCCGAGGATTTCCGTGCCGCCTTCCGCATCCACCCCGCGGGTGTCGCCATCGTCACCGCCGACGCGGGCAATGGGCCGGTCGGACTGACCGCCACCAGCGTCAGCAGCGTGTCCGCCGACCCGCCGACCGTCGCGGTCAACCTGTCCGTGTTCTCCAGTTCCGCGCGGGAGATCCGTGCCGCGGAGTACGTGGTGGTGCATCTGCTGGGCAGCCACCAGCTCGACCTGGCCCGCCTGTTCTCCACCCCGGGCGCAGACAGATTCGGTGACACTTCGACGTGGGATCGTCTGCCGACCGGGGAGCCGTATCTCCTGAATTCACACGTATGGATGCGCGGCCGGATCGCCGGGGCGATCGACGTCAACGGTTCCACGCTGGCCGCCGTCGAGCTAGTCGAATCCTACGTGGACACCACCGCGGAACCGACCCCGCTGGTCTACTGCAACCGCACCTGGCACCAGCTGTCCGACATGAGCTCTGTGAAGATCAGCGCCTAAACCACCACCAACCAGGAGAAGAACATGGCATTAGACGAACCCACCGCCCAGTTCCTGGCCGCAGCCGCCGAGAACGCCGGTGACACCCCGCTGTGGGAAATGTCCGCGGCCCAGGCCCGCGAGGCAACCTCCGGACTGGATCGGCTCTATGGCCCCGGTCCACAGATGCATCATTCCGGTGATCACCGGGTGGCCGGAAAGGACGGCGGTCAGTTCACCGTCCGGGTGCTGCAACCGACTGAGTCGCCGAACGCCGTGATCGTCTATTACCACGGCGGCGGCTGGGTGCTCGAGAACCTGCAGGGCTACGACACGCTCGGTCGTCAGCTGGCCGACAAGTCCGGCGCCACCGTCGTCCTCGTCGAGTACCGGAAAGCCCCGGAGCACCCGTTCCCGGTGCCGGTCGAGGACGCCTGGGCGGGACTGGCATGGGCCGAGGAGCACGTCGCACAGGGACTTCCCCTGGTCGTCGCCGGTGACAGCGCTGGCGCCAACCTTGCGGCGGTGATGGCACAGAAAGCGCGCGATGAGGGAGGGCCGGAACTGTCCGGCCAGGTGCTGGTGTGTCCGGTGACCGACGCGGACTTCACCCGGGACTCCTATCTTGCCGAGGAGAATCAGACAATGGTCTCCCTGCCGGCCATGGAATGGTTCTGGGATCTCTACGTCCCCGACAGGGCCCAGCGCAGGGACCCGGCCGCGACCCCGATCAACGCTGAGTCCCTGGCGGGCCTGCCCCTCGCGCTGGTTCTCACCGCCGAACATGACGTCCTCCGTGACGAGGGTGAGGCCTACGCTGAGGCACTTCGCGACGCCGGCGTGGACGTCGAGCATCATCGTTGGGAAGGCCAGATGCACACTTTCTTCTCAATGGTCAACGTTCTGCCCGCCAGCGCCGAAGCCATCGATCTGGTGACAAGGCGAATCCGGGAGCGGGTCTGAGTCTGTGGTCGGGCAACGACCGCCGGAAATTCCTTCCGGCGGTCGTTGCCCGTCGTCCTAGATTGCCGTGTATCCGCCGTCGGCGTTGATTGCGGCACCCGTGATGCTCGAGGACGCGTCGCTGGCGAGGAACAGGACGACGTCAGCGATTTCTTCGGGCTCGAGGAGTCGGCCGATGGGCATCCGCTCGATGATCCGGCCCCGCGTTTCCGCGGGGAGATTCTCGATGAGCGGTGTGTTGACGTAGCCGGGGGAAACACAATTGACGCGGAGATTGTCCTGCGCGTAGGTCAGGGCCGTGGAGCGGGTGAAGTTCACCACGGCCGCCTTGGCCGCAGAGTACGCGGTGCTGTTCGCCTGGCCCACGTGACCCAGAATCGAGGCCATGTTGATGATGGAGCCGCCGCCGACGGCGAGCATCTTCCTCGCCGCGTACTTGTTGGAGATCGCCACTCCGGTCAGGTCAATGTCGATGACCCGCTGCCAGGCGACCAGATCCAGTTCGTGGATCGGCGTCTTTTCCTCCGGGACGCCGGCATTGGCGACGAGCACATCGAGTCGCCCGAATTTTTCTTCGGCCACGTCCATCAATTCGGCGACCGAGCTCTCGCTGGTGACGTCCGTGGGCAGGTACAGCGCCGGTCGGTCTGCGTCGACAAGCGACTGCACGACCGATTCCGCGGCCGAGGAAATGTCTCCGACGACGATCCGGGCGCCCTCGGCGGCGAACAGACGGGCGATGGCGGCCCCGATTCCGGACGCGCCTCCCGTAATTACGGCAGTCCTACCTTTCAGCGTCATGGTGATCCTCTCCGTTCCCTTCGTGGCGGCGGTGTAGGTCCCATGATGGCGGCTAGGTCCGGCGCGAACCACAGGAATCCATTCAACGGAAGAACCCGTGCCGTTCAATGGGATGGCCGTGCATCTGATGCCTAATGGGGTTAACGGACGGGGTTCTGGTTCAAGGCCGATTCGACGTGACCGGGTCACCTGAGCCGGTAATCTGTTCCGGTAATGGTAGGCGCGGTTACGAAGTAGACAAGGGTGAGTAGATGAACTTCATGCAGCTGATCGACCGGTTCGCGCAGATCAGCGACCCTTCCTGCCCGGAGGGGGTCGACCGGCCCGGGTACTCCCGGCTGGAGCGCGATGCCCACTCCCTCTTCGCCGACTTCATGCGTGAGCGCGGCCTGGCCGTCCGCACCGACGCCGTCGGCAACACCGTCGCGGAACTGCCCGGGACCGGGCCGGGGCTGGGCGCCATCGGCACCGGCTCCCACCTGGACAGCGTGCACCGCGCCGGGCGCTTCGACGGCATCGCGGGCGTGGTCACGGCGATGCTCATCGCCGACCGCGCCGTCGCCGAAGGTCTGCTCCCGCGCCACCCGTGGCGCTTCGTCGTCTTCGCCACCGAGGAGGGCGCCCGCTTCGGCCAGGCCTGCATCGGCTCCCGCTTCGCCACGGGTACACCGGTCGATCTCGGGCTTGTCGACGCCTCCGGCACCACCCTCGCCGAGGCCATGACCGCCGTCGGCCTTCGCCCCGCCGAGGCCGCGTCCGCCCGGTGGTCGGCGCAGGACTGGTCGGCCTTCATCGAATTACACGTTGAGCAGGGCCCGGCGCTGGCCGCCGCCGGCGTGGATGTCGGCGTGGTGGACCGCATCTCCGGGAGCAGCCGCTTCGAGGTGACTTTCGACGGCGTCGCCTCGCATTCCGGCGGCACCCCGATGGGGCTGCGCGCCGACGCCCTGGCCGGCGCCAGCGAGTTCATCCTCGCGTGCGAGGCCTACCCTTCCCAGGATGCGGGGAGGGAGGGGCTGCGGGTGACCGTCGGCAAGCTCAGCGTCGAGCCCGGCGGAATCACGACCATCCCGGGCCGGGTGGTGCTCAGCGTCGACGTCCGCGACACGGAGGTCGAGCGGATGGCGGCGGCGACCAGGGCCCTGGAACTCGCCGCGATCGAGATCGCGGAGCGGCGGGGGCTGGGGATCTCGGTCCGACCGCTGGCGCAGACGGCGCCGGCCGGCTTGTCGACGCGAGTCGTCGACGCCCTGAGCACGGCAGCCTCAGAGGCCGGGGCCAGCCACCGGGTCATGGCGTCCGGTGCCTCGCATGATGCGCAGAACGTCGCGTCGCTGACGGACGTGGGCATGCTGTTTGTCCCGAGCCTCAATGGCGGGGTGAGCCATTCCCCGGATGAGCTCTCCGAGGGTGAGGCCCTGGCGCGGGGCGTGGACGTGGTGTACCGGGCGATGGTCGGCCTGGATCGGGGATAGTCCCGCCGCCGCAATCAGTCCGTATCCACCTGCGCCGGGGCGTCGTGGTGGGTCGCGACGAGGGCGTCGGCCACGACGTCGTACAGCCGGCCGCGGGAGGAGTAGGCCTCCCGCTGGCGCCGGACCCCCGACTGCCCCTGCAGGATCTGGGTCACGCCCCTCACCACGGCGGACTCCTCCCCGTACTCGGCCAGGACCGGCCGGACATGGTCCACCAGCGCGGCGACGACCTCCTGTGCCGGGGAGGGAACGCCGGTGGCCGGGTGGATCAGGTCGCCTTCGACGCCGTGGTAGCTGGCCCACCAGGACCAGGCCCGCAGCAGGGTCGCGGACACCGGGTCCGGTTCGATTCCGGCGGCCCACTCACGCGCGGAGGTCTCCACTAGTGCGCGGATGAGCGTGGCGATCACCGTGGCGTGCTCGGCTTCCAGGCACACGTCGGCGATCCGGACCTCGACGGTGGGGTGCTTGGCCGAGGCCCGGGCGTCGAAGTAGATCATGCCGATGTCCAGCGGGACCTCGGTGGCCAACAGGCCGGCGCGCAGCCGGTCGTAGGCCTCGACGGAGCCGAAGAGGTCGGTGGGCCCGGACGTCGGCCAGCGGCTCCACAACTGATAACGGTAGGAGGCGAAACCGGTGTCGGCCCCGGACCAGAACGGGGAGTTCGCGCTCAGCGCCAGCAGCGTCGGCAACCACACCCGGATCCGGTCAAGGACCGCCACGCCTTCCGCACGGGAGTTGATGTGCACGTGAACGTGGAAACCGCAGGTCAGCTGTTCGACGGCGGTCACCCCGAAGCGTTCCCGAATTCGCTGAAAGCGGGGTTTGGGCACCATATGCGGGCGCAGCAGCCTGGGGGCCGAGGGCAGCGCCACCACCCGGCCACCCAGGCGGGCGGCACTGGCCGCGGCGAGGGCTCGGCCGACCCGGATCGCCTCCAACTGCTCCGCAAAGGTGAGTCGGGGCGGGCAGATCACCTCGACCTGCTCCTGCTGGAATTCGGCGGTGATCTCATGGCCGCTGCGGTGGGGGTTGCCGCTGCGCCTCGCCGCCTCCTCCCCGGCGGGAATCGGCTCGAGAGTGGTGGCGTCCACCAGGAGCAGCTCTTCTTCGACGCCGAAAAGACGCCGCGAATTAGAGGGCTCCGACAGCTCGCCCGTCTCCACCCGCGCCGGGTCGATCGGAGTCCGGGGCACCCGCGAAGGAAGACCATGCTGGGAAGCTTGGTTCATGACGCTCTCCTTCGGCCGGGATCAGTGACAGCACTCCGTAAATTATAACCTCGGTGACCTCACCGTAGAGGGGAATCCACCGGCGGCATGCGGGCCACCCCCGCCCCACCGGCCCGGAGGCGAGGGGGCGAGGCCGTTTGCCGCCCCCGTCCCCGTGGGGCCGGATATATTCAGCCCATGACCGCGAATCGGCGCAGAGTGCTCATCGCCCTGATGGGGGCCCAGGTGCTGGCGGGCCTGGCCCACGGCGTGACCTATTCAATGGGGGCGCTGCTCTCCGCGGAGATGGCCGGCGCCGCCTGGGGCGGGGCGGCGTCGACCGTGACGACCGTCGGCGCCGGCCTCTGGGCGGTGCCGCTGGCGACGCTCGTCGAGAAGCGGGGGCGGCGGGCCTCCCTGTCGACGGGCCTGGCCCTGGGCTCGCTCGGCGCGCTGTCGGCGCTCGCCGGTGCGCAGACGAATCTCTTCGCGTTCGTACTGATCGGGTTCTTCTTCCTGGGCGCGGCCGTCGCGATGAACCTGCAGGCGCGCTTCGCCGCCGCCGACGTCGCCGGTGAAGACAACCAGGGCCGGTTCATCTCGCTGGTGGTGTGGTCGACGACCGTCGGCGCCGTCGCCGGGCCGAACCTTTTCGCGCCCACCGAGAAGCTCGGCGAGGCGCTCGGCCTGGCGCCGTTCTCCGGCGCGTACCTCGTCTGCTTCGGGGTGCAGTGGCTGGCGGTCGTCCTGCTGCAGGTGATGATTCGCCCCGAGGTGCACCCGACCCGCACACGCGCCACGGGCAGGGTCCCGCTGGGCAGGTACCCGAGCGCGGCGGCGGCCATCGCCGTCAACGCCGTCAGCCATTTCGCCATGGTCGCGCTGATGTCCATGACCGCCGTCCACCTGCACGGCCACGGCGCGTCGATCACGCTCATCGGGGTCACCATCTCCTTCCACGTGCTGGGCATGTACGGCTTCGCGCCCGTCTTCGGCTGGCTTGCCGACGCCACCCGCCCCAGCCTCGCCATCCACCTCGGCCTGGGCCTGTCGCTGCTGTCGGCGAGCATGATGATCGCCGGGGCGCAGACCGAGGCCGTCGTGGTCGTCGCACTGCTCCTCCTCGGCGTCGGGTGGTCCTCGACGCTGGTGGGCTCCTCGACGCTGATCACCAACGTCACCGCGGAGCAGGACCGCCCGACGGTACAAGGGCGCAGCGACTTCGTCATGAACCTCACCGGCGCCACCGGCGGTGTGATCGCCGGGCCCGTGGTCTCCATGTGGGGGATCGAGTGGATGGGCGTGGTCGTGGTGGCGGCGATCGCCGTGGTGGTGGCGGGGACGCGGGTGTACGGCGCCCGGGCAGCTGCCCCTAAAAAGTGAATGCCGACATTCCTTCTGAATCGCGCACACGTGTGCGCATTGCTGTCTGCCCGGACAGGAAAGTCACGTGAGCGGGCGTGCTGGGCCGACCCCGCTTCCCCGCGGTCAGCCCAGGGAATGCAGGCTGAAGGCGGCCAGGAATCCCAGGGTGGCGATCAGTCCGGCGTAGAGGGAAGCCTTCTCGAAGGCTTCCGGGACCATGGTGTCGGTGATCATGGCCAGGATCGCCCCGGCGGCCAGGGCGTTGACGAACGCCAGGGTGGTGGCGGCCGCTCCGTCGAGAAGCAGGTACCCGGCCAGGGAGGCGACGCCGGACAGGACGGCGATCCCGCCCCAGATGCCGAAGACGTAACCCAGGCCGCGGCCGGCGTTCTTCATGCCTGCGGTGCTGGAGAGTCCTTCGGGGACATTGGAGATGAACACCGCGGCGAGCATCGGCAGGCTCAGGCCTCCACCGGTGAGGAAACTCAGGCCCAGCACCATGGACTCCGGGATCCCGTCGATCAGCGCGCCGACCGCGATCGCCACCCCCGGACCCTCGGAGGCGGAAGGCTGCTGGTCGCCGGATCGCTTGCGGTGGCGCGCACCCTGGCGGGCGAGCAGAAGATTGCAGACCACGTAGATCAGGGCCCCGCTGAGAAACCCGACGGCGGTGGCCGCCAGGCCGCCCTGCTCCATGGCTTCATCGACCAGTTCGAAGGAGAGCGCGGAGATGAGCACCCCGGCGCCGAAGGCCATGATGGCCGCCACCACGCGAGCGGGCACGGAAATGAACCAGGCGATCACACTGCCCAGCACCAGGGCGGCGCCGGCCATGAGGCCGGCGGCCCCGGCGGCCAACCATTCCGGCATCGGAATCTCCTTGTCTTTGATGGCTAGCCAGGCGGACTACCGGGGCTCCTGTGCGGGTGTCCCGGCGGTCCGGCTCGGCCATGGTGGGTATGTGAGGTGTGTTTGTCGGGGAGCGAGCACTCGTCGTCGTGAGGGGGTGGGTGCCCGGGCGGGGACGCCGCCGGGGTCAGAGGTGCAGTTCGGAGCCCAGCACGATGGTTCGTGCGGGGGGAAGGTGGAAGATCTCGGTGCGGTTGGCCTGATTCTTCTCCAGGGTGAGGAAGAGTTTCTGACGCCAGTCCCGCAGCTGCGGCGTACGCGGTGGTCGCAGGGTCAGCACCGAGAGGAAATACCGGGCCTGGTCCAGGTCGATGTGCAGCTCGGCGCTCTGGTCGACGGCGAGGGCAAGATTGTGGGGGATGTCCTGGTCGTCGGTGAAGCCGACCCGGATGGTCACGTGAACGATGCCGTCGGCGGGGGAGCCGACGTCATCGATCTGGATCCGTTCGTCCGGGGGGACGTGCGGGACGTTGGCGTGCACGAGGCGCACGATCACCACGTGGTCGTGGCGCACGTGGAAGTCCGTGACCAGCCTGACCAGGGCGAGTGGGGTGGTGCCTTCGCTGGCGTGCGGGAACACCGCGACGCCGGGAATCCGGCGAACACGCGCCGAACGCAGGGAACCCACGAACGGCAGGAGGGGGCCCTCCAGTTCCCGGCGGATGACCGACACCCGGTCGCTGCCGGCGAGCCAGGTCGTCATGATCAGCACCACGACCCCGGCTATCAGCAGCGGGAGCCAGCCGCCGGCGAAGAGTTTGGTGACGTTCGCCGCGAACAGCAGGATCTCCACCAGCCCAATCCCCACCGCGAAGGCGGCGATCCTCCACCCGCCCCACCGCCAGACGGTGGAGGCGAAGACCAGGAACAGGACCGATTCCAGGATCAGGGTCCCGGTGACCGCCAGACCGTAGGCGTTGGCCAGCTCCGCCGAGGAGGAGAAGAGCAGGACCAGGGCCAGGACGGCGAGGAACAGGCTCCAGTTGACCATGGGCAGATAGATCTGTCCCTCCTCCCGCCGGGAGGTGTGTTTCACGTTCAGCCGGGGCAGCAGGCCCAGGCGGATGGCCTGGCGGGTCACCGAGAAGGTCCCCGAGATCACCGCCTGGGAGGCGATGATCGTCGCGATCGTGGCGAAGACGACCAGGGGGATCTGCAGGGCGGGCGGCGCGAGGTAGAACAGGGGGTTGCTCACGGCCTCAGGCGTGGCGATGACCAGCGCACCCTGCCCCAGGTAGACGAGCATGAGGGCCGGCATCGCCACCGTCAGCCAGGCCAGGCGGATCGCCCGCGCGCCGAAGTGCCCCAGGTCGGCGTAGAGCGCCTCAGCACCGGTGACCGTGAGCACCACCGCCCCCAGCAGGATGAACGCCTGGAACGGATGGCGCAGGATCAGCTCGATCGCCCACTGCGGGGACAGGCTCACCAGAATTCTCGGGTGGGCGACGATCTGCGGGATTCCCAGCGCGGCCATGGTGGCGAACCAGAGGAGCATGACGGGACCGAAGGCACGGGCCACTTTGCCGGTGCCGAAGGGCTGAACGGCGAACAGTACGGCGAGAACCGCCGCGGACACCGGAACGATCAGTGGCCCGAGGTCGGGGGAGGCCACCGACAACCCCTCAACCGCGCTGAGCACGGAAATGGCGGGAGTGATGACCGCATCCCCGTAGAACAGTGCGGCGCCGAGCACACCCAGGATGGTGACCGCTGCGGCGAGGTTCCTGCGTCCGCCAAGGCGACGGCGCAGGAGGGCGACCAATGCCAGGATGCCGCCCTGCCCTTCGTTGTCCGCGCGGGTGACGAGCAGGACGTACTTGAGGGTGACGATGATGGTGATCGTCCACAGGACCATGGAAATGATCCCGTAGACGTTCGCCGGTTCCGGGGTGATCGCGTTGTGTTTCATGCTGAACGCGGTGTGCAGGGCGTACAGGGGGCTGGTGCCGATGTCCCCGAAGACCACCCCGAGCGCCCCTAGTGCCAGGAAGGGGGAGGTGGGGGCAACCGCGGGCGTCAGACGTCGGGAAGCGGGGCGACCCGCTGACGCACGGCGCCCGGCGGCGGGCCGACGATGACGGGAGGAGCCTGCGGATGATCCTGCCGGGCGTGCGGGATGCGCCGGTCGACCAGCCGACTGAGAGTCGTCCATGCCCTCAAGTGTGCTCCTCGAATCAACACTTGGCCATGGGCTGAGGGTTTTTTCTCGGCCCACCTCACCGTCGTTTTTCAGGGCCGCTGAGGAGCGGATCGTGGATCGGCGGCGTCGTCTCCCGGGGCCGCGTCGGCGGGACCGTGTCAGGGGGTCTGGCGCGTCCTGGCGCAGGCTTTGTCCTGGTGCTGTTCTTCCGGTGCCACGTCAGTCGTGGGTGATCGGCGCCAGCGGAAAACGGGGCGGGCCATCGATTACCCGGGTGCGGGTGACGCTGAGATCAGCGCTGACGTGGATCAGCTCGCCCGGCTGGATCAGCTGCCAACCACGGGAATCGTCGAGTTTCTCGCTGGCGACGAGCACCGAGGGATGTTCTCCCAGCTCCGCCGATCTGATCCGCATGCCGTGGCTGCTGTGCCGGTCCATCGGTTCCGAGAGGACCCTGTTGTCGATGAGGAAGAGGTCGTGGGTGTCGGGCCACCGCACCGCCCACATTTCGTGGGCCGAGGTGATGATGAGGTTCACGGCGGAGACCGGGACGTTGTCGGCCAGCCAGGACAGCGCCCGGCTCACCCCCTCGACCACGTCCCCGCCGGCCCGCAGTGTTTCCCGGGTGATCAGCGCGAAGACAAGCTCGGAATCCGTGTCACCGTGTACCCGGGCGAGATCGGGACCGAGATGTTCTTTGAGCGCGGGCAGGTCGGCGACGTTGCCGTTGTGGGCGCACAAGCGGCCCTCCATCTCAAACGGGTGGGTGTTGCGCAGCGCCACGGGGGTCCCGGTGCCGTAGCGCAGGTGGGCGAGAAAAGTGCAGCTGTGGCGTTCCTTGGCTTCGCGGGCGAAGTCGGTGTTCAGGTAGGCCGCGATGGGGGCCTTCTCCACCCGGGGGCGCCCGTCCTCGTCGAAAGTGCCCAGGCCGGCGCCGTCCGGGTTGCGGTGGGACTGGAGGAGGATGCTGTAGGGCGCATCCAGAAGCCAGAACGACGCGCTGATGCGCCGCCTTCCCGCGGCCAATCCAAAAAGTCGGCACATGACGCCTCATCTCCCGTGCTCCACGTAGACAATTCCCGGTGGTTTCAGTGTCCCACTTTCGCCGGTTGCGTGGGGAGGGGTGGGTTCGTGCCCGTCGTCGGCTGGCTTGCCGACGCCACCCGTCCCCGCCTCGCCGGCCGGTCGCTTTGTGTCGGGTTTCATGTAAGAATATGAGGCAGTCAATCGGAGGGGGCTGCCATGGCGACACCGGACACTAACCGGGAAGCCCGTGTCTACTCGGGTGGGGACGGTGACGATTATCTGGCTGCGCTCGGGCTGCGCCAGGACCTGTTGTGGGACTCGCTGGCGGAGGGGGTGCGGGCGCTGCGGAACACCTCGGACCACCACCCGCCCACCGCGCCGGGGTACTACCTGTGGGCCGAAACGATCGCGGCGCTGCGCCGGAAACTTGAGGGCACCGGAGAGTGGCGGATCGCCAACCCGAAGAATCGACCGTTGATCATCAACGGGAATACCGGCGTCTCGGTGACGGCGGCGGGCGGCAACGCGGCCACCGGAACCGAATCCATGCCCAACGTGGCCCGCAGGAAGGGGCAGGCGACCCGGGAACGTTACGTTCCCGACCAGCTGGAGCTCCCGCTCTTTCTCCGCCCGGCGGGAGGCGAGGACTACGACCGCAGCGTCGGAGACTGGATTTTCCTTTACCACCTGGACCCGCACGGGGCCCGGGCCGAACTCTCCCTGCCCCGCGCCTTCACCGTCGACGGCTACGTCGATTCCTGGCGGACACGGGTGCTGCTCGAACCCAGGGATGAATATGATCAGATGGTCCGAGAACTTCCAGACGAATGGGCAGGAGACGATGTCGACTTCAGACTGCAGGAGGGGTAATCCCGGCTTCCTCTTTCCGGAGCGACTCACCATTGCACGGCAACGACGCGGCCTGACCAAGACCGCTCTGGCCGCCGAGGTCGGCGTGACCCCGCGAACGATCACCCGATACGAAACCGACGGAGCGCCGCTGGACATGGGGGCGTCGCTCAGTACTGCCCTCGGGTTCCCGGCCCGGTACTTTGAGCGCCCCCTGCCTGAGGTGCTGTCCGCTGACACCGTGGCCTTCCGCGCCGGGCAGCGCGTCAGCGCCCGGGCCCGCCACGCGGCGGTGGCCACCGGAACACACGGCGTCGAGCTGGCGTGGTGGGTGCGGGAACGCTTCACCGTCCCGGCCCCCAACGTGCCGCGGCTGGACTACGACAGTCCCGAAGAGGCGGCCCTGACCCTGCGCACGCTGTGGGGGCTGGGCACGAAACCGCTGCCGAACCTGGTGCAGCTGGCGGAGTCCCACGGCATCGCCGTGCTCGGGCTCCCGCCGATCGCGGGGGAGGTCGATGCGTTCTCGACCTGGGTGGGGCAGCAGCCCTTCATTTTTCTCGCCCGCCGCCGCACCCCGGAGGGCGTCCGCTTCGACGTCGCCCATGAAATCGGCCACCTGGTCATGCACTCCTCCCGACAGTCCGGCGCGCCGCAGGACGAGGGGGAGGCGAACCGTTTCGCCTCGGAGTTCCTGATGCCGACCGAGACGGTCCGACGGTACCTTCCCTCTAACCCGGCCGTGCCTGACCTGCTGCGGGTGAAGAAGTATTTCGGCGCCTCCGCCCAGGCGATGGCCCGAAAAGCGAAGACCATCGGGTTGCAGACCGAGTGGACGGCCCGCATGAACCAGGTGGAGCTGGACAAACTCGGGTACCGGAAGGCCGAGCCGGGCGGGATGGCGGCGTACGAGCGTTCCCGGGTCTTCGATTTCATCTTCTCCAGCGAGCGCTCAACCCGGTACACGCCGGCGGGCATGGCACAGGAGCTCGCGCTTCCCGACGAGGAAGTCCACGCTCTCACCCTCAATTCCGTCATGGTCGGGGCCCCGTCGGCTGGAGGGGCCTTTCTTGCTGGCTCGGTTCCGGGAACTGAGCCGGCAGCAGCGCCACGCTTGCGGGTGGTGAAGTAGCCAGCCCTTCGGCTTCCGGAGGGGGTTTCACCCCGCTTCCCCTGAGAATCGACGCCGTGAAGTCGGACCTCTCTTACTAACGTTTGAATGAGACCGCCGCACACGGCGCCGGAGCGTGCCCAGCATTTCCGGGAGGCTTTTGTCGAGGGGCTTGGTCAGGAGGTAGACGAGTCCGAGCACCATGATTGGATTGGGCAGCGTCCAGATGCCCAGCGGAGTTATGAGTAGAAGGAACACGATCCCGCCGAGAAGTCCGAGGGCGGCCCAACGGCCCTTGGCCAGCATGAGTACTCCCAGGACGATCTCCCCGGTTCCGGCAAGGATTCCGACTGCTTGGGGAGCCCTTGCGATGATGTCGGTGAAGAACCATTCGTAGAGCGGCAGCAGAGAGGCGTCAGCGCCAAGACCCACGAAGAGATGTGGCTTCGTCATGGCCAGTACCCAGTTCACGGCGACTGCCATCACAATGAAGAAAAGACCGATGAATACCCGAGCCGCATTTGGCTTCCAAATACACAAGCCGAGGAACAGGAGGCAGAACACGAGCCAGGGAATCATCTGATCCATCGGGTCTCCTTCGAGTCGCGCCGATTTCAGAATAATCTCCTTCCCGGCAGCGGATCAAGGATCGGACCGCTTAGTAAAAGTTCCGTGACACGGCTCTAAACACTGTCAGCGTTGTGGTGAAGTCGCCGACGCCGGGTCGGCCCTGCAGACGGTCGACGGGCACTGGCAGGGTCTAATTGTCGGGCGTGGCCTTGGCCCAGCTGGGCACACTGTCTTCGCTGATCGGCACCCGGTAAGACCTGGTCAGTCACGACCACGGCGGTGAATCTGCAAGCCCGGTTCGTCGTCTCCGATGTCGGTGGCGGGGACAAGCTGTGCCGGTTCATCTCGTTGGTGGTGTGATCGACGACTACTGGCGCTGTCGCCCATTCGAACCTCTTCGCAACAAGGCACCCTGCGTATGTCCGCCCTGACATCCAGGTTCAAAAAGAACTCTCCGACTGAGGAAACAGTGGAGTAACCACATCACCTACACCCGATAGCACGGGTGCATCTGGCTAACCCCGTACTCGTCGCAAGACCCGAGTTCCTTAGCTCGTTTCTTCAGGCTGAGACGATGTGACCTACTACCCTGCTTTATTGTTCGGAAGCAAGCTTTTCGAATGCTTCGCGGGTAACGGCCGCCATCAGATGTCGGCGCTGCTCAAGGAACTCCTTGTAATCGATCTCAGGCCAGCTGTCCGGGAGTGCGTGAAGTCTGCGCTGCTCAGCGATCCTGTCCTCCGTGAGATGGCCCTTCGCCTCGATGACCTTCGGCCAGTACTCCGAGGGCGCACTATCGGAGATGTCGATATTGACGTTCCACTCGACCAGGGCCATGTTGGCGATCTGGTTGATCTTCTTGGGATCAGAAATGCCTATTTTCTTCGACAGGTAGGCCTTGGGGAACAGGTGGTGGCGTTCAATACCCTTGGTAGAGGTAACGGCCGGGTCCAACCGGTCCCGGACCCGGCCGGTGGACATCAACGACTCCGCATCGAGAATGTTCAACCCGGCCAGATACGCCGACAGGGCGGGGCTCCTCGAGGCGGAGGTACCGAGTTCGTTGGGCATCGTGATCGTCCAGAAGTCGCTGGTCAGCTGCTCCCGGATGATCTGATCCAGATGACGAATGAAACCATCGGCGCCCGTGACGGTCCCTAGTGAGGCCAGGTCGCGTTCGACCTGGGTCTCAAACGAGCCGGTATACCGGCGGGTAGTGTGTGCCATGAAAAACCAGCGGGCGATGACCTCGCGCAGCTCATCGACCGGCACCTGGTAATCGATGCGCCCGACCAGCCACATGACGTAGCTGAAGATCACGGCGTTTTCACTGGTGATCATCTTCTCACCGCGGAATCCCGCCCGCTCCAGACAGCGGAGGTACTCATGCCAGAAGGTGACATCGAGAACGTGCTTCTGGGCCTCCTGGAGCCGAGCGAACTG
The DNA here is from genome assembly GCF_030408915.1 of Corynebacterium guangdongense. Taxonomy (NCBI): domain Bacteria; kingdom Bacillati; phylum Actinomycetota; class Actinomycetes; order Mycobacteriales; family Corynebacteriaceae; genus Corynebacterium; species Corynebacterium guangdongense. The sequence continues at coordinate 324,753 of NZ_CP047654.1, forward strand.
CGACTCCCGCGCCTCAGCGGAGACTATCCCGGTGGCCAGGTCCTTGCCGCGCAGCACCGAGTAGGCGTGACGCATGACCGCGCGGCGAAATGCCAGGGCAATACACACCCGCAGGAGTTGGTCGGGCTGGGGTGCGATCATCCAGTTAAACGGCGAGGAGGTGCCTTTGGCCGGGGTTTTGCAGGCTTGGGCGAAGGCTTCGAGTTCCTTGCGGCCCTCGTCCCAGAACACGCTCATGATCGTGAGGATGAAGTCCGCCTGGTTGAGCTTCACACCACCGGAGTTGATCCGCACGAAGACCTCGGCGAGCTGTTCTTCGTCGATGGCGGCATCGAGTTCGATGACATGGAAGGGAAAGCTCTGCAGGCTGCGCACCTGGTCGAGCACATCGTCCATCGCGTCGACCTCATCGTCGGAGAGCTCACCCTTGGCGTCCTGGAGCCGGCGGAAGAATTCGCGCTTGACCTTTTTATAGTCATCCGACCACAAAAGGGTGATATCGGGCAGATACTCGGGGTCATTGCGGGTGATCCCGCCGGCCACCTCAAAGGACTCGTCGCGGGGGCGAAACGACAGCACGATGCGAGAGGTGCTGTAGTCCTCGCGGACGACCTCTTGCCCGGTGAAAACAGAAAACAGCGACGTCAGGCGTTGCTGACCGTCCACGACTAGCCACCGGGGTGCGCGGGATTCCTTGTCTCCTGTGCCGATCTGTCGGGCGTTGGCATCTGCGCCGGTTTCCCACATCAGGAGGTTGCCGACGGGAAATCCCTTGTACATCGAGTCAAAGAGATCCCGGACTGAGGCGTTTTTCCACACGAAGGGGCGTTGTAGTTCGGGCAGGGCAATATCGCCGCGCTCGATGCTGGACACCAGGTGCAGCAGGCCAAAGGAGGTATCCCGAAACAGTGTCTTCGCCATGAGTCAATCCTGTCAGAAAGCAATGCTTCTTTGCGGCAGAAAGCTCTGTGTTGGCCATTAGAGTCCGCCGTTCGAGTCACACTCAGGCCCTTTAGGGGAGCAACGGTGGCCTCCCGGATTGCCGGGGGAGCTGGAGGGCGGAGATAGTCTTGGCGTAGAAATTCTAGATAAAGAGCCACACTTAGAGAGGAATGTAAATATAAACTGTGCGAGAGATGTCAATATTTCTTATAGTTTGATCTATGTCTCTAGGGCCCGGGATCCGCAGAAGAACCTTCGTGAAAAAAGGTCGTGCCTACTGCCATGAATGCGGTAAGAAGGTCCAGTTTCTTGCTGACCTCCGAGCGTTTGCACAGCACCCCGGAAAAAAGGGCGATCAGTGGTGTCGTCCCTCATGTGACGGTGTCGCCTTTGTGTTCCCGGATGGGACGGAGCTGAAAAATCCTTCCAGCAGTAACCCCCGTCCCGCTAAGCCCCGCCTGACTCTGGCGGACAAGGCCCACCAGCACGCACCGCAGCAGTACACGCCACATAGAAAATCCTCTAAACCCACCCGGTCAGAGTCAAAGTCCGGCAGGAAAACTGGGAGCACCCGCCGGGCCAGACGGGAAGATCGCAGTTGGCAGCGACGCATGGAGCGCTATGCCATGGCCGATCCCTTCGAGCCGACAAGCATTCAGGACTTTGATGTGCCTGACACCGGCACTTCGGTCCGCGCAAAGCACGGCGGAATACCTAGCTCCAGCAGGCGCCGCCACTAGCTGTCGAAGATCAATCAGGGAGTGGGCGAGCCGGCCCATCGAGGTAACCCGAGGTTCGTCGCCATCGCGGGGGCAGTCGGTGCAATCCTCGAGTCCTCGGCGTGGTGCGCCGCTCTTGCCGGAGGCCTTATCAATGAAGACACGGTCGACCGGTCCGCTGGTCTCCAGTTGGCGATCCGGGTTCTGGGCGGCAGTGGAGACTCGGCAGTACCCAATCAGGAGGCCACCGGGAGACGAATTGTGTTGCGTCATGCCCTAGAGGGGTGCCCCCATCTGCCGAGAAACAGGTGTTTTGGGGTTACCACGACTGCATTGTTTAGGGTCCGCCCCACTGCTGCTCTGGGGTATACCCCATCTGAACACTTCCGAGGCTTACATGAATATGGCAGAAGGGCCTGTTCGCTAGGGTGTGTTCATGCCCAACGGAACAGAACCGTCACTACCTCTAGACCTGCCCGAACAGTCCGGGGTTATCGCCGGCCAGAAGATCGGCTACGCTCGCGTCAGCTCCAAGGATCAGAATTTGGACCGGCCGATGGCCCGTCTCAAACAGGAGAAGGTTTTTCGCACCTAAACCGATCAGGTCAGCGGCTCGTCCGCGAAGCGGCCCGGCCTCGACGGCGCGCTGACCTATCTGCGCCCGGGCGATCAGTTGATCGTCACCTCGATGGACCGGCTCGCCCGCTCGCTGATTGACCTGCACCAGATCGTGGACGATCTAGGGCGTGTCTCCTAAAGTCTTGAGCCAGGTGATCACGGCACACAGCACGACGGCCCCACGGTAAACCACCGCGAGCTTGTCATACCGGGTGGCCAGGCCGCGCCACTGCTTGGCCAGGCAAAACGCACGCTCGACAACATTGCGGCCCTTGTAGGCGTGGGGGTCAAAGGCGGGTGGGCGCCCGCCTCTGCTGCCTTTACGTTTCCGGGCGGCGATGCTGTCACGCTTTTCGGGAATAACCGCCGCGATCCCCCTCTTGCGCAGATTACGCCGGATCACCGTCGTTGCGTAGCCCCGGTCAGCCAGGACCGCATCCGGACGCGACCGCGCCCGCCCCGGGCCCACGCGCGGGACGTGGATGTCATCAAGTACGGCCTGGAGCATCGCCCCGTCGTTGCGCTGCCCGCCGGTGACCACCACCGACAGGGGGCGGCCATGCCTGTCGACGCCGGCGTGAATCTTGCTCGACAGCCCACTACGTGACCGGCCGATGCCGTGACCTGCCGGTTCAGTCAGCGCTAGCGGCAGATTCTTGTGATTCGATTGCGCCCCCTGTGTCCTGCTCAGGTCGGGTCGTGTTCGTTGCGTGCTGATGGGCACGGGTGATCGAGGCGTCCACGGAGACGGTCCAGTCGATTTTTCCTTCCGCGTCGGCCAGGGTCAGCAGATAGGTCAGGATCCTGTCCCACGTGCCGTCGGCGCAGTAGCGGCGGTGGCGCTTCCAGACGGTCTGCCAGGGGCCGAACTGCTCGCGGGGCAGATCCCGCCACGGGATTCCGGTGCGGTAGCGGTAGATGATGCCCTCGACGATGAGCCGACTGTTGCGAAATGGTCGGCCTCGTCGGCCATCGCTGCTGGGTAGGAGCTCTTCGATCGTTTCCCATTGATGGTCGGTCAGGACGCGAAAGCGGCTCTTGGTGTCACTCGCCGATCCAGTATCGCCCCACCGGCAAAACTATTTAGGAGACACGCCCTAGCCAGTTGCGGCGTCCCGGTGAAGTTCCTCAAGGAGTGCCAGACCTACTCGCAGGACTCCTCCCCGGTCGCCAAGCTTATGCTCAGCATGCTGGGTGCGGTCGCGGAGTTCGAGCGCTCGATCATCCGTGAGCGCCAGGCCGAGGGCATCGCCAAGGCCAAGGTGTTAGTCGAGTTAGTTTGGCTGAGCTGGCGACACGCGTGGAGATTGCGACTGGTCGCGTAGTTCCGGTTCGCCTCACAGGCAATAAACTTCGAGAATAGCCGGATTGCGGAAATCCTAGTTCTCGAGTCCGAATGTGGTCCGGAAAATTTAAGTAAGGGCGCGTTTCAACATTCCACCAGCAGGGATTCTCTCGGTTGAGCAAGGTGCAAGATACATCAATCCTCTACCGCACCCACGCCCCACCCATCAGCTCCCCGTCCTCCATCTCCACAATCGAATCCGACACCGTCGTCGCCTCCTCCGGATCATGAGTCACAAAAATCGCCGCCGTCCCGGAACGCTTCAATATCGAACGGACATCCACCGCCAGCCGCTCGCGCAGCTTCTTGTCCAGGGCGGAGAGTGGTTCGTCGAGAAGCACGAGACCCGGGCGCGGGGCCAGGGTGCGGGCGAGGGCGACGCGCTGCGCCTGACCGCCGGAGAGCGTGTCGACGGGGCGCTCGGCGTACCCGGCCAATCCGACCAGCTCCAGCAATTCCTCAACGCGAGCCAGACGCTGAGCGCGAGAAACACCCGCCATCTCCAGCCCGTAGCTGATGTTGCGGCCGACGTTGCGGTGGGGGAAGAGCTCGCCGCGCTGAAAGACCATGCCGATGCCGCGCTTGTGGGTCGGCACGCGGGTGACGTCGCGGCCGCCCATCAACACACGTCCCGAAGCCACGGGTTCCAGCCCGGCGATGGCGCGCAGCAGCGTGGACTTGCCGGACCCGGAGGCCCCGAGCAGGCCGAGAATCTCGCCTGACTTCAGCGAAAGCGACACTCTTCGGACAGCGTGCACCACCCGCGAAGGCAGCCGGTAATCAACAGAAACGTTCTCCAGAACCAGAGCATCGGTCATGAGCTTCTCCTTATCCGGGCGGCTTCCGCCAGCACCATGATGGCCGCCGTGCCGACGCCCAGAATCACGGAACCGGCCAGGGCCATGCCGTAGTTGTCGGAACCTGGCCGGCCCAGCAGGCGGGCGACGAGCACGGGCAGGGTCTGGTAGTCGGGGCTGGCCAGGAAGGACGTGGCGCCGAACTCACCGAGGGAGATGGCGAAGCCGAAGCCGAAGGCCACGCCCAGGCCCCGCAGCAGGAAGGGAACGTCCACGGTCAGCAGCACCCTGAACGGGCTGGCGCCGAGGGTGGCGGCGGCCTCGCGCATGCCGGGGCTGATGGCGCGCAGCACCGGGACGAGCGAACGCACCACCAGCGGCAGCGCGACGACGGCCTGGGCGAGGGGGACGACGTAGGCGGAGTTCAGCCACTCCACCCGGCCCCAGGTGATGAGGAAGCCGAAGCCGACGGTCACCGCGGAGATTCCCAGCGGCAGCAGCACCAGGCCGTCGAGGGCCCGCTGCGCCCTGGCCAGGGAACCCGTCGCGGGCCGCGACAGCGCCAGCGCGAGGGGGATGCCCGCCAGCAGCGCGATCACGGTGGCGTCGAGCGCGATGGCGAGGGAATGCCGCAGGGCGGAGAGCACGCTGGTGCCGCCGCTGAACCCGGCGCCGGCCTGGCCCAGGAGCTGATAATTGTGCAGGGAGAAGGAACCGTCGACGGTGAAGGAGCCGAGGACCAGCGCGCTCAGCGGGGCGAGGATGAGCATCAGGGCGGTCGCCACGGTGGCCAGGATGGGGGCGGCGTCGGCGCGGCGCGGGTGCCGGGTGACACGCGGCTGCAGGTGCAGCGCCGTCTCGGTGCGCGCGGTCAACCGGTTGGAAACGAGGATCGCGGCGACGACGATGAGCAGCTGCAGCGTGGAGAGTACCGCCGCGGTGCCGAGGTCGAGGTAGACGTTGGTCTGGACGTAGATCTCGGATTCCAGGGTGCCGTAACCGGGCCGGCCGAGGGTCTGCACGATGCCGAAGGAGGTGGAGCAGAAGAGGAACACCAGGCCGGCCGCCGCGGAGACGGCAGGCCCGATCTGCGGCAGCGTCACCGTGCGGAAGGCCGTGAATGGGCTGGCGCCGAGGGTGCGGGCGACCTCGTCGAGCGGGGCGACCTGCGCCCACAGCACCCCGACCGTGCGGGCGACCAGGCCGACGTTGAAGAAGATCATCGCCAGGACGACGGCGGCGACGGACTGATCGAGGCCGAGGACGCCGAGGGGTCCGTCGTCGGCAAGCAGGGCCCTAAACGAAATGCCGACGACCACCGTGGGCAGCGCGAAGGGCGCGATCATGACGCCGCGCAGGAGTTTCTGGCCCGGGAAATGCAGGCGGTAGAGCGCGTAGGCGGCGGGCAGGCCGAGCAGGACCGAGCCGGCGGTGGCGGCGAGCGCCATGCCGACGGTCTGGCCGAAGATGCGCCAGGTGCGCGGCTGGGTCAGGACCTCGGCGAACAGCGAGAGATCCGGCGTGCCACCGGGGGCGACGCCACGCACGAGCATGGCGCCGACCGGCCAGAAGAAGAAGAGGGCGAGAAATGCCAGGGGCAGGGCCACCAATGCGGCCCCGGCGGCTAGCGGGCGGCTTCGAAGAGCGTGGTCCACTGCTTGATCCAGTCATTGCGGTTGGCCGCAACGGTGCTCGGGTCCGGGACGATCGGGTTCTCGGCCAGGGAGGCGAACTCGGCCCACTCGGCCGGCAGCTCGACGTCCTGGTCGACCGGGTAGACGTACATCGTCTCCGGGAGGCTGGCCTGCACGTCCTCGGAGACCATGAAGTCCACGAAGGCCTGCGCGCCCTCCTCGTTCTTCGCGCCGTCGACCACGCCGGAGTACTCGACCTGGCGCACGCAGGTGTCCTCGACGTTGCCGATCGCCCCCGCCATGTACGCGGGCGAGGAGGAGTAGCTCAGCACGATCGGGTAGGGGCCCTCGCCGTCGGCGCCGGAGAAGTCGGAGTAGAACGCGTCCGACCAGGAGTCGCTGACCTTCGCGCCGTTGGCCAGCAGCTCCTGCCAGTAGCCCTGCCAGCCCTGCCCGAAGTGCTCGACGGTGCCGACCAGGAAGGCCAGCCCCGGCGAGGAGGTCGCCGGGTTGGTCACCACCGTCAGATCCTGGTACTCCGGCCTGGTCAGGTCCTCGAAGGAGGCGGGCTCCGCGAGCCCCTGCTCGGTGAACCACTGCTTGTCGACGTTCAGGCACACGTCACCGATGTCCGTCGCGGTCAACCGGTCGGCGATTCCGTACTCGGCGCCCGGGTTGTTCTCCGGGACGTACTCGGCGAGCACGCCCTCGTCGACGGCCTGCTGCGCCGAGAAGTTGTCGATGCCGAAGACCGCGTCGACGGTGGGGTTGTCCTTGTTGAGGATCAGCTGGTTGAGCACCATGCCGGCGTCCCCGGGGGAGACCGTGGAGATGGTGTACCCGGACTCCTCCTCGAACCTCGCCTGCGCCTCTTCGTCGAGGGTGAAGGAATCGTGGGTGAGCACGGTGACGGTGCCGTCGGCGTCCTGGCCACCGGAGCCGGCCTGTTGATCCGCCGCCGAGCACCCGCTCAGCGTCAGAGCTGCGGCCGCGGTGGCGGCGATGAAAAAGTTACGCATTGTCGTCCTCCATTCAGCTATGGAGGGCGTGTCCGCGCCCTGGCGGGCACGGACACGGAGATGACTACTCGACTTCCTATGCCGGTACTAACCGGAGCAGGTTCGAGGGTCTGCACTCAAGCACTCTCAGCACCGCGCACGGATGGGCGGGGCTCCCCTGTCGTTGCTGTTCAACTTAACAGCGGGCGGGACGGGGAGCAATGTGGCCCCGCCGCGGACTGTGACCGCATAGTCACAGCGCAGGCGCAGGAACAGTGGGACAATGGGGATATGACCACTCCCAATGAATACACCCGGATCCTGACTCCGGAGGAGTCCCTCGAGCTGCTGGCCACCCAGACCTTCGGCCGCCTCGTCGTCCAGCGCACGGACGACATCGATCTCTTCCCGCTCAACTACGCCGTCCACGACGGCAAGATCTACTTCCGCACCGCCGAGGGCACCAAGCTCTTCAGCGTCCGCCTTGACCATGAGGTGCTGTTCGAGGCGGACCACGTCGACCATGAGGCGCACGAGGCATGGTCCGTGATCATCAAGGGGTCGGCCCGCCCGCTGGTCTCCAGCGCGGAAACCCTGGCCGCCGAGGACTACGGGCTGGAGCCGTGGCTGCCTTCCTTCAAGTACAACTTCGTCGAGATCACCCCGCGGGACATCTCCGGACGCAAGTTCAGGCTGGGTGAGGAGCCGCAGCGCTACTGATCTGTCAGGTCGAGTCTCTCAGCGGCTGGCGTAGCCCGGCGTTCCGGTCTCAACCGTGCGCGGCGAACCGCTGAAGGCGATGGTCTGCCGGGAAAATCCCTGATCCGGTACTGAGGTGCTCGCACCGATATCGCCGATCCGTCCCGGACCGGACCGGGCGAGCCTAAGATCGAGGTCACACGCCGCCGACCGAAAGGCCTCCCATGTTCCGCTCCCTCGCCGCCACCCTCGCCGCCGCAGCACTGACCGTCGCCCTGGTGCCGGCCGCCGGCGCCCAGCAGTCCTCGCCGACCGATTTCCTCGACGGCGGCCGCCTGGCCGGCGGCTCCTCCCAGCTGGCCCCGACGGGCTTCAGCCCGAATCCGCTGCCCGAGTACGGCGGGAAGATCGACCTGGAGCGCTACGCCGGCACCTGGTACCAGGTCGCCGCGGTTCCCCAGCCGTTCACTCTGCAGTGCGTGGACAATGTCACCGCCGAGTACGCGGTCATCGATCAGGACACCATCTCGGTCCGCAACTCCTGCGGCACCCCGTGGGGCGACCGCTCTGCCATCGAAGGATTCGCCGACGTGCGCTCCGACGCCTCCCTGCGCGTGAACTTCGGCGGCATCCCCTTCCAGGACCCGAACGGCCCGGTCAACTACCGTGTGACCTGGCTGGCCGACGACTACTCGCTGGCGATCGTCGGCGACCCGGACCGCAGGTCCGGGTTCATTCTCTCCCGCACGCCCAGCCTCAGCGCCGAGCAGTGGTCCACCGCGCGCGCCGTGGTCCAGGACCGGGGCTGGTGGGACTGCGCGTTCGTCACCTACCCGGTGGCCGGCGGAAAGACCACGCACCAGTCGCTGTGCGCGCTGAGCTAACAGGGCCGCACCGGCGGGTGTCTGACAGTCAGCGGGCGTCGAGAATCATCGCCGCCAGCTCATGGGGGACGATCTCCGCCGGCCACTGCGGAATCTCACCGTTCGGGGCCCAGGCCACCACCCAGGATTCCTTCTCCCGGTCGCTGTCGCCGCCGTGCCCGCCCTCGTCACGGTGGCCGTGATCGGTGGTGATGACGACGAGCCAGTCTTCACCCAGCTCTTCATGCCGCATGGTCACCTTGTCGATGATGCTGGACACGTGCGTGTCGACGCGCCGGATGGCGTCGCGGTACTCCGAGCCCATGACGCCGAAGACGTGGCCGGCGTCGTCGATGTCGCAGAAGTAGGTGAAGCCGATGTCGAAGCCGCCGTTGGCGGGCAGGAGCTTGGCCGCGGTGGCCGCGGCGATGTCGGCGTCGATGCGGATGTAACCGTAGGTCTCCCCGTCGCGCGCGATGACGTTGTGCAGACCCGCGTACTGCTGCTCCATCCGCGGGTGGATGATGGGGCCGAGCCCGGCCGGGTCGACGAGCACCGGCCAGCCGGCGGCGGCGAAGGTGCGGGTCGAGTGATCCCGGTAAAAGGCCTCCGACAGGATGTCGGGGTGGTGCCACAGGTTGGAGCCGACGCAGGAGTTGTCCTTCAGCCCGTGCTCGGCGTGGGTCGTGCCGGTGAGGATGGAGGCCCAGCCGGGGGCGGAGATGGTGGGCGCCTCCATGGTCTGGCGATGCCAGCTGCCCGCGTCGGCGAGCTGGGTCAGGCGCGTGCCGACGCCCTCCTCGGCGACGGCGTCCCAGCGGGCGCCGTCGAGGCCGAGGAGGAGGACGTGGCGCGCGGCGGACTCGGCCTGCTGCGCGGTGCTCATGTTGCGGAGGATGGAGTTCACTGTGACCATGCTTTCTGAAGGTTGGCCCACGTCTCACGCTCGGCGTCGTTCGGGACGTCGATGACGGTGTCGGTGCGGGCAATGGTGAGGCGGACGCGATCACCGATCGCGAGTTCGTCGGAGTCGCGGGTGGGCATGTCCATCCGGAGATAGCCCTTGCCTCGCTGGCCCTGGACGGTCACCGAGGAGAAGATGCCGCGCAGCTGCTTGTCGACGACGACGTAGTGCGCCGCATCGTCGCGGTGCGCGAGCAGCTGCTCGGGGCGGATGAGCCCGGTCGCGATCTCGCCCTGGGCCGCGTCGCTGGCGGCGTTGACGATGTCCAGTTCGGTGTCCAGCAACCGGACGCGGTCGCCGTGGACGGAACCGACGATGCGGTTGGCCACGCCGACGAACTGGGAGATGAAGGGGGTCTGCGGATGGTGGTAGAGCTCGGCCGGGGTGCCGATCTGCTCGATCTGCCCGGCGCGGATGACGGCGACGCGGTCCGACATGACGATCGCCTCCTCCTGGTCGTGGGTGACCATGAGGGTGGCGATGCCGCGGGACTGCTGGATGCGGCGAATCTCGTCGCGCAGCTGAACGCGGACCTTGGCGTCGAGCGCGGAGAGCGGCTCGTCGAGCAGCAGGACCTCCGGCTCGATGGCCAGCGCCCGGGCCAGCGCCACGCGCTGCTGCTGGCCGCCGGAGAGCTGCGCCGGGTACTTGTCCATGTGCGCGCTCAGCCCGACCAGCTCGAGCAGCTCCTGGGCGCGGGTGGTGCGGGCGGAGCGGTCCCGGCCCCGGATCTTCAGGCCGTAGGCCACGTTCTCGGTGGCGGTCAGGTGCGGGAACAGCGAGTACGCCTGGAAGACGATGCCCATGTTGCGCTCCCGGGTCGGCCTGGCGGAGACGTCCCGGCCGTCGATGAGGATCTGCCCGCCGTCGGCGGACTCGAGTCCCGCCAGCACGCGCAGCGCCGTGGACTTGCCGCCGCCGGAGGGGCCGAGCAGGGAGACCAGCTCGCCCTGGTCGATGGTGAGGTTCATGCGGTCCAGGACGGTGTTCTCGCCGTAGATCTTGGTGATGTCACGCAGTTGTACGTGGGGTGTGGACATTAGTTGTTCCTCTTCCCGGTGCGGCTGGTCTGGGCACGTCCCAGCTGGGAAATGACCACGAGCAACAGCCAGGTGATGATGGTGACGATGAAGGACAGGGCTGCGACGCCCTTCGGGGAGGCCGAGGAGACCTCGACCATGTACACGGGGAACGTGTAATGGAGCAGGAGAGAGGCCATGGCGAACTCGCCCAGGACCCCGGCGACGCACAGCAGCGAGGCCGAGAGCATGCCCACGCGCAGGTTCGGCAGGATGACCTCCCTCAGCGTGGTCCAGGTGCTGGCGCCCAGCGAAGAGGACGCCGCGAACAGGGTGTTGAGGTCGAGCGCCTTGACGCCGGCGTCGATGGCCCGGTAGCACAGCGGCATGACCAGCACGACGTACATCGGGACCAGCGACCAGATGGAGGTGAGGAAGGACGGGACGATGGCCCGGTAGAACTCGGAGACGCCGGAGACCAGCGCGACGGCCGGGACGACCATCGGCAGGATGGACAGCAGCTCCGCGATCTTCGCCAGCTGGGGCGCCCGCAGGTTGAGGAAGACGATCGTCGGCACCAGCAGCACGAGCATGAGGATGGTCGTGGCGAAGGTGAGCAGCAGCGTGTTGAGGATCGCCTCCCCGGCGCGGCCCTTGGCGAGGACCTCGATCAGGGGGTCGAGGGTGAAGGGCTGATCCGGGCGGGAGAAGCCGTACTGGGCGGCGGCCAGCCACGGCACCAGGAAGTACACCAGGGCGACGCCGAGGATCGCGACGGAGGCCCAGGGGGTGCCGCTCTTCCGGGTGGCCGGGGCGGTTGCGCCCGGGACCGGGGTCGGGGGAGTGGTCAGTTGTTGAGCCATCGGTCACTCTTTCGCGTCAGGTAGAAGCGGATGCCCATGGCGGCCAGGATGATGATCATCATCCAGGTCACCAGCGCCGCCGCGAGACCCGGGTTGAGCAGGACGTTGCCCGAGATGTAGAAGCCGATGAGGATCGGCACGAGGTTCAGCGACCCGCCGGCCAGGGCGTAGGCGGTGGCGTAGGCGGCGAAGGCGTTGGCGAACAGCAGCAGGAAGGAACCGATGATCGACGGCCACAGCACCGGGACGACCACGTCGCGCACGTACTGCAGGCGGGTGGCGCCGAGCGAGGAGGCGGCCTCCAGCCAGGAGCGCTTCAGTCCGCCCATCGCAGGCAGCATGAGCACGGCCATCAGCGGAATCTGGAAGTACAGGTAGACGATGACCACGCCCCAGAAACCGGTGATGGAGAAGCCGTCGAGCATGCCCGGGAACAGGCGGTTGAGCAGCTGGGTGAGAATCCCCTGCACGCCCAGCAGCGCGATGAAGGCGTAGGCCAGGTTGACGCCGCCGGACTGGGAGGCCAGCGCCGCGAAGCTGCCGACCAGGTTGTTGAGCCAGGCGGGCTTGCGCGCGCTCTCCAGCGCCCAGGCCACGAACACCCCGAAGAAGGCGCCGACGGCCGCGGTCAGGAAGGACAGCCAGGCGGTGAGCAGGAAGGCGTCCCGGTTGGCGGAGTCCATGGCCTCGGCCATGGTGGCGAAGGAGAATCCCCCGCGTGGGCCGGTGAACGCGGTCACCAGGTTGGCCAGGATGGGCAGGACGAGGAACAGGGCGACAAACACGAAAAAGGGCAAAGCGCCCAACCACGAGCCGGTGGACACCGACCGGAGGTTCAGACGCTTCCTCTTCGGTTCCGTCGCCTCAGCCTGGCCGGCAGGATGAGCGACAGTCATGCTTAACCGACCTTCTTGGCCCATTCAGCGGCGATGACCTTGTTGGCGGCGTCGCCCTGCTCCGGGGTCGGCAGCTCGACCTTGGCCACGACCTCCGGATCCGGCAGGGAGGCCAGGGCCTTGTCGGAGAGCTTGCCCTCCTCGACCAGCTGGGTGAAGCGCGCCGGGATGGCGCCGCCGAGCGCGTACTGCTCGGCGCCCTCGTCGGAGGTCAGCCAGTCGACCCACAGGCGGGCGGCGTTGGGCTGCGGGGAGCCGGCGGTGACCGGCTGGGCGTAGTAGTTGCCGAACACGCCGTCCTCGAGGGTGACGTACTCGAAGTCAACGCCGTCGGCCTTGAGCTGCTCGGCGCGGCCGAGCCAGTTGTAGTTCCAGTCGAAGATGATCGCGGCCTCGCCGGTGGTCATGCCGGAGGCGGCGTCGGAGACGGTGGTGAGGTTGCCCAGTTCCTTCAGCTCCGCGAAGTAGTCGATGCCCGGCTGGATGTCGTCGAGGCTGCCGCCGTTGGCCAGCGACGCGGCGAAGACGGTGCCGATGGAGGAGGCGCCCTGGCGCGGGTCACCCGGCAGGGCGATCTTGCCGGCGTACTCCGGCTTCTTCAGGTCCTCGAAGGTGGTCGGGATGTTGTCGACCAGGTCCTTGTTCACGCCGATGGTGATGACGCCGTAGTAGGCGCCGACCCAGTTGCCCTCGGGATCCTTGAGGTTGTCCGGGATGTCCTCGAAGGTGGTCGGCTTGTAGGGCTCGATCAGGCCCTGGTTGATGGCGGTGTTGGTGAAGGAGTAGCCGATGTCGAGGACGTCCGGCTGGGTGTCCTGGCCCTTGAGGTTCTGGACGGCCTGGAGTTCCTCGGCGGAGGAGGCGTCCGGGGAGTCGACGACGACGTCGACGCCGTACTTCTCCTCGAAACCGGCGAAGTGGCCGGCGTAGTTGGCCCAGGTCTCGGGGTAGGCGATGAGGCGGACCTGGCCCTCCTCCTTGGCGTTGGCGGCGATCTCCTCGATGGTGGAGCCGATGGCCGACGGGTCGGTCTCGCCGGCGCCGGTGCTGCCGCAGGCGGCGGCGAGGGGGACGATCAGCGCCATGACGGCGCTGAGGCCGGCGGCCTTGAGGCCGGTGCGGCGGGAGAAACGGGCGGTGGAGGTCATGATGTCCTTTCAGGGGGATTCCCGGACGAAGCGAACGGGGCTCCGAGTGCCGACTGGTCCGGACCGGGTGTCCGGGCCGGCGGTCGACGCCGGGAGGGAACTGCAGAGCAACTGCCGCTAGTAGATTCCCAGGCCGGGGTATTTCCCGGGTTTACCCTGTGTGAACTATTGCGGAATAGTGCCGTAGACCTTTAGGAAAATCCCTGGTCCACCAGTTTTCGGGGGCTACGTTGGGGTTTCAACCGACCGAACCCCGAGCACAGTGAGGTACGCACCCATGCAGACGACGGACACTATTCTGGCGGGCCGAACCGCCATCCTCTTCGACTACAACGGCACACTCGCCGATGACGAGAACCTCCTGGAAATCGCCTACGGCCAGTCACTGGTCAAGCTCGGCCTCGCGCCGCTCGCGGAGGGGGAGTACTGGGCCCTGCTGGGCAAGTCCGACCCGGACATCTCCGCCGCGCTCCTGGCGGCCCGCTCGGCGGCGGTCAGCGTGGACGAGCTGCTGGCCGTCGTCAGCGAGGTCTACCTTGAGGCCTACCGCCGGGATCCGCGGATCGGGGAATCGACGGTGGAAATGGTGGAGAAGCTGCACGCCGAGGGCGTGCGCATGGGCGTGGTCACCGGCACGCTGCGCGCGCTGATCGAGCCGGCGCTGGTGGAGGCCGGCATCCGCCACCTCCTCGACCCGATCGTCACCATCGAGGACGTCAGCGTCGGCAAGCCGGATCCGGCCGGATTCCTCCTCGGCGCTGAACTCATGGGCCGGGACCCGGCGGGAATCCTCGTCTTCGAGGATTCCCGGGCCGGGGTCGCCGCGGCGCACGCCGCCGGCATGACCCCGCGGGGCGTGGGGGCCGCCACCGGTCTTGACGACGCCTTTACCTCGATGGAGCAGGTGGCGACCCTGGTTCTCGGGCGAGAGTCCTAGGGGAGATCAGCCCCGGCGGGTCCCCGGCGACGTCGCCCGAGGACACGATGACCCGGGCCGTGTCGGAACGGAGGACGTCCCGGGAATACTCCACCACCGTGCCCGACCGGTCCTCGGCGATCCGCGTCAGCTGCAGCAGCAGGGTGGCGCGGGTGACGCCGAGGAGATCCTGCTGCTCCTCCGTCGGCGTCACCGGCGTGATGAGATCCCATTTCCGGACCGGGCGGCGGTGGTACGCGTCCAGGAGCTCGTAGAGCGACTGGGTGAGGTCCTGCTCGACCAGGAAGGGAAGACCCTCCCGCGGGAAATAGGAGTTCTCGATCAGCGTGGGCAGGCCCCCGATGAGGCGGAGCCGGGAGATGTTGAAGACCGGATCCCCCTCCCCGATCCGCAGCGCCTGGGCCACCTCCGGATCAGCGGCGATTTCGCCGGCGGCCAGGATGCGGGACTGGATGTCCCACCCCCGTTCCCGGAGCTGGGGCAGGTACCCGTCCATGCGGGTGACCTCCACGGTCGGAGGAATGTGGCGGACGAAGGTGCCGCCCGCGCGGCCGCGCCGTCGCTCGATGACCCCCTCGGCGTGGAGAATGTCCAGGGCCTTGCGCACGGTCATCCGGGCGACGCCGAACTGCTCGCACAATTCGCGCTCGCTGGGCAGACGGTCACCCGGAAGGAACTGCCCGGCGGCGAGGCTCTCGCGGAGCTGGTTGGCGATCGTCACGTAGACGAAGGCGTGCGGGGGAGTGGGTTTGGCGGGCACGGTCATGCGGTTACCTGCTTTCGGCAGTCTCAGGGCGGCCCATCCGGTGGGCGCCTGGCATGCCTTGACGACGCCAAGATTAGCACCGCACGCCCCCCGCCCCGGCACCGGAAAGGTCGCCGCCGCTGACGGGCGGCGGCCTCCCGGGAAACGTCGGAACCCGCCTCCTCGGCGGAGGCGGGTTCCCCAATGCGGCTAGGCGGTGACCTTCGCCTTTTCGTGATTCGGCGTGGACTTCCGACGAACGAACCAGCCGAGGCCGACGATCACGGCGAGGATGGCGCCGGCGCCGACCACGACGGTGTTCCACGGCGCAGGCAGCTCCTGGAAGAGGACGATGAAGCCCATCACCAGGACGAAGACGCCGAATCCCTTGCGCAGCGCCTTCTCCGGCACCACCGAGGTCAGGCGGGCGCCGATCACGGCGCCGACCAGGGCGGCGGCGGTGACGCCGAGCACCAGCGGCCAGTCCAGGCTGACGGTGGTCAGGTAGCCGGCCAGCCCGGCGAAGGACTTCATGGTGATGACCACCAGGGAGGTGCCCACCGCGGCCGGCATCGACAGGCCGCCGAGCAGCGCCAGCGCCGGGACCACCAGGAATCCGCCGCCCGCGCCGACCAGACCGGTGACCAGGCCGACGACCAGGCCCTCGAGGAGGATCTTGCCTAGGGGAAGTTTCCTGGGTTCGCCGGCGCCCCCCTTGTTGGAGCGGCCCCGCAGCATGGCCGCGGCCGTGGCGATCATCATGACGGCGAAGGCAACCATGAGAATCATGCCGGGGATGTGGCCACCGGCCAGGCCGCCGAGGAAGGCGCCGACCATCGAGGCGGCGCCGAAGGTCAGGCCGGTGCGCCAGCGGACGTTGCCCTGCCGGGCATGCGCCAGGGCGCTGACCGCGGAGGTGGCGCCGACCACGAAGAGGGAGGCCGCGATGGCTTCCTTCGGGTCCATCCCGGCGACGTAGGTCAGCAGTGGGACGGTGAGGATGGATCCGCCGCCGCCCATCAGCCCCAGGCTGAGGCCGACCACGACGGACAGAAGGACTACTGCGACGAGAGTGACGCTCATTGTTTCTGCCTCAGGGCTGGTGGGTGGTTAGGAGACGGTGACGGAGCCGGTGGCGGTCGGAATGTTGCGGACGGTGGCCTCGAGGGTCGGGTTCACGCTCGCCTTGTTCCAGGGGGCCTTGGACAGGACGGTCGCCATCATGCAGGAGTTGCTGACGGCGGACCAGACCAGGCCCGCGCCGACGGCGGCGGAGAGGAATCCGACCGGGCGGGAGACCACGCGGGAGCCGACGAAACCTGCCAGCACCAGGGATCCCGCGCCCATGCGGACCTGCCGGTTCATGTCCCACCGCTGGTTGCCGCGGACGACGTCGCCGCCGGCCTTCTCGTAGGCGTCGGTGCCGCCGGCGAGGATGGTGGTGGTTTCCAGGCCGACCGCGGCGAGGCGCTCGCGGGCCTGCTCGGCGCGGGCGCCGGACTGGCAGACCAGGACGGCGCCGTCGGCGAAGCGGCCGGCGAACTCCTTGGTGTGCTCGGAGAGCATCGAGAGCGGGACGTTGTAGGCGCCCTTGATGTGGACGGTCTCGAACTCGGCCGGCGTACGGACGTCGATCACCATGATCTTTTCGTCGTTGGCGAGACGCTCCTTGAGGTCGGCGGGCTGCAGTGCGGTGATGGCCGGGTTAGTCATGTAGCGGAAAATCCTTCAGCGTTGGTTGGTTGGTTGATCGATTGGTTACTTGTTGTTGTGGTTGAGCCAGCCGAGGTAGCTGCCCTCGAGCTCGACGACGTCGTAGCCCTTGCGGCGCAGCGCGGAGGCGGCGACGGAGTTGCGGACACCGGACTGGCAGTAGCTGACGATGGTCTCGTCCTTGGCGGGCAGTTCGCCCAGGTTCCACAGGACGCGGCCGCCGGAGAGCTGGTGGGCGCCCGGGATGTGGCCGTCGGCGAACTCGGTCTTGTTGCGCAGGTCCAGGAGCATCGCGCGCTCGTGGCCCTCGAGCTCGTCCTGGGAGATGACGGCGGGCTGGTAGGTCGGCAGGCCGTCGAAGGAGGTGACGAAGCCGACGGTCTCGTCGACCCCGACGCGGATGAAGTGGTCGCGGTACTGCGCGGCCTCCGCCTCGTCGCGGGCCAGGACGACCAGGCCGGCGTCGGCGTCAGTGGTCTCCGGGTCGAAGACCCAGGCGACGTAGCTGGCGGCCTTGCCCAGGCCCGGGACGTTGACGGAGCCGACGACGGTGCCCTGGTGGACCTCGCTGTGGTGGCGGGTGTCGACGATGATCTTCTCGCCGGACTCGACCTCGGCGGCGATGTCGGCGCCGGTGAACTCCGGCAGCGGGGCCAGCGGGTAGCCGAGCACGGCCGGGCCGGTCTTGTTCTGGCGCTTCATGCGGCCGAAGTAGGCGTGGGCGTCCGGCTGGCCGTCGAGAAGCTCGTCGACGAAGCCCTGCTCGTCGTCGTTCTTCAGGTACTCCGCCCACCAGGCGTAGGCGCGCTCGTAGCCGACGGTGGTCGAGGGCAGTGCGCCCAGCGCCTTGCCGCAGGCGGAACCGGCGCCGTGGGCGGGGTAGACCTGGACGTGATCCGGGAGCTCGAGGAAGACCTCCTTGAGGCTCCGGAAGATCTGCTTCGCGCCGCCGAAGCGGGTGTCGACGCCGCCGGCGGCCTCGTCGAGCAGGTCCGGGCGGCCGAGGTCACCGGAGAAGACGAAATCGCCGGAGAGCATGTAGCCCGGCTCGTCCGCGAAGGCGCCGTCGGTGATGAGGAAGGAGAGGTGCTCCGGGGTATGGCCCGGGGTGTGGCGCGCCTGGATGGTGATGTTGCCGATGGTGATGGTGTCACGGTCGTGGAGGCGCTCACCCTCGAAGCCGTACTGCCAGTCCTCGTCGCCCTCGCCGGAGACGTAGATCGTGGCGCCGGTGGCGGCGGCCAGCTCGCGGGTGCCGGAGAGGTAGTCCGCGTGAATGTGGGTCTCGGTGACGGCGACGATCTTCATGCCGTGGTGCTCCGCGAGCTCCAGGTAGTCGGTGATGTCGCGCCGGGGGTCGACGACGACGGCGGTGTTCTGGGCCTGGCAGCCAATGAAGTAGCTGGCCTGGGCAAGGTCCTCGTCATAGAAACGGTGCAGCAGCAAGGTCTTCTCCTCGTTGGTGTGTGCGGTGTGGAACCGACACTACACATACCCCAGGGGGTATGCAAGTAATCCCCCAGGGGTATTGCGCGGGGGCCGAAATGCCTGCTCCAGGACGTGCCCGCTTGCCGACGTCCACAGCCGGCGGGGGCTTTTCCGTGGGAGTGAGGTTCCGCCGAAAAACCCCCCGGAGTTAGGTGGGTCACTCACGAAAGGTGATACCGTCGGCTATAGTTTTGGTAATCCCAAATTTAAGACTGGTGAGCGGCTGTGCGCCGGTGCGTGCCCTCCGGCCGCCTCGGCCCTCTCCCGGACCGACCCAAGGACGGATGACACATGTGGACCATTTCCGGATTTGCCGATGAAATCTCCCGCGACCTCGACGAACAGATCGCCCTCCTGAATGCGCTGAACATCAGGTTCGTCGAGTTCCGCAGCGCCTGGGGGACCAAGGTTCTCGACCTCTCCGAGGAGCAGCTCGCCACCGCCAAGGCCAAGCTCGACGAGGCCGGGATCCGGCTCTCCTCCGTCGGCTCCGACCTGGGCAAGATCCAGATCACCGACCCCTTCGAGGGGCACCTGGAGCGCACCCGTCACGGCGTGAAGGTGGCCAAGTTCTTCGGCGCGAAGTACATCCGCCTGTTCTCCTTCTTCATCCCGGAAGGGGAGGACGCCGACCAGTACCGCGACGAGGTGCTGCGCCGCACCCGCGAGATGGTCGCCCTGGCCGAGGCCGGTGGCGTCACCCTCCTGCACGAGAACGAGAAGGGCATCTACGGCGACATTCCGCGCCGCGTCGCCGACCTCATGTCCTCCGTCGACTCCCCGCACTACCGCGCGATCTTCGATCCGGCCAACTACGTCCAGTCCGGAGCCAAGCCGGTCGACGAGGCCTACCCGCTGGTCAAGGAGTACGTCGACTACATCCACGTCAAGGACGCCACCACCCCCACCGCCGAACACCCGATCGGCCTGATCACCCCGGCCGGCCAGGGCGACGGCCAGTTCCAGGAACTCTTCGCCACGCTCAAGGAGGACGGCTTCGACGGCTTCTTCTCCATCGAGCCACACCTCGGCGACTTCGACGAGTTCGGCGGCCTGTGCGGCCCGGATCTGTGGACCGACGCCCACACCGCGCTGATCGACCTGTTCACCCAGACCGACGTCGAGTGGGCGTAACCCCATGACCAGAGCAGCCATCGTCGGATGCGGCGACGTCTCCGTCGTCCATGTTGAAGCGCTCGAAGCACTGTCCGAGCCGCTGGGCATCGAGCTCGTCGCCGTCGCCGACACCGACCCGGCCGCGGCGCAGAAGCTCGCCGAGCGCGCCGGGGTTCCGGCCTACGCCAGCCTGACCGAACTTCTTGAGCGGGCCCGACCGGACGTCGTCCACATCACCACCCCCCATGACCGGCACATCGACCTCGCCCTCGAGGCCCTGGCCGCCGGCGTCCACGTCGTGCTGGAGAAGCCGCTGGCCAACGAGATCGCCGAGGCCGAGCGCCTGATCGAGTGGCTGGACGCGCACCCCGGACACCCGAAGATCGCGGTCTGCTACCAGAACCGCTACAACGCCTCCGCGCAGGCGCTGCGCGGCCTCCTCGATTCCGGCGAGCTCGGCGACGTCCACGGCGCCTACGCCTCGGTGGTGTGGACCCGCACCCCCGGCTACTACACCGACAAACCCTGGCGCGGGCAGCAGGTCCGCTCCGGCGGCGGACTGCTAATGAACCAGGCCATCCACACCCTGGACCTCATTCAGTGGTTCCTCGGCGAGGTCACCGCCGTGCAGGGCCGGGTCAGCACCGACAAGTACGGCGACGTCGTCGACGTGGAGGACACCGCGCACGCCTACCTCACCCACGGCACCGGGCCGACCACCACGTTCTACGGCACGCTGACCGCGCCGCGCCATCGCCCGGTGGAGCTCGAGCTGGAATGCGAGAACGCCCGCGTCATCCTGTGCGACGGGTTGCAGGTGCTGTGGCCCGACGGACGGGTCGACACGTACCCCGAGCGCACCGCCGCCTCCGGGGGGCGCAGCTACTGGGGAGTGAGCCACGAGCTGCTCATCCGCGACTTCTACGAACGCCTCGGGGAGCCGGAACCCTTCTGGATTTCGCCCCGGGAGGCGATGGCCTCGTTGTCCATCGCGAAATCGATCTACGACTCCTCTGCCCTGGCCATGGCGCCGGGGCGGGGCACAACTGCATAAACACCCCATTCAGCCGTCAACAGCGCAAGGAGCAACATGAGCGACAAGGTTCGTCTCGGAATCATCGGCCTCGGTGCGGAGGGCACCATGTACGCGGACTTCCTCAAGGAGGAGCGCGTCGGGAACATGGAGATCGGCGCCATCTGCGACATCCTCCCGGAGAAGAAGACCGCCGCCGAGGAGTACGGCGTCCCCTTCTACGAGGACTACCAGGAGATGATCACCTCCGGTGACGTCGACGCGATCGTCACCACCGTCCCGCACTATCTCCACCCGGAGATGGGCATCTACGCCCTGGACAACGGCGTCCACGCCCTCGTCGAGAAGCCCGTCGGCGTCTACACGAAGCAGGCCACTGAACTCATCGAGTTCGCCAAGTCCACGCCGGAGCTGAAGTTCGGCGTCTTCTTCAACCAGCGCACCAACCAGCTCTACAAGGACATCAAGGCCATCATGGACTCCGGCGAGCTGGGCAAGCTGCGCCACACCTCCTGGCTCATCACCAACTGGTGGCGCCCCCAGGGCTACTACAACCAGTCCGACTGGCGCGCCACCTGGGGCGGCGAGGGCGGCGGCGTCCTGGTCAACCAGGCCCCGCACCAGCTCGACCTGTGGCAGTGGATCTGCGGCGTCCCGGAGTCCGTCTTCGCCAAGGCGCAGTACGGCTTCCGCCGCGACATCGTCGTCGAGGACGAGGTCAACGCCCTGGTCTCCTTCGCCGACGGCGCCACCGGCACCTTCATCACCGCCACCCATGACATGGTCGGCACCGACCGTCTCGAGATCCTCTGCGACAAGGGCAAGATCGTCGTCGAGAACTCCAAGGACGTCACCATCTGGCGCCTCCACGAGGACGAGCAGGTGCTGTCCAATGACATGGACATGGACATGGTCAAGAAGCTGTTCACCGGCAAGGTCGACCTCAACGACTACATGAGCACCGAGACCAAGAGCTACGAATCCGTCTGGGGCGAGCAGCACTGCGAAGTCATGCGCAACTTCGCGGCCGCCGTCCAGGGCGAGGAGGAGCTGCTGGCTCCGGGCGGCGACGGCATCAACGGCGTCCGCCTGGCCAACGGCATCCACCTGTCCTCCTGGACCGGCCAGGAAGTCTCGCTGAGCGATTTCGACGAGGAGACCTACCTCGCGGAGCTGAACAAGCGCATCCGTGAAGAGGGCAAGTTTGAGGAGCGTAACTAATGGCTGACATCGGCGTGCAGTTGATGATGCTCAAGGACCAGGTCGCCGCCGACGGCATGTACCCGGTTCTGGAGAAGCTCAAGGACATGAACATCGCCTCCGTCGAGGTGTCCCAGATCCCGATGACCGAGGAGAACACGGCCGCCCTCGAGCGCGGCGTCACGGAGTTGGGCATCAAGGTCGGCGCCCTCTCCGTCGCCCTGGAAGCCGGCGCCCTCAGCGGCGCAGACTCCTTGGAGGCGGACTACGACAAGATCCTCGCCGATTGCCGACGCCTCGACGTCCGCTTCCTGCGCATCGGCATGATGCCCTTCGAGGCGATGGTCTCCCAGGAAGCCACCGAAGCCTGGGCCGCCAAGGTCGAGCCCTACGCCGCCCGCCTCAAGGAGGACGGCGTCACCCTGTGCTACCACAACCACCACGTCGACCTGCACAAGTATGACAACGGCGAGCGGATCTTCGACGTCGTCCGCCGGGTGGCCCCCAACCTCCACTTCGAGGTCGACCTCCATTGGGTCCAGCGCGGCGGGATGGCCCCGCTGGACATGCTCAAAGCCTATGCGGGCGTGTGCAAGCTCATCCACGTGAAGGACTATCGCGTGACCTCCCTGCCGCAGGAGGCCATCGACCTGATGACCGCCGGCAAGATCATGGAAGGTTACGAGAAGTTCGTCAACATCATCGAATTCGCCGAGGTCGGCCAGGGCAACATGAACTGGCCCGATCTGCTGCCCGCCTCCGTCGAGGCCGGCGCCGAGTTCTTCTTCATCGAGCAGGACATGACCTACGGCCGCGACCCCTACGACTGCATCCGCGACTCCCGCGAGTACCTGACGTCGATCGGCTGGTAATCCCCGGCTGAACCCCTGACGGCCCCGCCTCTTCCCGGAGAGGCGGGGCCGTTGTGGTGCCCGGCCACCCCGACGATGCCCGGTCGGCGGCCGCCGGAGCATCGTCGGGGGGCAGGAAACAGGCCCCACGCTCAAGAGCCGGTGGTCCGCTCTTCCCGAGGGAGCGGACCACCGGTTCTGGGCGGTGGGTGGCGTCCTAGCGGACTGACTCCGGGACCTCTTCGCCACGGCGGGCGGCGAGGAGGGCGACGTTCTTCTCGACCAGACCCTTCTTCAGCGGGTACAGGAAGATCAGGGACAGGGCGACGAGGATGCAGCCGACGCCGGGAAGGACGTTGACCAGCATGTAGATTCCGTCGATGGCCTCCTGCGGCTGGGCGCCTCCGTCGGCGGCGATCGCGGAGTCGAAGCCGATCCAGCCCAGGGCGACGCCGATCAGGCCGCCGGCCGCTGCCTGGCCGAGCTTGCGGGCCCAGGAGTAGACCGCGTAGACGGTGCCGTCATCGCGGGTGCCGGTGCGGACTTCCTGGTAGTCGATGACGTCGGTGATGAATGCCCAGACCAGGTAGTTGAAGACGCTGATGGCGAACATGGCGACCGCGTAGAAACCGATCCACACCCACGGGTTCTCGATCTTCAGGAAGTAGGCGACCAGCAGGACGGCGCCGCCGATGAACATGGCGACGGCGGCTGTCTCGGCCTTGCCGAAACGCTTGGCCAGCCACGGGGCCAGCACGATCAGGGTCAGCGCGGGCAGCATGCCGGCCAGGGAGGCGGGGGACTGGAGGCGGCCCTCACCGAACCAGGTGAGGAAGACGTAGCCCAGCATTCCCATGAGGAACATCATCGACAACAGCAGCAGCAGGGCGGCGGCGATGAGGCCGAGCAGGGCACGGTTGGAGAACACGGACTGGAGCATCTTGCCCAGGCCGACGGTTTCCTTCTGCACCTTCGGGTCTTCCACGATGCGCTCCTCGACGCTGACGTAGAGGATGGCGTAGCAGATGACGGCCAGGACGGAGCAGACGACCGCCGCGATGGTCATGCGGGGGCCGGAGAGAATGGAGACGCCGGCCTCGTTGGTGACGTAGACGAACAGGGGCAGAAGCGTGGAAATGGCCAGGTTGGCGAGGGTGCCGCCGGTGGAGCGCCAGACGGAGAGCTGGGAACGCTCGGTCGGGTCGTTGGAGATGACCGAGGCCATGGAGCCGTAGGGGATGTTGATCGCGGTGTAGCAGAGGGAGCCCCACAGGAAGTAGGTGGCGATCATCCAGGCCATCTTCGCGCCGTAGCTGTCGAAGTCGGAGACGAAGGACATGTACATCAGGGCGGAGGCGACGGCGACGGGGATGGCGATCCACTTCACCCAGCGCTTGAACTTCTGACCGACCTTGTTGTTGGGCAGACGGTCGACCAGGATGCCCATGCCCACGTCCGTGAAACCGTCGATGACGCGCGCGCCGAGGAGGAGGGCGCCGACGTGAGCGGGCTGGATGCCCACCACGTTGGTGTAGAAGATCATGAAGAAGCTGGACTGCAGGATGAAGGTGAAGTCGTTGCCGAAGTCACCGAACATGTAGCCGACGCGGTCGCGCATGCCGAATGGCCGCACGCTGCGGGGGGAGGTCGTCGGGGACTCCGGGCTCTTGATGGACATGGCGTTTCCTTAGGGTGTGATGGTCGTCTCAAAGGATCGAAAAGTGTGATCTATCACCTAGGTAAAAAATATACGGTATGACCTTTGTTGGGAAGGGCTTCCCCAAATCCGGGGGTGGAGAATATCCCGTCTTAAATACGGCGTTGCGCCAGCCACTTATTCCGTTTCCGCGGGTAAATCTGCTGATCAGGAGGGGTCCCGGGCGGTTCGTGACAATTCCGCCGTCCCGCCGGTATGGGCTGGTGGGCGCTAGGCTGGGCATGAATGTCACCCCACCTTGCAAAAGTCACACCATTTTGGGTTTCCGTGTCCGGGTGGGGTGGGTCGCCGGCCGGCCGACGAACCCGGCCCTCCCCCGGGCGGTCGCGGTGGCGGGATCGCCACCGCTGCGGGCGACGTTCCGTCTCGCTGGCAAACGCCGTAGGATGCTGATGTCTGGTAATCACCGCAGCAATCAAGGAGACATCGCGGCAACATGGCTGGTAAACGGCGTAACGAAGAAGAAAATCTCATCGAGGCCGTCGCCTACGCAGACACCGCCCACGACAAACTCCGGGCTGCGGAGGAGGTGTTGGCCCAGCGCATCGACGCGGTCGAGGGGGAGACCGTCAGCCTCGTCGAGCTGGAACTCATCGATGAGGAGATCAAGTGGATCGACCTCCAGGTCGGTCACGCCCTGACCGGAACGAGCGTCGAGGAGCTCCTTGCCGCCCACCCGCGGATGGTGCTGGCCTCCCTGGCCGGCGCCGCCATGCGCGCCGACACCGACGCCACCTTCTGGGCCGACTGGCTGCGCCGGACCGGCATCACGGATCCGGACTTTGACACCGACAAGGTCGACCGGCAGATTCCGGCGATGATGCGGGCCGCCCGCCTCAAGGCCTACGGCGTCGCCGACACCGCCGACAGCAACGTCAACCAGATCCGCCTGCACGTGGGCATCACCGCCTCCGGCATGCAGGCGCTGGTGGAGGCCTACCTGGACGAGGAGGTCAGCGCGACCCGCCTGGCCCTGGCCATCCAGAAGGACGAGACCGCGCCGTGGACGCTGCGCGAGTTCCTTCGTCTGGAACCGACGCTGGCCGCGTACCTCATCACGAGCGTCACCGAGTTCATCGACTACACCCTCGACACCCCGGACTGGTACGCCGCCGAGCGCCGGGACGTCTTCGAGGGCCACGCCGACCTGCCCTCGCTGATGTTCGCCGAGCTCGTCCACGTCCTGGCCCACCGCGACGAATATGGCCGCGAGGGCACCCCGACCGAGCGCGTCTTCACCCGTCCCCGCATCTGGCTGGACGACGCCCTGGGCACCGTCCACCTGCGCCTCACCCTCCCCACCGGCGAGCACGAGGCCGACTGGGTCCTGTCCTCGCCCTCGGGCGTGCGTCGGGTCCGCCAGGCCGCCGACGAGACGACGGTCGACCAGCCCGCCCACGACGTCGCGCTCCAGGAATCCGCGCCCGCGTTCACGGTGTCGCTGCCCGCCCACGGCCGTGAATGGGACATGGATCTGTTCCACCCGGACAAGCCGGTCATCTTCTTCAACGTCGACACCGGCCGCCGCGTCGGCCGCATCCGCCGACTGCGCGCCACCGAGGTCCTGGCCGTGGCCCCGGCCCAGACCACCTTCACCGGCGATGACGGCGTGCCCGTGCACGACCCGGCCCAGGCCACGGAGCTGCGCTCCTGGGCGGGATGGCAGATGTACCGGCTGGATTTGTCGTCGACAAGCTCCGTCGACGTCGCTTTCGACCAGATCTCCACCAGGCTCAACGTCCAGCTTGACCGCCGATCCAAGATGCGCTTCGGCACCTCCGACCCGATCCCGGGCATGGTCGGACCCGACGGGCGCCCCGTCTTCGGCTCTTCGCCGACCATCACCGTCCCCGCCAGCGAGACCGGCGAGTGGACCCGTCGCATCTTCTTCATCGACGGGGAGGAGCGCCAGGACGTCTTCGGCGTGCCGCTGATCTGCGAGATCGGCGCCACCACCCCGATCTTCGGCGACTCCTCCGACGTGTGGATCGGCCGCTTCGACGTGCATGTCTTCCACAACGGGCGGTTCGTCGCCAGCCGCATCTACAACATGGCCGAGTCCATGGCCGTGACCTTCGAGTACGAGGCCTCCTACCCGCTGGACTTCCGCTACCCGGAGGCCACCCCCACCGCCGCCGGCCTGACGGTCGCGCACTACCAGCTCAACTATGTCGGCGAGAAGGACTTCGAGGTCTCCGACGAGTGGGGCGAACTGGATTCGGACCATCTCACCTCCCCCGAGGTCCTCGAATCTGGCGAAGGCTACACCCTCGAGCCGATCATCGTGCCCCAGCGCCTCACTTTCCGCATCGACCGCGTCGACCGCGCCGGCACCTGGCGCAGTTTCCCCGAGGCCATCGACACCGACGTCCTCGACCCCGACGGCGACGTCGTCATCCGCCTCCCGGAGAAGGCCAACTCCGCCGAGCTCACCCTCGTAGACCTGGGCCGACCCCAGGAGGGCGGCCGTACCGTCGCGCTCGACCCCGTCGACGGGCGGACCTTCCGGGCCGCCATCTCCGCGCTCGCCCGGTTCTACCACGGCGCCGAGACCGTCATGCTCAGTCTGACGTGGAACTCCGACGCCATGCTCGCCGAGGTCTCCACCAAACGCTCCCGCACCCGGGCCGCCAAGAAGGGCAGGACCGCCAACCTCGGCCTGCTCACCCGCCAGCCCCTGCTGGTCTCCGCGGCGGTCGAGGACGGCGTCCTGACCCTGGAGCCCGCCCAGACCGCCGCCCGCTTCCACGTCTGGGCTTGGCCGCTGTCCGACCTCTCCGGCGACCCGGTCGAACTCGACGTCGACCCGGTGACCTACACCGCCGAACTGCCCCCCGAGCTTGCCGACGCCGACGCACTGGTCATCGACGCCGCCGAGACCGGATTCGTCCTCGACCCCGTCGCACCGACCGTGCCCTCGGCCCGTGCCCTCCTCGTCGGCGCCGCCGAGGAGAAGGACGTCGACCTTGAGCAGGCCTGGGCGGGGGAGAACCTGCTGGCCGCGCTCAACCACCCCAGCGCCGCGGCCCGCTCCGCACTGCAGGAACACCCCCGCGCCGCGCTCTGCGCCCTGAGCGAGAGCCCGCTGGGCAAGGAAAGGCGCGTCGCCGCGTTCATCAGCTCCGGTCTCGTGGCCAGGCCCTTCACCGCGGCTCCCGACGCCGACACCGACACCGACACCGACACCGACCCGCAGTTCTGGGCCAGCGCCCTCGCCGACGTCAGCGACCTGCTGACCCTGGCCGCCGCCGGCGCCGCCGACTCGGCCGAGGCCACCGCAAAGCTGACCCACCTGCGCCAGCTCGGTGGCCCGGGCCTCGTCGACACCCTGCGCTCCGGCTGGGCCGTCGGCGACACCTTCGCCTCCATCAACAAGGCCGAACGCGCCTTCCTCGACATGTACGAGGGCGCCCTGCTCAACGGCGTCCCGCCCGTGCCGCAGCCCTGGGCCTCGGAGAACCGCCGCCGTCAGGCGCTCACCGAGCTCTACTCCCGCCGCCACCTCATCGCCCACCTCGGGGTCGTCCCGGGGCTGGTCGAGCAGGTCATCCGCCTGGAGAACCGCGTCCTCAAGAACGCCCAGACCACGGTGCTGGCCATGCAGGCCACCCAGCGCTCCGAGGCCCAGGACCAGGGCGATCCGATGACCGAACCTTGGGCCTGGGTGCCCTACATCAGCACCACCCTGTCCTTCCTCGCGCGCCAGCGCGCCCACGACGTCATCGGCCCCATCCGCGGCGGCGACGCCGTGTTCCACGCCTGGGCGAAGCTGGCCGCCGTCGTCCCGCAGCTGACCATCACCGACATCCTGCTTGCCGACGCCACCGTCGCCAGCACCCGCCACAACGTCGTCCCCGAGATCGCCGTAGAACCGGCCCCGGTGGTCGCCGTGAGCACGCCGGCCCCGCCGACTCCGGTGGCGGAGGAACCCGAGGTGCAGACTCCCGTCGAGCCGGAGCCGGAGGTGGAGGCTGAGGTCGAGCCGGAGCCTGAGGTAGAGCCGGAGGTCCACGCTCCCGCCCCTGCCCCCTCCTTCGAGGAGCTTGCCGCCGCCGTCATCGCTGATCCGGAGTTCGTCGAAGAACCTGAAGCGGAGGCCGCGCCGAAGCCGAAGACTGAGCCGACGCCAGTCGTCGAGAAGCCCGTGAAGGTTGAACCGGAGAAGACGGTGTCGGCGCCAGCCCCGGCGAAGGAAGTGCCGGCGGCGAAGTCGCCGGAACCACGCGTCGAGAAGCCTGCGGAACCAGCCGAAGAAGCGGTGCCGATCTCGCCGACGCAGGCACGCAACCGCGCGGTCATCGACATCCACCGCGCGCTGATCGGGGCGATCTCCTCGTTCGTCGGTGCCGCATTGCCCGAGGACGCGACACCGGAGGAGCTCATGCTGCGCGCCGGGTTCGTCGGGGACATCGTCGGCAGGATTCGGGCGTACCCGCTCAACGTCGACAAGGATTCCAGGGCGGACCTGGCCGAACTGCTCAAGCAGGCCGAGGTCCATGCGAAGACCACCGGGTCGACCGCGAAGCTGGAGGCCTTCCTCAAGGAGGAGCTGCAGGTGCTCAAGGAGCAGTAGGGATCAGATGTCCTGGGTGTCGCGGACTAGCACCGAGAAAATCGGCTGGCCGGGTTCCCCATTGCGAACGTAGGTGGGCTCCTCCGGCATGGGCAGCCACACGTTTCCACTGGCCCATGCCCCGGGGCTCAGCGTGGCGAGGTTGAGGTAGCTGTCGTCCCCGTCGCAGTCGAGGCAAGGCTCCTCGGTCCGGTCGGCAGCGCCCAGGGGGTCCCGAGCCGCGGCGGTCGACCACCGTTCCTCCCGGAATGGGCCCGGAAAATCCGGGTCGGCGTCGTCGGGCATGGTCACGAAGAAGTTCAGGACCGCATGGGGTGTCTGGTCCCCGGTGCCGTTCTCGCAGGTCATTAATGACGGAGTCTCCATGAGGGTGAGGACCATGCACGAGCTGCTGGCCGGGTCGGTGTCCGAGCACGGCACAATCAGGGAATCACCGACCTGCAGGGTTACCGGTGATTCAGGGGTGGCGAATTTAAAGGTGCCCTCCTCATGCGGTTCACTCCCCGTGAGAAAATCGACGACGGCGTCCGTGGCGCGGGTCCGCGCGGTGTTGAACTCCAGGGGAGGGGCCGCCTCGATGACCGCGGTACCGGCCGCGACGACGCCGAGCGCAACGAGCAGCCGGCGGCCCCACGGTTTCCGCGGTTCCGGAGTGATATACGGCTCGTGGTTCCCGTAGTACGTGGTGGTGGTGTGTTTGCTCACTGAAGACCCCCGTCTCGTCAGTTTGGCCGTCTCCGCCAGGTTGAACTCTAGGGGGACTTCGTGTGTGGCGCAGGGCGGGGGACGCTAACCGCTTACGCGTTCACGGCTTCCGGCGCTTCCGGCCCGGATGCGTAAGCACTTAGCGTTCCGTTTGGGCACAACCACTGCCAATGAGGCGGAAAACGCTCGTGTGTCGGCGTCATTGGCAATGGTTATGCCCACGCCCTACTCCACCGCGGCCAGCGGTTCGACCCGGGCGGCGCGCCGGGCCGGGGCGATCCCGGAGAGCGTGCCCACCAGCGCCGCGCCGACGGCGATGGCGAGCAGCTGCAGCCAGGGGACTTCGACCTCGGTGATGCCGACGTCGGACATGGAGCGGGACAGGACCGCGCCAACGCCGGTTCCGAGGGCCGTCCCGAGCACCGCGCCGAACAGCGTGATCTGGGCGGATTCCGCCAGGATCATGCGCCGGACCTGGCCGCGCTGCATGCCGACTGCGCGCAGGGAGCCGATCTCGCGGGTGCGCTCGATGATCGACAGCGCCAGGGTGTTGGCCACGCCGAGGATGGCGATGATCACCGAGAGCGCGAGCAGGGCGTAGACGATGGCGAGGAGCTGCTGCGCCTGGGAAACGCTGCTCTGGATGAACTCCTGGCGGTCCATGGTCTGCAGGACGCCGTAGGTGTTGACTAGGTCGACGACCTCCGCGTGGACATCGTCTTTACCGCCGGTGCCCTCTCCGGCGTAGGACAGGTGGACACGGTCGAGGAACCACATCGACTTGTCGGGAAGCAGCTGCTCGGCGACGGGGGCGGTGACCGACACGGACAGCCCGGCGGCGTTGTCGGTCAGCACGGCCAGCACCGGCGCCGCCACGGAGACGCCCGCGTCCGGGATGGCCACGGTGAGTTCGTCCCCGACGGACCAGCCCCGGCTCTCGGCGGTGGTCTGGTCGATGACGACGCCGGTCTCGGTGGCGGGGTCGGCGACGGCGCCGTCGACGTAGGACAGGCTGAACATGGTGCGCGGGTCGCTGGTCAGGACGGGGGTGAGCCCGCCACCGAGACCTGCGGAGGCGGTGCGGCCGTCGACGGTCAGCGGCACCTTGGCCATGGGGAAGACCTCCTCGACGCCGTCGATCGCCCGCAGTTCGTCGACGAGTTGGAGGGGGATGCTCTGGCTGGAGATCATGCTCGTGGAGATCACCCCGTCACCCCGGTACTCGTCCTGGACCGCGCCGTAGATGGACTGCGTCATCGAGGCGCCGAGGACGGTGACCGCGCTGACCAGGCTGACGCCGAGGGTTAGGGCGAAGATGGTGCCTGCCGTGCGGTTGGGGTTGCGGCTGAGGCTGCTCTCGGCCAGGCGCAGGACCGGCCCACCCGCCCGGGAGGTCGAGAACACCCGCCGGGACGCGCCCGCCAGCAGGCCCAGCACGCCGACGAGCAGCAGCACCGCCCCGAGCCCGGTGAGGATCATTCGGGGGGTGGTGGCCCAGTCCCCGAGAGCGGCCGCGGCGACCAGCGCCGCGGCCCCCGGGGCCGCCAGCAGGGCGCCGGCGATGGTCCGGGCACGTACCGGTGTCCCGGTCTGCGCCTCCCCGCCGCGCATCGCCTGCACAGGGTGGGTGCGCCCGGCGCGAAGGGCGGGGACGTAGGCGCTGACGAGGGTGACCAGCACGCCGATGAGGATCGGGAAGCCGACGGAGGCCTGCGTCAGGGCGAGGCCGTTGTCCGGGAAACCGAACCCGGCGGCGTCCATGGCCCACCGGATGAGACGCACCAGCCCGAGGCCGGCGCCGATTCCGATGGTGGAGCCGATCAGCCCGGTGAACAGGGCCTCCACCAGCACCGACCCGGTGAGCTGGCGTCGCGACATGCCGATGGCCCGCAGCAGGGCGAAGTCGCGGGTGCGCTGGCCGACGGTCATGGAGAAGGTGTTGGCGATTATGAACGTGCCCACCAGCAGGGCGATGAGTCCGAAGGCGCCGAGGATGTAGGTGAAGAAGGCCAGCTGCTCTTTGATCTCGCCGTTCTGCTCTTCGGCGGCCTCCTGGCCCGTCTGCACTCGGGTTCCGTCGAGCAGGGCGGCGACCTCGTCACGCAGCTGCGGCGGGGAGGTGGAGTCGGTTCCCCGGACGTTTATGGCGAAGTAGCCGCCGCCGCGGTCGAAGTTCTCGCGGTAGTAGTCCCGGGTCACGGCGATTCCGGCCCAGCCGCCGGTGGAGATGGGGAAGTTGCTCAGACCCACGATCTCCATCTCCGTGCGGCCCATCGTGTCGATGACGGTGACGGTGTCGCCGACCCCGATGCCGGCGGATTCGGCGGCGCTGTCGTTGAGCACGGCTTCGCCGTGGGCGCCCGGGGCGCGACCCTCCACGACGGTGGCGGGGGCGGTCAGCGCCTGCTCGGGCGGCAGGTAGCTCATCAGCCAGGCGCCGGCCCCGCCCGTCTGGAGAGGATCCCCGTCCGGGGCGAGGATGGCGACGCCGGTGAAATAATCGCCGATCGCCTTGTCGACGCCCGCGAGGTCCCGAACCGCGGCCAGATCCGCGTCCGTCAGGGGACGGTTGTCTCCTGCGGTGACGACGACGTCGATGCCCCGGTACGCGGTCTCGGTGATGTCGGTGAACGCCTTGTTCAGCGAGGCGCTGAGCAGGAACCCGCCGGCGACGAAGGCGGTGCCGAGGACGACGGCCAGGACGGACAGGGCCAGTCGGGCGGCGTGGGCGCGGACGGCCCGCCAGGACAGGCGGATCAGCGTGTGCAGGGAATGGAGCGACGACGTCATTTCTGCCCGGGACCCGCCGTCGAACCGTGGGGCCTGCGACGTTCGCCTGCCCCGGTTTCCGGCAGGGGTGCTGCGGGGGTCATGGAACTCCTTGGTGATGTGGCGGGACTGCCGCGTGCGGGAAGCACGTGTCAACGCCCGGGATCGCGGCGAAGGAAAAGTCCGTGCCGCCGCAACCCGGGGGTGGGGCAGGGTGCTCCTGAATCTTAGTCGCCGGGTGGAGCCGGCAGTCATCAAGCTGCACCCCCGGCGCTGGTCGCGGCCGGAAATGTGGGGCGGATCTCACCAGCTACTAGACACATGTCTAGTAGGCGTGGTTGAATCATTCGCACAGTGATCGGCAACCCCCAAGGAGTCCCACCATGACCACCGTCACTAGCGGAAAGTGCCCCTTCGCCCACGGTTTCGACGCCATGGGCGACGACTACTACGCAGACCCCGCTGCGCACTTCGCGTCCGTGCGCGACGAGACCCCCACCTTCTTCTACCCGCACCTCAACGCCTGGATCGTCACCAGGCGCGAGGACGCGCTGAGGGTTCTGGCCGACTGGAAGAAGTTCTCCTCGGCCGCGAACTCGGCGCTCATCCCGGTGCCGGAGGAGCACCGGCACATCATCTCCCCGGAGCTGATGTCACGCGTTCTCGTCGGTTCGGATCCGGAAGGCCACACGGTGGCGCGTGGCGTCGCCCAGCTGGGGTTCCTCCAGGACGACATGGATGCGCTGGAGCCGGAGATCGAGGCCCGGGCGCACCGCATCATCGACGGTTTCGAAAACAACGGCCAGGGCAACCTGCTCGAGGACTACTGCCTGGAGCTGACCACGCAGACCCTGCTGGCGCACATGGGGCTGGGCTACGAGTACGCGGACTTCATCAAGCAGCTGCGTGACGATTTCTTCCAGATCCTCGCCTCCGCGCAGGAGCCCTTCGAGGAGCCCCTGCGCGGCCAGGTCTGGGCCCGTTACATCGAGTCGAATCTCCGGCTCCGCGAGATCATCGAATCCCGTCGTGAATCCGACGCCCGCGACCTGATCTCCATCATGGCCTCCCAGAAGAACACCGACGGCGACTACGTTCTCGGCGCCGACCAGATCGCCATCCATCTGACGGAGTTCGCCGCCGCCGGCACCGACACCACCGCCCAGGCCATGGTGAACGCGATTCTCTTCCTGGACCAGAACCCGGAGGCCAGGGAGGACGCGCTGTACGAGCCGGAGCTGTGGGCCCGGGTCTTCGAGGAGACCGTCCGCCGCCGCCCCTCGTCCACCTTCGCCTCGCGCCAGTCGATGATCGACATCGAGCTCTCCGGCGCCCAGATCAGGAAGGGGGACATGGTCTGGATCGCGCTGGCCTCGGTCAACACCGATCCGGGCTACGTGGAGAACCCCTTCGATTTCGACATTCACCGCCCGGACCCGCAGGACCATCTGGCCTTCTCCACCGGTCGGCACAAGTGCCTGGGCAACCCGCTCGCGCGCGTGCAGGGCGCCGCCGGCCTCAAGGTGCTGTACGAGCGCCTGCCCTCGATCACGGTCGACGATCCGGACGCCCTCGACTTCGTCCGCTTCGCCCTGCTCCCGGCACGGCGCTCCTTCTGGGTGCGGTGGGATCTCGCCGACGTCGAGGCGTCGAAGAAGTCCGTCGTGCGCACGATGTCCCTGAGGATCGCTTCTCGACGCGAGGAATCCGACGGCGTCGTTTCACTCACCCTCGTTCACCCCGACGGCGGCGAGCTGCCCAGGTGGAAGCCGGGCGCCCACATCGACCTGCACATTCCTGTCGCCGGGGAGGACGTCGTCCGGCAGTACTCGCTGTCGGGGGATCCGGAGGATCGCTCCTCCTACCGCATCGGCGTTCTCCGCGAGGAGGCCGGCCGGGGCGGCTCCCGCGCCGTCCACGACACTCTCCGGGAAGGTGACGCCGTCACCGTCTCCTGGCCCCGCAACAATTTCCGTTTCGCCGACGCCGGCGCCTACCTCTTCATCGCCGGCGGCATCGGCATCACCCCGATTCTCCCGATGGTCCGCCAGGCGCAGGCCGCCGGCAAGCCGTGGAAACTCGTCTACGGCGGCCGCTCGCTGTCGTCGATGGCCTTCCTCGAGGAAGTCGCACCCTACGGCGACCGGGTCGACCTGGTCCCGCAGGACGAACTCGGACACATCGATCTCGCCGCGCTGCTGGGGCAGGCCCGGGAGAACACCCTCATCTACTGCTGCGGCCCGGAGTCACTGCTCAACGCCGTCGAGCAGGGCAGCGGCCACTGGGCGAAGAACTCGCTGCGGCTGGAGCGTTTCGCCCCGAAGGAGATCGTGCGCGACTACGCGGACGCCGCCTTCGAGGTCGAATTCGCCGATTCCGAGGTGACCGTCACCGTCGGGGCGGAGGAAACCATCCTCGACGCGGCCGCCCGCGCGGGCCTGCCGGTCATCTCCTCCTGCAAGGAGGGGACGTGCGGCACCTGCGAGACCCCGGTCCTCTCCGGCGACGTCGACCACCGGGACTCCATCCTCACCCCGGACGAGCAGGCCGCCAACGACACCATGATGATCTGCGTCTCGCGCGCGGCGCAGGGCTGCCCCAAGCTGGTGCTGCAGCGGTAGCGGTCGGCGTCGGCAAGCATCCTCCACCCCCTGCGGCTCAGGCCGCGGGGGTTTCGCCGTGGAAGGACACCCTAGGATGAAGAACATGCACAAAGCCCAGCGTGATCCGGAGAAGACGCGTCAGTCATTCATCGACGCGGCATTCGAGCTTTTCGCGGAGAAAGGTTATCCGGGCACGAGCATGAACCAGATCGCCGTCCGGGGCGGCGGTTCCCGAGCTAATCTCTACCTGCATTTCCACGGCAAGGCGGAGATCGTCCTGGCCTACATGTACGGCATCGAGAAGCGGCTGGGGGCGCCCTTCCTCGAGCTGTTCGCGACCCAGCCGCACGATGCGGAGAGCATTAGTCGGTGGCTCCAGACGATCAAGGACCTGTGGATCGAGAAGCGCACCGTGTTCATGGCCATCGAGATGGCGATGACGGAGAACGAGGAGGTTGCGGGGGCCTGGCTGGACATCATGCACAGCATCGCGGACTCCATCCCGGAACTGGAGGGGGACAAGCAGCTCAAGCAGAATTTCATCGCGCTGTGGATGGGGCTGGACCGTAATTTCTACTTCCTGTACGGACGCCAACGCCTCGAGAACGAGGAGTTCGTTCTCGAGGCGTTGACCCGGCAGTGGTTGGCGCTGTTTCAGCCGGACGCGCTCAGCTAGCGGTCGAGCACCAGCCTGGGGCAGCCCTGGGCCGCGCGCGAGACGCAGATCATCATGGTGTCGTTGGCCGCCTGCTCGTCCGGGGTGAGGATGGAGTCCCGGTGGTCCGCCTCCCCGGAGATCAGCCGGGTCTCGCAGGTGCCGCAGGTGCCGGTGCGGCAGGAGGAGATCGTCGTCAAGCCCGCCTTCTCGGCGGCGTCGAGGATGGTTTCCTCCGCCCCGACGGTGACGGTCACCTCGGAATCGGCGAATTCGACCTCGAAGGCGGCGTCCGCGTAGTCGCGCACGATCTCCTTCGGGGTGAAACGCTCGAGGCGCAGGCTGTTGGCCGGCCAGTGCGCGGCGTTGGCTTCGGCGGCGTCGAGAAGCCCGGCCGGACCGCAGGCGTAGATTAGCACATCGTCCTGCACCCGCTCCAGGATTCCCGGCAGATCGATGTGGCCGAGTTCGTCCTGCGGGATCAGCTCCACGTTCTCACCGTACGGCGCCAGCTCCTGGCGGAAGGCCATGCTGCCCCGGGTGCGGCCACCGTAGACGAGTTTCCACGGCTTGCCGGCGGCCTGCGCCTGCCGGACCATCGGGAGAATCGGGGTGATGCCGATGCCGCCGGCGATGAAGAGGTAGGCGCCGGCGTCGGCGAAACGGAAATTGTTGCGGGGCCAGGAGACGGTGATCGTGTCGCCCTCGTGGACGCGGTCGTGGACGGCGACGGAACCGCCCTTGCCGTCGGCTTCGCGCAGCACGCCGACGCGGTAGGTCTGGCGATCCTCCGGGTCCCCCGACAGGGAGTACTGCCGGACGATGTCCTCGCCGTTGGCGTCCTTGCCCGGCAGGTGCAGGTCGATGTGGGCGCCCGGCTTCCACCTGGGCAGCTCGCCGCCGTCCGGATGCGCAAGCGTCAGGGACACCACGCCGTCGGATTCGACGGTGCGCCTGGCGACGGTGAGGTTCAACGTCCGGATGGACTGCTTCGAGGTGCGCTCCACGTCGGCGACGTCCCATGACACGGGCAGGGAGCGGCGGGCGGGAAGGAGGGCGAACTTGACGAAGTCGACTGCCTCCGGGTCATCGACCCGCAGGGAGGGAAGGCGCTCGAAAAGGACCCGCAGCCCGGCCGGGGCCTGGACCTTGGCCAGGGGGTTGCCGAGGCACTTGTGGCGACCGGTCGAAAAGCTCAGGTGCTCGTCCAGGTTCGGGCGGTGGATGTCGAAGTCGAGCGGCCTGGCGAAGAAGCTTTCGTCGGTGTTGGCCGAGGTCAGCGAGATGAGAACGCGGTCGCCGGCCTTGATCGGCACCCCCGAGATCTCAGTGTCCACCTTCGCCAGGCGGCCGGTGAAGGTCGAGGAGTTGCGACGACGGATCGTCTCGATGAACACGCGCGGCCACAGCTCAGGCTCCGCCAGCGCCTCCTCCCGGGCTTCCGGGTTGGCCTGCAGGAAGATGATGGCGTTGGCCATGGCCTGGGCGGTGGTGTCGGTGCCGGCGGCGGCGAACTCGGTGAGGTGAAGCGCAATCTCGTCGGCTCCGAGCGCCCAGGACCCGTCCGGGTTCTTCTGCGAGGCCATGATGGAGATCAGGTCCCGGTCGGCGGACTCGCGGCGCTGCTCGACAAGCTCGCGCAGAAGCAGGTTGGACTCGATGTAGCGGTTCCACACCTGGCTGCGCAGCGGCTCCTCGAAAGGTTCGTGCGCGGAGGACAGCACCATGAAGAAATCGTCGCGCAGCTGCTTGATGAAGTCCGCGTACTCGTAGCCCAGCCCCATGTGCGCCAGCAGGGTCTGCGTGGTCAGTTCCAGGCAGTAGGCGCCGATGAGCTCGGCCCGGCCGTCGTTTTCGAAGGTGTCGATGATCCGGTGCGCGCGGGCCTCGATCTCCGGTGCGAGCGCGTCCATGTCCTCGGCGAGGAAGCCCATCTGCGACACGGCGCGATGGCGGGTGTGCCCGTCCGGATCGGAACCCAGCAGCATCGTCTGCATCAGTTCCGGGGAAATGACGTGGCGGTGCTCCGCCGGGATCTCGATTTCCGCCGAGTTCGCGGTGGAGGAGTACCTCTGCCAGTCCGACAGGACCTCGAGGGCGTCCTCGCGGCGGGTGACGATCCAGGCGTTCATGTGCTCGTAGAAGAACACCGGGTGCTCATCGGAGAAGGGCTTCAGGTACTTGGCGGGGTCGACGTAGTAGGGATCGGCCATGGCGTCGAAGCCGTGGGCGACCGGGCACTTTCCGGTGGTGGCGGTGGTCATGTTGGAGGTTCCTTAGGAGACGATGGCCGCGGAGACCATGGAGGAGATCTTGAGGAAGCGTTCGACGTTGTCGCCCTCGTCCAGGACGCCGGCGGACAGGAAGGTGAAGGTCACGTCGTTGTCCGGGTCGATCCAGTAGAGGGTGGAGCCGGCGCCGTTGTTGCCGTAGGCGTTCGGGCTGGTGAAGGGGCCGAAGAAGTTGGGGGCGATGCCGTCGCCGTTGACGATGACGCCGAGGCCGATGTTTCCCTTCGGCAGCTCCCAGCCGCGCTCGTGGTTGACCATGCCGTAGAGATCGTTCATCAGCTCGCCGGTGTGAATCCTGCCCGCCCGCTCGATGACCTTCGGGGAGATCAGGTAGTCGCCGTCGAGCTCGCCCTTGCGGCGCAGCAGTTCGACCCAGGCGAAGACGTCGCGGGCGGTGGTGGTGGAGCCGACCCACGGCATCTCGGCGTTCTCGTCGATGAGGTCGTTGAAGACCTCGATGTCCTCCGGGCGAAGGAAGCCGCCCTCGAGGTAGACCTTGATGGGAACTGCGCGATCCCGCTTGTCGACGGGAAGACCGAACGCGGTGTCCCTCATGCCCAGCGGCTCGAAGATGAGATCCTGCGCGAGCTTGGCGAAGGAGTCGTAGCCGTAGACGCGGCGGGCCATTTCACCCATGAGCGCGTGGTTGATGGCGGGGGAGTAGTTCACGCGCGTGCCCGGGTCGTGGATGACGTCGACGGAACCGAGCCCTGCGATGACCGCGGAGAGATCGGCCATCTGGTCCTGGCCCACGCCGGGCAGGGGCGTGGCCGGCATTCCCGAGCGGTGGGTCAGGAGGTGGCCCAGGTTGATCTGATCCTTGCGCAGCATGTGGAACTGGTTGGTGCCCAGGAACTCCGGGATGACGTCGATGACGCGGGTGGCCAGGGTCAGCTTTCCCTCGCTCAGGGCCCGGTAGATGAGGCCGTTGGTGTAGCCCTTGGACAGGGACAGCGGGCGGAAGATGTCGTCGTCCTTGAGCGGGCGTTCGGTGGCGCGCTCGGCGTAGCCGTACACGGTCTCCAGCTCGATCTCGCCGTGCTGGGCGACGATCATGTGGACGCCGTCGTAGTCGCCGCGGTCGATGTCGGCCTTGATCTCGTCCTCGACGCGCTTGAGCTGCTTCTGGTTCAGTGCCATGGGTGATGTCCTTTGCGGGGGTGTCGGTGAGAGGAGTTAGCTGGCCAGGTAGGCGCCGCCGGAGGGGGAGAACACCTGCCCGGTGTAGTGCCTGGAGTCGTCGCTGGCCAGGAAAAGCAGGGTCTGGGCCACCTCTTCGGGCTCGGCCAGGCGCTTGAGGGGCTGCAGGGACAGCAGGGCCTGGACGTGGTCGTCGCCGGACTGGTTGAGCATCGCGGTGTTGATGCCGGCCGGCGCGAGTGCGTTGACGCGAATGCCGAAGGGGGCGAGCTCACCGGCGGCGGACTTGGTCATGCCGATGACGGCGGCCTTCGACGCCGGGTAGTAGGCCGGCATGGGAAGCGAGACGAGCCCCGCGATGGAGGCGAAATTGGTGATGGAGCCGCCACCCGCCGCCTTGAGCAGGGGAACGGCGGCGCGGATGGTGTAGAAGCTGCCGTAGAGATTGATCTTCAGGACCCGGTCGAAGTCCTCGTCCGGGATTGCCGTCATGAACTCCGGGTTGAAGGGTTCACCGGCTTTCATGGCGGCGATCATGCGGTGGTTGATGTCGTCCATCCACTCGGTGGCCCGACGTCCCGGAGTGCTGATTCCGGCGGCGTTGACCAGCGTGTCGAGCTTGCCCTCCTGCTCGGTGATCTCCTCGAAGACGGCGTTGACCGCTGCCGAATCCGAGATGTCGCAGGCGCGGGCGACGACGTTGTCGTTGCCCTCGTACTCGCGAGCGAGCGTGTCCTGGGAAATGTCGAGGGCGTAGACCTTCGCGCCCTGCTCGACGAAGGTGCGGACGGTTGCCCGGCCCATTCCGGATGCGGCGCCGGTGACGACGGCGACCTTGCCGGCGAGCTTCTGTGTTGGCTGAGTCATGGACGACCTTTCTCGATTACTTGTGGGGTGGGTCATATTCAAGCAAACTACTAGACACCTGTCTAGTAGTTGGGGGTGAAAACTTTCCCGGCCCCGCACGTCCACCTGCCGAACCGGCGTCGTTGCGTCCCTCAGCGCGGTGTTCGCGCCGTGCTCAGGGCGAGGATCGGCAGCCGCCGCCGGTTCGTCCGTGAGAACCTTCACGATCTGAAGCGTGGGCAGAATTGGGTGGCTCAGGTGCGCGCCCGAGGGGCTCGCTGCCCCCGTCCGGCCCAACGTCGCGGCTCAACTGCGCTGCTGGGCGCGGTGTTTGAGCGGGTGGCCGACCCCGGAAAACGGGAGAGGGGGCTGGGACTGTGCCCGGGCCCCCTCACTTCTCATGCGTGTCTGCGGCTACCGCTGGGACAGCTCCAGAATGTGGGTGCCGGCCACCGCTCCGACAAAGACCTTCTCTCCGACGGGAAGCGCGGTGGTGGGGTTGCCGAACCCGGCGACGGAACCCTCCGCGAACACCGTGGTGGTGAAGCTCTCCGGATCCAGTTCCAGGATGTCGTAGCGGTCCTCGGGCTGCACGCCCCCGAATTCGTAGCCCACGAAAGTGTCGAAACTGTCGATGACCTGACCGGTCACCAGGACGGCTCCCGAGTCGGTGAAGCGCAGGTTGTCCGGCATGATGTCGACGGGGGTCTCGCGAAGAACGGCGCCGGAGGAGGGGTCGAGCTCGACAAGTTTCCTGCCGCCCCAGGACGCCACGTAGAGGCTTTCCCCGTCCTCCGAGACCGCGATTCCGTTGGGGGTGGACATCGTGGACTGGGGCAGCTGGGTCCACCCGGACTCCGGAGTCCAGTGCAGCACGTGCCCGGTGTCCTCGCCCGCGAAAGCCCGCTGGAATTCATTTTCCATGTCGGCCGGGTTGAGGAAATGGGTGACGAAGAATCCGTCGCTGTTCGGGTCTGCCGCCACCCCGTTGCCGAAGCTTCCCTCCGGGAGTTCGACGCACCCGATCCAGGTGAGCCCGGGTTGCCCGCCGTCGTCCAAAACGTCGAAAACCTCGATGCTCTCCCGGCCGCCGTGGTTGACGACGTAGAGGCGTTCGGCTCCGTCGTCAGCGGATTCCACGGTGATTCCATGCGGGGAGGTCTCCTCCTCGCCGAGCGGACCCGAGCACTCCCCGAAAAGCTCAGCGTCCAGCTCGCTGGCGACGGACTGGCTGGGCCATGCCGGCGAGATCTCCGTCGTGTCCGGGTCCATGTAGTACAGCGAACCGGAGGAGCCGCTCTCACCCGGGTTCTCCGCCATGGCGCTGACGATGACCGCACCCGACGACGTCTCCACGAGGTCCTCCGGCTTGTACGGGGCGTCGATGAGCCTCTCGGACCAACCGGCGGCAGGGGCTGGCTTAGTGCGCTCCGAAGAACTCCCCGCCGCCGACGCGGACGACGAGGAGGACTCGACGGTTTCTGCGGAGGCGTTGTCGGCGGGCGGGGTGCACGACACCACAGTGAACAGCAGTGCGCCTGCCGCGAGGGCGCTCGTAATCTTCGGCGGGTTTTTCAGCATGGGAATCAGGGGCCTTTCGGGGAGTCGAACAGGGGATACGGGGGATTAGCGCTCTTCAGAGACCACGGTGACGGGTCGGCGACCGCCGTCGCGTCGGGCGAGAACCCGTGGTGAGGTCTCGCGGAGGAACAGGGCCGCCAGGGTCGCGATGAGACCGCCGCCGGCGGCCACGAGCAGGGAGGCGGACAGGCCGTGTGAATCGGCGAGGGCGCCGGCGAGGATCGGGGCGAGGAAGCCGCCGAGGATTTCACCGAAACCGACCGGAATACCGACGGCGAGACCCGCCATCGTCGGAGACACGGCCTCCACCGGGATGACGCTCAGGGCCATGCCGAGAACACCCATAGCCGCGGCGGAGACGAACATCGACAGGGCAAGAAGCGCCATATTGTCGACGTAGATCACGGCGAACGGGGCGATCACCGTGAAAGGAGCGAACATTATCGCCACCGGCTTACGGCCGAGATGATCGGAGACCATCGGAATCACGAATCCCCAGAGCGCGGTGCCCACACCGAAGGCGGACATGATCACGGACATCTGGGTCGGCGTGTAGCCGCGCTCATTGGTCATCATCAAGGGCCCGAAGACCTGCAGGACGATGGCGAAGACCATGATTCCACCGAACATCAGGACCGACATCAGGACGTTGCGGTTCCGCAGGACCTGGCCGATCTCA
This sequence comes from Corynebacterium guangdongense, assembly GCF_030408915.1. Taxonomy (NCBI): domain Bacteria; kingdom Bacillati; phylum Actinomycetota; class Actinomycetes; order Mycobacteriales; family Corynebacteriaceae; genus Corynebacterium; species Corynebacterium guangdongense. The sequence continues at coordinate 366,900 of NZ_CP047654.1, forward strand.
CCCGTGGAGCGCCCTTCCCGGGGCTCCTTCCCCCGATCCTCCGCCCCACCGGCCTGTGCCTCCGGTTCCCGCATGATGCGCCACACGAAGAACGCGATGACCAGGCCCGGAAGCATCGTGAAGTAGAACGCGGAGCGCCAATCGAAGGCCTCGGCCAGGGCGACAATGGCGATCGGGGCAAGGATGGAACCGAACAGGCCCTGGGCGGTGTTCATGGCGAACCCCAGGTTGAGGCCACGACGATGCGGCGATGATTCAATCGCCAGCACCGACTGGGTGACCGGAATGGCCGGGCCTTCGAACAGACCCATGATCAAACGCAGGATGAGAAGCTGGATGAATCCGCCGACCAGGCCCTGCATCATCGACGCCACGGAGAACATGATGATGAGGAAGACCAGGAACATCCGCTTCGACGGGACCTTGTCCGAGAGCCTCCCGCCAATGACGGAGGCGATGGCCCAGGTCAGGGCGGCGGCGGCGGACAGCATGCCGACCTGCGTGTTGTTGATCCCAAGATCCTGCTGGATGTACGGCATCAGGAAGTTGATCGCGAGCCGGTCGAAACAGATGAGTCCGACGGCGAAGAAGAACAGCAGGACCAGCTTGTTCTCGTAGCTCCACAGGCTCTTCCTGGCGGAAGATTCTGGCGGGGTGACGCCAGGGGCGGGTGGGGCGAGGGTGGGACGTGACATGGCAACTCCTCAGTGAGTTACGGATGTGCAGCCGCAAGAAGACTGGAACCGGCGAGCTGTTCCGGGCATCGTGTTTCTGCGCTGGGGACGGGGAGGGGGGACGCAGGTGAGAAACGGAGGGGCAGGTCTACCGGTGGTGGTGAGGCGGCGGACCCGTCAGGCGGTCTGGTCCGCCAGCCTCGTGCATCGGCGGGGCCGTTTTCTCGGTTTCATCGACGGCGGCCTTATCGTGATCAGCCACGATGACCGCGACGCCCTCGGTGGGGTGCCGGAGGAAGTCGGAACGGTCTGTTCCGCAGTCGCGACCGGTGGTGTGGGCACCTTTTATTTTCAGGCTCATCATGTGATCACCTTTCGGAGGAGGCGCCCCAAGTGTCGACTTTGGATGTGGCTTGTTGTGATTAAGGCTGGGATTAACCCTAAAACGTGATCAGTGTTACGTCAAGATGTCGACATGATTGGCGTCCCGAGGGTGTCGAAGCGGGTCATCTCCAGGCGAGGATCTTCACTGCCGTCGCTGGAACGCGCCGCCCGGGGCGCCGGCCGAGTACCGCCTTGCCCGCGACTCGGGCGGGAATGTGGAGGCCGCAGAGGATAGGGCGAGGAAGGTCTCTCGGGAGTGTGGCCCCCGGTTCTTCTCAGCCGGGTAAGCCGCGCAGATGGCGGGGGCTGGCCCGGCGGCCCCGGATGTGAAGTGGCCGCCCGCATCCTCCTCCTGGACCGCGGGCGGGTCGTCGGCCTCAGGGAAAATCCATGCCCCTTCACCCGGTGAAGACCCTTGCCGCCACGAGGGTTCCCGGCCGACAGGGCGGCAAGCACCGCCCTCATCTGGCATGGGTGGAGCACTGATCAGGCGATATCTCGTGCCCGGCCAGAAGGAGGAATCGTGCAGAGCTGCGAGGGGGAATCCGGCAGGACCCAGACGCGCAGGGGGCAACGCCGGGCGGTGGCCTACCGGAAAGGCCACTCCCGTTCGGGCGCGTGGGTGGCCTTGGCCAACGCGATATACGCGTCGTGGGTGATGCTCATGGTCAGGGCCCGGGCGAGGCTGGTGTCCCGGCTTCTGATCGCCTCCAGCAGGCGGACGTGGTCTCTTGTGGACGCCTCCATCCGGCCGGGCCGCGACATCGACTGGCGACGCAGGCTGAGGTTGGCCAGCCCGAGGGAGTCGAAGATTTTCACCACGACCTCGTTGTTTGCTATCCGGGTGGCTTCTTCCCCGAAGTAGATGTTCGCCCAGAAAAACGACGTAAGATCATTGTCCGCGCAGGCCTTCTCCATGGAGGCGACGAGTTCCGCCATCCGATCCAGATCATTGCCCTGCCATTTATCGCAGACAAGGGTCACCGTATAGCCCGTCATCAGGGCGCGGACCTCGTAGATGTCCCCGATCGGGGAGGCCAGGAGATTGACCACGGTCGGACGCCGCCGAGGGGGGATGTCCACCAGCCCGTTCTTCTCCAAGATGAGCAGCGCTTCGCGTACCGGGGTGCGACTGGTCCCGTACTGCTTGGCCAGGTCGACTGAGTTCAAATCCGCGTTGGGCCTCAGTGTCCCGTCCACGATGGCGGCGCCCACGTCCAGGGCGATGCGGCCGACCTGGGAGTCTTCGCGTCCCGCAAGATCGAGCTTGGCGACGAGCAATTGCTCCATCGCCTTGTCGTCGTTGGTGAACGGTGCATCTGAAGCGTTCATGGGGGCCTGCGCTTTGCGGTAGGGGTAAAGAAGATTCGGGAAATCTCACCCAAATGATAGTGATCACACCGGGTTTCGGGTGGAGTCGGGCGAGGTGTCGTCGGCGAGCGTCCCTGGGGCGGGGTGGGTCGCCCCCGTGTCCTGTCCGTCACCCCGTATTGCTGCCCTGCCTCTTCCGGGGTGCGGCGGGGGCAGCGCGCCAGTGGGTGATGTCAAAAACTTTAAACGTCAGAAGTGATTGCGCTCTCAATTCATATGTGTCACACTTCACTTTAATGAACCAAGGTTCATTCAATATGAACTACAGTTCATTAATGGGCCGGAAGACGCCCTGAAAGACGACACGAAAGGACGGCCATGCCGACCTCTGACATCTCCACGAAGGCCCCCGAGACGGCCGACGAAGCCGCCAAGGCGGCGCGCTCGGACGCTCGGACCACGCAGCTGCTTCGTGCTGCGACGGAAGTCATGCAGGAGAGGGGGGCGCATGCAACCTCGATGAAGCTGGTGGCGGAACGGGCCGGCGTCTCGGTTGGTCTGATCTACCGCTATTACGCGAACAAGGATGAGCTGGTCCAGGCGGTCATCACGGGGGTGCTCGACCAGATGGCCATCGAAGTGCCGGCGTCCATCGCCCCGGTCGAGGATCCGGTTCGGCGCGTCGCCGCCGGATTCACGGCGTACGCCGAGGTCATCCGCGATAACCGTGCCGCGACGCTGCTGACCTACCGGGAAACGGGCCAGCTCGGTCCCCAGGCCCGGGAGACCGTCAAGCAGTTGGAGCTCAAGACCGGACAGCCGATGCTTCAGGCCACCCGGGAAGCGATCGCAGCCGGGTACTTCCGGCCCATGGACGCCCGCACGTACTCCTACGACCTGCTCATCGCCGCCCACTCCTGGGCCCTGAAGCACTGGTACTACACCACGCGCATGTCCTTCGAGACATTCGTGAAAACCCAGATTTCCATCCATCTCTACGCAGGCTTGAAACCGGCGTATTACGAGGCCTACTCCGACCTGCTGCTCACCGACACCATCGCCGACTAAGCCGACCCATCGGAGATCCCGAGGAGAAACACCATGACCGCACCGAACTTTGAAGACATCCTGTACGAGCGTCGCGACGCCGCCGCCCTGATCACCATCAACCGCGAGCACCGTTACAACGCCTTCCGCGCGCAGACCGTCGAGGAACTCATCAAGGCCTTCAAGATGGCCTGGGCCGACCACGGCGTACAGTCCGTCATCCTCACCGGCGCCGGCGAAAAGGCGTTCTGCTCCGGCGGCGACGTCAAGCAGCGCGCGGAAACCGGCGACTACGGACCCTCGGAGTCCGGCCTGTTCGAGATCGGCCTGCTGCACAAGACCATCCGCGACATCCCGAAGCCGGTCATCGCCGCGGTCAACGGCATCGCCATCGGCGGCGGCCACGTCCTGCACGTCCTTTGCGACCTGACCATCGCCTCCTCCACCGCCCGTTTCGGCCAGTCCGGTCCGAAGGTCGGCTCCTTCGACGCCGGCTTCGGCTCCGCGTTCCTCGCCCGCATCGTCGGCGAGAAGCGCGCCCGCGAGATCTGGTACCTCTGCCGCCAGTACGACGCAGAGACAGCCAAGAGTTGGGGCCTGGTCAATGAGGTCGTGGAGCCGGACCAGCTCATCGACGAGGCGCTGTCCTGGGCGGCTGAGATCGCCGAGAAGTCCCCGACCGCCATCCGCTTCCTCAAACAGTCCTTCAACGCGGACACCGACCATCAGGCGGGCCTGTCGAACATGGCCATGAGCGCACTGGACCTGTACGCGGTGTCGGAGGAGGGCATGGAGGGCGCCAACGCATTCGCGGAGAAGCGCCAGCCGGACTTCGCCTCCAAGGTCGTCCACCACTAGGCCGTCCACCACCAGGCCCCGGAAGGAAAACCATGGACTTCACCATCAACCCCACCACCCAGGCGCTCGTCGACGACGCCCGCGCGTTCGCCGAAGAGATCATGCCCACCGCGCAGCAGCGCGAGGATGAGCGGATCATCCGGACCGAACTGCGCCAGGAGATGGGCCGCCGCGGCTTCATCGCCCCGGAGCTGCCGAAGGAGCTCGGTGGCCAGGGACTCGACGCGCTGACCTCCGGCATGGTCATCGAGGAAATCTCCCGCGCGGACATCAACGTCTCCTACGTCCAGGTCGTCGGGTCACTGGTGGCCCAGGTCATCGTGCGTAACGCCGTCGACGAGATCAAGAACACCTGGGTGCCGAAGATCGCCAGCGGCGACGACATCGTCGCCATCGGCCTCTCCGAGCCGGAGGGCGGCTCCGATGCCGGCAACCCCCGCACGACCGCCCACAAGGACGGTGACGAGTGGGTGATCAACGGTAAGAAGTCCATGTCGTTCGCCATGCACGCCGGGGCGACCGTCATCTTCGCCCGCACCTCGGAGGACCGGCGCGGAAAAGGCATCAGCGCCTTCATCGTCGAGCTCGACCGCGACGGCGTGAGCAGGACCCCGACCAACGACATGGGCACCCTCGCCGTCGGCCGCGGCTTCGTCACCTTCGACAACGTCCGCGTCCCGGAGATCAACCTGCTGGGGGAGGAGGGTGCTGCCTTCACCCAAGTGATGCAGGGCTTCGACTTCTCCCGCGCCCTCATTGGCCTGCAGGTCATCGGCGCCGCCCAGCAGACGCTCGACGAGACCTGGAAGTACACCTCCGAGCGCATCGCCTTCGACCAGCCCATCAGCAAGTTCCAGGGCGTGTCCTTCCCCCTGGCGGAGGCGGACACCCTGCTGACCGCCGCGCGGGTCCTGTGCCAGAAGACCCTCTGGTCGAAGGACGCTGGCCGGGACCACACCAGGGAGGCCGCCATGTGCAAGTGGTGGGCGCCGAAGACCGCCTACGACGTCATCAACCAGTGCCTGCTCTCCCACGGTCAGTTCGGCTACCTGCGTGACCTGCCCGTCGAAAAGCGCCTGCGCGACGTCCTCGGACTGCAGATCGGCGACGGCACCGCGCAGATCATGAAGCTGATCATCGCCCGTCAGAACCTCGGTCGCCAGGCCGCCCCCTAAGACCACCAAAGCACCCAGCAACCCACACCCCAGGAGACACCACCATGACCACCGACACCACCATGACCGACCGCGTGTGCATCGTCACCGGAGCGGCCCAGGGCATCGGCAAGGCGATCGCCGAGCGTCTCGCCGACGAGGGCGCCCGCGTCGTCGTCGCCGACCTCAACGGCGAACTCGCCGCCACCACCGCCGCCGAGCTGCCGGGTGACGCCCTCGGCGTAGCCGTCGACGTCACCGACCGCGCCGCCGTGGACCAGATGGCCGCCGACGTGGTCGAGAAGTACGGCCGCATCGACGTGCTCATCAACAACGCCGGCTGGGACAAGATCAGCCCCTTCCTCGAGCTGGAGCCAGAGGTTTGGGACCGCATCATCGCCATCAACCTCTACGGCCCGTTGCACACCTGCCAGTCCGTCGGCAAGCGGATGGTCGAGCAGGGCGGCGGCACCATCATCAACATCGGCTCCGACGCCGCCCGCGTCGGTTCCTCCGGTGAGGCCGTGTACTCCGCCTGCAAGGGCGGCGTCGTCTCCTTCACCAAGACCATCGCCCGCGAGTTCGCCCGCTACGGCGTCACCGCCAACGCCGTGTGCCCGGGGCCGGCCGACACCCCGCTGTTCGCCAGCATCTCCGAGGAGAACCCGAAGCTGCGCACCGCCCTGGAGAAGGCCATCCCCCTGCGTCGCCTGGCGGACCCGGCGGACCTGGCCAACGCCGTCGCTTTCCTGGCCAACCCGGCCTCCTCCTACATCACCGGCCAGACACTGTCCGTCTCCGGTGGCCTGACGATGATCTGATCCCCAGACACTTCCCTTCTGACAACGGAGACACACCATGCCTACCCAGTTTGAGATGCTGCTCGACGCTGACGACCTCACCCGCTACACGGAGTCGGGACACTGGAAGAACAAGATCCTCCTCGACTACTTCGACGAGGCGGTGGCGGCCCACCCGCACAAGCTGTGCATCGTCGAGCCGAACAACCGGCACCCGTACAACCGCCTGGCCGACGACGTCGACCTCGCCGCCCACGCCCTCCTGGAGCTGGGGGTGGAACCCGCCGACGTCATCGGCATCCAGCTGCCCAACTGGTATGAGTGGCTCGTCATCCACCTGGCGGCCCAGCGCGTCGGCGCGATCACCAACCCGCTGATTCCGATCTACCGGGACAAGGAGATCGGGCACATGGCCAAGACCGCCAAGGTCTCGGTGCTGTTCATCCCGGAAACGTTCCGCCACTTCAACTACATGGACATGGTCGACCGTCTCCGTGACGATCTCCCGGATCTGAAGCACACCATCGTCCTGCGCGGCACCCACACCCGCAAGGGGTTCGACAACTTCGAGAACTTCCTGGAAATCGGGCGCGCGCGTCGGGAAGCGAACCCGGCGGACTTCTCCCCCCTGCGCCCGGACCCGAACGAGATCGCGCTGATCATGTTCACCTCGGGCACCACGGGCAAGCCCAAGGGGGTCATGCACACCCACAACACGGTCCTGGCCGGCGCCCTGCCCTGGCCGGACAAGCTGGGCCTCAACGAGGAATCAGTCATCCACATGGCCTCGACCTTCGGCCACCTCACCGGCTACCTTTACGGCGTCTCGTTGCCGCTCATGCTGGGCGCGACCGGTGTGTTCCAGGACGTGTGGAACGTCGACTACTTCGTCTACCTGGTGGAGAAGTACCGCATCAACCACACCTCCGGGGCGGCGACCTTCCTGCACGATCTCCTCTACGCCGAGAACCTAGAGCACTACGACCTCAGCAGCCTCAAGCACTTCTGCTGCATGGGCGCCCCGATCCCGCGCAGCTTCATCACCGAGGCGAAGGAGAAGCTGCCGGAGATGAGCGTCTTCGGCGGCTGGGGCATGACCGAGTGCTGCCTGTCGACGATGGGGCATCCCTCCGACCCGCCCGAGAAGATCGCCAACACCGACGGCCGCCCGCTCGACGGCATGAAGGTGCGCACGGTCGACGAGGACGGCACCGAGGTCCCGCCCAACCAGATCGGGCGCTTGCAGGTCCAGGGCCCGTTCCTGTTCCGCGGTTACCTGGGGCAGCTCGACGTGACCCGCGAGGAGATGGACGGCGACTGGTACGACACCGGTGACCTCGCCGTCATCGACGAGGACGGCTACGTCTCCCTGTCCGGCCGCAGCAAGGACGTCATTATCCGCGGCGGTGAGAACGTCCCGGTCGCCAAGATTGAGGACGTCATCATCCAGCACCCGGACGTCCGGGATCTCGTGGTCGTCGGCATGCCGCACGACCGGCTCCAGGAGATCGCCGCCGCCGTCGTCGTCATGGAACCGCACCGGGAGCCCCTGACGATGGATGCGCTCAAGAAGCACCTGGACGCCAAGTCGGTGCCGAAGCAGTACTGGCCGGAGTACCTTGAGGTCACCGACAGCATTCCGCGCACCCCCTCCGGTAAGCCGCAGAAGTTCATCGTGCGCGAGCACCTGGCGAAGGTCGCCCAGCAGCTCAAGGATGACCAGGCCGCCGAGACCTCGACCGTGACGCCGGGCCAGGTCACAGCGTCGCCGGTGCTTAAGAGCAGGAACGGCTCCTGGTGGGGCCCGGTCGACGTCACCGGCCTGGACGGCATGTTCAGCACGGAGGAGAAGACCACGGCGCTGCAGGTGCGCAAGTTCGTCGACCAGAACATCCGGCCCAACATTGCACAGTGGTACAACGACGCCCACTTCCCGCGCGAGATCATCCCGGAGCTCGGCAAACTGGGGGTGCTGGGCATGCACATCCATGGCTACGGCTGCCCCGGCAAGTCCTCGGTGCAGTACGGCCTGGCCGCCCAGGAGCTGGAGGCGGGCGACTCGGGACTGCGCACCTTCGTCTCGGTGCAGGGCTCGCTGGCGATGTCCGCCATCGCCAAGCACGGTTCCCTGGACCAGAAGCTGGAGTGGCTGCCGAAGATGGCCACGGGCGAGGCGGTCGGCTGCTTCGGCCTGACGGAGCCGACGGCCGGCTCGGACCCTGCCTCCATGCTGACCACCGCGAAGCAGGAGCCGAGCGGCGACTGGGTCCTCAACGGGGCCAAGCGCTGGATTGGTCTGGCCAGCATCGCCGACGTCGCCATCATCTGGGCCCAGACCGAGGAGATCGGCAACGGCCGGGGCGTGCGCGGTTTCGTGGTTCCGACCGACACCCCGGGCTTCAGCACCGAGGTGATCGAACCGAAACTGTCGATGCGCGCGTCCATCCAGTGCGAGATTCACCTGGACAACGTCCGCCTGCCGTCCACGGCGATGCTGCCGAAGGACTCGGCGGTCGGTCTGAAGGGGCCGTTCGCCTGCCTCAACGAGGCCCGCTACGGCATCATCTGGGGCGTCATGGGTGCGGCCCGGGACTCCTTCAACGCGGCCCTTGAGTACGGCAACCACCGCACCCAGTTCGGCACCCCGCTGACCCACTTCCAGCTGACCCAGGCGAAGCTGGCGGACATGGCGGTGGCGATCAACAAGGGCTACCACACCGCGGTGCACATCGGCCGGATGAAGGACACCGTCGGCCTGCGCCCGGAGACCATCTCCATGGGCAAGCTCGACAACACCCGCGTCGCCATCGAGATCGCGCGCGACGCCCGCGCCATGCTCGGTGGCAACGGCATCTCGCTGGACTACTCGCCGCTGCGCCACGCCGCGAACCTCGAGTCCGTCCGCACCTACGAGGGCACCGACGAAATCCACCAGCTGACCATCGGCCGCGCCATCACCGGCGCCGCCGCCTTCCACGCGGCGTCTTAGGAGAGGATGACCATGAGCACTTTCGAACAGATCACCACCTCCGTCGAGGAGGGGGTCGGGCTGATCACAATCAACCGCCCGGACAAGCGCAACGCCCTGTCCACGGTCGTCCTCGCCGAGATCGACGAGGCACTGAGCGACTGGGAGCGCAGCGACGAGGTCGCTGTCGTCATGTTCACCGGGGCCGGTGAGAAGGCCTTCGTCGCCGGCGCCGATATCAACCAGCTGAAGAACTACGACCTGGCCTACGGCTTGGCCGGCACCATGCAGAAGCTGTTCAACCGCATCGCGGACTATCCGAAGCCGACCATCGCCGCCATCAACGGCATCGCGCTCGGCGGGGGACTGGAACTGGCCATGGCCTGCGACATCCGCGTCGCCGCCGAGACCGCGAAGATGGGACTGCCGGAGACGACGCTGGGCGTGCTGCCCGGCGCGGGCGGAACCCAGCGCCTCCCGCGGCTGGTGGGCAAGGGGCGGGCCACGGAGATGATTCTCACCAGCCGCGTCATCACCGCGGCCGAGGCGCTCGACTACGGGCTGGTGACCTCCGTCGTCGCCCCCGGGGAGCTGCTTGCCGACGCCCGTGCCACCGCCGAGCTCATCCAGACCAAGGGGCCGCTGGCCATCCAGCTGGCGAAGTTCGCCATCGCCAACGGCTCCGAGGTGGACGAGCGCACCGGCGTCCTCATCGAGCGCCTGGCACAGACGCTCCTGTACACCACCGACGACAAGGCGGAGGGGGCGGCGGCGTTCCTGGAGAAGCGCCCCCCGTCCTTCCGCGGGAAGTAGGACTCATGCAGGTCAACACGATAAGTGTCATCGGCGCCGGCGCCATGGGCCGGCAGATCGCCATGGTCGCAGCGCTCGCCGGGTACACCACCCATGTCCAGGACGTCTCCCCGGCGGCGGTCTGCGCCGCCGACGAGGACATGCGCGCCTGGGCGAAGGGGCGCGTCGAGAAGGGCAGGCTCAGCCAGGAGGAGATCGACGCCGCCCTGGCGCGGCTGCACTACACCACCGACCTCAAGGAGGCCGTCGCCGACGCCGACCTCGTCATCGAGGCCGCCACCGAGAAGCTGGACATCAAGCGCAGCATCTTCGCGGACATCGACCGCCACGCCCCGGCGCACGCGATTCTGGCGACGAACTCGTCGACCTACGGCTCCTCCGCGGTCGCCGACGCCACCGGGCGGCCGGGCAAGGTGTGCAACATCCACTTTTTCAACCCCGCGCTGGTGATGAAGGCCGTCGAGGTCGTCCGCCACCCGGGCACCGACGACGACACCATCGCGACCGCGGTGGAGGTCGTCGAAAAGCTGGGCAAGGAGCCGGTCGTGCTCAACCAGGAGATCCCCGGCTTTGTCGCCAACCGCCTCATGGGCGCCATCCGCAGCGAGGCGCTCGCACTCTACGACGCCGGCATCGCCTCCTTCGAGGACATCGACACGGCCGCCAAATCCGCGCTCGGCCACCCGATGGGCCCCTTCGAGCTCATGGACCTGGTCGGCATCGACGTCACCTACCTCATCCGCGAGGCGACCTACTCGCTGACCGGCGACGAGGCGGACCAGCCGCACCCGCTGCTGACCGAGAAGTACGAGTCCGGCGATCACGGACGCAAGACCGGAAAGGGCTGGTACAGCTATGACGACTGACTGGAAAGACGCCACCGAGCAGTACCTGGACGAGCTTCGGGCCGACCTCACCGTCGCCCAGGACACCGACTTCTATCTGCTGGAGAGCACTCTGCCGGAGGAGGCCCGGGAGATACGCACACGTGTGCGTGGATTCGTCGACAAGCATGTCCTACCCGTCATCAACGAGTACTGGGAGCGCGCCGAGTTCCCCTACGAACTGCTGGAGCCGCTGGCCAAGCTCGGCGTCGTCGGCTCCTTCATCGAGGGCTACGGCTGCCCGGGCCTGTCCCGGCTGGCGCAGGGCATGATCACCCAGGAGATGTCCCGCGGCGACGGGTCCGTGAACACCTTCCTCGGCGTGCAGGCGAACCTGTCGATGGGCACGATCTACCTGCTCGGCTCCGAGGAGCAGAAGCAGCGCTGGCTACCGGCCATGGCCCGGCTGGAGCAGATCGGCTGCTTCGCGCTGACCGAACCGCGCCACGGCTCCGACTCCGTCGACCTGCAGACCTCGGCGCGCCGGGAGGGCGACACCTGGGTGATCAACGGCGCGAAACGCTGGATCGGCAACGGGTCGATGGCGCACAACGTCATCATCTTCGCCCGCGACGAGGCAGACGGCCAGGTCAAGGCCTTCGTCATGGAGCGCGAGGACCCGCGGGATCCGGAGTCCCGCCCGGAGGGCTTCTCCTACGAGGTCATCACCGCCAAGGCCGGCAAACGCGCGATTCTGCAGGCCAACCTCTACTTCCAGGACCTGCGCATCGACGAGGCGAACCGCCTGCCCGGCTGCGACAGTTTCCGGGACGTCTCCCGGGTCCTGGCCTCCACCCGCGGCGGCGCCTCCTGGGAGTCGCTCGGCCACGCCATCGCCTGCTTCGAGGCCGCGGCCGCCTACGCCGGCAGTCGCGAACAGTTCGGGCGGCCGATCGGGGGCACCCAGCTGGTGCAGAACACCCTGGCCAAGATGGCCACGGATCTGACTTCCATCCAGCTCATGTGCCACCGCATGGCGCAGCTGCAGGAGGAGGGCAGCTGGTCGGGGACGATGGCGTCGATCGCCAAGATGCACACCGCCGACCGTGCCCGCGAGGTCGCCCGGCAGGCCCGCGACCTGCTCGGGGGCAACGGCCTGCTCCTCGACTTCCACGTGATGCGCCACCTGACCGACATGGAGGTCGTCCACACCTACGAGGGCACCGAGTTCATCCAGTCGCTGCTCATCGGCCGCAAGATCACGAGTCTGAACGCGATGACGTCATGACCACGCTGATTGTCGGCAGCGGCGGCATCGGGCTGGCCGCAGCACGCCGGATCGGGGGCGAGCCCGTCCTGACCTACCGGCGCAACGAACCCGCCGACCCCCCGCCGGGGGCGACCCTGCGTCGCCTCGACGTCACGGACCCCGTCGCCGTCGCCGAGCTGGTGGCCTCCGTCCCGGGGCTGGACGCCGTGGTCGTCACCAGCGGGCACCGCCACGACTTCGAGTTCTTCGCGAAGCAGGATCCGGCGGTGGCCGAGGAGATCGTCGCCACCGAACTGCTCGGGCCGATGAACGTCGTCCGCGCGGCGCTGGGCGCCCTCGGCGACCGGGGGCGCATCGTCCTCGTCGGCTCCGACTCCGGCAAGGCCGGCACACTCGGCGACGCCGCCAGCTCCGCCGCCCGCGCCGGGCTGCTGGGTTTCGTCCGGTCCATCGCCCGCGAGACCGCGCGCACCGACGTCACGGTCAACGTCGTCAGTCCGGGGCCGACCGACACCGGACTGCTCGGCGAGCTTCTCGACGGCGACGATCTCGCCGCCAAGGTCATGCGCGGGACGGTGGCGGCGATACCGAAACGCCGCACCGCCCAACCCGAGGAGATCGCCGAGGCGATCGCGTACTTCCTCGGCCCCAACTCAGGTTTCACCACCGGTCAGGTGCTGTCGGTGTCCGGCGGCCTGACCATGACATGAGGACATGAGGACTGATCATGAACACTTACGAGACCATCCTGGTCGAGCACGCCGAGCGCGTGGTCACCATCACCCTGAACCGCCCGAAAGCACTCAACGCCCTGAACTCCACAGTGATGAGGGAGGTCGTCTCTGTGATCCGGGAGTTGGACGACTCCGACGAGGTCGGCTGCTTCGTCCTCGCTGGGTCGGAGAAGGCCTTCGCTGCCGGTGCCGACATCACCGAGATGGCGAAGATGAGCGCCACCGACATGTACACCACGGACTTCTTTTCGGGCTGGGATGAACTCGCCGGGGCCCGCACCCCGCTCATCGCCGCGGTGGCCGGTTACGCGCTCGGCGGCGGCTGCGAGGTCGCGATGACGTGCGACTTCATCATCGCCGCTGAGAACGCCCGCTTCGGCCAGCCCGAGGTCGGCCTGGGCACCCTGCCCGGCATGGGCGGCTCCCAGCGCCTGGCCCGCGCGGTGGGCAAGGCCAAGGCCATGGATATGTGCCTGACCGGCCGCCACATCACCGCGGAGGAGGCGGAACGCGCCGGCCTGGTCGCGCGGGTGGTGCCCACCGAGGAGCTGGCCACGGTGGCCGCGGAGACCGCCGCCACCGTCGCCGGCTACTCGAAGGTGGCGACCAGCATGACCAAGAAGGCGGTGAACATGGCCTTCGAGACCCCGCTGACCCAGGGCGTGGCGAACGAGCGCCAGCTGTTCAACCTCTCCTTCGCCTCCGAGGACAGGCGGGAGGGGATGGCCGCCTTCGTCGAGAAGCGGGAGGCCGAGTTCCGGCACCGCTGACGGCGCCGGCCTCTCTACGCGGGAAGCCCCGGCGAGCCTTCACGGCTCGCAGGGGCTTCCTGCTGTGCCCGGCAGCCTTCCTCTACACCGCCTCGACGATCAGTGCGATACCCTGACCGCCACCGATGCACATGGTGACCAGTCCGTACCGGCGGCCCAGCGCGTGCAGGCGGTGGATGATCTTCACCATCAGGATCGCTCCGGTGGCCCCGATCGGGTGACCGAGCGCGACCGCACCGCCGTCGATGTTGGTGATCCCGGGATCGAAGCCGAGCTGTTGCTGGACTGCCAGGGCCTGGGCGGCGAAGGCCTCGTTGGATTCGATGAGTTCGATGTCGTCGAGGCTCAGCCCCGCCTTCTTCAGCGCCCGTGGCACGGCGTCGACCGGCCCCAGGCCCATGACCTCCGGGGCGCAGCCGGCCAGCCCCCAGCTGACGACGCGCGCGGTCGGGGTGAGCGACTGGTCCTTGAGCGTCTGTTCACCGGCGAGGACCAGGCTGGCGGCGGCGTCGTTCATGCCGGAGGCGTTGCCGGCGGTGACGGTGCCGCCCTCCTTGAACACCGGCTTGAGCGCCCCGAGTTTCTCGAGCGTGGTTGCGCGGGGGTGCTCGTCGGTGTCGAAGGTGATGGTCTCCTTGCGGCCGGGGACCTCGACCGGGACGATCTGCTCGGTGAAACGTCCCTCGGCGATGGCCTCCTGCGCGCGCCGCTGGGACTCGAGCGAGAACTCGTCCTGCTGCTCGCGGGTGATGCCGAAGCGCTCGACGATGTTCTCCGCGGTGACGCCCATGTGCCCGTGACCGAAGGGATCGACGAGCGCGCCGTTAATCCAGTCCAGCACCTTGCCTTCGCCCAGGCGCTTGCCGAAGCGCAGGTCAGGGACGCTGTACGGGGCCCGGCTCATAGATTCCGCGCCACCCGCCAGTGCGACGGAGGCGTCACCCTCCCGGATGGACTGGGTCGCGGAGACGATGGCCTGCGCGCCGGAGCCGCAGAGTCGGTTGACGTTCATGGCGTGGCTGCGGTCCGGGGCACCGGCGCCGACCGCCACTTGGCGGGACAGGTAGGCGTCGCTGGGGACCGTGTTGGTGACGTGCCCGTACACCGCGGCGTCGATGGAGGAGGGGTCGACGCCGCCGCGCTCCACGGCGGCCCTGGCGGAGGCGATACCGAGGTCGACCGGCGTGACGTCGGCCAGTGTCCCGCCGAAGCTGCCGATGGCGGTGCGGGCGGAGGAAACGATGTACACGTCCTGCATGGTGCTCAGTCCTTGGGAGTTCGGCGGGCGCGACGGCGCTTGTCGACGCCAGAAATGAACCGCGGTTCATTATGGGTGCCGCTTCAGATTAGGTCGTGACTTATATCACTGTCAATGTCGTGGTGTTTATTGGGTAACCAATGAAAGGAGGTGCGACGGCTATCGTCGGCCCGGGCAGGATCCGATCCCCAACCATCGTGGAACCTCGTCCCGGTAGTGCTCGTACTCCGCCCCGAACATCTCTGTCAGGGCGGATTCCTCGGCGCGGATCTGGAAGCGGTCGATGTACGCGATGAACGCCGCCACCGGCAGTAGCGACGACCCCGAACGTCGCAGGCAAGCGTGGGCGACGAGCACTCCTGCCAGTCCGGTGTACATCGGGTTTCTGCTCAGGCGGTTCGGTCCGGTCCGCACGAGGGTCCGGGCGGAGGACACCTTGACGGGATCAACACTGGTTCGCTGCCGGAAGAACTCCAGGAGACTTCCGCTGACCAGCCATCCCGAGGCCAGGAACGGCGGCAGCGCCAGGAGCGCCGACTGCCGGGTCGGTGACCGCCTTCGGCTCAGCACGTGCTGGGCGCCGGCCGCCGCGCCGAAGATTATCGCCGGCGGTATTCGCAGATCAGCCATGGCAGCTCCCGTCGATGTCGCGTGCGGATATCCTGCGCCGATCCTGCCACAGAATGGTGGCACAGGTCACCGGTCGTCGCTAGGTTGGGTGGCAGCCATTGCTCGGGCACATCGACCGACCTGAAGGGGGCCCACCGTGACCGCACACACCGAGGAGCTGATCGTGGAGATCCGGGGGCGCGCCGGGGTGATCACGCTCAACCGCCCCCGCGCGCTGAATTCTCTGAACACCGGCATGATCGAGGGGATGATCGACGCGCTGGAGACGTGGCGGGAGGACGACGCCGTCGCCCTGGTCATCGTGCAGGGGGCGGGGGATCGGGCGTTCTGCGCGGGCGGGGACGTCGCCTCGGTCTACCGTCTCAACCAGGCGGACCGGCAGGGGGAGAGCGACCACTTCTTCGAGGTGGAGTACACCCTCAACCAGATGATCCACGATTACCCGAAGCCCTACGTTGCGCTGATGGACGGAATCGTCCTCGGCGGCGGACTTGGCGTCTCGGCGCACGGCTCGCACTGCATCGTCACCGAGACCTCGCGCATCGGCATGCCGGAGACGGGGATCGGGCTCTTCCCGGACGTCGGAATCTCCTGGATTCTGGCCCGCGCCCCGCAGAAGCTGGGGATGCACCTGGCGCTGACCGGGGTTCACGTGGGGGCGCCTGAAGCCATCGAGGTCGGGCTCGCAGATACCTTTGTGGAATCCGGTCGCCTGGTCGAACTCGTCGGCAAGCTCTGCGAAGACGGCGACACCGGGCATATCGAGAACTTCTCTTCTGAACCCCCGGCACCGACCGACTCCGACCGGCAGCTGATGGAGCAGGCCTACAGCGGCGAAACCGTCGAGGAGATCCTGGCTGCGCTGCAGGGCATCGACGCCGAATGGGCGGAGAAGGCGGTCACCGCCATGGAACGGGCCTGCCCGACCTCCCTGAAAGTGGCGCACGAGGCGCAGCGACGTGCCGCAGCCATGGACCTGGCCGGGGTCCTCGCCCAGGACAGGGTTCTGGCGCGCAACATGCACCGCCGCCACGATTTCATGGAAGGTGTCCGCGCGCAGCTCATCGACAAGGACCGGAACCCGTCGTGGAACCCGGCATCGTTGAGCGGGGTGCATGACGAGGACGTCGCGAGGTTGTTCGTCTGAAGGAATCGCGTTCCACGCACATGTGCGCGCCTGCCGTATTCTCCCGCGCGGGCGACGGGTTCGGGCTCTCACAACCCCCCGGTGGCGGTGGCTGTCCTCGGCGTCGTCGCCACCGGCGTGACCCTGTCCGAAGACAACACTGCCGCCGACGCCTTCTACCACGCCACCGGCGTGATCGGTCTGCGCATGTTCGGCATCGTCCTCGGGGCGGCTGGTCTGAGTTCGGTCATCGACGCCTCCTACACCTCGATCTCCTTCATCACCACGCAGAAGACCGCCCCGAAGCTCCGCGCCGGGCTGACCGTCACCTTCATCGTCGCCTGCGCGACCGCATACCTGGCGCTCAACCAGGCCCCGCAGGCCATGCTCATCTTCGCCGGCGCCTTCAACGGCTTCATCCTGCCCATCGGCTTCGCCGTGGTCATGTGGATCACCGTCTGCCGCCCGGCTACAAGTACCCGAAGTGGCTGATCGTCATCGACGTCCTCGTGTGAGTGCTGACCATCTTCCTGGGTTACAAGTCCTTCTCCGGTCTTGCGGTCCTCTGGGTCTAAGCGCAAGAAGACCCGGGCACACCGCATGTGCCCGGGTTCTCTCATGCCGTCACCAGTGCGTGTCGCGGGTGAGGACGCGGCTGCGGTCGGCGCCGGCGGTGTCGGCGAAGGTGACATCGCGGAGGGCGTCGAGAAGCTCCGCGGCGGGGTCGCCGGAGTCGTTCTGCACGCGGTAGGCGACGTGCAGGTCGGGACGGACCAGCACCATGCCGGAGTCCTCGACGCCGCGCTGCCCGGCCCAGTCGCCGTAGAGGTCGTCGTACTCCTGGCCGGCACCGATCCGGTGCACGGCCAGATCCAGACCCAGCTCCGCGGCGACACGCTCGGCGGCGTCGACCCAGGCGGTGCCGTTGACGCCGGTCAGCACCGTGAAGCGGCCGCGGCCGCACAGGTCGAAGGTGGACAGGCGGGAGGCGGCGGGGTTGCCGGTGTCGGCGAGCCAGGCGTGCGGTATCTTCGCGCCCGGCCAGGTGGTCGGCTGGTAGTAGAGCTGCGGGTCGCGGTCCTGCGTCGGCTCCGGGGTGCCGTCGGGCTTGACTGCGCCGGAGCGGTAGCGCTGGCCCAGCTCCACGCCGTGGGCATTGAACTCGTAGTTCTTGAGCTTCATGGCCTCGCGCAGCTTGCGGCGAGATTCCTCGCCCCGGGCGGAGTGCTCCTTGCGCACGTCCATCGCCTCGCGCAGCTGCTCGTCGCTGGCGCCCTCCTCGAAGCCGAGGGCGTCGAAGATGGCCCCGAACTCCTCGATGGACTTGTTGGCGCGGCGCACGATCTGCCTGGCGACGGGCACCCGTTCCTCGTCGTAGGTGTCCAGCAGTTCCGGACCGGCCTGACCGCGCAGCACCATGGCCAGCTTCCACGCCAGGTTGTAGGAGTCCGCGACTGAGGTGTTGGAGCCCAGGCCGTTGCCGGGCGGGTGGCGGTGGACGGCGTCGCCGACGCAGAAGACGCGACCCTCCATGTTCTTCGTGGCGTAGAGCTCGTTGACGGTCCACAGCGAATGGTCGCGGACCTTGACGTCCAGGTCGGGGATGCCGACAAGGTCGCGGACGATGTCGGCCGCGGAGGCGTCGTCAAGCACGGGCGGCTCACCGTTGATGTCGTAGCCCCAGGTCACCAGCCACTGCGTCCACGGCTCGACCATGCGCACCAGGCCCAGGCCGATGCCGCCGACCGAGGCGCCGGGCTGGAGGACCCAGTAGAGGGAGGACTGGCGGTTCTCGCAGTACTCGGACAGATCCATGTCGCACCAGATGTTCATGGAGCCGGACTTGCCCATCTCGCCCTCGAGTGGCAGGCCAATGGTCTCGGCGACCTGGGAGCGGCCGCCGTCGGCGCCGATGACGTAGCGGGAGTGGATGGTGTATGTCGCCCCGGAGAGACGGTCGCGGACCTCGGTGTGCACGCCCTCGTCGTCCTGGACCAGGGTGAGGAACTCCGTGGACCAGCGGAACTTGGAACCGCGCGCCATCGCGGTGCGCACGACCAGCGGCTCGAAGCGGGTCTGCGGGACGTCGCCGTTCATCGAGGGCGAGGCCATCTCGTAGTCGCCGTGGCGGGCCGGGTGCGTGCCCCAGGAGCGTAGGCGACCGAACTCCTCGCCGGCGATGGCGGTGCAGAACACGGTTTCGCCGATCATCTCGTGCGGGGTGGCGATGCCCTTAAGCTCCTCCTCGATGCCCATGTCACGCATGATCTCGAAGGTGCGCTGGTTGGTGATGTGGGCGCGCGGGGTGTTCGCGGTGTTGGAGTACTTGCTGACCACCATGTGGTTGATGCCGTAGGAGGCCAGGAAAAGGGCGGCCGAGGAGCCGGCCGGGCCGGAGCCGACGACGAGGACGTCGGTGGTGATGTCGCCCGGCTGTGGTGTGGTGTTGACCATGATGATGTCTCCTTAGTTGGCTGCGGGGGCGAGGACGATGTCGAAGCGGGCGCGGGTCCAGTCACGGTCCAACTCCCGCCCGTCCGGGGTAGGCGTACCGGCGGACTGGAGCTCGAAGGTCTTGATCAGGGAATCCTTGACGCCGAAGACGGAGTCACCGATCTCGAGCTGCGGGTCCCCCTCGACGAAGATGTGGGTGACCAGGCGGCGCAGCCCTTCGGCGGCGACCATGAAATGCAGGTGCGCGGCACGCACCGGGGACCGCCCGGTGGACTGGAGCATCCTGCCGACCGGGCCGTCGTGCGGAATCGGGTACGGGGTCGGGGTCAGACCCCAGAAGCCGTACTCGCCGTTCTCGTCGGCGTGGAGGTACGCGCGCCCGGCGATGCCCTGGCCCTGGTACTGCACGTCGTAGAAGCCCTCGTCGTCGGCCTCCCACACATCGATGCGCGCGCCCGGCACCGGGTTGCCCTCGGTGTCGCGGACGGTGCCCTCCACCCAGCAGGGCTGGCCGGACATACCGCCGGAAATGTCCCCGCCGAACTCGATCTGCGGGGCCTCGTCGACGTAGAAGGGTCCGAAGACCGTGGCCTCGGTGGCGTCGCCGTGGGCCTCGTTGTTCACCGCGATGGTCAGCATCGACGCGCCCAGCACGTCGGAAAGCAGCACGAACTCCTGGCGTTTGTCGTCGGTGATGTGACCGGCGTCGGTGAGGAAAGCGATGCCGGCCTCCCATTCCTCCTCGGTCAGGCGCACGTCGCGGATGAAGGCGTGCAGATGGGTGGTCAGCGACTCCATGATCTGCTTCAGGCGCGGGTTCTCAGTGTCTGCGAAGGAGGCGAGCACCTGCTCGGTGACGGTGTCCTCGATCTGCTGCTGGGTCTGGGACGTGGTTTGGGACGTGGTTTGGGCCGTGGTTTGGGTCGTCATTGGTGTGCTCCTTGGGGTGTTTTACGGCTAAAGGGCGCCGCGCAGCAGCTCGGTCATGTTCTCTTCGGTGACGGTCACCGGGTTACTCACCGGGGTGGCGGCAAGGATGCGCTCCACCGCCTCCGGGATGTCGGCCTCGGTGAAACCGATTGCCGCCAGGCTGTTCGGGGCGTCGATGGCCTCGTACAGGGCGCTCAGCCCCTCCGCAGCGCTGGCGGTGCCGAAGACCTCGGCCAGGCGGTCAACGTGGGCGTCGGCGCCGGCGGCGACGTTGAAGGCCAGCACGTGTGGCAGCACGGTGGCGTGGGTCTCGGCGTGGGGCAGGTCGAAGGTGCCGCCGAGGACGTGGCAGATCTTGTGGTGCAGGCCCGAGCCGGCGGAGGAAAAGCTCAAGGCGGCCAGGTAGCAGCCGGCCAACGTCAGCTCGCGCGATTGCGGTGTGGAGTCGGTACGGATGCCGGCCAGGCCGTCGCGGAGCAGGCGGGCCCCCTCCAGGGCGTGCGCGCGGTTGATGGGGTCGGCCTTCGGCGCCCACAGCGAGTCGACGCAGTGCGCCATCGCGTTGAGCCCGGAGGCAATGGCCATGTCCGCGGGCAGGGTGGCCAGCAGGCCGGGGTCGTAGACGACGGCGCGCGGCAGGACCTTCCCGTCGCTGCCGGTGGTCTTGGTGCGGTTTTCCGTCATGCCCCAGACGGCGGTGGCTTCGGAGCCAGCGTAGGTCGTCGGCACGGCGACGATCGGCAGTCCGGTGGTCAGGGCGACGGCCTTGGCCAGGCCGGTAGTGGAGCCGCCGCCGACGGAGATCAGCGAGTCGACGCCTTCGGCTGCTTTGCGGGCGCGTTCGGCGACCTCGACGGGCACGTGCATGACGACCTCATCAACATGCGCGGCGACGTTGACGTCCGCGGTGACCGCCGCGGCGAGTTCGGCTTCATGCTCGGAGGCGATGAGCATGGGATTGTCGACACCGAGATCGGCCAGAGCCTGCGCGACGTTCCCGGCGGCCCGGCCGGCCCCGAACAACACGCGCTGCGCCCTGAGATCGTGATCGAAATTGAGTTCTGTCACGGGACTCTCCTCCATGTGATGTGTGTCATGAGGAATACGCTATCGGCGCCCGGGCTATTAATCGAATACCAATTTTCTCGGCCGGGTATAAAAGATAGCTATGGATACCCGCAAGCTGCAGTATTTCCGGACCGTCGTCGAGGCCGGCTCCTTCACCGCCGCCGCAAAGCAGCTGCACATGGCGCAGCCCTCGCTCAGCGTCGCCGTTCGGGAGCTGGAGAAGAGCTTCGGCTCGACCCTGCTGGAACGCACCCCGCAGGGGGTGCACACGACCCCGGAGGGGGACGTCGTCTTCGCCCTCGCCCGCTCCGTGGATGACCAGCTCGAGCAGGCGCAACGGGAGGTCCGGGCCCTGACGGAGGGGACCACCGGCGCCATCCGCCTGACCGTCGCCCCGGAGTTCAACTGGATCGGACTCGCCGAGGTCATCGCCCGCGCCCGCGACAACGCCCCCGACCTGGACATCACCGTCCTGGACCCGGAACCGGCCCAGTCAATCGCCAACGTCTATGCCGGACACGCGGACATCGGCGTCATCCCCAACTCCAACCTCGCGGGTTTCCTCAGCCGTCACGAACAGACGCTGGCGGCCTTCCCGCTGATGAAACTGGACATGGCCATGGCCGTCCCGAGGGCGTGGCAATTCGCGCCGGGCCCGGTGGTGCTGGAGGACATGGTCGACCGGCCGCTCATCATGCCGATCCGGGACAGCTGGTTCGAGGGGCTGCCGGAAAGCATGCTCAAGGTGTGGCTGTCGAACCCGGCCACCCGGCCGCACTCGATGATCCGGGTGTCGACCCTGCAGACGGCCCTGCCGTTGGTCGCGGCGGGCACCGGGGTGGCCATCGTGCCGGAGCTGGCGAGATCCGTCGCCCCGGCGGGCGTCGAGATCCGCCCCATCCGCAACCGGATCGAGCCGCTGGAGCTGGTCGTCATCTGGAACAAACTGCGGCCGGTGTCCGGACCGATGCGCCGGGGCCTGGCGATTCTGCGCGAGTTCGTGCCCGCAGCCGGGAACTAGAGCCAGCCGGAGCGCGACTCGTCCCCGAAGGGCGGCAGCAGGCTGACCCGTTCGCGCGTCGCGCCCAGCGACTTCCGGAGGGTCTCCGCTGCCGCGGCCCGATCGCTGGCTCGGAGCAGTTCGGTCACCGTTTCGTTGACGTCGAGGTAGGGGTCGTGGGAATCCGGCTGATGCTGCAGCACCCGCAGGAAGACCAGCCGCATGCGAGCCAGCAGCTGGTCCATGATCTCGGAGAGGCTGGGGGAGCCTGCCGACGCGACGAGCAGGCGGTAGAACTGCTGGTTGGCGTCGGCGACGACGTCGGCCAGGACATCGACGTTGAGTTGCTCGGCCCCCAGCATGACAGCTGGCTCGATCATCTCGCGGGCGGCGTAGAGGTCGCGGATGCCGTGGGCGTTAGGGGAGATGATGAACACGCCCCGGTAGAGGACGCGGGTGACGAGCTGTTCACCCTCCAGCGTGCCGAAGGCCTCCCGCAGAGTGTTGCGGGAGACGTGTACTCGGCGCTGAGCACTTCCTCGTTGAGCTTCTGGCCGGGGGCGTACCTGCCCGCGGAGATAGCCTTGCGGAGGGAGGCCACGATGTTGTGGGCGCGCCTGACGATCAATTCTATCGATCGTGCTAGGGCATGTCTCCTAAAGACTTGAGCCAGGTGATCACGGCTCACACTACGATGGCCCCGCGGTAAACCGCCGCGAGTTTGTCATGCCGAGTAGCCGGACCACGCCACTGCTTGGCTAGGGCAAACGCCCGCTTGATAACATTGCGCCCCTTGTAGGCAGGGGCGTCAAAGACAGGCGGGCGCCCGCCTGTGCTGCCCTTACGTTTCAGGGCCGCGATACTGTCACGTTCTTCGGGAATAACCGCCACGATCCCCCTCTTGCGTAGATCACGCCGGATCACCGTCGTCGCATAACCCCGGTCAGCCAGGACCGCATCCGGACGCGGCCGTCCCCGTCCCGGGTCCACGCGCGGGACGTGGATGTCATCAAGCACGGCCTGGAGCATCGGTGTCGCCGCCGAAAGACCAGATATTCCTTTCGCGGCGGTGAATTCGTTCAGACCTCACCTTCAGCAGAACTGTTTCTGACTACGACAAATCACTACCCTGGGGAAAAATCCCCACGCCCAAGGAGTGAACCCTTGTCCATCAACGTTGACGAACTCATCGGCAAAGTAGAAAAACGTCTCTACATCGGCGGAGAGTGGGTCGAGGGGTCCGCCCGCGGCTCCCTCGAGGTCGAGAATCCGGCGACGGGCGAGGTGCTGGCCACGATGGCGTCGGCAAGCTCGGAGGACGCGCTCAAGGCACTCGACGCCGCGGACAGGGTCCAGCGGGAGTGGGGGCGCACGGCCCCGCGCGAACGCGCCGAGATCCTGCGCCGCGGTTTTGAGCTCGTGGCCGAACGGGCGGAGGAGTTCGCCACGCTCATGACCCTCGAGATGGGCAAACCACTGGTCGAGGCCCGTGGCGAGGTCCGCTACGCCAACGAGTTCCTGCGCTGGTTCTCTGAGGAGACCGTGCGCCATTACGGCCGCTACAGCCAGGTGCCGGAGGGGACGCTGCGGATGATCACGACGCACAAGCCGGTGGGGCCGAGCCTGCTGATCACGCCGTGGAACTTTCCGCTCGCGATGGCGACGCGCAAGATCGGACCGGCGATCGCGGCGGGCTGTACGATGATCGTGAAACCCGCGCAGTTGACGCCGCTGACCATGCACTACTTCGTCCAGACGATGATCGAGGCCGGCGTCCCCGGCGGCGTGCTCAACCTGGTGACCTCGAAGTCGGCCTCGGGAATCTCCACGCCGCTCCTGGCTGACCGACGCCTGCGCAAGCTGTCCTTCACCGGTTCCACGGCCGTCGGAAAGCAGCTGCTTGCCGACGCCGCCCCCAACGTCCTGCGCACCTCCATGGAGCTCGGCGGCAATGCCCCGCTGATCGTGTTTGAGGACGCCGACCTCGACGTCGCCGTCGACGGCGCCGTCGACGCGAAGATGCGCAACATCGGCGAGGCCTGCACCGCCGCCAACCGCATCCTCGTGCAGGAGCCGGTGGCGGAGGAGTTCGGGCGCCGACTGGCCGAGAAGCTCGGCGCGATGACGGTCGGCAACGGGTTGGACGGTGATACTCAGGTCGGCCCGCTCATCCAGTCGACGGCCGTCGACAACGTCGAGGAGCTGGTCAACGACGCCGTCTCCGGCGGCGCGGAGGTGCTGACCGGTGGTGCTCGCATCGAAGGGGCAGGCCATTTCTACGCGCCGACGGTGCTTGTCGACGTCGCCCGCGACTCCCGCGTCGCCCGGGAGGAGATCTTCGGCCCGGTCGCCCCGGTCATCACCTTCACCGATGAGGAGGACGCCTGGCGACTGGCCAACGCCACCGAGTACGGGCTGGCCTCCTACGTGTTCTCCTCCGACCTGTCCCGCCTGTTCCGCGCCTCGGACAAGCTGGAGTTCGGCCTGGTCGGCTTCAACTCCGGCGTCATCTCCAATGCGGGCGCACCCTTCGGCGGTGTGAAGCACTCCGGTCTTGGCCGGGAGGGCGGTGCCGAGGGCATCGCGGAGTACACCTATACCCAGTACGTGGGCGTCCGGGACCCGTACGCGAAGTAGGGGTTCGGCACCGGCATTGTCGGGGCGTTGCTGGCGCCCCAGGAGCCTGCCCCTTCGTTTCGAAAGGCCTCACCCTCAGAGGACTCGCAGATCCGGTCTTCGTCTCGAAAGGACTCGCAAGTTCGGGGTGAGGCCTTTCGAAACGAAGCAACCGACACCTACCCCTTGACGCCACCGGCCGTCAGTCCGGACACGATCCGGCGCTGGAACACCAGCACCATGATGATCAGCGGAACGGTGACCAGCGCGCCGGCGGCCATGGTGGCGGCGTAAGGGTACTGGAACGAGCTCGGCCCAGTGAAGCGCGCGATCGCCACCGTGACGGGCTCGGTCGCTCCGGTGGAGAGCTGCTGGGCGAGCATGTATTCGTTCCAGGCAGCGATGAACGCCAGGATGGCGGTGGTGAACAGGGCTGGTGTGGCCAGGGGGAGCATCACCTTGCGGAAGGCCTGGGCGCGGGAGGCGCCGTCGACGCGGGCGGCCTCCTCCAGCTCCCAGGGCAGCTGCTTGAAGAAGCTGATCAGGGTGTAGATCGTCAGGGGTAGCGCAAAGGAGATGTTGGGGACGATCATCGCCTGGTATGTGCCGATCCAGCCGATCTGGCTGAAGAGCTGGAATAGCGGGGTGACCAGCGCGATGCCGGGGAACATGGAGGCGGCGAGGATGATGCCGACGACGAGGCCCTTGCCGCGGAAGTTCAACCGGGCCAGCGCGTAACCGGCGCCGACGCCGACGATGACCGCGACGATGGTGGTCGTGAGCGAGATGATCAGCGAGTTGCCGATCGCGCGCAGGAAGTTGTTGCCGCGGTCGGTGGCGATGGCCTCCCGGAAGTTGCCGAGGGTGACGTGCGAGGGCCAGGGGGTGGTGTCGAAGGTGAAGGTCGGGTCGCGAAGCGCCACGACGAGCATCCAGTAGAACGGCGCCAGTCCCCACACCAGGATGAATGCGACGCCGAGGTAGTGGACGACGGTCTGCCAACGTTTTCTCATGCCTTTACCTCATTCTTTGCTTCCCGTGCTTGTCGACGCCTGGCCTCACGCAGCTCGGCCCGCCGCTGCCCCTGCCCCGAGACGTCGGCGCCGAGGAAACGGATCAGGACGAAGGCGACGGCGAAGATGAACAGGAATATCAGGGTCGACAGGGCCGAGGCCGAGTTGAAGTTGCCCTGGCGCATGTCCTCGACGACGAGCTGGCTGATGACAGCGGTGGGGGAGTTGGAGGACGCGGAGATCATGATGACCGGGAGGTCGTACATGCGCAACGCGTCGAGGGTGCGGAAGAGCACCGCGACCATGAGCGCCGGTTTCACCAGCGGCAGGGTGATGCGGGTGAAGCGCTGCCAGGCGGTGGCGCCGTCGACGCGGGCGGCCTCGTAGGTCTCCTTGGGGATCATCTGCAGGCCGGCGAGGATGAGCAGCGCCATGAAGGGGGCGGTCTTCCAGACATCGGCGATGACGACCGCGAAGCGGGCCGGCCAGGGGTCGGTGGTCCACATGATGTTCGTGCCGAGGATGGAGTTGACGATGCCCTGGGGGGCGAACATGAACTGCCAGAGCTTGGCTGTCACGGCGGTGGGGATGGCCCACGGGATGAGGACCGCGGCGCGGACCAGGCCGCGTCCCCGGTAGTTGCCCGCCATGATCAGGGCCATGATCATGCCCAGGACGGTCTCCAGACCGACGGTGGTGACCGTGAAGAAGATGGTGTTGCGCAGGGCCGGCCAGAAGTCGGTGGACAGCGTGCCCGGCGGGCAGACCGAGACCGCCCCGGAGGGCGACATGCAGCGCTGGGTCAGCCAGTAGAGGTAGTGCTGGAATCCGGCGAATCCGCCGTCGACGAATATCCCGGTGTCGGGGTCGAGGTGGCGGTCGGCCTGGAACGAGAGGAAGATCGCGCGGATGACGGGGTAGCCGATGACGATGGCCAGCACGATGAGTGCCGGTCCCAGCAGCATCGCCGCCCGTTTCGTCTGTTGGGCTCTGGTGAGCATGTCTCCTCCGGGAAGGGGGTCTAAACGCCTCTGACACCTGCCCTCGGATGTAGCTGTGAGGAGCAGGTGCCAGAGGGGCTGTCGGGGGTTAGCTGGAGGCGTTCTCGATCGCGGACTTCATGTCGGCCGTGGCGTCGTCGACGCTCTTGCCGGCGGTCAGGGCCGCGTAGGCGTTGTCCTGGATGGCCTTGGAGATCTCCTGGTAGAAGGGGCTGACCGGACGCGGCACGGCGTTCTCGAGGGAGATCTTGAGGGCCGGCAGGTACGGGTGCTCCTCGATCAGGGCCTCATCGTCGTAGATGGAGGCCAGGACCGGCGGGAAGGACTCCTCGGCGAAGGACTTCTGGTTCTCCTCGCTGATGATGAACTCGATGAAGTCGCGGGCGGTCGCCTTGAACTCGGAGTTCACGTTGATGCCGTTGTTGTAGCCGCCGAGGGTGGACACGCCCACGCCGTCCTTGCCGACGAGCGGGGAGACCTCGAAGTTGTCGGCGACCTGGGAGGCGTCGTCGAGCGAGGTGGCGTACATGTACGGCCAGTTGATGGCGTAGGCGGTCTCACCGGCGGTGAAGGCGTTGTTGGTCTCCTCCTCGGTGGCGCCGGTGGAGGCCTGGGAGATGATCCCGTCGGAGTAGGCGTCGACAAGCGCCTGCAGGCCCTCCTTGGACTCCGGGGAGTCGACGGTGACGTTGCCGTCCTCGTCGAGGACGGAGCCGCCCCAGCCCTCCATGAAGCCGACGGTGTTGACCGTCAGACCCTCGTACTGCTTGAGCTGCGTGGTCAGGCAGTCGATGTTGGCCTGCTCGGCGGCGACGCAGGAATCGGCCAGCTCCTGGAAGTTGCCCGGCTCCTCCGGCATGACCTCGGTGTTGCGGAAGAGCAGCTGGCCGTTGGTGTTCTGCGGCAGGGCGTAGAGGGTGTCGTTGTAGGTGGCGGACTCGACGGTGGACTCCAGCAGACCGGAGGTGTCGATCTCGTAGTCGCCGGTCAGCGGCTCCAGGTACTGATTCGCGGCGAAGTCGCCGGTCCAGACCACGTCGAGCGCCATGACGTCGTAATCGCCTGAGCCGGCCTGCAGGGACTGGATGAGGGTCTCGCGCTGGGCGTCGGCCTCCTGCGGGAGCTCGTGCAGGGTGACCTCCTCGTCCGGGTGCTCGGCGTTCCAGGCCTCGACGATCGGCTCCAATTTGCCGATGTCGTTGGCGCCCATGGCGAAGGTGATCGGCCCACGATCACCCTCGCCGCCCTCGGAGGCGCCGGTGGTCTCGGTGACGGTGTCGGTGGATTCCTGGGTGGTGGTGTCGGTCCCGTCAGCGGAGTCGCCGCCGGTGTCCGAGGAACAAGCAACGAGCGTCACCGACGCGAGGGTGGCAGCGGCGATGGAGCCGGCGATACGGCGGGAGAAGCGAATCGTCATTCTGTCGACCTTTCATGGACCTGCGATTGACCTGGGATGTGCTTCTGACCATAGTGAGATCAGCCTGTAAACCACCTTAAATGTGATTTGGGCCACCGTCAACGGGGGTGGTTATTACCGGGTGTGCGAGGGGATGATCCGTTCACCGGTGTCCCTGTCGAAACGATGGGCCTGAGCGGCGTCGAAAGCGATGTCGGAGGAGTCGCCCATCTGCGGAACGAGTCCCTTGGGGACCTTCGCCACCATGCGCCCGGCCTCGGTGGCGACATACACGTAGGCCTCCGAACCGAGCTCCTCGACCAGTTCCACGGTTCCGGACAACCCGACCCAGCCGGAGGGGGCCTGCTCGCCGGGACGCACCAGAGTCATGGCCTCCGGACGAACTCCCAGCCGATACCGGTCCTCGCCCGGCAGGCGGGAGTCGAAGATGTTCATGGCCGGGGAGCCGATGAAGCCTGCGACGAACTCGTTGACCGGTTCCTCGTAGAGCTCCTTGGGGGAGGCGACCTGCTGCAGCACGCCCTCGTTGAGGACCGCGACGCGATCGCCCATCGTCATCGCCTCCACCTGGTCGTGGGTGACGTAGACGGTGGTGGTGCGCAGGCGCCGCTGGAGGGCCGCGAGTTCCGCTCGGGTCTGGACGCGAAGTTTCGCGTCGAGGTTCGACAGCGGCTCATCCATGAGGAAGACCTTCGGTTCCCGCACGATGGCGCGGCCCATGGCCACGCGCTGGCGCTGGCCGCCGGAGAGATCCTTGGGTTTGCGGTCCAGGAGACCACCCAGGTCGAGCAGGTCAGCGGCGGCGTTGACCCGCTGGTCGATCTCCTGCTGCGGCATCTTCGCCAGCTTCAGCGCGAATCCCATGTTCTTGGCCACCGACAGGTGCGGGTAGAGGGCGTAGTTCTGGAAGACCATCGCAATGTCGCGCTCACCCGGCTCCATTCGGGAGACGTCCGTGTCGCCGATGAGAACGCGGCCCTGGCTGACCGGTTCCAACCCGGCCAGCGCCCGCAGGGTGGTGGACTTGCCGCAGCCCGACGGGCCGACCAGGACGAGAAACTCCCCGTCACCGATCTCCAGGTTGAGATCACGCACGGTGGGTTCCTCGGCGCCCGGATACTGGATGAAAACCTGATCGAAAGTGACCGATGCCATGAGCATCACAGTAGCAGCGGGGCAGATCACAGTTCGGGGAAACTCGTGGGCACGGGGGTGACGACCAGTCCGCTCACTGAACCGGCCATGACCCCCGAGCCGAACCGGTGTCGGTGTCGGCGGGATCGGGCTCCCCCGCCGCGCGACGCCAGATCAAGGGGCCAGACCAGGGGGCATAACGGACCCGCCCGGGCGGTCCCCCGTCACCGAGGTGGGTCGGTAGGCTCGGGTGCTGCCCAGGGCAGACCGGTTCTCCGCCGTCGGGATGGCGGAGGGACGCGCGCGGGAGTGCCTGTGTACCGGGCCTGGCGCCCGACTCCGGCCGGACGGTCACGGGCGGGGATGAAAGACGACGGAAACATGGTGGAGGATGATTCGCGTGGGGCAGCTGTCCCAAAGGTTGCGACTGGCGACGCTGCGCTACCGGTTCCAGGAAAGCCTGTTTCTGCGCCCCGCCCTGCTCATGCTGGGCGGGATTGCGCTGGCGGTGGTCGCGACAATCATCGACCGCTGGCTCGGCCACGGCACCAGGGTGCCGCTGACGCTGGCGATGAGCAGCAACGCGGCCACCTGGCTGCTGGCGACGGTGGCCGGGGCGATGATCACCACCGTCGGAGTGGTCTTCTCGTTGACGGTGGTCAGTCTGCAGCTGGCTAGCGACCAGTTTTCCCCGCGGGTGATGCGATCGTTCATCCGCGACCGGTTGAGCCAGAGGGTGATCGGCCTGCTGGTGGCAACCTTCTTCTACTGCGTCCTGGTCCTGCCCGCCGTCAGCGGTGAGCCGACCGACCCCGCCCCACAGGTGTCGCTCACGCTGGCGGTGGTCCTGACGCTGCTCACCGTGGCGGGCATCATCGCCCACCTGAACCATCTGGCTCACGGGTTGCAGGTGGGCAACGTCGCCCGGGGCATAGTCGAGGAGGGGGAGGCCGTCGCCGCGACGCTGGACGAGGTGCCGGAGGGCACCCGGGTGGCGGATCCGCATGACTACCGCGATATTCCCGCCGAGGCGGTGGTGCTGACCTCTCCTCGCAGCGGGTGGGTCAGCCAGGTTGACGTTGACCGGGTGTTCGCCGTGGTGCCGGCGGGGACAGCAGTGCGCCTGGAAACGAGGGTCGGGGCCTACCTCCATTCCGGAGAGGCGCTGTTTACGGTGTGGCCGGAGCCTGACCAGGGCAGTCGGAGAGAGCTGGCCGCGACCGTGGAGGTCTCGGCCATGCGCACCATGATCCAGGACGTCGACTTCGCCGTCCGGCAGCTCGTCGACATCGGCCTGCGTGCGCTGAGTCCGGCGGTCAATGACCCCACCACCGCCGTTGAGGTCATCCTCCGGCTGGGCACTCTCATGCGAACGGTGCTCACCACCTCACTGGCCCCGCCGGCGGTCGCCGACGCCGCCGGCCGGGTGCTGGTTCAACCCTGGAATCTCTCGCACGAGGAGTATGTCGCCCACGCCTTCGACCAGCTTCGCCAGAGCTGTCTGGATCAGCCGGAGGTGGCGGCCGCGCTGCTGCGGGTGCTGCGGATGTTGAGCACCCATGTCCGTGACGCCGGCCCGGGGGAGGCGGCGTCCGCGGTCGACCAGCAAATGCAGCTGCTTCTCGACGGGGTGGAACGCCAGCCCGGCCTGCATCCGGACGATCTGCGCCGGCTCCGGGCGTTGACGCGTGATGACACCGACCCCGCGGACCACAGCCTGTGACCGGATCGTCCATGACGATCGCGGGCCCCGGGTCATTCCGGCCGGTAGGCGGTGCTTCCGGAGGCGTCCCCGCCGTCGTCGTCGGGCGCCGCGGGATCCCGGTTACCCTCCACCTCGTCGGAGTCGTCGTGGCGGCCGGCCCGGTTGTGGGCGGCGCGAAGCTCGCGTCCCTCGGAGGTCAGTCTCTCCCGTACCTTCCGCTGTTTCTCCACCTGTGCGGTGTCGCGCGGGGGCAGCTGAATGTTGTCTTCGGCCGCGATGTCACCCTGAAGCTGGCGGGCGCGCTCGACCTCGGCGTCGATCTCCAGGCCGAGCAGCAGGACGATGTTGAACACCCACAGGGTGAACAGCAGGGCCATGACGCCGCCGACGGTCCCGTATGAGCTGTACCCGCCGACGTACGCGAAGTAGAGGTACAGCAGGCCTGCGGCCAGGATGATGCCGAGGATCGCGATGATCGAGCCGATGCTGACCCAGCGGAACTTCGGCTGGCGGACATTGGGCGTGTAGTAGTAGAGCATGGCGACGAGGCCGATGAGCAGTGCCAGGATGACCGGCCATTTCACCCACGTCCACACGGGCAGGAAAGTCCCCATGAGGAAGTCGAGGACCCCCGTCAGGCCGAGGGATCCCGCGACGGGACCGAGCAGACCGGTCACCACGGTCTCATTGATGATCAGGGAAATGAGGATGAGCACGATTCCCAGCAGCAACGCCAGGGTGGTGACGAGCATGGTGCCGGTGAGCTTGATTATTCCCCGGCCCTCCGCCCGTTCGTAGATGGTGTTGGCGCTGCGGGAGAATGCCTTGACGTAAGCCGAGGCCGACCATAACGCGGTGGCCACGCCGATGATCAGGGCGAGGATCCCGCCGGTGGTGGAGACGGTGACGGTGTCGATCAGATCGAGGACGAGTCCCTGGTAATCCGCCGGGATGTAGGCGGCGGTGAAGTCCTCCGCCAGGACGGTCACGGCGTCGGCGTTGTTCGCCAGGACCAGGCTGATGATGGAGAACACCGCCAGCGTCGACGGCGCCAGCGACAGGACGGTGAAGTAGGTGAGCATGGCGGCCAGGTCGGTCCCGCCGTCGGAGAGAAATTCCCGCACGGACCGCTTGGCGGCGTACTTCCAGCTGGCGCCGCTGAGCCTGGGCGGGGAGTCGGGTTTCTTGCCGCTGTCGGGGGCGGGGGCGTCCGCGGCCGCCAGGGTTTCGTCGATCTTTTCCTCTAACGCCATGATGGTGTCCTTTCCTTGCACACATAACCGTCGATGAATGCGTCTGGGTGGTTACCATCCTAGAAATCTTCGCGCGTCGACGCGGGCTGGCCGAGGCAGGAACGGACCCCGACCGCGACGTGCAGGACCACAAACCTCGCCGGTCCCGCACACGACAACGGCGCCGCCCGCCCCTGATCTCTCAGGGACGGGCGGCGCCGTGTGTCAGCTACCTACTCGGGCCTACTCCTGCGGAGCGGCCGGGTAGACGCCGTCTGCACCCAGACGGACGTCGCCGTTGAGCAGCAGGTTGATCTCAGCCTCGTGGGCACCCTGCTCCGGGAAGCGGCGGTTCTCGACCTGCTCGAAGAGCGGGGCGCGACCGATCATGCCGGCCTGCATGTGGGCGACGCCCGCACGCAGACGCTGGGTGGCCTTCTTGCGCCAGTCGGCCAGGGACTGCTCGCCACGCTGGTCGCGCACGGCAGCCTCGAAGGAGGCCGGGTGCGCGTAGACGACCAGGGCGCCGACGTGACCGAAGCCCAGGGAGGTGAGCGCGGCGGCCTTGACGGTGCCGACCTCCAGCGGGGCCTTCAGCCAGACCAGGTTCTTGGCCTTCGGCTGAATCAGCGGGTCAACGCAGTCCAGCGAGGCGTTCTGCGGCAGACGCCCGGTGCGGAACACGTCCATGATGCCACCGGTCTGGAAGAGCGCGGCACCGGCCTTGGAGTGGCCCGTCAGCGACTTCTGCGAGATGACGAACAGCGGGGCGTCCTCGTCGCGACCGACGGCCGGCCACAGGAGGGAGTGCAGCTCCGCCTCGTTCGGGTCGTTGGCGTTGGTGGAGGTGTCGTGCTTGGACAGGACCGTCACGTCGTCCGGGGTCAGACCCAGGGCCTTCAGCGAACGGGCGACCGTGGAGTTGGCGCCGCCGCGGGCGGAGCCCAGCACACCCAGGCCCGGAGCCGGGATGGAGGTGTGCGCACCGTCGCCGTAGGAGGCAGCGTGTGCCAGGACGCCGAGGACCGGCAAGCCCATGTCGGCGGCGACGGAGCCACGGACCAGCAGCACGGTGCCGCCGCCCTCAGCCTCGAGGAAGCCGCCGCGACGACGGTCGTTCGCGCGGGAGATGAAGCGCGGGTCGATGCCCTTGTCGGTCATGGTCTTGGTCTCGGCGGTGGCGTTCATGTCGCCGAAGCCGGCCAGGGACTCGACCTGGACGTCGTCGATGCCGCCGGCGATGACGAAGTCAGCCTTGCCCAGCGTGATCTTGTCGGCGGCCTCCTCGATGGAGACGGCCGCGGTCGCGCAGGCGCCGATCGGGTGAATCATCGAGCCGTAGCCACCGAGCAGGGACTGCATGGTGTGCGCGGCGACGACGTTCGGCAGGGCCTCCTGCAGGATGTCCGACGGACGCTCCTCACCGAGGAAGCGGGTGACGAAGACCTTGTGCAGGGATTCCATGCCGCCGATGCCGGTGCCCTGGGTGGTCGCGACGTCCAGCGGGTGGATGTTCTGCAGCAGCTCGGTCGGGGAGAAGCCGGCGTTGATGAACGCGTCGACGGCCGTGACCAGGTTCCAGGTGGCCATCCGGTCGAGGGAGTCGACCATGTGCTCCGGGATGCCCCACTTTGCCGGGTCGAAGTCGTCCGGCATCTGGCCCGCGACGGTGCGGGTCAGGGTCGCCTTGCGCGGCACGTGGGCGGTGGCGCCCTGCTTGCGGGTGACGACCCACTCGCCCTCGACCTCGTGGGCCTCGGTGAAGTCCGGGTCAGCCTCGACGACGTCCTGGGCCTCGGCCTCGGACGCGACGGTGAACGTGATGTCGCGGTCCAGGAAGACCTTAGTCAGGTCCATCGAACCCTGGTCGACCATGTGGTACTTGTCGGTCAGGGTGCGGATGCCGGAGCGGGCCACGACCTCGTCGCGGAAGCGGTCGTAGATGTCCTCTTCGGCGATGGCGGTGCCGTCGGCGTCGTACCAGCCCGGCTGCGGATCCTCGTTCCACTCCACCAGGCCCATCATCCAGGCCAGCTCGAGGACGCCGGCGGCGGTCAGCTCGACGGAACCGTCGCGCTGGATGCCGTACTCGGCCTCGAAGCGGGTGCGGCCGGAGCCCCAGGAGGAGACCTCGCCGACGCCGGCGATGACGATCATGTCCTCGAGGTCGCGGGTGACGTCACCGACCTCGACACCCTCACCGATCTGGGTCGGGTTGTAGAGGTTCGGCAGCGCGGTGATGGTGGCCGGGGCGGTCGCGGCCTCAGCGCCGGCGGCCTCGGAACGGGCACCCTCGGCGGCCTCGGCGGCGGCCTGCTCGGCCAGCTCGGTGATGGAGATGGCGGACTCGCCCAGACCACCGGTCAGATCCTTCTCGACGGGGGCCTGTGCGGCCTTCACGCGGGTCTCGGCGGAGGCCAGGTCCATGAGCTCGGAGGAGATCTCCTCCGGGGTCCAGACGTGGATTCCGGCCTTCTCGGCGGCCGGGATGATGGCGTCGTTGCCGCCCATCAGGTTGGTGCCGGCGACCCAGCCGATCTTGGCCTGGGCCAGGGTGACGCCCTTCGGCCAGCCGGCCTCGGAGGACCACTTGGCCAGGATGGCGTCCAGCGCGGACTTGACCTCGGCGTAGGCGCCGTCGCCACCGAACATGCCGCGGTTCGGGGAACCCGGCAGGATGACGTGGGCACGGGTGTCGACGGCCTTCTGAGCGAGCTCGGACAGGCCGGCGATGGTGCGCTCGACGGACCAGAGCAGCAGACGGGTCTGGTTCTCGGCGGCCGGGCCGGCGTCGGCGAGCGAGCCGGAGACGGACGGAGCGGCGAAGGGGAAGGCCAGGGTCGGCGTCAGGGCCGGCTTGGTGACCTTGACGTCGGCGCCGACGGACTCACGCTGCTCGGTGCCGATCCAGTCGATGAGGGAATCGATGTCGCGGTAGGAGCTCAGGTTCGCCTGGACCAGCCACAGCGCGGAGCCCGGGGTACCGTGCTCGGCGAAGATCTGGCGGGCGAACTCCTTGCGCGCCTGGGAGACGCGGGACGCGGTCATGATGACCGTGGCGCCGCCCTCGAGCAGACGCTCGACCAGTGCGGTCGCGATGGAGCCCGGTGCGGCACCGGTGACCAGAGCGACGTCGCCGGCGTACTCGCCGACGAACTCGGCGCGGGCGGCCTCGGCGATGGCCTTGAGGTCACCCTTGCCGCCGTTGGAGGCCCACCAGTCAGCCTGCTTGGCGACGGTTTCGCCGGTGCCGGTGAAACGCTCGGCGCCGAGCTCGATCTCGCCGAGGGCGACACGAGCCAGGTCCTCACGGGCGGTGGCCCAGCGGTCGTCGAAGAGCACGGCCTTCTTGGCGTCGAAGGACGGGGTGACGAGCTTGACCCAGTTGGCGCCCAGCTCGGCCTCGACGGCCTCGACGACGGTGGTGTCGACCGGCTCGTTCTCGACCGGTGCCGGGGTCAGGCCCAGCTGGTCGAGGACTGCGCGGGCGGCGGTGGCCAGGACGCCGTTCTCGCCGGTGACGGAATCAGCGTAGGCGGTCAGCGCGGCGGAGTCGACGACTCCACCGGCGCCGCCGGCGCCGCCACCTGCGTTGAGGGAGACGGAGACGCCGTTGCGGGAGGCGACGTTGCCGACGGCGGCGTCGATGAGGGCATCGACGTCGGCCTTGGAGGATGCGGAGGTGGCCAGGGTGGACAGGGAGCCACCGCGGACAGAGTCCTCCTCACGGGAACCGAGGAGAATCTCGGACTCGACGTGACCGACCCAGGAGGCCGGCAGGGACCAGGCGCCGGTGACGCGCTCGCCGACGTGGGCCGGCTTGTAACCGGAGGCGCCCATCAGCTGACGCAGGCGGGTGGTGACGGCTTCGGTGAGGACGGAACCGAACGGGGAGTAGCCCGGGGCCGCGGTCTTGACGCGCTCGCGCAGGGTGGCGACGTCGGAGTCGGCGGCGCCGTCGATGGCCGGCACGCCGATCTCGGCGGACATGTCCATCAGCAGCTGGTTACGGCGGGAGGAGACGCCGTTGGTGAGCTCCTCGACGGTGTCGGAGTCGTTAATCTGCTCCATGCGGATCTTGTTCTGGAAGGCGAACAGGACCATGATCGCCTCGGCGGCCGTGAACGGCAGGTCCGGGGCGTCCGCGCCGGAGCCACCGCCGGTGGCGGCGGGGGCTGCCGGAGCCGGGGCGGCCTCGGCGGCGGCCGGGGCTTCCTCAGCGGCGGCCGGTGCGGCCGGTGCCTCGGACTCGGAAGCGGCCTCGGTCGGCTCCTCCACGAGCGGAGCCTCGACGACCTCGGAGAGCATGACCACGTCCTGGTCGCGCTCGACGTTGAAGACCGGCATGTCCAGGCCCTCGATGGCGAGCGAGCGCTTGGCCATGTTCGCCTGGGTCGGGGAGGCGGCCAGGCCGACCTCGATGATCTGCTCGACGTTGTCGAACAGGACCTGCTGGGTCTCGATCCAGCGGACCGGGGAGGCGAACTGCCAGGACAGCAGCTCGATGATGAGGACGCGGGCCAGCTCGTTGTCGGTGGCGAAGTCGGCGACCTTCTTGCCTGCCAGACGCTCGGTCGGGGCGACCTCGCGGATGGAGTCGATGAAGTCGTCGGTCAGCTCGAACGGGCGGGCGACCAGGTTCGGCACGTAGCGGCCGACCAGCGCGTCCAGATCCAGCTCGGCCGGCAGGAGCTCGTCGAGCTTCTTGGCGAAGTCGGCGACGCCCGGGCGCAGGACGGAGGAGTGGAACGGGACGTCGATACCCGGAACCGTGACGTAGGCGCGGGGGTTGATCGGGTCGGTCTTGGCCTTGAGGGCCTTGAGACCCTTCTTGGTGCCGGCGATGGAGTACTGCTGGCCTGCGATGTTGTAGTTGACGATCTGCAGGAACTCGCCGGTCTCGTCGGCGACGGCGGTGACGTAGTCCTCGACGTCGTCGGCGGAGACGCCGATCATGTTCGGACGCAGCGCGGCCATGGCGTACTCGGAGTTGCCGTCCTCGTCACGCGGGACGAGGGTGCCCATGGCGGAGCCACGGGAGTAGACGACGTCGATGACGGCCTCGAGGTCGAAGATGTTCGCCAGGGAGGCCAGGGCGGTGTACTCGCCGAGGGAGTGGCCCGCGTACATGCTTCCCGACGCCAGTGCGTCGGCCTCGCGCAGACGCTCGGTCTGGGCGTAGGCGACGACGGCGAGGGCGACCTGGGTGAACTGGGTCAGGTGCAGGACGCCCTGCGGGTGCTTGAAGGTCTCACCGCGGACGGTGATCTCCGTCGGGTTCTCGTCGACGATCTGACGGATGGAGAAGCCCAGCTTCTCGCGGGTGTGGGTGTCCGCGCGGTTCCAGATTTCGCGGGCCGCGGCGGAGGCGCTGCGGTCGCCGGCGCCCATGCCCTCGGCCTGGATGCCCTGGCCCGGGTAGACGTAGGCGGTCTTCGGCTGGGCCATGAGGGCCTGGCCGACGGAGACGACCTCGCCGTTGATGCGGCAGGTGACCTCGAAGGCCTTGTGGATGCCCTTGCGGCCCACCCGCTCGACGGTGATCTCGACCTTGTCGTTGAGCTGCACCATGCCGTACATGGAGTAGGTCCAGCCGACGACAGTGCCGTGCTTGCCGGCCAGGTGCTGGGCGGTGGCGGACAGCCACATGCCGTGCACCAGCGGCGCCTCCAGGTTGACCAGCTGGGCGGAGTTGTAGGAGGAGTGGATCGGGTTGTAGTCACCGGAGACCAGCGCGAACGGGGTCATGTCGGACGGGGCGGTGACGGTGGCGCGGTCGACGAAGGAACGCGGGGTGGCCTCGATCTTGTCGGCGGACTTGCCGCCGCCGAACTCCGGAGCCGGGGTCGGCAGATCGGTGCCGGTGGCGCGGCCACGGATGGCGAAGCGCTGCATCTGGGTCGCGACCAGGTCGCCGGACTCGCGGTCGAAGAGCTCGAGCTCGACGGTCACGATGCGGCCGGAGACGGACTCGTCGATGGCGGTGCACTTGGAGGTGACGTCGATGGTGCGGCCGTCGGCCAGCTCCTCGAGCGGGACCAGGACGTCGACGACGTGGTTGAGGTGGACGGCGTTGAGCAGACCCTCGATGACCGGGTAACCGGACTCGAGCTTGCCGGAGCCCAGCGCGGTGTAGATGGCCGGCCAGCAGGGGCCGACCAGGACGTCCGGGGTGCCCGGCTCAACGGTGCCCAGGGCGGCACCGGTGACGGCGGTGTGGGCGTTGAGCAGCGACGGTGCGAAGGTGAAGGAGTACTTGGCGACGCCGAACGGCGCGTCCTCGGACTCGGAGCCCGGGATGATCTGCGGCATCTCGGCGATGTAGTCGCCGTTCTCGGAGGTGGAGCCGACACCGGCCAGGCCCTCGAGGAGGGCGAAGACAGAG
This sequence comes from Corynebacterium guangdongense, assembly GCF_030408915.1. Lineage (NCBI taxonomy): Bacteria > Bacillati > Actinomycetota > Actinomycetes > Mycobacteriales > Corynebacteriaceae > Corynebacterium > Corynebacterium guangdongense. Next base: position 405,476 of record NZ_CP047654.1, read on the forward strand.
TCGGGCAGGCGCTCGTCGGAGACGACCGGGGAACCACCGGTGGCGACGGCCTCGGAGAGGTCGAGCGGAACGGTGACTTCCTTGACGTAGAACGGGCGCTGCTCCTCCGGGAGGTCGTCCCAGTAGGAGTCGGCGTTGATGCGGATGGACCAGCGGCCCTGCTCGTCCTGGATCAGGTCGTAGGCGTCCTCGTCCATCTCGTAGGCCGGGTTGGCCATGAAGTGGCCGTGCCACTGGATGGTCGGGGCGGCCTTGATGAACTCGGCCTCGGACTGGGCGTCGGCGAGACGGGAGAACTGGGTTTCCGGCTCGGCGCCGGAGGCGCGCAGCGCTTCCGTGGTGCCGTCCTCGAAGCGGGCCAGCAGGTCGGCGACCGGCTCGTTCTTCTTGGTGATGCCGGCGACGGCCATCGGGCCGGGGATGATGCGGACCTGGTCGGCGGTGTAGCGCTCGTCCTGGGCCTGCCAGAGGGTGTCCTTGCCGAACCAGACCTTGAGGTCGCCGTCGATGGCCGGAACCCACGGCATCGGCTTGACGTGCTTGCGGTTCAGGGAGATCCACCAGGCGGCGTCACGCGGGCTGACCAGCGTGTCGTGGGCCCCCGGGTAGGCGTCGAGAAGCTTCTTGGCGGCAGCCGGGGCGTCGGCGATGGACTCCACGTCCGGGAAGAGGGTCTCGATCTGGCCGTGGTCGGCGTCGCTGAGACGGGCCTCGACGCGGTTGAGCAGGTCGAGGAAGCGGTCGTCCCAGGTCGGGTCGATGAACGGGTGGGCCAGCTCGACGAACTTGTTGACCCACTCGGCGTAGGTCATGGTCTCGACGTCGCCGAAGTAGGGCTTGGAGGTCTTGGCCAGGGCGGCGATGATCTCGTCGCGGCGGGCGTCGTACTCCTCGAAGGGCATCGAGGTGATCAGACGGGACGCGGCCGCGAAGGAGTTGTCCAGGTCGTGGATGTCGGCCAGCAGGTGCGACTGCGAGGAGGCGACGCCGTGACGGCCGGTGCCGCGGGCGACCCAGCCGTTGTTGTCGTCGCGGGAGATGCCCGGGGTGTTGACCAGCAGATCCTTGACGGAATCGGTGGCCTTGGCCTCCTTGGTGGCCATGGCCACGGTGCCCAGGAACACGGCGTCGACCGGCATCTTCGGCAGGCCGTACTTCTCGGACCAGGTACCGGTGATGTAGGTGGCGGCCACCTCCGGGGAGTAGATGCCGCCGCCGACGGTCAGCAGCACGTTCGGGTACTGACGGATCTCGGCGTAGGTGTCGATGAGCATGTCATCGAGGTCGGTCCAGGAGTGGTGGCCGCCCGCGTGACCGTCCTCGACCATCATGATGATGCTCGACTCCGGATCGACGGCGGCGATCTTCAGGGTGTCGCGGATCTGCTTGGTGGTGCCCGGCTTGAACGCGATGTACGGGAAGCCGTCCTTGTGCAGCTGGGCGAGGAGCTCCTTGGCCTCATCCGGCTCCGGGATGCCGGCGGAGATGGTCACGCCGTTGAACGGGGCGCCGGCGTTGCGGGCCTTCGGCACGATGCGGGCCTGACCGAAGTGCAGGTTCCACAGGAAACGGTCGAAGAACATGGTGTTGAACTGGGCCATGCGACCCGGCTCAAGCTTCGACTCGAGCTCCTCCTTGTGGGCCGTGAAGACCTCGTCGGAGAACATGCCGCCGCCGGCGAGCTCGGTCCAGTAGCCGGCGTTGGCTGCGGCCGCGACGATCTCGGAGTCGGCGGTCGACGGGGTCATGCCGCCCAGCATGATCGGGGACATGCCCGTCACGGTGGAGAAGCGGGTCTGGGTGTAGGTCTTGCCGTCCGGCAGGGACACCAGGCGCGGGGCGAAGTCCGCGTAGTCGGTGGCGGTCGGCAGCTCGGTGCCCGGGGTGGCCAGGGCGTCGCGCTCGGCCTCGGTGCCCGCCGGGACGACGGCGATGCCGGTGCCGGCGAGCAGACGCTCGGACATGCGGGTCAGGGAGCCGTCCAGGGAGAGGGCGTGGGTGACGCCGTTCTCCTGCAGCTTGGCGACCTGCGCCGGCCAGTCGTGCTGCTCGACCAGGATGGCGTCGGCCAGCTCGCGGGCGGTGACGCCCTCGAAGGAGACGCCGCACTTGTCGGCCCACTCGACGGCCAGGTCGGCGGCCGCCTGGTTGCCGGAGTGGTGGAAGGGGTAGGCCACGGCGAGGACGTCGAACTGCGGGGTCCACTCGGAGCCGCCGAACTCGGCCTCCTCGAGCTTCTCGTTGTGGGCCTTGACCAGGCTCTCGATGCGGGACTGGGCGGCGGTCAGGGTCTCCGGGGCGCCGGAGAGCACGACGTGGCGCGGGCCGTTGATGACGGCGATCTCGGCGCCGGCGACGTCGGCGATCATCTGCTCGACGACGTTCGCGGTCAGTCCGCGGATCGACAGCATGCGGGCGCGGTCGTCGGTGGCGCCGGCGACGTGGCTGGCGGCGGTGCCCATGAGGATGGCGAAGGCCAGTGCCTGGGTCGGCTGCTTGGCGGCGACGACGCCGAGCGAACCCTGGGAGTGGCCGAGCAGGATGGCGTCGGTGACGTCCAGGCCCAGGTCACGGAGGTGGTCGACGGCAGCGATCTGGGAGAGAACGATGCCCGGTACGGAAACGGCCGGGTACACGTCGATGTCCGCTGCCTGCGGCAGCGCATCCGGGCCAGTCAGCTCCTCCAGGCGGCCCATGGCGCCCGGAACGGTGGAGGCGATGGTGCGGGCGACCGGGCCCGTCAGTGCGCGGGCGTCAGCCAGCACCTCGGCCAGGCGGCCGGCGGAGTGGTGGCTGGAGGCGGAGCCGGCCAATGCGGACTGCCACGGCGAGCCCTGGCCGGCGAACAGCAGCGCCGGCTTGTCCAGGGCGAGAAGCGGGGTCAGAGACATGTGGTGCAACGTCCTTTACTTTTCTGGTCAATAGTTATTTGGACTACGACACCGTAACTTACGGGCCCGTATATCGCACTATGCGACACCCTCGATTGTGACATGAATTACGGAACGGTAACAGGGCCTGGCGGGAAACGATTCCGCCCCGGCGTCGGGGGTTCGAGGCCGGGGCGAAACTGGTGGGCGGCCGTATCAGGCGCGCTTGAGGACGCGGGTCCGTGCCCATCTGTCGTTGAGGCCCTGGGTCCGGTCGCCCTGGCCCGCCTGGAAGAAGATGATCAGCCCCAGGACGAAGACGATCAGCCCGCCGAAGGCCGGCACCAGGCCCGCGAGCAGCCACGCGTTGCGCTTCGCCGACGTGCCCAGGGACAGTCGCCCGCCGTCCAGCTCGGTGACCCGTATTCCCGCCAGGCGCTTGCCGACGGTCGAAAAATCGGTCGTCTGCATGAACACGGCATAGAGATAGAAGACAACCGTGTTGAGCAGGCTGAGGGTGACGGAGGTCTGGGCCATCTCGTCCATCCAGGAATTCATCGTGGCCCCGTCGTTCATCATCCCCGGGTCCACGGGCGGGAAGACGCCCAGCATGGAGGCCAGGGCGTTGACGACGAAACCGATGATGAAGCCGTCGATGAAGTAGGCGAGCAGGCGACGGCCGCCGCCTGCCCCAGCCGTGGGGGCGGCGACGCCGTAGCCGTAGCCCGGCTGATCAAAGCCGTAGCGCGGCTGCGGATACCCGTAGCCGGCCTGGCCGTAGCCATCTTGGCCGTAGCCGGGCTGCGGCTCGTACATGGGATAACCGCCCGGTTCCTGCGGGCTCTGCCCGTAGCGACCGGAACCGGCCCGGGGGTCGGCGTCGTCGGGGTGGCGGGGGTCCTGGTTGTCGGGGTTCTCGTACGGGTTGGTCATGAGGGCATCCTTCAGGGTCGGGTCGTGCGTTCAGTCTGCATCGTTTTCTCGGCCTCGTCGACCCCCGGAGGGCCTTTCCGGCGACCCGCCGAAGGCTATATCAAACTGACTGCGGGTGCGGGGGGCGCCCGGTAGCGTGGCAGGCATGACCCCCATGGAATGCGAGCAGCAGTGGGCTAGCGCGTACGGGTCCTATCGCAAGGACCAGATGCGCGCGGACGTCTTCGTCGAGAAGGTCGACGAATTGTGCGCGGAGCTGGCGTCGGCCAACGAGGCCAGCGCCGAAGTGTCGGAACTCGACTACCGCATGCGACTGTCCCTGGTGTACGCGTTGCACAACGTCGACCGGTCCCGCGCGATCGAGACGACCCTCTCGCTGTGGGAGCAGCACCGCCGCAATCCGGCGGCGTTCCCGGCCAACGAGCTGGCCCTGCCGGGGACGAACCCGCCGACGGACCGTGACGGCGAGGTGCTGACCGACAGGTTCGACGTGCTCATTCCGGACCTGGCCTATGACGCGGTGTTTGAGCCGTCGATAAGCGCGGCCCGCATCGAGGAGCTGATCACGATCAGCCAGAACTACCGGCGGGAGCGGGGTGACTCCCAGCGGGAGATCGACAACGTGCGCATCTACGCCTACCAGGGGATGGATCGGCCCGAGCGGGTGCTCGAGCTGATCGGGGATCGCCGCCGGCTCGACGTGGACAGGGTGGCGACCTACCAGGAGGCGCTGGCCTGGTTCCTCGAGTACGACATTCTCGCCATGGCGCACCTGGAGACGGGCGACCTCGTCCAGGCCAACCAGCTCATCACGGAGATGGAGGCCGCGCCGATCGACGTCACCTCCCAGCCGCTGATGATGATCGCCGAATCCCTGGAGCCGCTGGCCAGGCATCTCAGCCCCGACACCACCCTGCGCCGGGTGCGCCGTGTGCTCACCGACGCCGTCGGGGTGCCGTCGCTGCAGAAGCCCCTGCTCCAGGCCGCCTGCGTCACCGCCGCCGGCGGGCTCGTCGACGCCACCCTCCGCCTCGTCCACGAATCCGAGGGGCACATGCGGCACCCGGTGGAGCTGCTCGACGTGCTGGCCCGGGTCCTGAGCATCGCGGCCGGGGCCGGCGCCGGGGCAACCGTGCTGCCGCGCTTCGACGCCCCCCGCTGGCGGGCGGTGGCCGAGGTGGGGGAGTGCACCGTCGCTGAGCTGGCGCGCGGATTCATGGCTGCCGCCACCGATTACGCCGCCCGGCTCGACGAGCGCAACGGCACGACCCGGCGCGTCGACTCACTGGCCCGGCCCTACGAGGTCCCGGACTGGAAGCCCGAGCACTTCATCGGCACCGGCCTCGACGCCGCCGCGCCGGTCGACGCCCTCGGGCTGCGGCGCCTGCGCGAGGACGAGGCGCCCTCGCCGTGGACGGTCATGGACTACCTGCAGATGATCGGGGAGGAGGACGAGGCCCAGAGGATCGCGCACAATCTGGCCAACCCGACGGGCGCGTCCCTGGACGGCTACGTCGCCGCGGTGCCCCGTTTCCTGGACGAGGACGAGGACACCGGGGTCCAGGGCGCGCTGGAGATGGTGGCCCTGCACGACGGGCTCGTCGACGGCACCATCACCGACCCCGTGGAGGGGCGCGCCTCGGAGGTCGTCGGCATGGTCCGGGCCCAGATGGCGCGGCGCCCGGAGGTCTTCAGCGACCGCCACGCCGTCGAGATCGCCGCCCTCGGCCTGCCGACGCTGCTCGCGCTCGATCCCTCCTACTGCATCAACCGGGCCGCGGCCATTCTGCTCAAGATCGCGGAGAGCTTCTCCCTCTCCGCCAACGGCATGCGACAGCCGGATCCCCTGCGCCGGGGCATCGCCTCCTTCGTCGCCTCGGTGGCCGAGGACGAGCTGAGCAACCCTGAGCTGCGGAGCGAGCTGATCATCATCGCCGAGGCCCTCGAGACGGAAAGCGCCCACATCGACGCGCTGGCCACCGTCAGTCTGGCGCAGACCTACCTGACGGATCCGGCGCTCACCGGGGAATCGGTCGTCGGCGACGCCACCCACGAGGACATGCAGCTGCACCTGCTGACGATGAAGGCCCGCAACTTCCGCTACGCCAACAACACCCGGGAATCGGTCCGCACCTACTTCGCCATCATCGATGTCGCGGACAGGACGAAGGACGTCGATCTCGCCGTCGACGCCCGCGCCCAGGCCCTCGGGGCGCTCCTGGACAACCGCGAGTTCACCAAGGCCGCCAACCTGTGGGAGGACAACCGCCGGTGGATGGACACCCTCGGCGACGCCTTCCTCACCTCCCATCCGGGGCCGCGCTCCACGATGGCCGCGGCGATGCTGCGCACCACCGTCTTCATGACCGACGACGCCATGGATCTGTACTTTCCGCAGGCCTTCGAGGACTACCGGCGCGACGCCTGGGACTACCTGGTCCAGGGCAGTGAGGACGGGTCAACCCCGGCCGAGGACCGCACGCGACACATCATCGGTGAAACCAGCCAGATCGTCGGCGAGCTGGTGCGCATGGAGCACCTGCGTCACGCGGCCGAGATGGCGGGCTGGGCGTCGTCCATTTCTCCGATCGACCTCTCTGCCGAGGGCCACTTCCTGGCGCTGACCATGCAGGTGCCCATCCACGTCGCCCGCGGCGACGACCGCACGGCGGCTCTGCTCATCGAGACCGCGGCCCAGCAGGCCCGCGACCGGGGCATGACCATGTGGTACAACCACGCGGTCAATCTGCTGCGCATCTATCGGGAGGCGGACCGGGCGAGCGGGGAGCCCTACCGTCAGGCGCTCGCGGATCTGGGCGAGCCGGCGGAGGGCTGAAAGCGACGACCCCGGCCTCCGGTGACGGGGGTCGGGGTCGTGGCGTTCTATCGGGCTACGCGAGCTTGAGCAGCATCTTCTCCAGGCGCTGGCCGTCCATGGAGTCGGGCCCCTGCTCGACCATGCACTTGCGCATGCCGGTGGAGACCACCAGGAAGCCCGCGCGCTGCACGGCGGTGGCGACGGCGGAGGTCTGGGTGACGATGTCCTCGCACTCCTCGCCCTCCTCCAGCATGCGAATGACCGCGTCCAGCTGGCCGCGGGCGCGCTTCAGGCGCATCAGGGCCGGCCTCATCTCTTCCGGATCAAGCTTCATTGGATTCCTCGTCTCCGCACAGGGATAGGGGGTGGGGTATTCACCCAGCTTAGACGGCGTTGACACTGGAGGCAGCTTCCCAGGTCAGGAACCCGCCGTTGAGATTGGCGGCTTCGATGCCCTTGTTCTCCAGGAGGGTGACGGCAGTGTGCCCGCGCTGGCCGACGCGGCAGAACGCCAGGACCTTCTCGCCCTCGAACTCGTCGAAGCGGTCGCGGATGTCGTCCAGCGGAATGTTGACCGCGCCGGGGATGGTGGCGCGGTTGAACTCGCCGGGCGTGCGGACGTCGACCAGCTTCCAGCCCTCGGCGACGGCCTGCTCCAGCTCGTGGTGCAGAAAGGACTTCTCGCCGTTGGCGAGGTTGTCGGCGATGAAGCCGGCCATGTTGACCGGATCCTTCGCGGAACCGAACTGCGGGGCGTACGCCAGCTCCAGATCGGCCAAGTCGGAGGCGGTCAGGCCGCCGCGCATGGCGGTGGCGATGACGTCGATGCGCTTGTCCGCGCCCGCCTCGCCGACGGCCTGGGCGCCGAGGATGGCGTCGGTGGCGGCGTCGATGATGAACTTGAGGTGAATCTGGGACGCGCCCGGGTAGTAGCCGGCGTGGTCCTGCGGATGCAGGGAGACCACGCGGATGTCGCGGCCGGCGGCGCGGGCCCGCTTCTCGTTCCAGCCGACGGTGGCGGCCTGCAGGCCGAAAAGGCCGACGATGGCGGTGCCCAGGGTGAGCCGTGAGGTCACGTCGCGGCCGGTGATGATGTCGGCGATGAGGCGGCCGTGGCGGTTCGCGGTCTGGGCCAGCGGGACCAGGGTGGTGTCACCGGTGATGGCGTCGCGCTTCTCGGCGGCGTCGCCCAGGGCGAAGATGGCCGGGTCGGCGGTGCGCTGGAACTCGTCGACGACGATGCCGCCGCGCTCGCCGACCTCCAGGCCCGCCTCGGAGGCGAGCTCGCTGGCCGGACGCACGCCGATCGCGGCGACGACCATGTCGGCGTCGATGACGCGCCCGTCGCGCAGGGTGACCGATCCCTCCGCGATCTCGACGGTGTCGGCGCCGGTCAGAACGGTGACGCCGTTCTTCTCCAGATGCTGGTGAACGTAGGCGGCCATCTCCGGGTCCAGCGGGGCCATGATCTGGTCGGAGAACTCGAGCACGGTGACCTCGACGCCACGGTGGGTGAGGTTCTCCGCCAGCTCGAGGCCGATGAAGCCGCCGCCGATGAGGACGGCCTTCTTCACACCGTCAAGGGCGGCGGTGATGACGTCGACGTCCTCGACGGTGCGCAGCGTGTAGGCCCGCTCGATGCCGTCGATCGGCGGCAGGACCGGGGACGCGCCGGGGGAGAGCACCAGGTGGTCATAGGCCTGGGTGGTGGTGCCCTCGGGGCCGGTGAGCTGGATGGTCTTGGCCGCACGGTCGATGTCGTGGGCGCGGGTGCCGACGCGGACGTCGAGGTTGAAGCGCTCCTTCAGGGATTCCGGGGTCTGCAGCAGCAGTTCGTCGCGTTCCCCGATGACACCACCGACGTAGTAGGGCAGGCCGCAGTTGGCGAAGGAGACGTAGCCGGAAGCCTCGACGACGATGATCTCCATGTCTTCGTCACGACGACGAAGGCGGGTGGCGGTGGACATGCCGCCGGCGACGCCGCCGACAATCACGGTGGTGGTCATAGTGGGTGAAGCTCCTTAGCGCTTGAAAAGGCCGGACAGAACGGAACCGATGTTAGCGGTGCCCGGGGTGTCGCTGTCGTTGCAGGTGCACCACTGGTTGGCGGGGACCTGTGCCTTGACGGAGTCGATGTGGTTGCCGCAGCCGGCCCAGGTGGTCTTGCCGCAGGAGTTGCAGGTGGCGGGGTAGCACATGGTGGAGGTTCCTCTCGGAGAATTTAATACCTGTGGGGGTATGTTGCTGACGGGGGTTAATATACCCATGGGGGTATGGGGGCGCAAGTCTCTGTGCAATATCCGACCCGGCCGCCTCGTCTTCCCGTGTAATTGCACGGGATCAACGGCCCCGGCAGGCGTGTCATTGCATCCACCCGGAACCTGACCTGCTCGATCCCCGTCCAAGTAGGCATGGATGTCCCGACCTTGAGGTCGACGCACGAGCTCGTCGGCGCCGCACGCAACCACCTGCCAGCACACGCCCGAAACGATGAGGTCGACGCGTCAATCGCCGAGCACTACACCAGGGCGTCACCCGATCTGTGGGTCCCCAATTCGTCCCTGCGTCCGCCCGGGCTGGTGCGCAGGGAATCCGCGCATCACCCCCGGGGACTCGGCTACCGGGTGCCGGCGCGGGTCCGGGCGTTGGCGCACCTGCAGGAACGGCCGGACTGGGTGGCCGACGGCTTCAGCGCTGCCGCTCTCCACGGTTTCGGGGCGTTCTCGGAGTCCTCGGACACCATGCTGCTCGGCGTCACCCGCAAACGGCTCGCTTCCCGCCCGGAACAGGCCACGACGCGGAGGCTGCATGACGCGGTGCGTACCCGGTTCGTCTCCGTCGAGGGTCGCCACGTCCTGGTCGTCGACCGGGGCACGGCCATCGCGCACTGCCTCAGGGACATCCGGGCCGGAGCGGTCTCCTGGCCGATCACCCGGGGGCTGGCATTCCATGACACGTCCATCCGGGCCATCCAGTTCCTCGATCACGTGCTGGACCGCACCACGCTGACGGCCGAGGACATTCGTGGCCAGTGCGCCGGGCTCGTCGACTCCCGGTGGCTGCGACGTATGGTGGCGTCGACAAGCCAGGGCATGGAATCTCCGCCGGAGACGCTGCTCAGGCTGGTCGTCCGGAACCACGGCGACTTCGAGCCTCAGGTACCCGTTCACGACGGCGGTCTGCTGATCACCCGGGCGGACCAGGCCGACAGGCGCCGCCGCGTCGCGCTGTTCTACGACGGGGAGCATCATCTGGATCGTCGGCAACGTGACAAGGACACGGCGATCACCCGGACCATGCACCGCCTGGGCTGGACTGTCGTCCGCCTGACGGCGACGGACCTTGCGGATGCGGGTCGGGTGATCGAGGCGATCAGGGTTTCCGTGCAAAATAACGCTCCCCGAACCCCTCGTGATTATGCAATTACATAGCAACGCCGGGGCCGGGGAGCGTGCAATTGCACGACGGGGCTACTTCGATTCCTGCGAAATCCGTTCGACGAGCTGCTCGCGGACCTCCTTGCGGGAGACCTTGCCCATCATGTTCGCGGGCAGTTCCTCGAAGTGGTAGAAGGTGCGCGGCACCTTGTAGGGGGTGAGCCGTTCCCGGGCGAAGGCCTTCATGCCCGCGATGTCGATGGCCGCGCCTTCGCGCAGGGTCACGCAGGCGACGACGTCCTCGGACCCGTCCGGGCGTGGCTTGCCGACGACCGCCGCCGCCTCAATGTCCGGGTGTTCGGCCAGGACCTCCTCGACCTCGGCGGGGTAGACGTTGAATCCGCCGGTGATGATGACTTCCTTGATGCGGGCGACGAGCTTGACGAAGCCGTCGGAATCCATGACCCCGACGTCGCCGGTGCGGAACCAGCCGTCGTGGAAGGTCTTCTCGTTGGCCTCCTCGTTGTTGAGGTAGCCGGCCATCACCTGCGGGCCGCGGGCGAGGATTTCCCCCTCCTGGCCGTCGGGCATCAGCTCGTCGAGGCTCTCAGGGTTGACGATGCGGATCTCGGTGTCGGGGAAGGGGACGCCGATGTATCCTGCCTTCCGCTTGTCGTTCATCGGGGTGCCGATGAGAATCGGCGAGGTCTCGGTGAGGCCGTAGCCCTCGACGAACATGCCGGAGGTGCGGCGCTCCCACTTGTCGACGAGTTCCTTGGGCATGTTGGCCGCCCCGCAGAAGGAGTTGCGGATGGACTTCAGCGAGAAGTTCTTCTCGTCGGCGGTCTCCATGACCCGCTCGAAGATCAGCGGGACGCCCGACATCCAGGTGATGGGTTTGGCCTTGAAAGCGTCGGCGATGAGGTCCATCTTCGGGCTCGGGACAATGACCATCTGGCCGCCGACGTAGGGCGCCAGGGTGAGCACCGTGGTCAGGCCGTAGGCGTGGAAGAAGGGCAGGGCGGCGAGCATGTACTCCTGCTCTTTGCCCAGGTCCTTGACCCAGGCTTTGCCCATGGCGATGTTGGAGAAGAGGTTGCCGTGGGTCAGCTGCGCACCCTTCGGGGCGCCGGTGGTGCCGGAGGTGTACATGATCACGGCCGGGGTGTCCGGGGTGACCTGGACCGTGTCCAGGTCCGCTCCGTCGCCGCCGATGGCCGTTCCGACCAGCGCGTCGAAGGGCACGGTGTTCGGGGCGGCGCCGTGGAGCTGCTCGCGGGCCTCGCGCAGGGCGGGCAGCGGGATGCGCAGGGCCAGCTGCTTGATCTTCGGCATCGCCTGGATCACGTTGACGCTGACGATGGTCTCCAGGGCGGTGTCACCGGAGTCGCGGAGTTTCTCGAAGACCGGGGCGGCCTTGTCCCAGACGACGGCCACCCGCGCCCCGGAGTTGACGAAGGGATCGTGCAGCTCGTGCGTGGTGTAGAGCGGGTTGTGCTCGGTGACGGTGGCGCCGAGCTTGAGCACCGCATAAAAAGCGACGACGTGCTGCGGGCAGTTCGGCATCGCCAGCGCGACCTTGTCGCCCGGCCGGACGCCGAAGGCGCGCAGGCCGGCGGCGGCCCGGCGCACCAGCTTGTCCAGCTCGCCGTAGGTCATCTCGCGTCCGAAGAACCACGTCGCCGGCTTCTCCGGATTACCGGCGACGGCGTCGTCCCACACGTCGTTGAGGGTGGTGTCCCCGTAATCCAGCGTCGGATCGGTCCACTCGGAGTAGGCGGACAGCCAGGCCTTGGTCTCGGCGGCGCTCATGGTTCTCCTTCGGTGTTGGCGATCAAAGTCAAAATCAACGGTCAATTAAGCCTCGGCCGCCAGTATAGGGACAGCGGGAACACCGGTGTCGGCCGCCGCTTTCGGCGCCGACGGGCCTGCCTATGATGAGGGCATGCGCATCGCGATGATCTCCATGCACACCTCCCCGCTGGAGCAGCCCGGCGTCGGCGACGCCGGCGGCATGAACGTCTACATCATCAACACCGCCCGCCAGCTGGCGCGACGGGGGGTGACGGTGGACGTCTACACGCGTGCCACCCGGCCCAGCCAGGGTGAGATCGTCGAGGTCGAGGAGAACCTGCGGGTCATCAACGTCATTGCGGGTCCCTACGAGGGCCTGGCCAAGGAGGAGCTGCCCACGCAGCTGGCGGCGTTCGCCGGCGGCGTCATCGAGTTCGTCCGCTGCCGGCAGGGCCTGGCCTACGACGCCATCCACTCCCACTACTGGCTCTCGGGTCAGGTGGGGTGGCTGCTGCGGGATCTGTGGGACGTCCCGCTCATCCACACCGCGCACACCCTGGCGGCGGTGAAGAACGCCCATCGGTCCGAGGGTGACACCCCCGAGTCCGAGGCCCGGCGCATCTGCGAGCAGCAGCTCGTCGACAACGCCGATCTGCTGGTGGTCAACACCGTCGACGAAACCCGGGAGCTGGTCGCGCACTATGACGCCGACGCGGCCAAGATCGAGGTCGTTCCGCCGGGCGCCGACACCGAACTGTTCACCCCGGGAACGCACCGCAACACCGAGCTTTCCCGGCGCCATCTCGGCATCCCGCTGCACGCGAAGGTCGTCGCCTTCGTCGGCCGCCTCCAGGAGTTCAAGGGGCCGCAGGTGCTGCTGCGGGCCACCGCCGAAATCTTCGAGCGGGATCCGCACCGCAACCTGCGGGTCATCATCTGTGGCGGGGCGTCGGGGGCGTCGGCAAGCAGCAGCACCTACCGAAATCTGGCCGGGGAGCTGGGCCTGGCCAACCGCGTGCGTTTTCTGGATCCGCGCCCGCCGGAGGAGCTGGTCAGCGTGTACCAGGCCGCCGACATCGTGGCGGTTCCCTCCTACAACGAGTCCTTCGGCCTGGTCGCCATGGAGGCGCAGGCGACGGGTACCCCGGTCGTCGCCGCGGCGGTGGGCGGTCTGCCCATCGCCGTCGCCGACGGTGAGACGGGTCTGCTGGTCCACGGCCATGATCCGGCCCAGTGGGCGGATGCGCTGGAGCAGCTGCTTGACGACGACGAGCGACGCATCGCCATGGGCGAGGCCGCCGTCGGTCACGCCGCCCAGTTCAGCTGGGCGGCCTCCGCCGGGAGACTCGCAGCCGTGTACGAACGCGCCCTGGCGATCGAACTGCCCGACTGTCAGGGAAGAAAAGCCCAGGGTTAGGAAAAACCACCCCTGTGACCAGCATTGCCCCGATGAAAGTGGCATGCTGGAGGTCATGACTAACGGAAAGCTCATTCTCGTCCGGCACGGTCAGTCCGTGTGGAACGAATCCAACCAGTTCACCGGTTGGGTCGATGTTGATCTCACTGACAAGGGTCGTGGCGAGGCCGTCGCCGCCGGCAAGCTGCTCAAGGAGCAGGGCGTCCTCCCCGACGTCGTGTACACCTCCCTGCTGCGTCGCGCCATCACCACCGCGAATATCGCGCTGGATGCGGCCGACCGCCACTGGATTCCGGTCGTGCGCAACTGGCGTCTGAACGAGCGCCACTACGGCAAGCTCCAGGGCCTGAACAAGGCCGAGATCCGGGAGCAGTTCGGTGAGGAGCAGTTCATGGAGTGGCGCCGTTCCTACGGCACCCCGCCGCCGGCGATCGACGTCGACAACGAGTACTCCCAGACCGGTGACCCGCGCTATTACAACCTGCCGGAGGTCCCGCGCACCGAGTGCCTCAAGGACGTCGTCGAGCGCTTTGTCCCGTACTTCACCGACAACATCCTGCCGCGCGCGGCCAAGGGTGAGTCCGTGATGGTCGCCGCGCACGGCAACTCCCTGCGTGCCCTGGTCAAGTACCTGGACAAGATCTCCGACGATGATATCGCCGGCCTGAACATTCCGACCGGCCAGCCGCTGGTCTACGAGATCGCCGCCGACGGCTCCGTCGTCAACCCGGGCGGCACCTACCTGGACCCGGAGGCCGCCGCCGCCGGCGCCGCCGCCGTGGCCAGCCAGGGCCAGAAGTAAGGGCGATCCTTCCTGCCCGTGGATCTGATTCTCGCGTTCCTGCTCGGCGCCTTGGTGGTGGCGTTGATGATTCCGGTGACGGTGTACGTCCGTCGCCGGCTCGTCCGTATGCGCGCCACCGCCGCCGCGAACGACAACCAGGTCACGACCATCAGCCAGGTGCTGCATCTGGCCACCCAGGGCTCGCCGACCGGCGTCACGGTCCTGGACCGCGGGGGAGACGTGGTGCTCTCCAACGCCCGTGCCCACGACATGATGATCGTGCACGACCGGGCGATCAACCCTGAGGTGTGGGCCGTCGCCCAGCAGGTCTTCGCCGACAAGGAGACCCATTCCCTCGAGATCGAGATGCCGAAGCGGCGCACCGGCACCCGGGTTTCCAACGTCCGGGCGGTCGTCAAGCCGTTGACGCTTGTCGACGACCGTTTCGTCGTCGTCTACGCGACCGACGAGAGCGAGAACGTGCGCATGGAGTCGGCGCGGCGTGACTTCGTCGCCAACGTCTCCCACGAGCTCAAGACCCCGGTCGGCGGCATGAGCCTGCTGGCCGAGGCCCTTCTCGAGGACCCGGGCGACCGGGCGCACGTCGAGTACTTCGGTTCGCGGATACTCAAGGAGTCCCACCGCATGGCCAGCATGATCAGCGAGCTGATCGCGCTGTCCAAGCTCCAGGGCGCCGAGGCCCTGCCGGAGATGGAGCCGGTCAAGGTCGACGACATCATCACGGAGGCTTTTCGGCGCAACCAGGTCGCCGCCGACCAGGCCGGCATCCTCCTCACCCGGGGCGTCAGCTACGACGTCCAGGTCCTCGGTGACCGTTCCCTGCTGGTGACGGCGCTGTCGAACCTGGTCTCCAACGCCATCAACTACTCGCCCCACTCCGCGCCGGTGTCGGTGACCCAGAAGATCATCAACGACATCGTCCACATCCGGGTCACCGACCGCGGCATCGGGATCGCCCCGGAGAACCAGAAGCGCGTGTTCGAGCGCTTCTTCCGGGTGGACAGGGCCCGGTCCCGCCAGACGGGCGGCACCGGGCTGGGCTTGGCCATCGTGAAGCACGTCGTCGCCAACCATGGCGGTAATATCAAATTGTGGTCCCGCCCCGGCACGGGATCGACGTTCACCATTGAACTTCCCATCTACCGTCCGAAACCCGACTCCGTCGAGGAGCTCGAGGCAAAACAGTCGGATGACGAGACATCATCTGCAGGCGCGCAGGCGCTTCGCGAGGCCGTCAGCCGTGTGACGACGCGACGAAAGGAGTCATAGCAATGACGACCACCATCCTGATTGTTGAGGACGAGGAATCCCTGGCGGATCCGCTGGCTTTCCTGCTCAAGAAGGAGGGGTTCAACACGATCGTCGCCGGCGACGGGCCACGGGCTCTCGAGGAGTTCGCCCGCCACGAGATCGACATCGTCCTGCTGGATCTGATGCTTCCGGGCATGTCGGGCACCGACGTGGCCAAGCAGCTGCGCACCACCTCCAACGTGCCGATCATCATGGTCACCGCCCGGGACTCCGAGATCGACAAGGTCGTCGGCCTCGAGCTAGGCGCCGACGACTACGTGACCAAGCCGTACTCCTCGCGCGAGCTGATCGCCCGCATCCGTGCCGTGCTGCGACGCGGCGGAACCGAGGCGGAGGAGGTCGAGGTCGAGGACGAGCAGATCCTCGAAGGAGGCCGCGTCCGCATGGACGTGGAGCGCCACGAGGTCACCGTGGCCGGCGAGCCCGTGGCCATGCCGCTCAAGGAGTTCGACCTGCTGGAATACCTGCTGCGCAACTCCGGGCGTGTCCTCACCCGCGGGCAGCTCATCGACCGCATCTGGGGCGCGGACTACGTCGGCGACACCAAGACCCTCGACGTCCACGTCAAGCGCCTGCGCTCCAAGATCGAGGAGGAGCCCTCCCGCCCCCGGCACCTCGTCACCGTGCGTGGCCTGGGCTACAAGTTCGACGCCTAGCGACGCCCCCGCCGAGGACGATTACTCTCGACGTCATGATTGTCGAGGAATTCTCCTATCCCTCCGCCAACGGGCGTGACGAGATCACGGCCTGGCTCTACCGCCCCGAGGAGGAGACCGGCCCACCCCGGGCACTGTTCCAACTCATCCACGGGTACGCGGAACATTCGCGCCGCTACATGCCGATGATCGAGGGGCTCACGGAGAAGGGGGTCGTGGTCGTCGCCGACGACCACGTCGGCCACGGCGCCACTGCGCTGTCCTCCGGAACCTGGCTGGACACCGGGGGCACCGGCTACCAGACCTTCATCGACGATGAACTGGCGCTGACCAAGATCGCCCGGGAGAGCTACCCGGACCTGCCGCTCATCCTCTTCGGCCACAGCTGGGGATCCATGATCGCCCGCGAATACGTCTCACAGTGCCCTGATCTGGCCGCCGGGCTGATTCTTTCGGGCGTCGTCGAGCAGCTGACCTCCGCCGGCCTGGACATGGAGGTGCTCAGCCAGTCGGCGCGGGCGGCCATCGCCCTCAACGTCTCCCCGAAACTGCGGGAGGTCTCGCCCCGGCTGCGCGCCAGCTCGGAGGAGGAGGTCGTCACCGAGCTGGCCTCGGTCATCGCCACCAAAGCCACCGCCCGCTACGAGGAGGACGACCCGATGGCCTGGGTCGCCACCGACGTCGACGCCCGGCGCGAGTTTCTGGAGGACCCGCTGGGAGCTCCGGCCCGGCAGCCGAGCTTCGACTTCTTCCGCGATCTGCTCGGGCTCTACATCCGGGTCGGGTCGGATCGCTTCCCCCGCCGGGTGCGGAAGGACCTGCCGATCCTCATCATGTCCGGCGACCAGGATCCGATGGGCAACTACGGGGAGGGCGCCTATCACCTGGCCAACAAGCTGTGGAAGGAGGGACATGGGCACGTGCGGACCCGCGTCTTCCCGGGGGCGCGCCATGAGATTCAATGGGAGGGGTCGTCCCGGGGTGGCGTCCGCAAGGAGATCCTGCGCTTCCTCGACGACGTCGTGGAGGCGGGGCGCAAGGTCAGCGTCGACGAGGCCCCGCCGCGTCGCCAGGCGTACAGCTAGGAGAGCTCGCCCCGCGCGGTGGCGGGGTGACGGGTCCGGAGTCGGCCGCCGACCGCCTCGTCGGCCCGGGCCCGGTTGCGGCAGTGCTCGGCGAGGAGCTCATAGGAGGGGTCGCCCATCAGCGCGATGAGCTCCTCGCGCTGGGTGATCCACATCGGCTCGGCGGCCGTGTGGCAGCCGGAATCGCCGGTGCAGTACCAGTCGAAGTCCTCGCCGCCGCCGCCCCAGCCACGGCGGTCGTACTCGCCGATGGTGGTGCGCAGAATTTCCTGGCCGTCCGGTCGCTCCTCGTAGGCCTCCAACCGGCGCAGGGGCAGCTGCCAGCAGACCTCGGGCTTGACGACGGTCAGCTCCTCCCCGGCGTCGACCGCCCACTGGTGCAGGGCGCAGCCGGCGCCGGTCGGCCAGCCGGCCCGGTTGGCGAAGACGCAGGCCCCGCCGGTGACCTTCGTCTTCAACGCCGGCTGGGGGTTGCCCTCCTCGTCGTCCAGCTCGTCCCAGACCAGCCAGGGTTCGATCTCGTCGGTGGCGTCCGGGGAATCCGCGGCCGCGAAAAACTCGTCGACGGCCGCACTGCGCCCCTGCCAGTACTTGGCGGGCATCCGCTTGACGGCGTCGTAGAGCTGGTCACGGTCAGTCTCGTCCGCCATGTAGGCGCCGTGGTTGCAGCAGCCGACGTCCGGGTCAGATTGGAGGATGCCGTGGCACGCGTCGGTGCCGAATGCGCAGTTCCAGTTCGACTCCAGCCACGTCAGATCGACGGAGAAGACGTGGTGTTCGTCCTCCGGGTTGGTGAATTCGAACCAGTCACGGGGGAAGTCGGGGGCAACTTCACGACCAGCAGAAATGGATCGACCTGCTGGGGAATCAGCGGGGAAGCCGAGGAAAACTGTGGTATTGCGAGGTTGGTTCACACTGACACACCGTAGACCGTCTACCCTGATAGGCGTGCGTTTAGGTGTATTGGATGTGGGAAGCAACACGGTTCATCTCGTGGCGGTTGACGCCAGGGACGGTGGTCGACCGACCCCGATGAGCGACTGGAAGACCGGGCTCCGGCTCGTCGAGATGCTCGACGGGGACGGGGCCATCGACGACAAGGGCATGAAGAAGTTGACCGAGGCGGTCGCCGAGGCCGCGGATCTCGTCGACAAACTCGGCTGCCAGGAGATGATCCCGTTCGCGACGTCCGCCGTGCGATCGGCGACGAACTCCGAAGCGGTCCTTGACCACGTGGAGAAGGAGACCGGCGTGCGCCTGGAGATCCTCTCCGGTGAAGAGGAGGCCAACCTGACCTTCCTCGCGGCCCGCCGCTGGTATGGCTGGTCCGCCGGCCGCATCACCAACCTCGACATCGGCGGCGGCTCGCTCGAGATGTCCACCGGTCTCGACGAACATCCGCAGATCGCCGTCTCCCTCGACCTCGGCGCCGGCCGCCTGACCCACGAATGGTTCGACACCGACCCGCCGGAGCGCAAGAAGATCAACACCTTGCGCGACTACATCGACGCCGAGCTCGCCCGTCCCGCCGCTGACTTCAAGGCCATTGGTGTGGAGGGCCTCGCCGTCGGCACCTCCAAGACCTTCCGTACCCTCGCCCGACTGACCGGCGCCGCGCCCTCCTCGGCCGGGCCTTACGTCCAGCGCACCCTGACCGCGCCGGGCCTGCGTCAGTTGATCTCCTTCATTTCCAGGATGACCGCCGCGGACCGAGCCGAGCTCGAGGGCATCAGCTCCGACCGATCCCACCAGATCGTCGCGGGTGCCCTCGTCGCCGAGGCCTCGATGCGCGCCCTGGGCCTCGAGAAACTGGAGATCTGTCCGTGGGCTCTGCGAGAAGGGGTGATTTTGCGTCGACTGGACAAGGGGACTGGAATAGAGTGACGGGAAAGACGGAAGGACACCTGAGCAATGGCTGAAGACAAACAACTCACGGTTGCGGAGCTGCTGGCCCGCTCCCGTGAGAGCAAACCGGATGCGGAGCCGCCGCGGCGTCGGCGTCGCCGCAGCCTGGAGGAAGGTGGGATCTCCGTCGCCGAGTTGACGGGGTCGTTCCCAGCCGTCGAGGCCACGCCACCCGAGTCCAAGCACAGTTCCGTGCCCTTGGATGCCTCCCCTGAGGATTCCGACGCCGAGCGTCAGGCCGCGGAGAAGGCCGAAGCCGAGCGTAAGGCCGCGGAAAAGGCCGAAGCTGAGAAGAAGGCCGCCGAGAAGAAGGCGGCCGACAAGGCGGAAGCTGAGCGCAAGGCGGCCGACAAGGCGGAAGCTGAGCGTAAGGCTGCGGAGCAGAAGGCCGCCGAGGAGGCGGAAGCCGAGCGCAAGGCCGAAGCCGAGAAGAAGGCCGCCGAAAAAAAGGCCGCCGAAAAAAAGGCCGCCGAAAAGGCCGAAGCCGAGAAGGCCGAAGCCGAGAAGAAGGCCGCGGCCGACAAGCGTGCTGCCGAGGATCGCGCCATTCTCGAGGAGAAGGCCCGCAAGGAGCGTGAGGCTCAAGAGGCCGAGACGGCCGCCGTCAAGAAGCCGTCCGCCGATGAGACGACCGTCATCAGCAAGATCACTGAGCAGCCCAAGCCGAAGGAGTCGGCAGCCCCGAACTCCCTCACGTCCGCTTCCAGGGCCGGCGCCACCGCGGCCGACACAACGGCCATTCCGACTGTCAGGGCGGACGCCCCCGAACGGCGAGGGTACGGCGACACCGCCACCATCGACGCCGTCCGCATCGACGATGATGACGAACGCTACGCCGACCGGCAGGTTGAGCACAGTCACGACAGTGGGGCCGAGGACTGGGAGGATGAGGGCGCCGGCATCGCCACAGTCATCGGGATGGCGCTGGTGGGCGTCGTCATCGGCGTTATCGTCTTCATCGGTTTCGAACTCATGTGGGGACAGCTGAACTCGTGGTTCGTCACTCTCCTCGCCCTAGCGGTGACCGCCGTCATGGTTGCCGTCATCCGGGCGCTGCGCACCGGCCGCGACGCCGCGGCCATGGCACTGGCAGCCCTCGTCGGCCTGGTCATGACCTTTGGGCCGGCCATACTGGTGCTCTAAAAAGATCGCCTTCCCTTCCGTCACCCGGGCCGGGGGCCGCACGTTGCTGTGGCCCCCAGGCCCGGTTCTCTTTGCCCGGAAGGCGGGTGGTCTGTCTACCATGGGCGCCATGAACAAAATCGCAGTTATCGGTGGCGGACAGATCGGCGAGGCGCTCGTCTCGGGTCTGGTCGCCGCTGGCCGGGAACCGTCCAGCATCATCGTCACCAACCGTTCCGAGAAGCGTGGGCAGGAGCTTGCCGACGCCTACGGGGTCCACACCACCAACGACAACCAGCAGGCGATCGACGAGGCCTCCGTGGTGTTCCTGTGCGTGAAGCCGGTGGGCATCCACTCCATCCTCCACGAGATCTCCGAGGCGCTGGAGTCCAACGACGACACCGTCGTGGTGTCCCTGGCTGCCGGCGTCACCCTGGCGTCGATGGAGGAGGCGGCGCCGGCGGGCCAGCCGATCGTCCGCGTCATGCCGAACACCCCGATGCTGGTGGGCAAGGGCATGAGCGCCTGCGCGCCGGGTCGCTACGTGTCCGAGGCGCAGATGGAGCTGGTGACGAAGCTGCTGCAGGCCGTCGGGCAGGTCGCCGTGGTGGAAGAGTCGGACATGGACGCGGTCACCGCGCTGGCCGGCAGCGCCCCCGCGTACTATTTCCTGCTCACCGAGGCACTCGTCGACGCCGGTGTCCAGCTCGGCC
Organism: Corynebacterium guangdongense; assembly: GCF_030408915.1. Taxonomy (NCBI): domain Bacteria; kingdom Bacillati; phylum Actinomycetota; class Actinomycetes; order Mycobacteriales; family Corynebacteriaceae; genus Corynebacterium; species Corynebacterium guangdongense. Next base: position 426,282 of record NZ_CP047654.1, read on the forward strand.
TCAAGCGCAGCCTCGCCACGACGCTGGCGTCGGCGGCGGCATCCGGCGCGGGTGCCCTGCTCGACGCCGAGAGCCCGGACCCTGCGCGTCTGCGTCAGGCCGTCACCTCTCCGGCGGGAACCACCGCGGCCGCTCTGCGCGAGCTGGAGGAGTCGGGTCTGCGTGGGGCGATCTACCGCGCGGCGGAGAAGTGCGCCCAGCGCTCCGCCGAACTGGGCGGGCTTGGATAATAGGGGATAGGGGGATAGACCCACCCCGTCCCGCAAATTTCTTTCCCGTAAGTCGCATGAGTAACAAATTTAACGGTAGACTTGTTCCGGCACGTGCGTGTTGATACTGCGGGAGGGGAAGCCTGCAGCGCGCCCCGTGCTGAAGGGTTGATAGTTATGGTGAATGAAGATAAAGGTTCGTTTCTGACCGTCGCTGAGGTCGCGGAGATCATGCGCGTCTCGAAGATGACGGTGTACCGCCTGATCCACGCAGGTGAGTTGGCCAGCGTTCGCGTCGGCCGCTCCTTCCGCGTTCCGGAGAAGGCCGTGAAGGATTACCTCGACTCCTCCTACTACGAGGTCGGGTAGCCCGGCGCCGTTGATCTGAACCGCGTCGCTGTGGCGTCGCCATCATGCCTCGGAGGAGTCTTCGGAGTCTTCCCGGGGCAGGACGGCGACGCCACACTGCTTTTCCGGCCGGGGAGTTCGGAGGGGCCTGTTTGGTTGCGAATAGCGCCCTCGGTATGATGGACCCCATTCGTGTTCGCCTTCGGGTAGGAGTGCACCTTACCCACGTGTGTCAACCCTCCTCGAGCGGGTTCCGCGGAGAGGCGAACAGGACTTGAGAAAAGTACGTACCTAACAACGAACTGAAACGAGGAAACCCATGGGTTCAGTCATCAAGAAGCGTCGCAAGCGCATGTCCAAGAAGAAGCACCGCAAGATGCTTCGTCGTACCCGCGTTCAGCGTCGTAAACTGGGCAAGTAAACCTTGACCAGCAGGGCCCCGTCACCAGGACTTTTGTCCCGGTGCCGGGGTCTTGTCGTTGTGCCGGGGTTAGACCTGGTCCTGGCGCAGACGAAGGCCGCGGCGGTAGCGCTGCACCCGGTTGAGGGAGAATGCGGCGGCGACGAGCGTCGGCACGCCCCAGCGGCGGACGGCCTGGCGCATGCTGCGGTAGTCGCGCACGGCCCAGCCCCGGGCCTTCGCCTCCTTCTTGAGTCCCGCGTCCGGGTTGATGGCCACGGCGGTGCCGACCATGGACAGCATCGGCAGATCGTTGCTGGAGTCGGAGTAGGCGGTGCAGCGGGAGAGGTCGAGGTTCTCCATGGCGGCCAGGGCCGCCACGGCGTGGGCCTTGCCGGGGCCGTGGAGGATGTCACCGACCAGGCGGCCGGTGAACCTGCCGTCCTCGACCTCGGGGACCGTTCCGAGGGCGCCGGTCAGGCCGAGGCGGTCTGCCAGGATGTGCGCGAGCTGCACGGGGGTGGCGGTGACGAGCCACACCTGCTGGCCGGCGTCGAGATGCATCTGCGCCAGGGCGCGGGTACCGGCGTAGGTCTTCTCGATCATCTTGTCGTCGACGATTTCCTCGCCAAGGGCGATGAGGTCGGCGACCGGGCGCCCCTTGATGAATTCGAGGGCCTTCATGCGCCCCGCCGCGACGTCCCCGGCGTTCTCCTTGCCGCTGACCTTGTACTTGATCTGCTTCCACAGGAAGGGGGTGATCTCCGAGAGGCGGAAGAATTTCTTGCGGGTCATCCCGACCGCGAGCTCGACGAGGGAGGAGCCCTGGATGAGGGTGTTGTCGACGTCGAAGAAGGCGGCGGCGCCCGTGTCGACCGGGATGTCCGGGTCGGGGGTCGCCCGGTCGGTCCGGCCGGCTGAGTGGTAGGCCCCGGACACGGAGTCGACTCCGGAGGTGAACTCGTCGAAGCCCAGGCCGAAGGTCTCGCGGATGGCCTCGGCGGCGGCGGCTTCACCCGCTTCGCGCTGTTCCTCGTCGCCGAGCGGGGGAGCTGCGGTGTCCTCGATGAAGTGGCGGATGTTGCCCCGCGAGCGCGCCCACAGGGAGAGGAACTCTCCCGGATCCGCGGGGAATCCGGGCTCCCCGTTGTTGCTGGGATGGCTGGTCACCGCGACTGGCACCCGCCCTTCCTGAACTCGCTGACAGCTGACCGACTAATCTTTACCATCGTAATGCCCCGCCGGGGCGGCGGCCCGTCGGGATTCGGGCCCTGCCATGTGAACCCGGGGAGCCGTGAACGAGGAAGGAATGATTTCATGCCGAAAGCAGGGACTCCCCGGGAGGTTGAACTCATGGTCCGGACCACGTGCGGCTCCTGTGCGCGGGTGGAGGCGCAGATCACGCCGGTGGTGTCGGCGGCCGGGGCGCGCCTGAGCGTCCGCAACGTCGATCACGACCGTGAACTGGCCATGGAGTTCGGGGACCGGGTCCCGGTCGTGGTCATCGACGGGGAGGAATTCTCCGCGTGGGAGGTCGACGACAGAGAGCTCGCGGAGGAACTGGCGGACTAGGGGCGCCCGGCCGGGCGGGTCCGTGGGGTCACCCGGGGAGCTCCCCGGCTAGGAGTGGGCGGTGCGGATCGCTACACTGGCTATAGCCCAGGGTTAATCAATGGTTTGATTCAATCGGGCATTCAGCCCGCTTTGTGTCCTATCGAGGAACGAGCCCGGCATTGTGGGACCCACCTCCGGGCGCGGCGGAAGTCCGTGGTCGGGGGGCGTACAAGGAGGACTATTTCGTGAGTGTGCTCGTCGTAGGGATGTCGCACCGGTCTGCGCCGGTGGCGCTCCTGGAGCGTCTCAGCATGGACGACACTGTCCGAAACGACACCACCACCCGTCTGGTCGACCGGCCGTCGCTGTCGGAGGCCATGATCGTCTCCACGTGTAACCGTCTCGAGGTCTATTCGAGCACGGACTCCTTCCACGCCGGCGTCGCCGACGTCATCGAGGTGCTGGCGGAGATCTCCGGCGTCGACACCGAGACGCTGCGCAGCTACCTCTACGTCCGTTACGCGGACGCGGCGGCCGAGCACATGATGGTCGTCGCCGCCGGTCTCGACTCCATGGTTGTCGGTGAGCAGCAGATCATCGGGCAGGTGCGCACCGCGTACCAGTCCGCGGCCGAGAAGGGCACCGTCGGCCCGAAGCTGCACAGCATCGCCCAGTCGGCGCTGCACGTCGGCAAGCGCGTGCACTCGGAGACCGGCATCGACGAGGCCGGCTCCTCGATGGTGACCTACGCGCTGGACCAGGCGATGGCCAACGCCGACCTCGAGGATCTCGCGGGCAAGACCGCACTCGTCCTCGGGGCCGGCGCGATGGCCTCGTTGGCGGCCACCCATCTGGGAAAGCGCGGCGTCGAGAAGCTCATCATCGCCAACCGCACTTTCGAGCGCGCGCAGCGGGTCGCCCAGCACGCCCGCGAGGCCGGCGTGGCCGCCGAGGCCCTGGCCTACGAGGACCGGGCCGCGGTGCTCGGTGAAGTCGACATCGCCGTTTCCGCGACTGGCGCGGACGGCTTCACCATCACCGCCGACGACATCCCGGAGACGCGGGCGTCGCGCCTCATGCTCGTGGATCTTTCACTGCCGCGCGACATCGACGACGCCGCCGGCGAGGTCGCGGGCGTCGACCTGGTCAACATCGAGTCGCTGCACAAGTCGGTGACCGCTCGCGACTCCACCTCCCGGGCCCATCTCAAGGCGCAGAAGATCATCGCCGACGAGCTGCGCGAGTTCCAGTCCGAGCAGCGCGTCCGGGACGTCGTGCCCGCGCTGACCGCAATGCGCACCCGCGCCAACGACATCATGGAGTCCGAGGCGGACCGTCTGCGCTCCCGGCTGGGGGAACTGGACGACAAACAGTTCGGGGAGGTCACCAAGGCCATGCGCCGCGTCGTCAACGAGATGCTGCACACCCCGACCGTCCGTGCCAAGAAACTGGCCGCGGAGGAGGGCACCGTCACCTTCGGCGACGCCCTGACCCGCCTCTTCGGCCCGGACGAGGCCGACGCCGACTCACCGAGCGTCGCCGTCAACGCGGTGGACCTGCCGCGGGTCGACCAGACCGACACAGGAACCATCTACACCCTGCGAAAGGACGCTGAAAACGCATGACCACCCTCAAGATCGGCACCCGGGGCTCCAAGCTGGCCACCACCCAGGCCGGCCACATGCGCGACGCGCTCATCGCCAACGGCTACGACGCGGAGCTGACCATCATCACCACCCCCGGGGACGTGAACATGGCCCCGGTCGAGCGCATCGGCGTCGGGGTGTTCACCCAGGCCCTGCGCGAGGCGATGGAGGCCGGCGAGTGCGACATCGCGGTCCACTCCTTCAAGGACCTGCCGACCGCGGCCGACGAGCGTTTCCACCTCGTCGTCCCGGTCCGGGAGGACAGCCGCGACGCGCTCATCGCCCGCGACGGACTCACCCTGGCCGAGCTGCCGGAGGGAGCCCGCGTCGGCACCTCGGCCCCGCGGCGCATCTCCCAGCTGCGTGCGCTGCGACCGGACCTGGACATCCAGCCGCTGCGCGGCAACATCGACACCCGGATGGGCAAGGTCACTGACGGCGAGCTCGACGCCGTGGTGCTCGCCTACGCCGGCCTGTCCCGCGTAGGCCAGGCAGACCGGGCCACCGAGGTCTTCGAGAAGGACCTCGTCTACCCGGCCCCGGCCCAGGGCGCGCTGGCCATCGAGTGCCGCGCGGAGGACGAGCGGGCCCTCGCCGCCATCACCACCCTGCTCGATTCGGACGCCCTGACCTGCGCCACCGCCGAGCGCACCGTCCTCAACCGCCTGGAGGCCGGCTGCACCGCGCCGGTCGCCTCCTGGACCGAACTGGGCGAGGACGGCACCATCACCCTGCACGCCGGAGTCTTCGCGGTGGACGGCTCCACCCAGCTGACGTCCTCGGAGTCCGGCACCGACCCGGTCGCCCTGGGGCAGGCACTGGCCGACCGACTGCTCGCCGAGGGGGCGGCGGGGATTATCGAGGGCTGATTCCGCGCCCGTTCGTCCCCGTTCCTCCCCATTCGTCAAGGCCGTGCCCGACCAGTAGGATCAACCGGACTATGGCCGACCTTTCGATTAGCACTGACCGTCTCACCGTCACTCTCGGCTGGTGGGAGAAGCTCGCGGCCCGGCGATCCCACTTCACCCTCCCCCTGCGCGCCATCGTCGGAGTGGCCGTGTGCCCCTCCGCCATCGGCGCCGCCGGGGTGGAGGAGGGGGGCGAGCGCCGCCTCCAGGCCACGCGCATCCCCGGGCTCCTCGCCACCGGAACCTACGCCAACGAGGGCACCGGCAGCCGCACCTTCCTGGCCTCCCACCGCAGCGGGCCGGGCCTGGTCCTGGATCTGGAGGGCGCGACCGTGGATCGTGTCATCCTCACCACGCCGCACGCGGAGATCTACGCCGAGGAACTGGCCCGGCACGGCGCGACGCGCCTAGACGGGGACCAGTGAACCGCCCGTCACACTCGGGTGGGTAAAATGACGTGTTTTTCTTTTGTGGCCATCCTAAATTAGGGTGTAACTATCACATGAGGTCTGCCCGGTGTGCGACCGGCCCCAGCTAGTGCAAAAGTGGAGGTCACACGCTAGCTTGGCAGACTTTCTGTGTGGATAGCGGAAACGCTCCACCATCCGGTGCCCATGTGCGCCACTCCAGCCGTGCCCTGTTGGGGCGCGACCTGTGATGACATATTGACCAGAGTTTCGACCTTAGAAAAGAACCGAATGAGCCAGGCACCACAGACTCCCCAGCCGGGGAGGATCGTCTTCGTCGGCGCCGGTCCGGGAAACCCCGACCTGTTGACCGTCCGCGCCCGTGAGGTCCTCGCCAACAACGTCATCGCCCTGACCGACGCGGACGTGTTGGCCGGAGTCCGGGACATCGTCGGCGAGAGTCTCCCGGTTCCTGCGTCCAAGCTGGAGGCGGCGAACGAGGAATACGAGCGCATGTGCGCCGAGGCCAAGGACGCGGGTGCCCGTCGCAAACCGCCGCGTCCCGAGGGGCCGAGCGCGGGGGAGATCCGCATCGTCACCGACCGTGAACCGGCCGCCGTGGTCGAGCAGCTCAAGCAGGGCCAGGCCGACGTCGCCGAGGCGTGGGAGCGGGGGGAGGCCGGCGAAGGCTACGTCGTCCGCCTGGTCTCCGGAAACCCGCTGACCAGCGACTCCGTCATGGCCGAGATCAGCGCCGTGGCCGCCGCCGGTCTGGAGTTCCAGATCGTGCCGGGGATGTCCCTGCCGTCGACCGTCCCGTCCTTCGCCGGCATCGCGCTGGGCTCGACCTACACCGAGACCGACGTCTCCGGCGGCAACGTCGACTGGGATCAGCTCGCCGCCGGCCCGCAGCCGCTGGTGCTGCAGGCCACCGCCGAGGACCTGCCGGTCGTTGCGACCGAGCTGCAGGCCCGCGGCCTGTCCGCGAGCACCCCGGCGTCGGTCACCACCAACGGCACGACCCGTCTGCAGCGCACCCACGACGTCACGCTCGGCACCCTGGCCAAGCTCGACGCCGAACTGCCGGGCCACCTCGTCGTCACCCTGGGCAAGGGCGTCGATGAGCGCACCAAGTACTCCTGGTGGGAAAACCGCCCTCTGTACGGCTGGCGCGTGCTGGTCCCGCGCACCAAGGAGCAGGCCGCGTCGATGAGTGCCCGCCTCTCCGGGTACGGCGCCATCCCGCAGTCCGTCCCGACCATCTCCGTGGAACCGCCGCGCAACCCGGCGCAGATGGACCGCGCGATCAAGGGCATCGTCGAGGGCCGCTACCAGTGGATTGTCTTCACCTCGGTCAACGCCGTGACCGCCGTGTGGGACAAGCTCCACGAACTCGGCCTCGACGCCCGTGCCTTCGCCGGCGTCCACATCGCCGCGGTGGGCACGAAGACCGCCGATGAGCTGCGCGCCCTGGGGCTGCACCCCGAGCTGCTGCCGCGCCCGACCGAGCAGAACGCCGCGGGCCTGGTCAAGGTCTTCCCGGAGTACGTCGAGGAGCTCGACCCGGTCGGCCGGGTCCTGCTGCCGCGCGCCGACATCGCCACCGACGTGCTCGTCGACGGCCTCATGGACAAGGACTGGGAGGTCGACGACGTCGTCGCCTACCGCACCGTCCGCGCCGCCCCGCCGGCGGCCGAGGTCCGGGACCAGATCAAGACCGGCGGTTTCGACGCGGTCTGCTTCACCTCCTCGTCGACGGTGAAGAACCTGGTGGGTATCGCCGGCAAACCCCACCAGCGCACCATCATCGCCGCCATCGGCCCGATGACGGCGGAAACGGCTCGCGAGATGGGCCTGCGCGTCGACGTCATGCCCGAGGTCGCCGACGTCCCCAGCCTGGTGGACGCGCTGGCCGAGCACGTCGCCCAGCTGCGCGCCACCGGCCAGCTGCCGCCGCCGAAGAAGAAGCGGCGGGCACGGCGCAAGCCGACCGAGGCGGCGGCGGAGACGATGGAACCGCAGGCGGACAGCGCCTAAGACGGCTTATCGACGACCGCTTCGTCGCTCCGGCGAAGTCCGTGTCGGCCGGGGTCCTTATGATGGGGGTCAAGGCTTGAACACCTCAAGCGACCAGATCCGTCGGAAGGACCCCTTTGTCGTGACCACCCCAGATTTCACGCCGATCCCGGCCCGTCGTCCCCGCCGTCTGCGCACCACCCCGGCCATGCGTGACATGGTGTCCGAGACCAGCCTGCGACCCGCGGACCTCATCCTGCCGATGTTCTTCGCGGACGGGCTGAGTGAGGCCAGGGAGATCTCCTCCATGCCGGGCGTGCACCAGCACACCCTCGATTCACTGAAGTCGGCCGTCGAGGAGGGCCTGGCCGCCGGCGTCCGCTGCTTCGACATTTTCGGCGTCCCGCTCGACTCCGACAAGGACGCCACGGGTTCCCCGGCCTGGGATCCGGACGGGGTCCTCAACCGGGCGCTCAGCGCGCTGCGCTCCGAGTTCGGCAACGACGCCATCATCATGGCGGACACCTGTCTGGACGAGTTCACCGACCACGGCCACTGCGGGGTGCTCAGCACCGACCGCTACGGCGAGACCGTCGTGGACAACGACGCCACCCTGCCGCTCTACCAGCAGATGGCCGTGGCCCAGGCCGAGGCCGGCGCCCATATCGTCAGCCCCTCCGGCATGATGGACGGCCAGGTCCTGGCCATCCGCGAGGCGCTCGACGCCGCCGGTTTCGACGACGTGGCCATCATGGCCTACTCCGCCAAGTACGCCTCCGCCTTCTTCGGTCCCTTCCGAGAGGCCGTCGGCTCCTCCCTGCAGGGCGATCGCCGCACCTACCAGCAGGACCCCGCCAACCTCCGGGAGTCCCTCCTGGAGGTCGAGCTCGACATCGAGGAGGGGGCGGACTTCGTCATGGTCAAGCCGGCGATGCCGTATCTGGACGTGCTCAGCGAGGTCGCCCAGCTCTCCTCCGTCCCCGTGGCCGCCTACCAGGTCTCCGGCGAGTACGCGATGCTCCAGGCGGCCGGCCGTAACGGCTGGGTCGACCTGGACGCCGTCATGATGGAGTCGTTGATCTCCATCAAGCGCGCGGGCGCCGACCAGATCCTGACCTACTTCGCCGTCGACGCAGCAAAGGCCCTCGCCCGTTGAGCTCTCCCGTGACTGACGACAATAAAACCGGCGACACTAAAACCGGCGACCAGAAGCAGCGGAAGGATCCGCTGGGCCGGCCGGAAACGGTCCGTCTGGCGGTGCAGCTGTGGGCCGCGACGGTCGCCCTGCAGCTGATCCACCTGGTGTTCAACGTGATCATGCTGATCATCGACCCCTCCGGACTGAAGGCCGCCGCCCGGGAAACCGCGGACGCGCGCGACGTCGAGGAGGTCACCACCGAAATGATCCAGGGCAGCGTCATCGGCTCCGTGGTCATCATGACGCTGATCAACCTGCTCATCCTCGGTCTGCTGACCTGGGGTCTGCTGGCCATCAACAAGCGGAGCAGGCACGCCGGTTCCGCGCGCCACCTCTGGCTGGTGTTCAGCATCTACTTCGCGTTGCAGGGCATCACCGTGTTCGCGTTGTCCCCGGCCGGTTCCGCCGTCCCCGACTCCCTGTTCCTGGTGGACGGCTCGCTGCAGATCGTCGCCGCCGTCGCCGCGGTGACCGGCCTGGTCTTCGCCTCCAAACAGGACACCCTGAACTGGATTGACCCGAACCGCAAGGAGAAGATGTCGTTGCCGCCCGGCCCCCGGGGGCCGCGTCCACCGACATCCCGATAAGCCCCCGGGCCCTCCCGCACCACCCAAGGACTTCCCTCATGAGCAGCACCTACCCCTCCTACCGGCCGGACCCCAACGACCCGAACAGGCGACGTCGCGTCGTTCTCCCGGAGGACGGGAGCTGGCCGGTCCAGCTGCGCTGGGGCTTCCTGCTGATCCTGGGGACCGCGGTCCTCATGATTGCCACCGGACTTGTTCAGCTCACCGGCGGATTCCCCGGTAATCCGGACGCCGACTACGCCTACATCCAGTCCTACATGTTCAACCTGCGCTTCACCGCCGTGTGGAACATCACTGCGGCGGTCATCCTGGCGCTGCTGGCGGCCCAGCTGCGTACCGGCCACAAGCTGGCCCGTCGCTGGCTGGCGGCGGTGATCACCCTGACCAGCATGCTCAACCTCATCTCCTTCCTCCTCAACGTCACCGGGTTCGCGGGCATCCTCATCCTCGTTCTGCTGGTCCTGGCCCTGCTCCTGCTGTTCCGCCCCTCCTCGAACGCCTTCATGGATCGAGAGTGGGAGGCACGCCGTAACGCCTGAACCCTCGAGCCCGCGGCCGTCGTGGTTGTAGGATCACGGGTGCACAACAGGTCCGGTCAACCATGAAGGAGGTGGCCCTGTGGTCACCAGCCGCCCGGGCACCGGGTCAGTGGCCTCGTCGCAGTTGCTTCTCGACGACCGCGACGCCGACGCCGCCGAACTGCCCAACGTCTCCTACACTTTCGACCTCGAGGGCCTGGAGGCGGCGCCGGACATCGAGGAGATCGAGGACGCGCTGCACGCCATCTCGGGCGTCCGCGTCCGTATCGTCTTCCCGAAGCACACCGCCTGGATCTCCGCGCCCTCCATCGTGGCGCCGGGGCAGATCGCCGCCGTGTTCGCACAGTTCGGGGTCACTGCGACAATGACGGAGACCTCCGCGGACCGTTATCTGCATGATTCGCGCAGCCGTGGCCGACGCCGCCGCAGCCAGCGCCGCCGCAGCAAACTGACCCGGCCGTCCTGGCGGCTGCGCCGTCAGCAGGAGGAGGAGGACAGGGCCGCGGAGCGTGCCCGCGCGGCCGGTTTCTTCGACGATGAGCCGGGCGAGGTGGGACGTTCCCCCCACGAGGAGGAACCCGAGGACGTGCTCTTCACCTCCCGGGACCTCGTCACCCGCGCCCGCCTGTATGTGGCGCTCCTGTTCGGCCTCCCGATTATCGTGATCAGCTACAACCCGGACTGGCAGTTCCCGTGGTGGCAGTGGGCCGCGGTCGTCATGGCCGCCCCGGTGGTCGTGTGGAGCGCCTGGCCCTTCCACCGGGCCCTGGTCGGGGGCGTCCGGCGCGGGCTGACCGCGCTGGACGGTGCGAGCACGGTCGCGATTGTGGCCGCCTACCTCTGGTCCCTGAGCATGCTCATTTTCACCGAGGCGGGCGCGGTCGGATGGACGTCCCGGCCGAAATGGTTCGCCATCCAGCACAGCACCATCTATGAGGGGGAGCTCTTCCTCGACGTCGCCTGCGGCATGACCATCCTGCTGCTCTTAGGCAGGTTGATGACGATGCGGTCGCGGGCCAGCATCCTGGATCTCATCGACGCCCGCCGTCCCGACCCGCATTCCCTGGTCAAGGTGGCCCGGCGCGGCCGGACCAGCCCGAACGACCCCTACGAGACCCTGCCCCTCCAGGAGGTCAACGTCGGCGATGACGTCATCGTGGAGGCGGGTGAGGTGATCCCGGTGGACGGCTCCGTGATCGGCGGCGCCGCGGTCATCGCCCCGGGCGCGGTGGGCGGCACCGAGAAACCGGGGGACGAGGTCAACCCGGGTTCACCGGTGTTCGCCGGCACGCGCAACGTCGAGGGCCGGATCAAGGTGCGCGTCGCCCGTACCGGGCACGGCACCCGCATGGCGGCGACCCGCCGCTGGGTGGCGGCCGCGACGCACCACCAGAACCGGGCGACGATGCTCTCGACCCGTACTGCCGCGCTGCTGATCCCGACCGCCCTGACCCTGGCGCTGGTGGACTTCGCCCTCTGGTGGATGATCACCGGCAACCTCAACGCCTCCTTCGCGACGGCGCTGGCGGTGCTCGCCTCGGTCGCCCCGGTGGCGCTGGCCCTGTCGACGGCGCTGGCGGTGCGCCACGGCATTGAGGCCTCGGCGAGGCACGGCATCATGCTGCGTGACGGGCGCGTCATTCGGCAGCTGGATTCCGTGGACACGGTGATGTTCAACCGTCTCGGCACCCTTACCGAGGACCAGATGGTGGTCCAGGACGTCACCGCCGCAGAGGGGGAGAACCCGGAGCTTCTTCTGCGGGTCGCGGGCGCGCTCGTCATCGACTCCGATCATCCGGTCTCCCAGGCCATCGTCCACGCGGCGCGGGAGTCCCGTGACCGCGGGACCGAGGACCAGTCCGTCGTGCCGCATTTCATCCAGGCCAGCCGGGTGGAGATCACCGAGGACGGTTCCTTCACCGGCCTGGTCGAATTGCCGCTGGCCGACGAGGCGGGGACGCTGGCCACGCGTCCGGTGGAGGCGGTGCTGTGGCGTCCCCGCACGATGTCTGAGCTGCCGACGGGGCGCCTGTCCCGGGCGGTCGCCGCCGGTGGCACGCCGCTGGTGGTGCGGTGGCGGGGGCGCGACCGGGGCGTGATCACGCTGACGGACACGATCCGCACGGACGCCCCGGCGGCAATCGACGACCTCGAGGAGCTCGGGCTCGAGACGATGATGCTCTCCCGCGACGCCTATCCCGTGGCCCGGCGCTTCGCCGACCGCCTCGGACTGGACTACGTCCTGGCCGGCGTCGCGCCCGGCCGCAAGCCGCACGCGGTGCGCAGCGTCCGCACCCGTGGCGCGACGGTGGCGATGGTGGGCGACGAGTCGGTGCTCGACACCATCCGGGTGGCCGACGTCGGGGTGCTCATGGGGCCGACCGAGACTCTCAACCTCGTGCACGGGGAGAGCATCACCGCCCGGCACAACTCCGATCACGGCGTGGACGTGGTGATCCTGCGCCACGACGTCTCAGCGGTGCCGCAGATGCTCAACCTGGCGCGCCGGGTCTGCCGGATCATCGATCGCAACATCCTGTTCGCGTGGTCCTACAACATCGTCGCGCTCCTCGCCTCGATGGCGGGTCTGCTGCATCCGATGGCCGCGACGGTGCTGATGCTGGGCTCCTCGGTGTTCATCGAGGCGCAGTCCAACCGCGTCCGGCGCTTCTGAACCGGCCACGGCGAACAACGCTCAGCGTCGTTCGGCGGCGTCGGCGCGGAGGAAGGCGGCCACGGATTCGGCGGCGGCGCGGGCGACGGGTGAGACCCCCACGATGGTGGCGGCGCCCGGCCCGACCCAGTCGCCGTATCCGACCAGGAAAAGCCCGCCGACGGTGGGCGAGCGTCGGGCGTCGAGAAGCCCGCGCACGGGGCCCAGTGCGGGACGGAAGCCGGTGCACCAGATCAGGTGGTCAGCGTCGACCTCGTCGAGCGAGGTGAACATCGGCGTGGCCCGCAGCGCGCCGGAGTCACGGGCCTGGCGGACGGCGGGGAGCATGACGATGTCGCCGAGCTCGGTGTCGTTGCCCGGGTCCGCCTCCCCGCGGAGGATGGCCAGGGCGCGCACGCTGTTGCGCTGGAACAGGACCCGGCCGTCGACGTCGTCGGGCATCCAGCGCGGCGCGGAGCGGGTGTACCAGGTGACCTCGCCGACGGCCTCGTCGAGCGTGAGCTCCGCAGCGATCTGGGCGGCGGAGTTGGCGGCCCCGACCACGGCGACGCGCGCGCCGCGGAAGGGCGCGAGGCCCGGGTAGACGGCGGAATGCCACTGCCGGACGTCCCCTCCCGGACGGGCGAGGGAGCCGGGGTAGTAGGGGATGAACGGGGTCTCCCACGTGCCGGTGGCGGCGACGACGGTACGGGCGGTGAAGGTCCCGGAGTCGGTCTCCACGGTGAACTCCGAGCCGTCGTGGGTGACGCAGCCGACGCGCACCGGGCGCCGGACGTCGAAGCCGTAGCGTCGTTCGTAGCGGGTGAAGTAGTCCACCACGTGGCTGGCCGACGGGAAGCCCCGGTAAGCGGGCATCGCCATGCCCGGCAGGTTGGAGAAATCGGCCGTGGAAAAGAGGGTCATCGACGGCCACACGTGCAGCCAGGCGCCGCCGGGTGAGGCCTGGGCGTCGAGAAGCAGGGGTTCGACGCCCTGCCTGCGAAGATAGAAAGCCGACGCGAGACCGGCCTGGCCGGCGCCGATGATGATGCAGTCGTGGGTCACGCTTTCAGCCTATCCTGGAGGACATGAGCACTCCTTCCGTCCTCTTCGTCTGTGTTTCCAACAAGGGAAAGTCCCGCATGGCAGCCGCGCTGGCCAGCAAGTTCGCCCGCGACAATGACCTCAACGTTGACGTCCACTCCGCGGGCACCGACCCGGGTGAGGGCATGAACACCGAATCCGCCGAGGCCGTCGCCGAGGTCGGCGCGGACATGACCGCCGACCACCCCAAGCCCATTGACCCTGAACTGCTCGCCACCGTCGACCGTGTCGTCGTCCTCGGAACCTCCGCCCAGGTTGAGCTGCCCGCCGACGCCCGCGGCGCCCTCGAGGTCTGGGACACCGTCGAGCCCTCCAGGGACGGCATCGAGGGGATGGAGCGGATGCGCCTGCTCAGGGACGACATTCAGGGCCGTGTCGAGACGCTGCTCAGGGAGCTCGCCGACTAGCCCCGTTCACACCCCCTACAACTTTTGGGCCATAATCGATTGCTATGACTCGTCGACAGCTTGAAGGCGCTCCCATCCTGGACGCCGCCGCCGGTAAGAAGCCCACCCGCACCCCGGTCTGGTTCATGCGCCAGGCCGGCCGTTCGCTGCCCGAATACAAGAAGGCCCGCGAAGGCATCCCCATGCTCGACTCCTGCTTCATGCCGGAACTGCTCGCGGAGATCACCCTGCAGCCGGTGCGCCGCCACGACGTGGACGCCGCCATCCTCTTTTCCGACATCGTCGTGCCCCTCAAGGCCGCCGGCGTCGGCGTCGAGATCGTGCCGGGCCGTGGCCCGGTCATGGACCAGGCCATCACCACCCGCGCGGACGTCGACAACCTGCCGATCCTCGACCACCACGTCACCGAGGTCGCCGAGGGCATCCGCATCATCCTCGACGAGCTCACCGGCAAGCAGGCCCTCATCGGCTTCGTCGGCGCCCCCTTCACCCTGGCCAGCTACCTCATCGAGGGCGGGCCCTCGAAGAACCACGAGAAGACCAAGGCCATGATGCACGCCGAGCCGGAGACCTGGCACGCGCTGATGCGCCGCCTGGTCCCGACCATCACCGCCTTCCTCAAGACCCAGGTCGAGGCCGGCATCGACGCCATGCAGCTCTTCGACTCCTGGGCCGGGTTCCTCACCGAGAAGGACTACCGCGAGTTCGTCCTGCCGTATTCGGTGGAAATCCTCAAGGAGGTCGACGGGGTCATCCCGCGCATCCACTTCGGGGTGGGCACCGGCGAACTGCTCGCCGCCATGGGCGAGGCCGGTTCCGAGGTGGTCGGCGTCGACTGGCGCGTCCCGCTCGACGTCGCCGCCGAGCGTATCCACGCCCTCAACGGACCGAAGGTCCTGCAGGGCAACCTCGACCCGGCGATGCTCTTCGCCGGCCCGGGCGTCATCCGCTCCGAGGTCGCCCGCATCAAGGCCGAGGCCGCCCGCGCCATCGAGGCCGGGCACGCCACCGGACACATCTTCAACCTTGGACACGGCGTCATGCCGAACACCGACGCGGACGCCATCACCGAGGCCGTCCGCATCATCCACGAGGAGGACTAATGCGTTACGCCATCATCGGAGCAGGTCTGGCAGGACTGACCACGGCACTGGAAATCCGGCGCGCCGACGCCGACGCCACCATCGACGTCTTCGAGGCGACCGACCGCATCGGCGGCAAGCTGCTGACCGTGCCGTTCGAATCCGGCCGCGTCGACATGGGCGCGGAGGGCTTCCTCTTCCGCCGCCAGGACGCCGTCGACTTCTTCCAGAGCCTCGACCTGGGTGAAAGCATCGTCCACCCGTCCGGCCTGCGCTCCATCCTGTACTCCGGTGATCAGGCGACCACCCTCCCCACCGGCGGCGTCATGGGCATCCCGGGCTCCTCCGAGGCCGTGGCGCACCTGGTGTCCCCGGAGACCGCCGCGCGCATCGACGCCGAAGGCGACGCCGAGCCCATCGACTGGAAAATCGGCGGTGACGTCAACGTCGGCAAGCTCGTCCGCGAGCGTTACGGCGACGAGGTCGTCGACCGCAGCGTCTCCGCCCTGCTCGGCGGCGTGTACTCCTGCACCGCCGATGACCTGGGCCTGCGCGCCACCATCCCCGAGCTCGCCGACGCCCTGGACATCCTGGCGAAGAAGGGGCAGAAGGTCACCCTCTCCGGGGCCGTGCGCAGCTGCGAGTTCGCCCGTTCCAAGGCGCCCAGCTCCGCCGACCCGGTCTTCGGCGCCTTCGCCGGCGGCTTCGCCCAGCTCTACGAGGAACTCGCCGAGCAGTCCGGCGCCGACATCTACCTCGACGTCTTCGTCTCCGCCATCACGCGTGACGAGGACGGCTTCATGTTCACGGGCGCCGAGGCGCCCTACGACAAGCTCGTCCTGGCCACCCCCGCCCCGACGACCGCGCTGCTGCTGAAGTCGCTGGCCCCCGAGGCCGGCGAGACGCTCAAGTCCGTCAAACTGGCCAACTCCGTGGTCGTCGGCATGAAGTTCGACAGCGAGGAGGGGCTCCCGGACAACTCCGGCGTGCTCATCGCCACCGACCAGGACGGCGTCAAGGTGAAGGCGTTCACCTTCTCCTCCAAGAAGTGGCCGCACCTGGCGCATCAGGGCGGCGCCCTGGTGCGCGCCTCCTTCGGCCGCTTCGGTGAGGACGAGATCACCCGCGCCGACGAGGACGACCTCGTCGACTGGGCGCTCGACGACCTCAAGACCATCACCGGCTTCGACGGCCGGGAGGCGGGGCTGTCCGAGATCTACACCCAGCGCTGGTTCGGTGGCCTGCCCCGCTACGACGAGAACCACCTGGCCACCGTCGCCCGCGTCCGCGAGCTCATCGCCGAGGTGGACGGGCTGGAGGTCACCGGCGCCTGGGCCGGCGGCGTCGGCATTCCCGCCGTCATCGCCGACGCGCACGCGGCCGTCGCCCGTCTGGTGGGGTAGCCCACCCCCGGCAGTTGTGTGCTCCGGCACACATCTAGGTAGCCTGCGCTGTATGAGCTCACACCCTCAGGTCGACCCGCAGCGGGCGGACCGCATCATCAAGGCCGTGCGCCGCTCGCAGCTGGCGGGCCTCATCATCGCCGTCCTCATCGTCGTGGGCCTGTTCGTCGCACTGATGAACAGGTGGGAGCCCAACGTCATCGTCCCGCTGGTGCTGCTGATCCTCGCGGCCCTGACGGTGTACCCGATCGCGTGGATGGACACCTCCAAGCGCTGGATCGTCACCGTCCTGCTGCTGATGTCCATCCTCAGCGCGATCAGCGCCGGCCTCGGTCTCTACGGGGGGCTGGGCACCGGCTGGCCAAACACCGTGGCCATCGCCGGCCTGGTCGCCGCCGCGGCCGCCATGATTCTCTCCGCCCAGTCCCGCACCGCCCTGGCTCGCCAGGTCGCGTCCGAGGACGAACTCGAGAGGGCCGACGCCCCCGCCAAGGAGGGCGAGGAGCGTCGGGCCCGCCGGCGCGCCCGGTAGATGGGCGCGTCACGTCGAGGCGCCGTCATCGCGGTGCTCGCGATCCTGGTGGCGGCGGTTCTCCTGCTGATTCTGCGCGCCCCCGGCATGCCCCTGGGCGGGCCACCGGTGGTGACCACGACCGTCGTGACCACCGAAGTGGCGGGCATCCCCGCGACCGTCACCGAAACCGAGGGATTCACCGCCCGCGAGGGTGTGGCCCCCTCCGCCACGGTGGTCAACGATGAACCGCCCGGCGACCTCAACTCGATCTGGACCACCGGCGACATCCCGGAGGGGGACGCGCAGCTGGTCCGGGACGAGTTCATCCGTGGCTTCGGGCACGACGGCCGGACCGAACGCCGCATCAACGTCTACCTGCCGTCGACCGGGGGAGCGGAGACGTTCTCCTGCGCCCGCGACGTCGACGTGGTGCGCTGCGACGGGCCGGGGATGCAGGTGTTCATCGCCTGAGCCGCCTGAGCCGCCTGAGGCGGCTAGGCCTCACCGCGGTAGACCACCGCCGCCGAGAAGTCGTGCTCGCCGCGCCCCGCCTCCTGCTGCGCACGCAGGGAGGCGAGGGCGGCGGCCACGCCGGGCAGCTCCTCCTCGGCGGTGTCGAGCATCAGCCCCGCGTCCTTGGCAATGGCGTCGACGGTGAAATCGCCCGGGGAGGTCGAGCGCTCCCCGAGAATGAACGGGGTCTTCATGTTCTTCATGAACTCCAGGCCGGTCCAGTCGAGCATGTCGAGGACCTCCGCCTCAGCCACGCCCTCCGCCGCACCCAGGTGCAGCGCTTCGGTCACGCCCTGGACGGTCACGGCGAGGGCGAGGTTGGCCAGCAGCTTGCCGGTCGCGGCCTTGGCGGCGGTGTCGACCTGTTTGAGGCGGTCGGGGTTCTTGGCGGTCCAGGGGGTGACGACGTCGGCGACGAGCTGGCGCCGGGTCGCGTCGGGGGATCCGACGTAGACGCCGAGGCCGCCGGCGCGGGCCGGGCCCAGCGTGCCGACGACCGGGATGTGGACGAAGCCGTCGACGGCGGCGGCGAACTCCCGGGCGTCGTCGGGCGAGATGGTGGTGGAGTCCGCCCAGGTCACGCCCTCGGGGATGAGTCCCGGTTCGACGACGGTCTCGCGGACGGCCTCCGGGCCGAACAGTGAGGTGATCACCAGGTCGGCGTCGGCGACCGCGGCGGCCGGGGTGTCGGCGACGGTGGCGCCGGCGTCGGCAAGCGGGACGGTCTTGTCCTTCGAACGGTTCCAGACGGTCAGGTCGTGGCCGGCGATGAGATGGAGGGCGAGTTCCGTGCCCATGCGGCCGAGGCCCAGGAATGCAATCTTCATGCCGTCCATGGTGGACCAACGGATCGGAAGTCGCCAGAAGTGATTGCCCCCGCCATATCAACCGTATGGATTACCCCGGATTCATTACCTACAATGTTCCGCATGACTGAGCAGACCCCCAGGCAGACCCCGACGTCCCAGAACACCGCGCGTTCCGCTGAACTTCATGAGCGCGCCCGTGCCGTCATCCCTGGCGGCGTCAACTCCCCGGTCCGCGCGTTCGGGTCGGTCGGCGGGCAGGCCCGCTTCATCGAGTCCGCGCAGGGCTCGAAGCTTCACGACGTCGACGGCAACACCTACGTCGACCTGGTGAACTCCTGGGGCCCGATGATCAACGGCAACGCGCGGGCGGAGATCCGCGACGCGGTGCACGCGGCGATCGACAAGGGCTTGTCCTTCGGGGCGCCGACCGAGGCGGAGATCGACCTGGCCCAGGCCATCATCGACCGCACCTCCGTCGAACAGGTCCGACTGGTCAACTCCGGCACCGAGGCGACCATGTCCGCGGTGCGCCTGGCCCGCGGCTTCACCGGCCGTTCGAAGATCCTCAAGTTCGACGGCTGCTACCACGGCCACGTCGACTCCCTGCTCGCCTCAGCCGGCTCGGGCGTGGCCACCTTCGCCCTCCCGGACTCCCCGGGCGTGACCGGCGCCTCGGCGGCCGACACCATCGTCGTCCCCTACAACGACCTGGTCGCCGTGAGGCAGGCCTTCGCCGAGCATCCGGGGGAGATCGCCGCGATCATCTCCGAGGCCGCCGCCGGCAACATGGGCACCGTCGCCCCGGCCGAGGGCTTCAACGCCGCGCTCAAGGAGATCGCCCACGCCGACGGGGCGCTGCTCATCCTCGACGAGGTCATGACCGGTTTCCGCACGTCCTACCAGGGCTGGTACGGGGTCGACGGCGTCGCCGCCGACCTCACCACCTTCGGCAAGGTCGTCTCCGGTGGCCTGCCGGCGGCGGCCTTCGGCGGCCGCGCCGACATCATGGACCACCTCGCCCCCAACGGCCCCGTGTACCAGGCGGGCACGCTCTCCGGAAACCCGGTCGCCATGGCCGCGGGGCTGGCGTCGCTGACGCTGGCCGACGAGGACATCTACCCGGTACTGCAGGCCAACGCCGACCGGCTCACCGGCCTGATCTCCGAGGCGCTGACGAAGGAGGGCGTCGCGCACCACATCCAGCGCGCCTCCTCGATGTTCTCCGTCCGCTTCGCCGAGGGCGCCGGACATGACTTCGCCGACATGAAGGCCGCCGACACCTGGCGCTACGCCCCGTTCTTCCACGCGCTGCTCGACAGCGGCGTCTACCCGCCGGCGAGCGCGTTCGAGACCTGGTTTGTCTCCACCGCGCTGACGGACGATGATTTCGAACTGATCGAGCGCGCGCTGGCCCCGGCCGCACGTGCAGCCGCGGCAGCCACCTCGGGCCAGTAATCAGATAGGACACCACAGTCTTGAGCACCACCATCGTTCACCTTGTCCGGCACGGTGAGGTCCACAACCCAGGCCAGATCCTCTACGGCCGGCTCCCGGAGTACCATCTCTCCTCCCGCGGCCGCAGCCAGGCCGCCCGCACCGCCGCGGCCTTCACCGGCCACGACGTCACCTACTTGGCGGCCAGCCCCCTGACCCGCGCCCAGGAGACGGCCGAACCCTTCGCCGAGGTCACCGGGCTGCAGGTGGAGACCGACGAGGATCTCATCGAGTCCTGGAACCACTACGAGGGCCTGCGCACCAAGGGCTGGCGTTCCCAGCTGTGGAACCCGATCCGGTGGCAGCTGATGACCAACCCCAACCTGCCGAGCTGGGGCGAGCCCTACGAGGAGATCCTCGCCCGCATGCGCGACGCCATCGCCCGCGCCCGCGCCCAGGCGGAGGGCCACGAAGCGATCCTGGTCAGCCACCAGCTGCCGATCGTCATCGTCCAGCGCGCGGTCCGTGAGATGCGGCTGCCGCACAGCCCGCTGGATCGCCAGTGCGACCTGGCCAGCGTCAGTTCGCTGATCTTCCAGGACGACACCCTCACGGAGATCAAGTACTCCGAGCCCGCGAAGGATCTTTAAGAGATGCAGCTGAATCGCCGTAGCTTTCTCGGGCTGACGCTGGCGGGCTCGGCCACCTTCCTGGCCGCTTGCGCGCAGGAGGAGGGCGCTTCCCAGAACGCCGTGGCCGTGGGCGGCACCTTCCAGTTCCACTCGCCCGGCGGTGAGACGATCATCCGCTACGAGGAGTCGGAGCGGCAGCCGGTCGGCAACTTCGGCGGGCCCTCGCTGATGGACCAGACGCAGGAGATCCAACTCTCCGATTTCGCCGGCCAGGTCGTGGTCCTCAACGCCTGGGGACAGTGGTGCGCCCCCTGTCGCGCCGAGGTCGACGACCTGCAGCTGGCGCACGAGGAACTGCAGAAGCAGGGCGGCACGGTGCTGGGCATCAACGTCCGCGACTACCAGCCGGAGATCGCCCAGGACTTCAAGACCGACAACGGCGTGACCTACCCCTCGGTCTACGATCCGCCCTTCAAGTCCGCCCTCGCGCTGGGCGGTGTGCCGACCTCGGTCATCCCCACCACCATCGTGCTGGATCGCCAGCACCGTCCGGCCACCGTTTTCCTCCAGGCCGTGACCTTCGACGAGATCATGGACGCGGTCCGCCCCGTCCTTGAGGAACAGGCTTAAGCGTGGACACCCTCCTTCTGGCCCAGTCGGACGTCGGCGGGGCTTTCGCTGACGCGGCCGTGTCCGGGCCGCTGCTCATCGGCATTCTCGCGGCGGCGCTGGCCGGCCTCGTCTCCTTCGCGTCGCCCTGCGTCGTGCCGCTGGTGCCGGGCTACATGTCCTACCTGACCGGCATCGTCGGCGGGGAGATGGCCATGGACAAGGAACACGGCGTGGTCGTGGCCAGGAAACGCCAGTGGGCCGTCGTCGGCGCCGCGGGCCTGTTCATCCTCGGCTTCACCGTCGTCTTCGTCCTGCTGACGGTCACCGCCTTCGGATTCATCAGCATGTTGTCCCTGAACACGGGCACCCTGATGCGTCTGGGTGGCGTCGTCACCATCATCATGGGCCTGGTGTTCATCGGGATGGTCCCGGCGCTGCAGCGCGACACTCGCCTGCAGCCGAAGAAGTGGACCTCCTGGCTGGGCGCCCCGCTGCTCGGCGGCGTCTTCGCCCTCGGCTGGACGCCGTGCCTCGGCCCCACCCTGGCGGCGATCATCTCGGTCTCCGCCGGCACCGAGGGCATGACCGCCGTCCGCGGCGTCATCCTCATCATCGGCTACTGCCTGGGCCTGGGCCTGCCGTTCCTGCTGGTGGCCATGGGCGCGAACTGGGCGATGACCTCCATCGGCTTCCTGCGGCGTCACTCCCGCACGATCCAGATCCTCGGCGGCGTCGCCATGATCGTCGTGGGCGTGCTGCTGCTGTCGGGCGCCTGGAACTACTTCATCGGCTGGGCCCGCATGCTGACGGTCGATTTCGGCACCACAATCATCTAGCGACGTTCGGAGAACTACCCACGTGAAGACCGTCACCTCCCTGCTCAAGAAATCGTGGCACTGGCTGACCAGCATGCGCACCGCCCTGGCGCTGCTGTTCCTGCTGGCGCTGGCGGCCATCCCGGGGGCGCTGCTGCCGCAGCGCAGTCTCAACGAGACGAACGTCAACGACTATCTCGCCAACAACGGCCGACTGGCGGAGATCTACGACAAGCTCATGCTTTTCGACGTCTTCCAGTCGCCCTGGTTCGTCGCCATCTTCGTCCTGCTGATCATCTCGCTGATCGGCTGCATCATCCCGCGCTCCGTCGACCACTGGAAGGCGTACCGCACCCCGCCGACGAAGGCCCCGAAGTACCTGCACCGCCTGCCCCTGCACATGGAGGGGACCGTCGAGCACTCCTTCGCCGAGGTCCGTGCCACCACCCTGGGCCAGCTCAAGCGCTGGCACGTCAAGGAGACGAGCGCGGCGGAGGACCGCGCGGGCGTCTACTCCATCTCCGCGGAGCGCGGTTACGGCCGTGAGCTGGCGAACCTCATCTTCCACCTGGCCCTGGTGGCGATGATGCTGACCATGGTCGCCGGCCGCATCGTCTACTACGAGGGCCACACGATCGTGGTCACCGAGTCCCAGGCGGAGTCCGCGTTGCCGGTCAACCAGTCGAAGGAGTTCTGCAACACCTCCACGTCGAACTTCGACTCCTTCCGCGCCGGCGCGCTCTTCGATGGCACCGGCCTGACCCCGTTCTGCTTCGTCGCGCACAACTTCTACGCCGACTACCTGGCGAATGGCCAGGCCGAGATGTTCACCTCCGACATCTCCTACGCGCTGGGCGAGGACGTCACGAGCGATCCGGAGACCTGGACGGACTACCAGCTGCAGGTCAACCACCCGCTGCGCATCGCCGGCGACCGCGTCTACCTCCAGGGCCACGGTTTCGCCCCGCAGTTCACCGTCACCTGGCCGGACGGCGAGTCCCGGACCCAGATGCTGCAGTGGCAGCCGACCGACCCGACCTTCTTCCTCTCCTCTGGCGTCATGCGCTTTGATCCGCCGGCCGGCATGTACCCGGACCTCTACGAGCGTCGCCAGAACCAGATCGCCATCCAGGGGTTGTTCGCGCCGACGGCCGAGTGGGCCGGTGACAACGGTGAGCTGCTGCAGTCCGGTTACCCCGCGATGCGGGACCCGGCCGTGGCCATCGACGTCTACCGCGGCGACGCGGGCCTGGACACCGGCCGCGGCCAGTCCATCTTCGAGCTCGACCCCTCACTCATCCACTCCGGCCAGCTGCAGCGCATCGAGCGCGTCAACCTGGAGAAGGGGGAGTCCGTCACGCTCGACGACGGCACGACCGTCACCTTTGACGGGGCCGCGGAGTTCGCGAACTACCAGATCTCCCACGACCCCTTCCAGAACTGGGTGCTCGTCTCCACGCTGGTGATGCTCGGATCCCTGGTGGGTTCCCTGGTGATCAAGCGCCGCCGCATCTTCATCCGCCTCGAGCAGCTCGCCGACGGGACCACCCGCGTCGAGCTCGGTGGCCTCGCCCGCACCGACCGCGCCGGCTGGGGCCCGGAGTTCGACAGGATCGCCCGCGGCATCCTCGAGCTGCCCGACGCCGACGAGGTCGAGGAGGACGGGCTCGTCGACGACGACATCATCAACGTGGGGGTCTCCCGCTAGACCCGGCTATTGCCCAACCTCCCGGGGAGGGGGTAGCGTCACGGAACGAATCATCCTTAAGAACGAGGACCTAGTCATTCATGTTGCCTGTTAACCAGACCCTTTCGAACTACTCCGACATCGCGTTCCAGTCGGCGTTCGTCATCTACGTGGTGGCGCTGTTCGTGTCGCTGTTCTTCTACGGGAAGATGCAGGGCATCATCGACGCCCGCCGCGAGCGCGCCACCCGCCCCGCGGAGGCCTCCGTCGCGCAGCGGGTCGCCGTCGGTGACGCGGGCTCGACGCTGGTCGACGACGGCGTTCCGGCGTCGGCAAGCGACGCCAACGACGAGCAGCTCAGCGACGGCGAGCTGGCCGGGCGGGAGGCCCGCGCCGACAAACTTTCCGGCATGACGCAGGCCCTGGTCTGGGTCGGCATCCTCCTGCACGCCACCTCCTGGGTGCTGCGCGGCGTGGCGACCGAGCGCTTCCCGCTCGGCAACCTCTACGAGTACATGCTCGGCATCTCCCTGGGCGTCATGATCGCCGCCGCCGTCGCGCTGCAGCGCCGGTCCTGGCGTTCGCTGTGGCCGTGGGTGCTGACCCCGATGCTCGCCCTGATGTTCTACGGCGGCACCGAACTCTACGCAGAGTCCGCCCCGGTCGTCCCGGCGCTGCAGTCCAACTGGCTGCCCATCCACGTCAGCACCGTCGCGATCGGCGCCTCCATCGGCATCGTCTCCGGCGTTGCGTCGCTGCTCTACCTGCTGCGCATCTGGCAGGCCCCCGGCCAGGAGAAGGGGTTCTTCGGGGCGCTGGCCAAACCGCTGCCGACCGCCAAGAAGCTCGACGCGCTGGCCTACCGCGCCGCGATCGTCACGCTGCCCACCTTCGGCGTGGGCATCCTGCTCGGCGCCATCTGGGCCGAGGCCGCCTGGGGCCGATTCTGGGGCTGGGACCCCAAGGAGACCGTCTCCCTGATCACCTGGATCCTCTACGCCGCCTACCTCCACGCCCGTGCGACGGCCGGCTGGAAGAACTGGAAGGCGGCGCTGATCAACATCGTCGGCCTGGCTTCGATGATCTTCAACCTCTTCTTCATCAACCTGGTCGTGTCCGGCCTGCACTCCTACGCCGGACTGAACTGACGCACCCCACCGGAGGCGCACCGCGGTGGTCACCCGCCATGGTGCGCCTCCGCTGCGTTTCCGGGGAGTTCCCGGCCTACTCCCGCACCGGCAGCGACGCCACCCACTGATCGCCCGGATTGAGCCGATGATGCACCCCGCGCACGACCACGTCCAACGGCGTCAGCGCCCGGGCGTGCAGATGCAGCGTCACCTCGTCCTGGGTGATCCGCACCTGAAGCGGCTGGCCGAGGAAATGAATCTGGAAGCCGACCTCCGGCACGGCCCGCGGCAGGTTCGGGTCGAGGACCACGTCGTCGCCGCGGATCTGGAGCCCGGAGTAGGCGCGCATGAGCATGTCGACGGTGCCGCTCATGACACCGAGGTGGATGCCCTCGGACGTCGAGGACCCTTGCTCGTTGTCGAGGTCGGCCACGAGCGCCTGCTGGTAGAGCTCCCATGACCTGTCGAGGTCGTGGCGGGAGTACGCCCAGGCGTGGATGAACTCGCTGAGCGTGGATCCGTGGGTGGTGCGCTCGACATAGTAGTCGATGGTGTCCGCGATCTGCTTCCTGGTCATCCGGTAGCCCATCCGTGCCAGCACCGCGCCGAGCTCATCCCCGGAGAAGAGGTAGAAGAGCATGAGCACGTCCGCCTGCTTGGACACCTTGTAGCGGTTCGGGCTGTCGCCCTCGGCCGCGAGGATAAGGTCCATCCGGCCGATGTCGCCGTATTTCTCGTGGTAGCCCTCCCAGTCGAGTTCCTCCAGTTCCTCGTAACCGTCGAACTGGCTGAGGACTCCGTCCGTGTGGAACACCAGCCGCAGGCGACGGGAAATATGGTCCCAGGTCTCCACCTCGGTGTCGCTGAGACCCAGGCGGGAGCGCAGGGCCTCGCTGTCGTGCGGGTCGAGCAGCCGCAGCGCCTCCCCGGCGCAATTGAGGATCCGTGAGGTCAGGACGTTGGTGTAGGCGTTGTCGCGCAGGCCCTGGCCCGGGGCGTCCGGGTAGCCGTCGTGGAACTCGTCCGGGCCCATGATCCCGTGCAGCGAGTAGCGGTCGGCCTTCTCGTCGTAGACGGCCCTGGTCACGAAAAAGCGCGCGACCTCGATGAGCAGTTCCGCACCGTGGTCGGTGAGGAACGCCTGGTCGCCGGTGGCCTTGTAGTACTGCCAGACGGCGTAGGCCACGTCGAGACCCACGTGGTACTGGTTGTGGGAGTTGTCGGGCATCCACTCCCCGGTCATCGGGTTGTACAGCTGCGAGGGCGTCTCCTCGCGGCCGTCCGAGCCGGACTGCCAGGGGAAACGCGCACCCTGGCCGCCTTCCAGCAGGGCGGCGTGGCGTGCCTCGTCGAGGCGACGATAGCGGTACATCAGCAGGGCGCGGGTGAGCGCGGGCTGGCGCAGGCTCAGGGTCGGGTACACGAACAGCTCGTCCCAGAAGACGTGTCCGCGGTAGCCCTCGCCCTGCAGGCCCCGGGCCGGGGTGCCGGCGTCGAGGTCGCGGGAGGCCAGCGCGGTGTTCTGCAGGACGTGGAAGGTGTTGAAGGTCAGCGCCCGGTGGTTGGTTCGCCCGGCCTCGAGCTGGACGTTGAAGACGTTCCAGAGCTTGCTCCACGCCGCGGCGGAGGCGGCGGCGACCTCGGCGACGGACCCGGTGCGCTCGAGACGTTTGGTGGCGTCGAGAAGCGGGGTGGACAGGGCGGGGTCGCGGGAGGTGACGGCGACGGCGAGCTTGTCGACGTAGAGCGGCTCGCCCGCGCGGGCCGGGGTCCGCCAGACGTCGCCGGCCAGGCGGGGGCCGTCGGCGCGGGCGGGATCCCCGCCGCCGGAGACCCAGGTGCGCGTGCCGACGGCGACGTCGACGTCGGACTGGAGCGTCCGGGTCTCCAGGACGACGGCGGTGTCGTCGACGTGGTGGATCGCCGGGACCGACAGGTGGCGGGTCTCCAGCGCGTGATCGTCCTCGACGTTGCGGTTGCGCACGTCACCGTTGATCGCCGAGTGCACGGTGACCTCGCCGGACCAGTTTTCGGGGATGACCTCCACCCGCAGGGCGGCGGTGTGGGCGTCGGCCAGGGAATGCAGGTGGTGGGTCGAGACGGTGGTGATGCGCCCGTCCGGCGCCCGGCGCACCGTGGTGCGCCGCGAGACGCCGGTACGCAGGTCCAGTTCCTGGCGCTCATCCAGGATCTCGTCCGCGGAAGGCAGCAGCGCGTGGCCGTCGGCGTCGGTGATGCGCACCCAGGTCCAGTCCGGGGTGTTCACCAGGTGCTCGGTCTCGGCCACGGCGCCGGCGGTGTCGGTGAGGTCGGAGAGCACGCGGTTGTACACCCCGGCCAGGTAGGAGCCGGGGTAGTGGACGCCGTCGTCGACGGTGCCCGGTACGGCAGCGCGGGTGCCCCAGTAGCCGTTGCCGGTGCCCAGGGCCGCCTCGCGCTCCCCCTCCTTCTCGGGGTCGGGGGAGTCGTACGCGAGCAGGTGGGTCGAGGGGACGTCGAGCTTGTCCGACCAGCCCAGGCGCAGGTCGATCGTGGCCAGGTCGCGCAGCAGGCGGTCCGCACCGGCGTCGTAGAGGGCGTCGCCGGCGGTGTCCTTGTCCCGGAGGACGCCGAGGATGAGGCCGAATTTTCCCGCGAACGCGGCCGCCACGCCGCTGGTGGAGTCCTCGACGACGACCGTGTTGTGCGGGCTCGCCCCGAGGGCGGTGGCGGCCCGGAGAAACATGTCCGGGGCCGGCTTGCCCGCCAGCCGGTGGTCGCGGGCGGTGTTGCCGTCGACGCGCACGTCGAAGAGGTCGAGGATGCCGCCGGCGCCGAGCACGGCCTCGCTGTTGCGGGAGGCGGTGACCAGGCCGATGGGCAGGCCGGCCTCGCGGAGGCGGCGGATGAGCGCAACGGTGTCCTGGAAGACCCGGACCCCGTCGGCCGCCAGCGCGGCGTCGAAGTAGCCCTGCTTCCTGGCGGCCAGTTCGTCGACGGTCGTCTCCTCGACCACGACGTCGCGGGAGAGGAGAAAATCACGCACCCCGTCCTCGCGTGTTTTGCCGTCCACGTGGGTGCGGTAGTCGAAGGTGACGTCGAAGGGCCGGGGCTGGGCTCCCGCGGGGGCGAGGGAGGGGAGGGCCTCGTCGAAGAGTGTCTTCCACGCCCGCGCGTGCACGGCGGATGTGTCCGTGACCACACCATCCATGTCGAAAATGACCGCGTCCGGTTCCACCCGGCGGGCGGAAGTGAGGGTCTCGGCTGAAGGTTCCGGGATCTGGTTCATAAGTACAGGCTAAACAAAGCCCCCGACAGCGGTAGACTGCGAAACGTGGAGCCTGTCAAAAAAACGATGTCGAGCCCGCGCAACAAGCCGGGCAAGCCAGCCAGCGATGATCCGCGGCTGCAGGCGCTCGGCGCGCGACTAGCCGATCGCCGTCGGGAACTCGGCCGTCGTCAGCAGGACGTCGCCGAGGAGGCCGGAGTCTCCCGCTCAACTCTGCACACGATCGAGCGTGGCGGCACCGGCGTGCGCTGGGAGAAGGTCCTGGCGGTTGCCGAGGTGCTGCACCTGGACTGGGTGCTGGTCGACGCCGACGGGACCGCCGGGGACTAAGCCTCGGGTTCGCCGCGTTCTTCGCGGCGGCGCCGACGTTCCTCCTCTTCGCGGGCGGCCCGCTCCTGGGCCTCCTTCTCCCGGCGCTGCTTGAAGGCGTCCTTTTCCAGGCGCCAGAGGAAATCCTCGTCGTCGTCGGGACCCTTGATGGCGGGCTGTTCGGGGGCGGAACTCCGGTTCTGGCGGTTCCAGGTGCCCGGGCCGAAGGCCTTCCACAGCAGGATCACCGCCACGATGATGAGGATGAGAAGCAGTACTCGTCCCATGGGGTGACATCACCTTCCCTTGTCGCGTGTTGACCCACCAGTCTACTCCCGCCAGGGTTGCGACTTTCGATTGACGGGGTGATGGGTAGGATCGCCACTTGTGACTAACAACGACCAGACCCCGAACCCGTCCCAGCCGGCCGGAGCCGCCGCTCAGCCGCCGGAGCTGGATCCGGAGGTCCGCAAGCGGGCCAACCGCGCCGCCCTCAAGTACGGTCTGGCGCGCCTGGGGCTGTTCGTCGCGCTGACCGTCGTCATCGCGGCGCTCGCCGGGCTCATCGGCGCCCCGGTGCCGGTGGTGATGAGTGCCCTGCTCGCCCTGATCGTGGCGTTCCCGCTCTCGATGCTGATCTTCCCGAAGATGCGCCTGGAGGCCAACGCCGCCGTCGCCGCCTGGGACGCCCAACGCAAGGCCCGCAAGCAGTGGGTCCGCAGCGAGCTGGAATCCCGCTAGCCGCCGAGCAGGAAGGCGACCATCAGCATCGCCGGCATCGACAGGAAGGTCGTCAGGAAGACGGTGTCGCGGGCGATGACCTCGCCCCGCCGGTAGGTGGCGGCGTAGTTGTAGATGTTCTGCGCCGTGGGCAGCGCGGACAGGATGACCGCCATGTAGGTCAGCTCGGGGGAGACGTCGAAGAGCCCGCACAGCAACCAGGCGATCAGCGGCATGCCGGCCACCTTGAGCGCGGTCGAGACCACCGTCGCGACCCGGTCCGAGGCCAGGATGCCGCCCACGGTCAGCGAGGCGCCGAAACTCATGAGAATCATCGGGACCGAGGCCCCGCCCAGAATCTGCAGTGGCGCGAGGATTGGCGCCGGCACCGTCCACCCCAGGTAGGCGATGAGCATGCCGCCCAGCGCGGCGAGCACCACCGGGGAGGTCATCGCCGTGCGGATGCTGGTGAGGACGCGCCGGCGCGTCGAGCCCTGGCCGGAATCCGAGCCCAGGAAACCGAGGATGATCGGGGTGAACAGGCCCATCTGGACCACCAGGGTGGGCACGACGTGGGTGGCGTCGCCGAGCACGTAGAGCGAGACCGGCAGGCCGATGTTGACCGAGTTGTAGTAACTCGAGGCCGACGCGCCCATGGTGGTCTTCGGGACGTCCATCCGGAAGAAGAGGCGCGAGGCGACGACGTAGACCAGCGAGGTCAGCACCGTCGCGGCGCTGATCACCAGCACGACGGGGGAGAGGAAGTTGTCAGGGTCGGCCACGACGACGCTGGAGAAGATCAGTGCCGGGCTGGCCGCGTAGAACGCCACCCGGTTGAACATGATCCGCTGCTCGCCCTCGCCGATCACGCCGCGCTTGGACAGCAGCCAGCCGACGGCGATGACCGCGAAGACGATGGCGAAGCCGGTGATGACGTCTAACAAGGGAGAATCCCGCCTCTCAGGAGTATGCCGCTAGATCATACGTCCGGCTCGGGCGGCGGTGCCCGTCGGTGTGTCGTGGGCGCAGATCCGTGGACCGGTCGGGACCCCACTTTTCCCGCCCCACGGAAATCACCAACCCCAGGGTGAGAACCCCCGGGTCAGCGGTGACCCTGGTGTTTGGGGCCCGAAACGGACTCACCCTGGGGTTCTCACCCTGGGTGTCGGGATTTCCCGGGGACGCCCGCCCCAGGCCCCCGATCCGACTCAGCGCACGTACCCGCCGACGAACATGGCGATGGCGGTGATGACGGCCCAGGCGAGCATGGCCTTTCCGGTGGAGCCGATGACCGGGATGAGGTCGCGGCCGGCCACCCCGCGCCGCATCGCCAGGTTGCCCGGGGCCACCAGGGGAGAGGCGACCACGCCGAGCATCAGCGGCCACCACGCGAAGAAGTAGATGAGGGAGACGATGAAGGGAACGGAGGACAGCATGGTGAAAAGGCGCCGGGATCCGGTGTCGCCGAGGCGCACGGCGAGGGTGATCTTGCCGGTGTCGCGGTCGGAGGGGATGTCGCGGATGTTGTTGGCCAGGTTGACCGACGCGGAGATCGACCCGATGGCCACGGCCGCCAGTGCGCCGACCCAGGTGATCGAGCCTGACTGGGTGTACTGGGTGCCGAGCACGGCGACGAGGCCGAAGAAGACGAAGACGGCGACCTCGCCGAGCCCCCGGTAGCCGTAGGGGTTCTTGCCTCCGGTGTAGAACCAGGCACCGAGGATGGCGACGGCGCCGACGAGGATGAACCACCAGGCCGACCACAGCGAGAGCGCGACGCCGGCGACCGCCGCGACGCCGAAGGCGATGAACGCCGCCCGCTTCACGTGCGCGGGTTTGGCCAGTCCGCCGCCGGTGAGGCGGGCCGGGCCGGTGCGGTCCTCGTCGGTGCCGCGGATGCCGTCGGAGTAGTCGTTGGCGTAGTTGACGCCGATGATCAGCGCCCAGGCGACGATGAGCGCCAGCAGGGCGCGGCCCCAGTGGTGGGAGGCCCCGTCGTAGGCGGCGGCGCCGGTGCCGACGATGACCGGCGCCCAGGCGTTGGCCCAGGTGTGGGGGCGGGCGGCCTGAAACCAGTCGCGCCGGGTTGCGGGGTAACGCGTTGTAGACATGGTCAACATTGTTCCTCATTCGTCGGCGAAGTGTCCGGGAGGGTCTAGAGTGAACAAGTCCGAACGGGAAGGTGCGTATGTGGATTCGTTATGGGCTTGGTCAGGCCGTCAGTCTGGTGGTCACCCTGGTGCGGCTGGTTCCGTTGGCCATCCTCAACCGGGTGTCGAGGGAGCGGCTGCCGGACGCCACCCCCGCCGGCGTGGTCATTTCCATGACCACCCACGGCGCCCGGCTGGCGCATGTCCATTACGCGCTGGAGTCCCTGGCCCGGGGCAACATGGTCGCGCCGATGGTGCTGTGGCTGGACAAGAAGGACTTTGACGCGCCGTGGCCGGCCCCGCTGCGCCGCCTCGTCGACCGGGGGCTGCGGGTGCGCTGCTCGGATGGGGACTATGGTCCGCACACCAAGTACTGGGGGACCTTCAACGACGTGGCGGGCACGGCCACCCGGGTGGTCACGGCCGACGACGACATCATCTACCCCGAGTGGTTCCTCGAGCGGCTGGTGCTCGCCAACGACATCAGCCCGGATCGGATCGTGGCGCACCGGGCGCACCGGGTCAAGCTCAACGACGAGGGGGTCGCGCCCTACCGGCGCTGGAAACCGGTGACCGGCACCCGTCCCACCGCCCGCAATTTCGCCACCGGGGTCTCGGGGGTGCTCTACCCGGCCTCGTTCATCTCCTACGTCGTCGGGCAGGGCACGCGTTTCATGGGGGTCAGTCCGCGCGCCGACGACGTGTGGCTGCACCTGTGTGCCCTGCGTTCGGGCCATGAGGTGCGGCAGGTGTCGGGGCAGTCCCGCAATTTCGCGGTGATCCCGGCGACCCAGATGACGGCGCTGTCCTTCCACAACACGATGTTCGGCGGCAATGACGCCCAGATCGCGCAGGCCTACACCGACGACGACGTGGCGGTGCTCAAGGCCGCGCGTTGAAGAGCTTGACGACGCCCTGCCGGTCCACTTTGCCCGGCCCGATCAGGGGCAGCTGTGTTACGCGGCGAATGTCCTTGGGGATCTGCCAGCGGGGCAGGTGGGCCAGTCCGTCGAGGACGTCGCCGACCTCGGCCTCGCCGACGTAGGCGGCGACGATGGCCTGACCGAAGCGTTCGTGGGGGACTCCGACGACGCAGGCCTCGGAGACTCCCGGCACCTGCAGCATCTCCCTTTCGAGGACTTCGGGGTGCAGTTTCATGCCCCCGGAATCGATGACCGCGTCGAGGCGGCCGGTGACGGTCAACTTCCCCCCGTCCAACCGACCGCCGTCGGAGGTGGCGAACCAGCCGGGACGGGCGAAGGCCTCGTGTCCGGGCATGTTGCGGTAACCGTGGGCGATCATGGGGCCACCGAGATGGATACGCCCGTCGGGGTCGACCTCCACCTGCGCGCCGGGCAGGGGGGTGCCGTCGTAGACGCAGCCCCCGGAGGTCTCGGAGGAGCCGTAGGTGGTGACGACCGTGATCTGCATGGCCCGCGCAGCGGCGAGCAGCGTCGGGTTGATGGCGGCGCCGCCGACGAGGACGGCGTCGAAGAGCCGCAGGGCCTCGATACCTTCCAGGCTGTCCATGGCCTTGCCCAGCTGATGCGGGGTCAGGGAGGTGTAGACGCGGTCGCCGGTCTCGGCGAGTTCCCGGGAGGCGGCGGCGAAAGCCGGGACGGAGAAGCCCGCGGAGACGTCGATGGCCAGGGGGTCGACGCCGGCGACCAGGGAGCGGACGAGCACCTGCAGCCCCGCGATGTGGTGGGCGGGCATGGCCAGCAGCCACTGGCCCGCCCCGCCCAGGAATCGGTGGGTGGCGTCGGCGGAGCTGACGAGGTTGACGGGGGAGAGCAGCGCGCCCTTGGGCGGTCCGGTGGAGCCGGAGGTGGCCACGACGAGGGCGGTGTCCTCGTCGACGGGGGTGCCGGGGGCGAGGGTGGCGCGCAGCAGTTCGCGCCGGGCGGCGTCGTGGGCGGGGACCGGCAAAAGGGAACGCTGCCCGGCGATCGCCTCCTCCAGATCGCCGAGGATGGCGGTCGGGTGGTGGGGATCGACGGGCAGCAGTTCGAGGGGGCGGTTCACGGCTACATCGTAGCCCGGGGGTTAGGCGTAGGCCGGGGTGCGGGTCTCGGTGGTGGTGGTGCGGCGGGCGGCGAGGACGGAGTCGACGGACCAGGCGCCGGCGCCGTGGGCGGCGAGCAGCAGGCCGGCGGCGCCGATGACGCCGACAAGCTCCCAGCCGCCGTTGGCGGCGAAGATGCCGTAGGCGACGTGGGCGGTGAGGGCGGCGACGAGCATCTGGAGGGCGAGCAGGCCGCCGACGATGCGGGTGCCCAGGCCCAGGATGATGAGGATGCCGGCGATGATCTCGAAGGCGGCGACGAGCGGGGCGGCGGCGCCGGCGGCCGGGATGCCGATGGAGGCGAAGTAGCCGGAGATGCCCTCAAGGCCGGTCATGGCGAACTTGTCCCAGCCGTGGGCGATGAGCACGACGCCGAGGACGAGGCGGGCGAGAACAGCGGAAGCATTGGTGAACGTTGTCATGTCAGCGAACATACACGAGATGGTTTAATCTTCAAACTATCAACGGGGTGCGATTGTTTGTGAGTACGATTACGCCATGATTGTGCAAGTTCTTCGTGTAGCGCTCGCCTTCGTCGGCATCATCGTCGGCGCAGGCTTCGCGTCCGGTCAGGAAGTCATGCAGTACTTCGTCGGCTTCGGCATCAACGGGCTGTGGGGGGTGGTGCTGTCGGCCGTGGTCATGACCGTGATGGCGATGATCATTCTCCAGCTCGGCTCCTATTTCCAGGCCGCCGAGCACGGCGAGGTGTTCGACCGGGTCTCGCACCCGATCTTCTCCCGCGTCCTCGATCTGGGGGTGATCGTGACGCTGTTCAGCACCGGTTTCGTCATGTTCGCCGGCGCCGGCGCCAACCTCAACCAGCAGTGGGGGCTGCCGACCTGGGTCGGCGCACTGCTCATGGTCGCGCTTGTGCTGGCCAGCGGGCTTCTCGACGTCAACAAGGTCACCAACGTCATCGGTGCGATCACCCCGTTCATCATCTTCTTCCTGACGGTCGCCTCGCTTTATGTGATCTTCTTCACCGATCACGTCTCCTTCGCCGATCTCGACGTCTCGGCGCAGGCCGTGGGGTCCCCGCTGCCGCACTGGGCCGTCGCCGCCGTCAACTACGTCGGCTTCAACCTCATGGTCGCCGTGTCCATGGCCATCGTCATCGGCGGCGCCATGTTCCATCCGCGCCTGGCCGGTTACGGCGGCCTCCTCGGCGGCCTGTTGTACTCGTTCCTCCTGGTCATCTCCGCGGTGACGCTCTTCCTCGCGGTGCAGACCGTCGGCGACGACGACATGCCGATGCTCACCCTCGTCGGCGACATCCACCCCTGGCTGGGGCAGGTCATGGCCGTGGTCGTCTTCGGGATGATCTTCAATACGGCCCTGGGCATGTTCTACGCCCTGGCCAAGCGCATCTCCGCCTGGTGGGGCGGGCGATTCTTCCTCATCTACTCGATCACCGTGCTCGTCGGCTTCGTCCTCAGCTTCCTCGGCTTCAAGAACCTCGTCGGCTACGTCTACCCGGTCCTCGGCTACATCGGCCTGCTGCTCATCGCCGTCATGCTCGTCGCCTGGTTCCGCGCGCGCGGGCGCATCAACGACGAATCCGCCCGCCGCGTCAGAATCGAACAGCTCTGGCGCCGCGGGCGGGAGGTGGAGATCATTGAGGAGGTCAAGGCGTCGAACCTGGACGTGACAGACGTCCGCCAGGCGATGGAGGATTAGGCCTAGGCCTTCTTGACCACCGAGGTCTTCAGGTACATCTGACCGGCGCCGGGGACGGTGGCGGAGATGTCGTGGCCGTTGACCGGCTCGTCGAGCAGCTTGATCTTGGGGACCTTGGTGCCGCGCTTGATGGGGGAGCCGCCCTTGACGTCGAGATTGACGGTGACGGTGACGGTGTCGCCGTCGGCCAGCTCGTTGCCCACGGAGTCGCGGAAGACCCGGGCTTCCGGCTCCGCGTCAGACGAGGCGCCCGGCGCGAACTCGTGGTTGCACATCGGGCAGACGACGATGCCGCCGTCCTCGTAGGTGTACTCGCTGCCGCACTCGGGGCACGGGGGGATCTGGTCAGCCATGTCCGGCTCAGCCTTTCTGCTCGGTGGTTCCTGACGTCCCAGCTTAGCCCCGGCCAAGCCCGCCTCAGCCCTTCCCGCCGGTGAGCAGGAAACTGGCGTGCAGCAGGTCGAGCACGTCCTCCTCGTCGACGGTGCCGTCGAGGCGCACGCTCACCCAGTGCCGCTTGTTCATGTGGTACCCGCGGGTGAAGCCCGGGCGGGTGACCAGCGCGTCGACAAGCTCCGGCTCCGCCTTGAGGTTGAGCACGTCCACCCTGCCCGGCTTGTCGACGCCCACCGTCGCGTACGGCAGCCGCATGAGCATCCCGAACCACTTCCCCGAGGCGTGCTTGAGCGCTCGGTTGTCGGGGTGGAGTTCCGGCCAGGGCAGCACCGGCTCGGTGGCCAGGTGCTCGCGGGCGTAGGCCAGGACCGCGTCGACGAGCATCAGTAGTAGAAGGGGAACTCGTCCCAGTTCGGCTCGCGCTTGTTGAGGAAGGCCTCCTTGCCCTCCACGGCCTCGTCGGTCATGTAGGCCAGGCGGGTCGCCTCGCCGGCGAAGACCTGCTGGCCCATCAGCCCGTCGTCGGTGAGGTTGAAGGCGAACTTCAGCATGCGCTGGGCGGTCGGGGACTTGCCGTTGATCTCGCGGGCGACCTGGATGGCCTCCGCCTCCAGCGAACCGTGGTCGGCGACGATGTTGACCGCGCCCATGCGGTGCATGTCCTCGGCGCTGTAGGTCCGGCCCAGGAAGAAGATCTCGCGGGCGAACTTCTGGCCGACCATCTTCGCCAGGTAGGCCGAACCGTAGCCGGCGTCGAAGGAGCCCACGTCGGCGTCGGTCTGCTTGAACCTCGCCTCCTGGCGCGAGGCGATGGTCAGGTCGCACACCACGTGCAGGGAGTGCCCGCCCCCGGCCGCCCAGCCGTTGACCACGGCGATGACCACCTTCGGCATGGTGCGGATGAGGCGCTGGACCTCAAGGATGTGGAGGCGGCCGCCCTCGGCCTTGACGCGGTTGAGGTCCACGGTCTCGGAGCCGGCCTCCGCGTCATTGGACTCGTGGGAGGTGGCGTACTGGTAACCCGAGCGGCCACGGATGCGCTGGTCGCCGCCGGAGCAGAACGCCCAGCCGCCGTCCTTTTCGCTCGGGCCGTTGCCGGTCAGCAGCACCACACCCACGCTCGGGTCGCGCCGGGCGTGATCGAGGGCCCGGTAGAGCTCGTCCACCGTGTGCGGGCGGAAGGCGTTGCGCACCTCCGGGCGGTCGAAGGCGATGCGGACGACGCCGTCCCGGCGGGTCTCGCCGACGTGGCGGTGGTAGGTCAGGTCGGTCAGACCCTCGAATCCCTCAACGACCTTCCACTGGGTGGGGTCAAACGGCTGCTCGGTGCTGTAGTTACTCATGCGCCCGAGTCTAGAGGCCTACCCTGGGCGGCATGAGACTGCTGCTGACCTCCTTCGGCCACGAGTCGATCGGCTCCTTCGTGACCGGCCGCGTCGCCTACGTCCCCGACGCCACCCGTTCCTTCGCCCACAAGACCGAGTGGGTCAACGTGGAACGCGAGATGCTGCGCGGGCACGGACTGGAGATCGTCGAGCTGCCGCTGGCCGCCACCGCGCCAGCCGAGACTGACCGCGTCCTCGGCGAAGTCGACGGCGTCTACGTCGCCGGCGGCGAGACCTTCGACCTCCTGGGGGTCCTGCGCACCACCGGCAACTTTGAGGTCCTGCGCCGCCACGTCCTCGCCGGCCTGCCCTACATCGGCACCAGCGCCGGGGCGGTGCTGGCCGGCCCCAGCATTGAGCCGGTCAGCCTGATGGATGATCCCGGGCTGGCCGGCCCGCTGAGCGACTACTCGGGCCTCGGGCTCACCGACTACGTCATCATTCCGCACCTCGGCGACAACCCGCCGTTCTCCATGGACGTCTTCGCCGAGACGGTGCGCACCTACGGGGCGGACTGGAAGCTGGTGCTGCTTCACGACGGGCAGGCGCTGCTCGTCGACGACGACGGAACCCACCTCGTCTGACGGTCTAGCGAATCTCGCAGCCGCTCGTGTCGACAAGGTTGCACTGCGGCCCGAACAGGCTCGAGGCCATGGCGGACAGGATGAACGGCGTCCACAGCGCGGAGCCGACGATGGTGAAGGCGCCCTGGCCGATGGACTTCAGCGGTTCCTGGCTGGAGAAGGTGTCGGCGAAGGGCATCTGCGAGGAGGTGGGGTCGTGCTGCAGCGACTGCGCGGCGGCGGCGGGGGTCACGAGCGCGGCCGTCGTGATTCCCGCAGCGGCGGTGAGGGCGGCGATTCTGCGGTTCAGCATGGGTCTGATCCTTGCCTTGAGGGAGGGGACTGTGACCCACATTACGTGATTGGCGCCTAAATCGAGTCGAAGAGCTTATTGATCTGCGTGGCCAGGTCGATGTCGCGCGAGGTGATCCCGCTGACGTCGTGCGAGCTGAGGGAGACCGTGACCTCCGGATAAGTCAGCAGCACGTCGGGGTGGTGGTTGGCCCGCTCGGCGGCGTCGCCGATGGCCCGGACGAACTTCACTCCGGTGGCGAAGTCACCGGTCTTGAAGTCGGCGACGATCTCGCCCTCGATGAATTCCCAGCCTTCCGGGAGCTGGTCTGCGATCTGCTTCTCGGACAGTACTTTCTTCGGGTTGCTCATGGGCCCAACCTACTATGAACCGCATGAACCCTACCGTTGACGAAATCCTCGAGCGCTCCCACGTCGTCGCCCTTCCCATGCGGATGAAATTCCGCGGCATCACCACCCGGGAGGCGCTGCTCATCGACGGCCCCGCCGGCTGGGGCGAGTTCTCGCCCTTCCTCGAATACGACGCCCTTGAATCGTCCTCCTGGCTGGCTTCCGGCGTCGAGGCCGCGTGGGAGGGCTTCCCGACGCCGGTGCGCGACCGCGTGGAGGTCAACGGCACCATTCCGGCCGTCCCCGCCGACGAGGTCGAACCCGTCGTCGCCCGTTACCCGGGCTGCCGGGTGTTCAAGGTGAAGGTCGCCGAGCCGGGCCAGACCCTCGCCGACGACGTCGCCCGCGTCGCCAGGGTGCGTGAGCTCGTGCCCCATGCCGTCATCCGCGTCGACGCCAACCGCGGCTGGACCGTCGCCGAGGCCGTCGAGGCGGCCAAGGCACTCGGTCCCCTCGATTACCTCGAGCAGCCGTGCGCCACCGTCGACGAGCTCCGCGAGGTCCGCATGACCCTGCAGCGCTCCGGCATCTTCTGTCGCGTCGCCGCCGACGAGTCCATCCGCCGCGCCTCCGATCCGTACCTGGTCGCCGAAAAGCAGGCCGCCGACGTCGCCGTGGTCAAGGTCGCCCCGCTCGGCGGCGTGCGCCGGACCATGGGGCTCGCCCGTGACCTCCACGTCAACCACCACATGGACATCACCGTCGCCTCCGCCCTCGACACCGCCGTCGGCATCAACGCGGGTCTGGCCGCCGTGGCCGCCTTCGACGCGCACATCGACGACGACGGCATCGACGTCCGCCCCAACGCCGCCGGCCTTGCCACCGGGCAGCTGTTCGTCGAGGACGTCGCCGAACCGCTCGAGCTCGTCGACGGCCACCTGCCCGTCGCCCCGCGCACCCCGTCTCTGTCGCGTCTGGAGACGCTGGCCGCCCCGGCCGATCGCCGCGACTGGTGGTTCAACCGCGTCCGCGAGGCCTATCCGCTGATCCAGAGATGAAAATTCCACACGCCGGGTTCGGGGAAGTCCCGACCGTAGCGGGTTGAGGGATCTTTTCGTCTCGCTTCCAGGGTGTTCGCGAGTTCCCTGACCAGCCACTTCATGGCGTGATCGGTGCAGTAGTTGGTGTACCGCAACGGCGCCCACCCGGCGCGCACCGCGTGGTTGGTCTTCCACCGGTCGACGATGAAGGTCCGGTCCTTCACCCCGCTGCCGTGGTGTCGGTCGCTGTCCAGGTCCAGGACCGTCGAGCCGTGCCGGAATCCGAGATCCCAGTGATACGGGCCCAGGCGATAGTTGGGGACGGGGTCCAGGCCGATCTTCCCCAGCCGTTCGATGACCTGGCGTTCCCACCGGCTGGAAGCACCGATCGTGGCCCGGTCGAGCGCAGGTTGGAGCAGGGCCTTCTCCGCGGGGGTGAGTTCCTTCAGATCCATCGTGAACTGATCGCGCCCGCGCCAGCTGGCGTACTGCTCCTCGAGAAACGCCGCGAGCCGTCCGGTTCTCTCGTCGACGCCCGCCGCCGCCCGCAGCGGGCTGACCACTCGGAAACCGTCGACGAGCCGGTGGCCGGTGCGTCGCGAGCGGGTCATCCGGAGCAACTCCGTCGTTCGTGCTTTGGGCCCTGTCGCGCTCAGCGGCAACGTCGGAACCAGGTGCCGATAGAGGTCGTAGGCGGTGTCCCCGGTGAAAACCAGAGTCGGACGATGCCGTTGCAGAGCCGACATGGTCTCCGGGACGCTCAGTTCGCGGTTCCGGTACAGGCCGTTCTCGATCCGGTGGAGTGATGTTCCCAGCTTTCGATTGATCTGCGTGCTGTTGAATCCGAGCTCGTTGAGCTGCTGCGTCGTAAAAATTCCATCCACGCGTATTTGGACTTGGGGGATCGGGCGAAGGTTCCGGGCAGTTGGTGCACGCGCAGCCACCCTGCAGCCCTAAAACCCCAGGTCGCGTTTCTGGCCCGTGTACCGAATGCCACGCTGGATCGTGAGGGTGGGCAGTTGGTGCACGCGCAGCAACCTTGCAGCCCTAAAACCCCAGGTCACGTTTCATCCCCGTGTACCGAATGCCCCGGCCACCTCCCGGCCTACACTGGCCGTCGATGAGCAACATGATCGAAATCCGCGGCGCCCACCTGCACAACCTCAAGAACGTCGACGTCGACATTCCGAGAAACCAGCTGGTGGCCGTGACGGGCATATCCGGGTCGGGCAAATCAAGCCTGGCGTTCGGCACCATCCACGGGGAGGGGCAGCGCCGGTACTTCGAGTCGGTCGCGCCGTTCGCGCGGCGGCTGATCGGCAGCGCCACCGACCCTCAGGTCGAGCAGGTCAACGGGCTGCCGCCGACGGTCGCCCTGCGGCAGAACACGTCGGTGGGTGGGGCACGGTCGACGGTCGGCACGGTGTCCACCATGAGCAACACCGTCCGGCTGCTCTATTCCCGCACGGGCGACTACCCGGCCGGCGTCGGGCACCTGGACTCGGACCACTTCAGCGCGAACACGGCGGTCGGCATGTGCCCGACCTGCCACGGCACCGGCGTGGAGTACGTGCCCACCGAGGCCAGCATGGTGCGCGAACCGGACAAGACGATCAACGAGGGGGCGATCACCGCCTGGCCGGGCGCGTGGGCGGGCAAGAACTTCCGCGACATCCTCGACACGCTGGGCTTTCCCATGGACACCCCGTGGCGGGAGCTCGACCGGGACACCCGCGACTGGATTCTGTTCACCGACGAGCGCCCGGAGGTCACCGTCACCCCGGACCGGCGGGCCGACCAGGTGGAGAAGCAGTACCAGGGCATCTGGCGTTCGGTGGCGTCCTACCTGCGCAAGACGCTCGCGGAGACGGAATCGGACACGCTGCGCAGGCGCGCGATCAGTTTCATGGAGGAACACGAGTGCCCGACCTGCCACGGCCGCCGGCTCTCCGCGGAGGCGCTGACGGTGAGGTGGGCGGGGCTGCCCATCGACGAACTCAACGCCCTGTCACTGACCAGGCTCAAGACGCTTGTCGACGCCCACCGCACCGACCCCGCCAGCGAGGCCGAAAGACTGCTGCTCGAGGCGCTGGCGCCCATCGTCGACTCGACCATCGAGCTGGGCCTCGGCCACCTCTCGCTGGATCGCCCGGCGCGCACGCTCTCCGGCGGCGAATCCCAGCGGCTGCGCCTGGCGGGTCAGCTCCGCAGCGGCCTGTTCGGGGTGGCCTATGTCCTGGACGAGCCGAGCGCGGGGCTGCACCCGGTGGAGCGCACTGCGGTCTCGGCTCTGGTCCGCCGGTTCATCGGGCAGGGCAATTCCGTTCTGCTGGTGGAGCACGACATGGACCTGGTGGCCCAGTCGGACTGGCTGGTCGACGTCGGCCCGGCGGCCGGTGAGGGCGGGGGAGAGATCGTCTACTCCGGGCCGCCGGACACCTACGACGCGCAGACGCCGACGGGCCACGCGCTGGCGCACCGGGGCCTGACTCCGAACAGCCGACCCCGCCCGGCCAGCGGTCACCTGACGCTGGCGGGCATCACGGCGCGCTCGATCCGGGACCTTGACCTGCGCGTCGGGCTGGGCCAGTTCACCGCCATCGCCGGGGTGTCCGGATCGGGCAAGACCACGCTGATGAACGTCATCGCCGAGGCTCTGGGCGGCGGCGAAGGGGAACACCCGGGCGTCGTCACGCAGGTGCACGGCGAGATCGACCGGCTGGTGCAGATCACCCAGCGCCCGATCGGGCGCACCCCGCGCTCCTGCCTGGCGACCTACGTCGGCTTCTTCGACGACGTGCGCCGGCTGTTCGCAGGCACGGCGGAGGCGAGGAAACGCCGATGGACGGTCTCGCGCTTCTCCTACAACGTCAAGGCGGGCCAGTGCCCGACCTGCCAGGGTGAGGGCACGATCGAGGTGGAACTGGTGTTCCTGCCGGGTTCCTACACCCAGTGCCCGACGTGCCGGGGCGCGCGCTACAACGCGGAAACCCTCGAGGTCACCTGGCGGGGAGCCACCGTCGCGCAGGTGCTGGGCATGACCGTCGACGAGGCGGCGGAGTTCTTCGCCGGGGAGGGCAGGATCCGCCGGGCGCTGGACTCGCTGCAGGCCGTGGGGCTGGGCTACCTGCGCCTCGGGCAGGGCGCGCCGGAGCTGTCGGGCGGGGAGGCGCAGCGCATCAAGGTCGCCCGTGAGCTGTCCCGGGCGCGCCGGGGCCACACGCTCCACCTCCTCGACGAGCCGACCACCGGCCTCCACCCGGCCGATTCCGCGCGCCTGAACCGCGAGCTCCACCGGCTCGTCGACGCCGGCGACACCGTCCTCGTCGTGGAGCACGACCTGGCCACCCTCGCCGCCGCGGACCGCGTCATCGAGATGGGGCCCGGCGCGGGGGAAGAGGGCGGCCGGATCATCGCTGACGCCACGCCCGCGGAACTGACAGCGTCACCGACTCCCACGGGCAGGGCGTTGGCAGCCCGGAGGGGCTAGGATCAACGCCCATGAACGACCGCCCACGCCAGCACTTCCCCGGCGAGAACGAGCCGAACAACGACCAGACCCAGCAGTTCAGCCGCTATCCCGAGGATTCCTACGCCGACCGGGATTTCGCGGGTGGGCGACAGCAGTTCCAGCAGCCCCAGTATGAGCAGCCCCAGTACCAGCAGTACGAACACTACGAG
This sequence comes from Corynebacterium guangdongense, assembly GCF_030408915.1. Classification (NCBI taxonomy): domain Bacteria; kingdom Bacillati; phylum Actinomycetota; class Actinomycetes; order Mycobacteriales; family Corynebacteriaceae; genus Corynebacterium; species Corynebacterium guangdongense. Next base: position 468,788 of record NZ_CP047654.1, read on the forward strand.
GAGCCGGCCGAGGAGAAGCGCGGCCCCGGCGCCCTGGCGATGATCATGTCGGTGCTCTTCCTGGTCGCGCTGGTGGCGGCGGGCATCCTCTACTTCCTCTGGCAGGACGCCGCCGCCCGCGCGGACCGTCAGCCGGCGACGGTGACCGAGACGAGCGTGTCGACCTCCCTCGCCCCGCCGACGACGGTCACGGTGACGGAGGAGGGGCTGCCCTTCTCCGTTCCCTCGGAGATTCCGAGCGGACTCCCGAGCGAAATCCCGAGTGAGCTGCCCTCGGGCGGCATCGACGTGGAGGGTTTCCTCAACGACCTGCTGAGCCAGGGCGGCGCCGACGAGCCGGCACCCGCTCCTTAACCGGCGTTCTCGTAGACTGGTCGGCATGTCTGAACCGTCCTCCCCGGAACTTGCCGCCCACGTCGCCGACCGTCTCGCCCACCATGTGACCGACGTGGTGCTGTGCCCGGGTTCGCGCAACTCGCCGCTGTCCCTGGCCCTGCTGGCACGCGAGGACCTGCGCGTCCACGTCCGCCTCGATGAGCGTTCCGCCGCCTTCCTCGCGCTCGGCATGGCCCGGGTCACGGGCCGCCATGTCGCGGTGGTGACCACCTCGGGCACGGCGGTCGCCAACTGCCTGCCGGCCGTCGTGGAATCCGCGTCCTCCCACACGCCCCTGGTGATCGTGTCGGCGGACCGCCCGGCCCGCTTCATCGGCACCGGCGCCTCCCAGACCATCGACCAGGTCGGCATCTTCGGCTCCTACGCCGACACCGTCCAGGTCGACGCGGACACCGATTTCGGGGAGGCGTTCCGGGCCACCACGGTGCATCTCAACGTTGCCCTGGACACCCCGCTCGTCGGCGACGCGCTGCCGGGACGTGTCGGCGGCGCCGTCCGCGAGCGGGTGGACCTGTTCGTCGATCACGGCGAAGTGGCGGTGGATCTCTCCCTGGACACACTGGTCATCGCCGGTGACGAGGCGTGGGAGGTGGCGGGGCTGGAGGACGTCCCGACCATCGCGGAGCCCACCGCGCCGGCTCCGTTCCACCCGGTGCACCCGCTGGCTGCGGGGCTGTTCGCCAGGGGCGAGATCTCCACCAGCCGCGAGAGCGACTATGCGGACTACGTCGCCAGGGTCCGTCCGCAGCAGATCATCATCGTCGGCCACCCCACGCTGCACCGCCCGGTGCTGCAGCTCATGGCCGCCGAGGACCTCCGCGTCATCACGCTGTCGCGCACCGCGGACTTCACCGATCCGACCGGCGTCGCCGTGGCCCGCGGCACCCGGGTCAGGACCACCGGAGAGCCGGAGACCCGCTGGATGACGGTCTGCCGGGCGCTGTCGGACACCGCCGCGGAGGCCGTGCGCACGACGCTTGACGACGCCTCCCTCGGCTTCACCGGCCTCCACGTCGCCGCCGCGCTCAGTGACGGCCTCGGCGTCGGTGACACGGTCGTTCTCGGGGCCTCGAACCCGGTCCGGGACGCGTCGCTGGTGGGCCTGCCCTACGACGGGGTCGACGCCTACGCCCCGCGCGGCGCCGCCGGCATCGACGGCACCGTATCCCAGGCGATCGGCGTCGCCCTGGCCACCCAGGCCCGCCACGCCCACGAGATCCGGGCGCCCCGCACCGTGGCGCTGCTCGGTGACGTCACCTTCCTCCACGAGGCCGGCGGCCTGCTCATCGGGCCGGACAACCCGACCCCGGAGAACCTCACCATCGTCGTCGCCAACGACAACGGCGGCGGCATCTTCGAATCCCTCGAGATCGGCGCCGCCCCCCTGCGCGACAGCTTCGAACGCGCCTTCGGCACCCCACACGAGGCGGACCTGGAATCCCTGGTGGCCGGCTACGGTGCGAACTACCTGCGCGCCGAGAACCTGCGCGAGCTGCTCGAGCACCTCACCGACACCACGGAGGATCCCCGCAGCATCACCGTCATCGAGGCGGTCACCACCCGGGCGACCCGCCGGGAGCTGGACCGGGCGTTGAGGACGGCCGTCGGACTGTGAACCTGCTGGCCTACCTGCGCGGACTCGATGAGGAGCTGATCCGGCGACGGCTCCGCCAGCTGGTTCTGGCCCTGTGGGTCACGGCGATGATCGGGTCGGCGGCGCTGCTGGGCGGCGCGTGGCTCAATGACCGCACCATCCACTCCGACCCGGGCAGGTCGATGGCGACGGTGACCGAAGCGAGCTGGCTGCGCACCACCGTGGAGTACCAGGACTCGGAGGGCCGGTACCACTCGCCGGCCACCGGGCTGCTCTACCCCTCCGGGCTCGGACCGGGGCAGCAGGTGTGGGTGACCTACGCGAAGGATGAGCCGGGGCTGGTGACGGTCGAGGGGCGCCGGTGGACCCTGTCGATCATCCCCGTGCTCTCGATCGCCGCGGTGTCCTCGTTTCTCGCGGTGGTGGCGTGGTGGGGTGTGGCTAAGCTGGGGCACAGAAAGATTGGGCGAACGGACACCGATTCTTAACGGTGTGTTTGCCTGGGAGGTGTTTAATGCTGAGTATGCGTGTGGCCATCGTCGCGGAGTCTTTCCTGCCGAACATCAACGGAGTGACCAACTCGGTCCTGCGGGTGCTGGAGCATTTTCACCGCACCGGCGTCGATGCGGTCGTGATCGCTCCGGCCGCCCGGGACCACCAGGAGGAGGTCGCCGACTACCTGGGATTCCCCATCGTGCGCGTGCCCAGCGTGCGGGTGCCGCTGATCGATTCGCTGCCGATCGGGGTGCCCAACACCACGGTGCTGGAGACGCTGTACGAATACAAGCCGGACATCGTCCACCTGGCCAGCCCCTTCGTCCTCGGTGCCTCGGGCGCGCTCGCCGCCCGCAACCTGCGTATCCCCGCGATCGCGCTGTACCAGACCGATGTCGCCGGTTTCGCCACGAAGTATCACCTCGCCCCGCTCGCCGCGGCCGCCTGGGAGTGGACCCGCACCATCCACAACTCCGCGCAGATGACGCTGGCGCCCAGCTCCCTGACCATCCAGGAGCTGCGTGACCACGGCATCCACAACGTCAACCACTGGGGCCGCGGCGTCGACGCGGAGCGTTTCCACCCCTCGAAGCGCTGCGCTGAGCTGCGCCGTGCGTGGGATCCGAGCGGCCGGAAGAAGATCGTCGGCTTCGTCGGCCGCCTCGCCGCCGAGAAGGGCGTCCACCGCCTGGCGCCGCTGCACGGGCGGGAGGACATTCAGCTGGTCATCGTCGGTGACGGCCCCGAGGCCGAGGAGCTGCAGTCGCTGATGCCGGGCGCCGTGTTCACCGGCGCGCTCGGCGGGGAGGAGCTGGCCCGCGCCTACGCCTCCCTCGACCTGTTCGTCCACGCCGGCGAGTTCGAGACCTTCTGCCAGGCCATCCAGGAGGCCCAGGCCTCGGGTGTGCCGACCATCGGCCCCCGTGCCGGTGGCCCGGTGGATCTCATCACCGACCGCCACAACGGCCTGCTGCTTGACGTCGCGACCTTCTCCGCTGACCTCCCGGCCGCCGCGGACTGGCTGCTCGACGAGGCGCGCCTGCCCGAACTCCGCGCCAATGCCCGGGCGGGCGTGGCTGAGCGCACCTGGGAGTCCCTGGGCGAGCAGCTCCTCGGTTACTACGACCAGGTGCTGGCGTCGACGAAGCGCAACCCGCTCACCTTCTTTGGCCAGCTCCCGGCGCTGCCGACCTGGGCGGCCCGCGCCCTCGGCGCCCGCGTGTAGGCGGCGCTGGCTAGACTTGGCCGGGTGGCTAGAGCAGACCTGGACAAGAAGCCCTTTGACGTCGCGAAGATGTTCGACGACGTCGGGAAGAACTACGACCTGACCAACACGGTCATCTCCTTCGGGCAGGACGCCCGGTGGCGCAAGCGCGCCCGCCAGCGGCTCGACCTGAAGCCGGGGGAGAAGGTCCTCGACGTCGCCGCCGGTACGGCCGTCTCCACGGTCGAGTTGGGTAAGTCCGGCGCGTGGGTCGTGGCCTGCGACTTCTCCCAGGGCATGCTGGCCGCCGGCGCCCGGCGCGACGTCCCCAAGGTCGTGGGCGACGGCATGCACCTGCCCTTCGCGGACGAGTCTTTTGACGCGGTCACCATCACCTACGGCCTGCGCAACATCCACGACCACCAGGCGGCGTTGCGCGAGTTCGCGCGGGTGACCAAGCCCGGCGGACGACTGCTGGTCAACGAGTTTTCGACTCCGGTGGTGCCGGGCTTTTCGACGCTCTACAAGGAGTACCTCATGCGCCTGCTGCCGAAGGTCGCGCGTGTCGTCTCCTCCAACCCGGAGTCCTACGAGTACCTTGCCGAGTCCATCCGCGCCTGGCCGGACCAGGACGAGCTCGCCGCCCAGATCAACCACAACGGGTGGACCGACGCCGGCTACCAGAACCTCTCGCTGGGCATCGTCGCCCTGCACTCGGCGGTCAAGCCGGGCTAGCCGGCCCCGAACCCAGGGGAGGGCGCCCCGGCCCCACGGTCGGGCGTTCTCAGGACCATAGCGGGGTGCCGCGGCGCACGGCGGAAACCGTGCCCCCGGCGGCGCGCCACAGGCGGGCCATGAGGTCGCGGTCCTCGTCGGTGATGAGGTTGGCCATGAGCCGGGCGGCCGTGGGCATGAGCCTCGCTCCGACGGGGCCGCGCAGCGCCAGGGGGCCGACCGCCGGAAGGAATTTCGGGTAGGTCAGCAGTCTGGCGGCGGTGCGGGCGAGCAGGAACGCCTCGCCGTAGCGGTCGCGCAGCAGCTGCGGCCAGACGTCGGTGAGGTCGGCGTAGCCGGCGTCGAGAAGCGTCACGGCGTGCTCGGCCATCTCGAGGCCGTAGTCGATGCCTTCGCCGTTGAGGGGGTTCACGCCGGCGGCGGCGTCGCCGATGATCATCCAGTTCCTGCCGGCGACGCCGGAGACGGCGCCACCCATCGGGAGCATGGCGCTGGTGACGCGTTCGGGTTCACCGAGGCCCCAGTCGGTACGCTGCTGGCGGGCGTAGTGGGCGAGCAGCTTCTTGGTGTTGAGCCTGGCTGGGCGGGCGTCGGTGGAGAGGGCGCCGCAGCCGAGGTTCACGGTCCCGTCGGCGAGCGGGAAGATCCAGCCGTAACCGGGGAGGATCGTGTCGTCCTCGTCGCGCAGCTCGACGTGGGAATGCATCCACGGGTCGTCGCTGCGCGAGGACGACACATAGGAGCGGGCGGCGATGCCGTAGACCTCCCCGCGGTGCCACTCGCGGCCCAGCTGCCGGCCGAAGGTCGAGCGCACGCCGTCGGCGACGATGACCCACCTGGCGCGCACGGTCGATTCGACGCTGGAACGGGTCACGGTGACGCGGGTGAGCGTCCCGTCGATGACGTCGGGCGCCGTGGCGGTCGCGTTGTCCCAGACGGTCGCGCCGCCGGCGATGGCCGCGCGGGCGAGGTACTCGTCGAACGCGGTGCGCGGCATGGCGGAGCCGAGCGTGCCGTAGGCGGAGGAGGGCCAGGGGGCGGTGACGTCGCCGCCGTAGCCGTGGAGTTTCAGGCCATGGTTGACGTAGTGGGACGTGATGGCGTCGGCGAGTCCGAGGCGCTCCAGCTGGTGAATAGCCCGTGGCGTGAGTCCGTCACCGCAGGTCTTGTCCCTGCCCAGGGGCCCGGCTTCGACGACGAGGACCTCGTGGCCGGCCCGGGCGGCGTGGAGGGCGGCGGCGGAACCGGCGGGCCCGGCGCCGACGACGAGGACATCAACTGCAACATCAGACACGTCCGCCATTGTCGCATGCGCCGACCCGACAGTGTTTTTCACCCGTGGGGTGGACTACGGTATGTGGGGAAGTTTGCCCGTCGCTTTCGTCGCCTCCTTCGCCCCGTATATCGGGCGCTCGTCGGCTTTCGGAGGCGAATCCACCACGAGTCCGAGGATCGCCACACCATGACCACTGGCCCGAGCCCGTCACCGCGCAACATCACGAGCGTGGATCTGGGTGATGCGGACCTCAACGCCCGCATCAGCTCCGGCATGGCTGACGTTGAGGCCCTGCTTGAATCGACCCTGACCAGGGGAGAACCCTTCATCGTCGAGAAGGTGGCGCACCTGGCCAAGGCCGGCGGCAAGCGTTTCCGCCCGATGATGGCGCTGCTGGCCTCCCAGTACGGCACGGCGCCGGGCTGCGAGCGGGTCGTCAAGGCGGCCGTCATCGTGGAGGTCGTGCACCTGGCGACCCTCTATCACGACGACGTGATGGACGAGGCCGACAAGCGTCGTGGGGTGGAGTCCGCGAACTCCCGCTGGGGCAACTCCGTGGCCATCCTCGCCGGGGACATCCTGCTCGCCCATGCCTCCCGGCTGATGAGCCAGCTCGACACCCGCACCGTCGGCCACTTCGCCGACACCTTCGAGGAACTGGTCACCGGCCAGATGCGCGAGACCGTCGGCGAGTCCGCCGGGCTCAGCGCCGTCGAGCACTACATGCAGGTCATCCGTGAGAAGACCGGGGTGCTCATCGCGTCCGCGGGTTACCTCGGCGCGCTGCACGGCGGCGCGGACGAGGAGATCGTCGACGCCCTGTACCACCTCGGCGGCGTCATCGGCGTGATCTTCCAGATCGTCGACGACATGATCGACATCTTCTCCGCCACCGACGATTCCGGCAAGACGCCGGGGACGGATCTGCGCGAAGGCGTGTTCACCCTGCCGGTGCTCTATGCGCTCGAGGAGGAGGGGGAGGTCGGCGACGAGCTGCGTGCGCTGCTCACCGGCCCGCTCACCGACGACGCCGAGGTGGATCGGGCCCTCGAGCTGCTGCGCCGTTCCACCGGCCGCGCGTGCACCATGCAGGTCGTCCAGGGGCTCCTCGACGAGGCGGAGTCCTACATCTCCCGCCTGCCCGCCGGCCCGGCCACCGACGCCCTGCGCGCCCTCTCGAAGTACACGATTCACCGCGTGGGCTAACCGGTGTGACCTGCTGATTTGCTTTCCGGGTGTGGTCTCGTAGTAATGTTGTGTTCCGCACCGCACGTGAGTGTGCAGCTTGCCAGGTTGTCCGAGTGGCCAAAGGAAGCGGACTGTAAATCCGCCGGCGTACGCCTTCAGAAGTTCGAATCTTCTACCTGGCACAATCAACACCCACCAGAGAAATCTGGTGGGTGTTCTCCTTTTCCGGCGCGGTCGTGACGCGCCCCGGCCGACGTGCGCGGGACACGGCGCTCGCCTCCCGGCCGGGCCCTGGAGGGTGTGGGTCGCCGCCGACGGTCCCGGGGTCCTCCGGCGGGAATTCGGGGTCCGGAAGGGGCCTGCGGCCGCGGGTGTCCGTCCCGCGTGGCCGACGGTGGCGGGTGGTGCGGCGTGGATCTGTCCCGAGGGGTGGCGGTGCTCCGGGGTCCGATGGCCGTGGGGCCGGGCCCCGGCCGGCGCGCGACTGTGGCGGCACGGCGCCCATCGACGAAACGGGTGTCCGATCGGCCTCCCGGGAGTGGGCAAAACCCGCGTTCAGCTGCCGATTTGTGTTGTAAAACGGTTTCGGGTTAATCTTCTTAAGGCTTCAACGGAGCGGCCCGCACAGAACAGACAAGTTCTGCCGCGGACAGTGACAAAGAAGCTACGCCCCCTTAGCTCAGTCGGTAGAGCGTTTCCATGGTAAGGAAAAGGTCAGCAGTTCGATTCTGCTAGGGGGCTCTGTTCTTTGAATAAGGACTGTGGCGGTGTAGCTCAGTTGGTGAGAGCGCGCGACTCATAATCGCGAGGTCGAGAGTTCAAGTCTCTCCACCGCTACCGGGACCCGCCCAAGGGTCCTTCTCCCGCCGGAGGCGGTGGACAGGGTCCACGCCACAACGTCTCTGGTAAGGTAGCTCGTACCGCTTTGCGGCGGTACCCGAAGGGGCGTGGCGCAATTGGTAGCGCAACGGTCTCCAAAACCGTAGGTTGCAGGTTCGAGTCCTGTCGCCCCTGCCAGAGTTTCCAGTATGAGGAGTGCTAGTGAGCGACGATAAGACGAACGAGAAGGACGTCCTTCGTCCCACCGGAAAGCGCCAGCTTTCCGGGGACAGCACTGCCTCCACCTCCACCGCCGCCTATGAGGCCAAGCGTCAGGTCCGTCCGGAGAACACGGATGATGACCGACCGGGCGGTGGGGTCGCTGCTTTCCCGGGCGAGGTCGTCGCCGAGATGCGCAAGGTCGTCTGGCCGACCACCCGCGAGATGATCAACTACACCACGATCGTCTTTGCCTTCCTGATCATCATGACGGGACTCGTGTGGGGCATCGACACGCTCGCCACAATGGGAGTTGAAGCAATCCTCGTCCCGTAGCTATACTCGAGACCATCACATGTTCATCCCGCAGACCGGACCCTCGGTCGGCGGGATTACTTATTACCTGCATCCCCCTGTCCACAGGTCGAGCAGGTACGGACATCGGCAACCGCCCAGCACACAGTTCACACAGTGAGGAAAAATCGTGATCGACAACGAGAACCCGGAGACCTTCGCAGATTCTGAGACCGGGGAGAACGCCGCGTCCCCCGCGATCCCCGACACCGACGTGTCCAGCGCCGTGTCCAACGCCGACGAGACCGTGGCCACCGAGCCGGCCGTCGACGAGTCCGTCGTCGACGAGAGCGCTGACGCCGAGGACGCCGAGGCCGGTTCCGGCGACGCCCTCGCCGACGCGGCCGCCGCGCTGGGCGACACCTCCGCCGAGGATCAGGAGGCCGCCTACCGCAAGCGTCTGCGCGAGTTCACCCGCGAGCTGAAGAAGCTGCCGGGCACCTGGTACATCGTCCAGACCTACGCCGGCTACGAGAACAAGGTGAAGACCAACCTCGACATGCGTGCGCAGACCCTCGAGGTCGAGGAGTACATCCACGACGTCGTGGTCCCGATTGAGCAGGCCGTCGAAATCAAGGACGGCAAGCGCAAGATCGTCAAGCGTAAGCTGCTGCCGGGCTACGTCCTGGTCCGCATGGAGCTCAACGACTCCTCCTGGTCCGTCGTGCGTGACACCCCGGGCGTGACCAGCTTCGTGGGCAACGAGGGCAACGCCACCCCGGTCAAGCACCGTGACGTCGCCAAGTTCCTGCTGCCGAAGGACGCCCCGGCCGAGGGTGCCGCGGAGTCTGCCGCACCGGGCGTCGCCCAGGACGGCGAACTCGCCGTCGCCATGCCGGAGGAGGACGCGAAGCCGAAGTTCGCCTACGACTTCGAGGTCGGCGACGCGGTCACCATCCTCGACGGCGCCTTCGCCTCCGTCGCCGCGTCCATCTCCTCGATTGACCCGGTCACCGGCCGCATCGAGGCACTGGTCTCGATCTTCGGGCGCGAGACCCCGGTGGAGCTGACCGCCGACCAGATCGAGAAGATCAGCTAGCACGAGCCACGCCCCGCCGCCGCCCACAGTGATTTGGGGGTGGGCGGGGTGTGCCGTATCGTTTACCGACGCGTGTGCACACACGCGCATTCAATCGTTTCATCCCCGGTGGCTCGCAGAGTTTGCGGGCATCCGGCCGGAACCGTCATCATCGTGGCGCGTTCCCGGTACCAAGGAAGAGGTAATCCGATGGCAAAGAAGAAGGTCTCTGGCCTCATCAAGCTGCAGATCCCGGCCGGCCAGGCCACCCCGGCTCCGCCGGTCGGCCCGGCCCTGGGTGCGCACGGCGTCAACATCGTCGAGTTCACCAAGGCCTACAACGCCGCCACCGAGTCCATGCGTGGCGACATCGTTCCGGTCGAGATCACCGTGTACGAGGATCGCTCCTTCACCTTCAAGCTGAAGTCCCCGCCGGCCGCCAAGCTCCTGCTGAAGGCCGCCGGCCTGCAGAAGGGCTCCGGCGTCCCGCACACCCAGAAGGTTGGCTCCGTCACCTGGGACCAGTGCAAGGAGATCGCAGAGCGCAAGAAGGACGACCTCAACGCTCGCGACATCGAGAACGCCGCCGCCATCATCGCCGGCACCGCCCGTTCCATGGGCATCACCGTCGAGAAGTAATTCCCGACACCTCCACAACCATGTGGCAGGGCGCCAGCTCGCCAACTCGCTCAGGCGGGAGAGCACACGCCCGTTAACACCACACAACCAAGAAAGGGCCTGACTCATGTCCAAGAAGTCAAAGGCATTCAAGGAAGCCGCGTCCAAGGTCAACCGCGACGCCGTCTACCACCCGCTCGACGCCGTCAAGCTGGCCTCGGAGACCTCCTCCAAGAACTTCGACGCCACCGTCGACGTCGCCATGCGTCTGGGCGTCGACCCGCGCAAGGCTGACCAGCTGGTCCGCGGCACCGTCTCCCTGCCGAACGGCACGGGCAAGTCCGTCCGCGTCGCCGTCTTCGCCGAGGGTGAGAAGGCCACCGAGGCCAAGGAAGCCGGCGCCGAGATCGTCGGTACCGAAGAGCTGATCGAGCAGATCACCTCCGGCACCATCGACTTCGACGTCGCCATCGCCACCCCGGACCAGATGGCCAAGGTCGGCCGCGTCGCCCGCGTCCTGGGCCCGCGTGGTCTCATGCCGAACCCGAAGACCGGCACCGTCACCGCCGACGTCGCCAAGGCCGTCTCCGACGTCAAGGGTGGCAAGATCTCCTTCCGCGTCGACAAGGCCTCCAACCTGCACGCTCTGATCGGTAAGGCCTCCTTCACCCCGGAGCAGCTGGCTGAGAACTACGGCGCGCTGCTGGACGAGATCAACCGTCTGAAGCCGTCCTCCGCCAAGGGCATCTACCTGAAGAAGATCACGGTCTCCTCCACCAACGGCCCGGGCGTCCCGGTCGACACCCACGTCCAGAAGAACTACGCCTCCAAGGACGCGTAGGTTTCACTGGCATTCCACTCAACCCGCTTGCCTTCGGCAGGCGGGTTTTGTGATCCTGGGGAGCATGACCCTCACCGCTAACATCATCGGCGCCGGCCCCAACGGTCTGACCGCCGCCGCATTCCTCGCCCGTGACGGTTGGGAGGTCAACGTCTACGAGCGTGCCTCGCATCCCGGCGGCGCCGCGCGTTCCAGTGACGTGCTGGGGGAGGGGACGGTCACCGACCTCGGCGCAGCGGCGCACCCCTTCGGCGCCGCCAGTCCGGCGTTCCGGGAGCTCGGGCTCGAGGTCAACTGGCTCCACTCCAGGTACGCGATGGCGCACCCGCTTGACGACGCCCCCGCCGCCCTCCTCTCCCGCGACCTCGGGGAGACCGCTGCGGGACTCGGGGAGGACGCCGCCGCGTGGCGACGCCTGCACGCCGATCTCGTCACCCACGTCGACGAGCACCTGGCCAACCTGCTGGGACCGGCCATTCGCTGGCCGGCCCACCCGGCGCGACTGCTCCGCCTGGCGCCCTCGGCGCTGCTCCCGGTGGACGCGCTGGGCCGGCTGCGGCTGTCCACCGACCGGGCCCGGGCCCTGCTGGCCGGGTCCGCGGTGCACGCCACCGTCGCACCCTCGCACCCCTTCACGTCGGCGTTCGGCCTGCTTTTCGGCGCCCTCGGTATGACCAGGGGGTGGCCGGTCGCCGAGGGCGGCACCGGCGCAATCGTTGACGAGCTGGTGCGCGTGGTGCAGGGGCACGGGGGCCGACTGCACCTGGGGGTCCATGTCACCGACCTGCGGGATCTGCCGCCGGCCGACGTCACCGTCCTCAACCTCACCCCCCGGCAGGCGCTCGCCCTGCCCGGGGTGGAGAGCCCGCGCCTGCGGAAGTGGCGCTACGGCACGGCCTCCTACAAGGTCGACTACCTCCTCGACGGCCCGGTCCCGTGGACGGACCCTGCCGTCGGGGAGGCCACCACGGTCCACGTCTGTGGCACCGTCGCCGAGATCGAGCACGCCGAACGCGAGGCCGCGCGGGGGAGGATGCCGGAGAAGCCCTTCGTCATGGTGTGCCAGCAGCAGGCGGCCGACCCGTCGCGGGCGCCGGAGGGACGCCAGGTGGTGTGGGTCTACGCCCATGTGCCGCACGGCTACCGCGGGGACGCCACGCAGGCCATCGAGAACCAGATCTCCCGTTTCGCCCCCGACTTCCGCGACCGCGTCGTGCGCCGGTCCGTCTCCGGCCCGGAGCAGCTGGAGCGGTGGAACCCCAACCTCGTCGGCGGTGACATCGCGGGCGGGGCGATGGACGGGGCCCAGGCGCTGCGGCAACCCTACCGCCTGGGGCCGGGGCTCTACCTGGCGTCGGGGGCCACGCCCCCGGGGGCGGGCGTGCACGGAATGCCGGGCTACTGGGCGGCGCGGGCCGCCAGCGTCGATAAGCAAGGCAGCCTTAACTAAGGCAAGCTTAAACTTGCTGGTCAGACGGGATATTTTCTGTGACAATGGAGTCATGGACATCACGAGCTCACCCCCGGCCGCCCACCCCACCACCACGGCTGGACCGTGGCGGCTCTTCGTCAGTTCCCGGGACGGCCTCATCACCCTCGCGGCGCTCGTCGCCATCACGATTCACCTGGTCCTCTGGCTGGGCGTCGGACTGGCGGGCTGGGCGCGCGACTGGCCGCTGGTCGTCATCGTCGTGGCCGGCGGCATTCCGCTGCTGATCGACGTCCTGAAGAACGCCGTGCGTACCCGGGGCGGCGCGGACACCCTGGCTGCGGTCTCCATCATCACCGCGGTGATTCTGGGGGAGTGGCTGGTCGCGGCGATCATCGTGCTCATGCTCTCCGGCGGTGAGGCGCTGGAGGAGGCGGCGACCAAGCGTGCGTCGGGCACCCTTGACGCGCTGGCGAAACGAGCGCCGACCATCGCGCACCGGCGGTCGGGCGAGGACGTCGCGGTCGAGGACATCCGGGTGGGCGATGAGCTGCTCATCCTGCCCCATGAGCTGGCCCCGGTGGACGGCGAGGTCATCGAGGGGCACGGCTCGATGGACGAGTCCTATCTGACCGGCGAACCCTACGTCGTGAGCAAGTCGGTGGGTGCGCAGGTCATGTCGGGCGCGATCAACAGCGACACGCCGCTGACGATCGTGGCGACGGCGCATGCGCAGGACTCGCGCTACGCGCAGATCGTCGGCACCCTGCGCCAGGCGGAGGACAACCGGCCGCCGATGCGGCGTCTGGCGGACCGGCTCGGCGCCTGGTACACGGTCGTCGCGCTCGCCCTGGGCGCCCTGGGCTGGGTCGTGTCCGGTGACCCGATGCGCTTCCTGGCGGTCGTGGTCGTGGCGACGCCGTGCCCGCTGCTCATCGGCATCCCGGTCGCGATCATCGGCGCGATCTCGCTGGCGGCCAAGCGCGGCATCATCGTCCGCGACCCGGGCATGCTGGAGAACGCCTCACAGGTCACGACGATCATGTTCGACAAGACCGGCACCCTGACCTACGGCCGCCCCTCCATCACCAGCATCCATGTCGCGCCCGGGATCGACGAGAACGCGGTCTTGGCCGCCGCCGCCTCCATCGAGCGCTACTCCCGGCACCCGCTCGCCGACGCCATCCGCAACGAGGCCCAGGCCCGGGGGCTGACGCTCCCTGCCGTCGAGAAGGTCTCCGAGAAACCCGGCCAGGGCCTGACCGGGGAGGTCGGCGGGAGGCTCATCCGCATCGGCAACCGGAAGACGGCGTACCGGATGGACCCGGCGAGCGAGGCCGTCATCCCGCGCACCGCGGCCGGCATGGAGTCGGTGGTGCTGCTCGACGAGAAGTACGCCGCCACCATCCAGTTCCGTGACGCGCCCCGCCTCGAGGCGGAGCGGTTCATCGCCCACCTGCCGCGCAAGCACGGCGTGGAGAAGATGATGATCATCTCCGGGGACCGTGAATCGGAGGTCAAGTACCTCGCCAGCCGCGTCGGCATCGACGAGGTCCACGCGGGCGTGAGCCCGGAGGGCAAGCTCGACATCGTCACGGAGCACAACCGGCACGGCAAGACGATGTTCCTCGGCGACGGCATCAACGACGCCCCGGCCATGGCCACCGCCAGCGTCGGCATCGCCATGGGCGCCGACTCGGACGTGACCTCCGAGGCCGCCGACGCCGTCATCCTCGACTCCTCCCTGGAGCGCCTCGACGACCTTCTCCACATCTCCGCCCGCATGCGCCGGATTGCGCTGCAGTCCGCGCTCGGCGGCATGGGCCTGTCGATCATCGGCATGATCCTCGCCGTTTTCGGCGTCCTCACCCCGCTGGCCGGCGCCATCTTCCAGGAGGTCATCGACATCGGGGCGATCCTCAATTCCGCCCGCGTGGCGATGCACCGCGGCTCGCTGGCGGACTTCGACGACGAGTGAGGGGAGGAAGTGAGGGGGCCGGGGGCGCGGGGAGGGGGTGACGAAAGGTTGGCGACACCGTGTCGGTAAGATATCGACACGGTGTCGATGCATGTCGTCGGCACATCTTACCGGTCCACTACCCAAAAGAGCTGCCACATGTTTCTAGCCTGGCGCGAGATCCTCTTCGCGCGAACCCGCTTCCTGCTGATGGGCGTCGTCCTCGCCCTGATGTCCATCCTCATCGTCCTGATCTCCGGCCTGACCGCCGGTCTGGTCAATGACGGGGTCTCCGGTCTCAAGGCCCTTGACGCCGAGGTCATCGCCTTCGAGAAGGACACCGAGATCTCCTCGGCCTTCACCCGCTCCACGGTGGACGTCGCCGAGACCGACGCGCTGGCGGCCGCCGACGGCGTCACCGGCGCCGCGCCGCTGGGGTTGACCATCGTCAACGGCCGCAACCAGGACGACGTCCCGGTCGACCTGACCCTGTTCGGCGTGCAACCCGGTTCCTTCATCGCGCCGGGGGGCCTTCCCGAGCTCAGCCCCGAGCGCCCGGAGGGGCGACCGACCGACACCGAACCCGGCGTCATCCTCTCCGGCACGCTGGCAGACTCCGGCATGGCCGTCGGCGACACCATCACGCTGGAGCAGCTCGGCACCGAGCTGACCGTGCTCGGCTTCACCGACGACCAGCGCACCTTCGGCCACGTCGACATCGCCTACACCCCCCTGGACGTCTGGCAGGAGATCCAGGCCGGCGCCCGACCGGGCGAGGCCGCCCCGGCCGAGGCGTACCGGCAGGCGTCGGTCATCGTCGCGCAGACCGACGGCACGGACGCCGACGAACTCAACGGCGCGTCCGGGCTGGACATGGTGACGCTGGAGGAAAGCTTCCAGGCCTCGCCCGGCTACGGCCCGGAGACGATGACCCTGTCGATGATCGAGTGGTTCCTCTACATCATCACCGCCCTGGTGACCGGCGCATTCTTCCTCGTCTGGACGATCCAGCGGGCGGGTGACATCGCCGTCATGCGGGCGATCGGAGCGACCCGCGGCTTCCTGCTGCGTGACAGCCTGGGCCAGGCCGTGGTCATTCTCCTGGTGTCCATCGCCGTCGGCGTCGGCCTCGCGGTCGGCCTCGGCCTGTGGCTGGAGAGCACCCCGATGCCGTACTCGACCGAGGCCGGCCCGATCGTCGGGGGCGCCGCGATGCTGTTCTTCGCCGGCCTGCTCGGGGGGCTGATCGCCATCTACCGCGTGACCCGTACCAACCCCCTGACCGCACTGGGAGAAAACCGATGAGCACACCAGCACTGATCCTCGACCACGTCCGCGTCAGCTATGGCGACGGCGATTCGGTGGTCCACGCCCTCGACAATGTCTCGCTGAGCGTCTCGCCCGGGGAGTTCATCGCCGTCGTCGGGCCCTCCGGCTCCGGCAAGTCCACGCTCCTCGCCGTGGCAGGCGCACTGACCACTCCCGACGACGGCGCGGTCACCATCGCGGGCGAGGACGTCGCCAACGCCACGGACCGGGACCTGGCGCGCATCCGGCGCGAGCACGTCGGCTTCGTGTTCCAGTCCTCCGGCAACCTGCCCTCCGCCCTGCGCGCCCGCGACCAGCTCGAGCTGGCCGCCCGCGTCCACGGCAGGCGGGGCAGGCGCGGCAACGAAGAGCTTCTCGACGCCGTCGGCATGGCCCACCGGGCGAACCACCGCCCCGCGACGCTCTCCGGCGGTGAGCGCCAGCGCATCGGCATAGCCCGGGCCCTGGTCGCGGACCCGGACATTCTGCTCGTCGACGAACCCACCGCCGCCCTGGACCGGCAACGGTCCCACGAGATCGTGCGGCTTCTCGCCGAGGAGTGTCACGGGCACAACGTGGCGGGCGTGATGGTCACGCACGACCTCGAGGTCATCGAGCACTGCGACCGGGTATTCGAAATGGTGGACGGAACGCTGACCGCGACCCGGTAGCATTCCGGACATGCCCAGAATCTCGGAACCATCGGTCGCCGAACACCGTGCGGCCCAGCACCAGGCCGTGCTCGAGGCCGCGGAGAAGCTGATCGTCGCCTCCGACGGCACCATGCCGTCCTTGGCCGAGGTGGCCACCGAGGTGGGCCTGGCGCGGTCGAGCGTGTACCTGTACGCCTCCTCGCGGCAGGACCTGCTGATTCAGCTGCTGCTCAAGGCCATCCCGGCCTGGACCCGGTCACTGCGCGAGGCCGTGACAACGGTGGACGAGGGGCCGGGGAACCGGATCGCCGCCTACGTGAACGTCACCCTCGATCTCTTCCTCAGCGGTCGCCACGGGCCCCTGATGGCGGCGGCGCAGCAGTATCCCGACGCGTTCACGGATGAGCGGGTCCGCGCCGCGCACGACGCCCTCGGCCCGGCCCGGGTTGAGCTGGTCGGCGACGTCGGCCCGGCCTTCGACCTGATCGACGCGGCCATCGCGCGGGGGGCGGAGCTGGTTCAGGACCGCGGGGAGGACGAGGCCGTCGTCAGGCTGACGGTGGAACGCATGGCGCGGGCCGCCGTCGAGACGGATTTGGCGGATCCCGGGTCGGTGCTCTAACGTCAACACCCGAAGTTTGAACGGATTAAACGCCGTGCTCAAGTTTCACCGAAGACCGTCGGCCGTCTCCCCACGGGGAGATCGAAGGAGTCCATACCCTGGACCGGCCCACGCAGGCGACACTTCAGCGGATCGTGCTTGTGGTTCACGTCAGTGGGCCCCGCGCCATCACGCCCTGTGCCTCCTGCACGGGGCGTTTTTACGTCTCGGGCGGACACACACTAGCAATTAAGGGAAGGAGGCGTAAAGGACATGGCAAACGCAAAGAACATTGCATCGGTCGCCGATCTGAAGGAGCGCTTCGGCGCTGCTGACTCCATCGTGCTCACCGAGTACCGCGGCCTGACTGTCCAGCAGCTCGCAGAGCTGCGTGGCAACCTCGGCTTCGATGTCGACCTGCACGTCGCCAAGAACACCCTGATCAAGATCGCTGCCACCGAGCAGGGAATTGACGGCCTTGACGAGCACCTCGTCGGCCCGACCGCAGTCGCCTTTATCAAGGGCGAGGCAGTCGACGCCGCCAAGGTCATGAAGGACTTCGCGAAGAACCACGAAGCCTTCGTCGTCAAGGGTGGCTACATGGACGGCAACGCTCTGTCTGCCGACCAGGTCAAGGCCATCGCCGACCTCGATAACCGCGAGACCACCCTCGCGAAGATCGCCGGCGCCATGAAGGGCAACTTGTCGAAGGCCGCAGGCCTGTTCAACGCTCCCGCTTCCAAGGCTGCTCGCGCTGTCTCTGCACTGCAGGACAAGAAGCAGTCCGAGGGCGAGAACTAAACACGCTGTTCTCCCGCGGCGCACGCCGCGGGAACCACATTCACACATCACATCGGGTCCGAACATTCGGGCCCAGGAAAGGAAGCCACCATGGCTAAGCTGTCTAAGGACGAGCTCATTGAGCAGTTCAAGGAAATGACCCTCATCGAGCTCTCCGAGTTCCTGACCGAGTTCGAAGAGGTCTTCGACGTCACCGCCGCCGCTCCGGTCGCCGTCGCCGCTGCCGCTCCGGCCGCCGGCGAGGCTGCCGCTGAGGAGAAGGACGAGTTCGACGTCGTCCTGACCGACGCCGGCGCCAAGAAGATCGGCGTCATCAAGGTCGTCCGTGAGCTCGTCTCCGGCCTGGGCCTGAAGGAAGCCAAGGAGCTCGTTGAGTCCGCTCCGAAGGCCATCCTCGAGGGTGCATCCAAGGACGACGCTGAGGCTGCCAAGGCCAAGCTGGAAGAGGCCGGCGCCTCCGTCGAGCTCAAGTAGTTTCGACTCCACAGTCAATCCCTGTCACCGCGGTTCTTCCGCGGGGCGGGGATTTCCTGGCTTTCGGGGGCGGGGGCGGGCCGACGCCGCCCGGGCCTCAGCGCCCTGCCGCGACCTGTACCCCGGGAAAACGCAGCGGGTCGAACATCGGGACCCCGGTGGACAGTGAGCCGGACTCCACCAGATCGGCGAGCAGCTCCCCGACGGCTGGGGCAAACTTGAAACCGTGGCCGGAGAAACCACAGGCGAGGACGACGTTCTCGTGCCCGGCCCGGGGGTCTCTGCCGATGACGAAGTTCTTGTCCGGTGTACTGGTGTACATGCAGGCCTTGGCGTCGATGAACTCCGCGTCGGCAAGCGCGGGGGAGATGAGGGCCAGACGGGCCCGCAGTGCGGCGACCTCGGCGGGTGAGACTGTGCGGTCAAGGGTGTCCGGCGAGGTCGGCAGGCCGTTATGGTGCGCGGCGACCTTCACACCGGGCACCTCACCCTCGAGCCACGGGAATCCGTAGATGTGCTCGCCCGTGCCGTTGTCGTGGATGAACACGGGGCCGTCCCGGAACTCGGCCTCAAAGACGGCGGGGCGCAGCCAGTACATCAGCTGCCTTTCCACGGTGAGCGGGACATTGAGCTGGCCCAGGAGGCGAGGGGTCCAGGCCCCGGCGGTCACGACGGCCTTGCGCGCCGTCACCGTGGTGGAACGGCCGTCGCGGGAGACGTCCACTGTCACGCCCCCGGCAGTCGGGGTGATGGACACCACCTCGGTGTTCTCCCAGACCTCCGCGCCGTGCTCTTGCGCCCGGGCGACCTGCGCGGTGATCGTCTCCTCCGGGATGACAAAACCGGCGGTGTCATCGTGGAAGACGGTGTCGGTGTCCGCGGGGGAGAACTGCGGGAACCTGCGGCGGGCGTCGGCAAGCGAGAGGGTGGAATACGGCAGGCCGTGATCGCGGGCGGCCAGCAGTGAGCCGGTGATGATGGCGGAGGACGCCGGGCCGAAGGAGACGCCGCCGGTGCGGAAGAAAAGGCCGTTACCGCCGTGCCCACGCTGCCAGGCGTCCAGGTCGTCCCAGAGTTCATAGGCGCGGCGCAGCACCGGCACGTAGTCGGGGTGTTCGAAATAGGATTGGTGGATCATGCGGGAACCCCCGTGGCTGGAACCGAGGGCGTGGGCGAGGGTGAACTGCTCCAGGCCCAGTACCCGGTGGCCACGCCGGGCCAGGTGATCCAGCGCCGCCGACCCCATCGCGCCGACACCCACGACTACCGCATCCCACACGACCGAGGAACCTCCCAGGAAGACAACCGAAAATCATCATTTTACCTGTTCATTTCCCAGCTAGGCTGATAATCATGGATATGACAGGCAGGGATTCGGACATGGACGATCTCGACCCCATGGACGACGATTACGAGGAGCTCGATGCGCAGCGGGCGGATCTCGGCCCGCTCACCTCACCCGGGGCGGAGGAGGTGCTCCGCGACATCGAGAGCGACGGCCTCCGGCTCGAAGAGTCCCTCGACGTGGCCGACAGCGAGTACATCGAGGCGGAGGAGGGCGCCCGCATCATCGTGCTGGCCCACCTGGCCGCGGGGGAGGAATCCGACCTTCCCTCCGGTCTCGACGAGGGGGAGCGGGAGCAGCTGCGGGACCCGCGGACGCTGGAGGCGCTGCACGAACTGCTCAACACCGTCCTCTACGACACGCGCTCGGAGCTGCGTCAGGAGCGCCGGGCCGAGGGCGTGCTCAACGACTGGGTAGAGCTGAACCGCTGGCCGCAACCTGGATAGTCAGGAAGCGCAGGTACACTTTCCCGCATGCTCCCCAAGTCCCGCATCTTTTCAGCAACGCTCGTCGGTCTCGGTGTGGCGCTCGTCGCCGGCGGTGCCGCGGCCCCGGCGTTCCTGAACTATGACGGGCGTCTTCCCCTGGACCTGGGCAACACCACGTGGACCCTCCGCGACGACTCGGCCAGCACCCGGCTGATCACCGACGGGCGCGTGCTCGAGGTGCCGGTGACCCGCCAGCTGCACCTGGACGTCCAGCAGCCGGCGACGCAGGACGTGGCGGGGGTGCGGATCGGCTCGACGTGGATGCGCGACTCCTTCCAGGACGAGCAGGAGCGGCTGATCGAGGCGTCCACGTGGAGTTACACGATGGACCGCGTCAGCGGGCAGGCGCAGACCCCGGCGACGCTGGCGCACACCATAGGCATGCCCCCGGAGGAGGTGGACGTCGACGGGGTCTGGCTGAAGTTCCCCTCGGACGCTGAGCAGACCACCTATGACGTCTTCGACGAGACCCTGCGCCAGGCCCGGCCCGCCACCTACATCGATTCCCAGGAGCGTGAGGGGCGCACCATCCACCACTACCGCCAGGTGATCGAACCCACGAACGTCGCCGAGCTGCACGACGGTCTCTTCGTCGCCGGGGAAATCGACGGACGGCCGGCGCCGCTGTTCCATTCGGTCACCCGCGACCTGTACGTCGACCAGATCAGCGGCGTCGTCATCGACGCGGAGGTGGCGGTCGACGACTATTACGCCTTCACCGCGGAAGGCCCGGAGCGTCAGACCGTCCTCACCTTCGAGGGGGAGCGGGATGAGGCGCAGGTGGCCGCGGCCCTCGCGGAGGTCAAGGACATCCATGGTCAGGCCACCGCGCGGCTTATCCAGTGGGCGGTCATCGGGGTGGGGGTCCTGCTCGCCCTGGCGGGGCTGATCGGCGCCTTCGCCACGGGCGCGCGCACCCGGCGGCGGCCGCCGGGCGGGGGCGACGCCGGCTCGGGGCAGTGACGGCGATCCGGAGTCGGTTTGGGGCGGAGCGCGATCTCGGTGGTAGGCTGACCGGAAATCAGGGCGACACGCGGGATGGGTCGCTCGCCTTTACAGGCATCAAAAAATGGTATAGGGTACAACGTTGCGCTGGAATCTGATCCGGGGTCGCGGTACGAGCCTTGTTTAACGGACTTGAGAAAGTCAACTTGACAAGGTGACTTTTTGCTATTCCGGGGTCATTTTCCACAGCAGACCGAATGCTAAAATACCAGCGGAATGGGCGGATCCCTGTTAGCCAGAGTGGGGACCGCCATCCGCGTGAGGTGCTGGAAGGACCCATCTTGGCAGTCTCCCGCCAGACCAAGTCAGTGGCCGACATCCCTGGAACTCCGAAGCGATACTCTTTCGCGAAGATCACGGAGCCAGTCGAAGTCCCGGGCCTCCTCGACGTTCAGCTCGATTCTTTCGCATGGCTCGTCGGTGCGCCTGATTGGCGCGCCCGCGAGCAGGAAGAGCGTGGGCAGGACACCCGCATCACGAGCGGACTCGAGGACATCCTGGAGGAACTCAGCCCGATCACCGATTACTCGGGCAACATGTCCCTGACCCTCTCCGAACCGCGCTTCGAGCCGGTCAAGCACTCCGTCGACGAGTGCAAGGAGAAGGACATGAACTACTCCGCGCAGCTCTACGTCACCGCGGAGTTCGAGAACAAGGAGTCTCTCGAAATCAAGTCCCAGACCGTGTTCATCGGCGATTTCCCGCTGATGACCGACAAGGGCACCTTCATCGTCAACGGCACCGAGCGTGTCGTCGTCTCCCAGCTCGTCCGCTCCCCGGGCGTGTACTTCGACATGTCCATCGACAAGTCGACCGAGCGCCCGCTGCATGCGGTCAAGGTCATCCCGTCCCGCGGCGCCTGGCTGGAGTTCGACGTCGACAAGAAGGACACCGTCGGCGTCCGCATCGACCGCAAGCGTCGTCAGCCGGTCACCGTGCTGCTCAAGGCGCTGGGTTGGTCCACCGAGAAGATCACCGAGCGCTTCGGCTTCTCCGAGCTGATGATGACCACCCTCGAGAACGACGGCATCGCCAACACGGACGAGGCCCTGCTCGAGATCTACCGCAAGCAGCGCCCGGGTGAGCAGCCGACCCGCGATCTGGCCATGAGCCTGATCGAGAACGCCTTCTTCAACGCCAAGCGCTACGACCTGGCCAAGGTCGGCCGCTACAAGGTCAACCGCAAGCTCGGCCTGGGCGGCGACCACGACGGTCTGACCACCCTGACCGAAGAGGACATCGCCACCACCATCGAGTACCTCGTGCGTCTGCACGCCGGTGAGCGCGAGATGACCTCCCCGGACGGCACCACCATCCCGCTGAACACCGACGACATCGACCACTTCGGCAACCGTCGTCTGCGCACCGTCGGCGAGCTGATCCAGAACCAGGTCCGCGTCGGCCTGTCCCGCATGGAGCGTGTCGTGCGCGAGCGCATGACCACCCAGGACGCCGAGGCCATCACCCCGACCTCGCTGATCAACGTGCGCCCGGTCTCCGCGGCCATCCGCGAGTTCTTCGGCACCTCCCAGCTGTCCCAGTTCATGGACCAGAACAACTCGCTGTCGGGCCTGACCCACAAGCGTCGTCTGTCCGCGCTGGGCCCGGGCGGTCTGTCCCGTGAGCGCGCCGGCATCGAGGTCCGAGACGTCCACCCGTCCCACTACGGCCGCATGTGCCCGATTGAGACCCCTGAGGGACCGAACATCGGTCTGATCGGCTCCCTGGCTCAGTACGCGCGCGTCAACCCCTTCGGGTTCATCGAGACCCCGTACCAGAAGGTCGTCGACGGCCGCGTCACCGGTGAGATCGACTTCCTCACCGCCGACGAGGAGGATCGCTACGCCATCGCGCAGGCGACCACCGAGCAGGACGAGGACGGCAACCTGGTCGAGGAACGCATCGAGGTCCGCCTCAAGGACGGCGACATCGCCGTCGCCTCGGCCGCCAACGTCGACTACCTCGACATCTCCCCGCGCCAGATGGTCTCCGTCGGCACCGCCATGATTCCGTTCCTGGAGCATGACGACGCCAACCGTGCCCTCATGGGCGCCAACATGCAGAAGCAGGCGGTGCCGCTGCTGCGTGCGGAGTCCGCCTACGTCGGCACCGGCATCGAGTCCCGCGCCGCCTACGACGCGGGTGACATGGTCATCTCCGTCAAGGCCGGTGTGGTGGAGAACGTCTCCGCCGACTACATCACCATCATGGACGACAACGGCATCCGTGACTCCTACCAGCTGCGCAAGTTCGAGCGCACCAACCAGGGCACCTGCTACAACCAGAAGCCGCTGGTCGACCTCGGCCAGCGTGTCGAGGCCGGCCAGGTCATCGCCGACGGCCCGGGCACCAAGGACGGCGAGCTCGCCCTCGGCCGCAACCTGCTGGTCGCCTTCATGCCGTGGGAGGGCCACAACTACGAGGATGCGATCATCCTCAACCAGTCCGTGGTCGAGCAGGACATCCTGACCTCCATCCACATCGAGGAGCACGAGATCGACGCCCGCGACACCAAGCTCGGTGCCGAGGAGATCACCCGTGAGATCCCGAACGTGTCCGAGGACGTCCTGCGCGACCTCGACGACCGCGGCATCGTGCGCATCGGCGCCGACGTCCGCGACGGCGACATCCTCGTCGGCAAGGTCACCCCGAAGGGCGAGACCGAGCTGACCCCGGAGGAGCGTCTGCTGCGCGCCATCTTCGGCGAGAAGGCCCGCGAGGTCCGCGACACCTCCCTGAAGGTTCCGCACGGTGAGCAGGGCAAGGTCATCGGCGTCACCCGCTTCTCCCGCGAGGACGACGACGATCTGGCCCCGGGCGTCAACGAGATGATCCGCGTCTACGTCGCCACCAAGCGCAAGATCCAGGACGGCGACAAGATGGCCGGCCGCCACGGCAACAAGGGCGTCGTCGGCAAGATCCTCCCGCCGGAGGACATGCCGTTCATGGCCGACGGCACGCCGGTCGACATCATCCTGAACACCCACGGTGTTCCGCGCCGTATGAACATCGGCCAGGTCCTCGAGATCCACCTGGGCTGGCTGGCGCACGCCGGCTGGACCGTGGACCCGGAGGACCCGAAGAACGAGGAACTGATCAAGACCCTGCCGAAGGAGCTCTACGACGTCCCGGCCGGCTCCCTGACCGCCACCCCGGTGTTCGACGGCGCCTCCAACCAGGAGCTCGCCGGCCTGCTGGCCAACTCCAAGCCGAACCGGGACGGCGACGTCATGGTCGACCCGGACGGCAAGGCCCAGCTCTTCGACGGCCGCTCCGGCGAGCCGTTCAAGTACCCGGTCTCCGTGGGCTACATGTACATGCTCAAGCTGCACCACCTGGTCGACGAGAAGATTCACGCCCGTTCCACCGGCCCGTACTCCATGATCACCCAGCAGCCGCTGGGCGGTAAGGCGCAGTTCGGTGGCCAGCGCTTCGGCGAGATGGAGGTGTGGGCGATGCAGGCGTACGGCGCCGCCTACACCCTCCAGGAGCTGCTGACCATCAAGTCCGATGACGTCGTCGGCCGCGTGAAGGTCTACGAGGCCATCGTCAAGGGCGACAACATCCCGGATCCGGGCATCCCGGAGTCCTTCAAGGTCCTCCTCAAGGAGCTGCAGTCCCTGTGCCTGAACGTCGAGGTCCTCTCGGCCGACGGCACCCCGATGGAGCTCACCGGCGACGATGACGACGAGGCCACCTCCTCGCTGGGCATCAACCTGTCCCGCGACGAGGGCTCCTCGGCGGACATCGCCTAAGACCCGCGCCTGGTCCCGCGTCGGCAAGCACCGGCTTGACGACGCGGGACGCTCGACACAATTTTCTATATACGCCAAAACAACATCCCTCCACTGAGGAGGGGAAAGGGAGTTACGTGTTCGACGTAAACCTCTTCGACGAGCTCCGTATCGGCCTGGCCAGCGCGGAGGACATCGAGCGATGGTCCCACGGCGAGGTCAAGAAGCCGGAGACCATCAACTACCGCACCCTCAAGCCGGAGAAGGACGGTCTCTTCTGCGAGCGCATCTTCGGCCCCACCCGTGACTGGGAGTGCGCCTGCGGCAAGTACAAGCGCGTCCGTTACAAGGGCATCATCTGTGAGCGCTGTGGCGTCGAGGTGACCAAGTCCAAGGTTCGCCGTGAGCGCATGGGCCACATCAAGCTGGCCGCCCCGGTCACCCACATCTGGTACTTCAAGGGCGTCCCGTCCCGTCTGGGTTACCTGCTGGATCTCGCTCCGAAGGACCTGGAGCGCATCATCTACTTCGCCGCCAACATCATCACCACCGTTGACGACGAGGCCCGCCACAACGACCTGTCCACCCTCGAGGCAGAGATGCTCGTCGAGAAGAAGGAAGTTGAGGAGGAGGTCAACGAGGAAATCGCCGAGCGTGCCGCAAAGCTCGAGGAGGACCTCGCTGAGCTCGAGGAGGTCGGCGCCAAGGCCGACGCCCGCAACAAGGTCAAGAAGGCCGCGGACAAGGAGATGCAGCACATCCGCGAGCGCGGCGAGCGAGAGATCGACCGCCTCGACGAGATCTGGAACACCTTCGTCAAGCTGGCCCCGAAGCAGATGATCATCGACGAGAACATCTACGAGGAGCTCGTCGACCGCTACGAGGATTACTTCACCGGCGGCATGGGTGCCGAGGCGATTCAGACCCTGATTCGCAACTTCGACATCGACGCCGAGGCCGAGGAACTCGCCGACGTCATCAACAACGGCAAGGGCCAGAAGAAGATGCGCGCCCTCAAGCGCCTCAAGGTCGTCGCCGCGTTCCAGCGCTCCCGCAACGATCCCTCCGCCATGATCCTGGACGCGGTCCCGGTGATCCCGCCGGAGCTGCGCCCGATGGTCCAGCTCGACGGTGGCCGTTTCGCCACCTCCGACCTCAACGACCTCTACCGTCGCGTGATCAACCGCAACAACCGTCTCAAGCGCATGATTGAGCTCGGTGCCCCGGAGATCATCGTCAACAACGAGAAGCGCATGCTTCAGGAGTCCGTGGACGCGCTCTTCGACAACGGCCGCCGCGGCCGTCCGGTCACCGGACCGGGCAACCGTCCGCTGAAGTCCCTGTCTGACCTGCTCAAGGGCAAGCAGGGCCGCTTCCGCCAGAACCTGCTGGGCAAGCGCGTCGACTACTCCGGCCGTTCCGTCATCATCGTCGGTCCGCAGCTGAAGCTCCACGAGTGTGGTCTGCCGAAGCTGATGGCCCTCGAACTGTTCAAGCCGTTCGTGATGAAGCGTCTGGTCGAGAACGACTACGCGCAGAACATCAAGTCCGCCAAGCGCATGGTCGAGCGCCAGCGACCGGAGGTCTGGGACGTCCTCGAGGAGGCCATCTCCGAGCACCCGGTCATGCTGAACCGTGCCCCGACCCTGCACCGTCTGGGCATCCAGGCGTTCGAGCCGAAGCTCGTCGAGGGCAAGGCCATCCAGCTGCACCCGCTGGCGTGTGAGGCCTTCAACGCCGACTTCGACGGTGACCAGATGGCTGTCCACCTGCCGCTGTCCGCCGAGGCGCAGGCTGAGGCCCGTGTCCTGATGCTGTCCTCCAACAACATCCTGTCCCCGGCGTCGGGCAAGCCGCTGGCCATGCCGCGCCTGGACATGGTCACCGGCCTGTACTACCTGACCATGGACAAGTCCGAGGATGAGATCGGCGGCCAGGGCGCCTACCAGCCGGCCACCGACGAGGCGCCGGCGCAGGGCGTGTACTCCTCCTACGCCGAGGCCATCATGGCCATGGATCTGGGTGTCCTGGGTCTGCAGGCTCCGATCCAGGTCCGCATCGACCACCTCCGCCCGCCGGCGGAGATCGAGGCCGAGCAGTTCCCGGACGGGTGGGAGAAGGGGCAGACCTGGTCGACCACCACGACCATCGGCCGCATCATGTTCAACGAGCTGCTGCCGTGGAACTACCCGTACCTTGAGGGCGTCATGGTCCGCAAGGGCGGCGGATCCAACAAGATCCTGCTGGGCGACGTCATCCAGGACCTCACGGAGCGCTACCCGATGATCGCGGTCGCGCAGACCCTGGACAAGATGAAGGACGCCGGTTTCTACTGGTCCACCCGCTCCGGTGTGACCATCTCCATGTCCGACGTCATCGTCCTCCCGAACAAGGAGGAGATCCTCGAGTCCTACGAGCGCGAGGCCGAGAACATCGAGAACAAGTTCTGGGTCCGCGGTGCGCTAACCGAGCGCGAGCGCTACGACCGTCTGGTCG
Source organism: Corynebacterium guangdongense (assembly GCF_030408915.1). Lineage (NCBI taxonomy): Bacteria > Bacillati > Actinomycetota > Actinomycetes > Mycobacteriales > Corynebacteriaceae > Corynebacterium > Corynebacterium guangdongense. The sequence continues at coordinate 495,836 of NZ_CP047654.1, forward strand.
AGCTCTGGCAGGACGCCACCAACGTGGTGGGTCAGGCCGTCGAGGACCTGTACCCGGACGACAACCCGATTCCGATGATCGTGAAGTCGGGCGCCGCCGGTAACATGCGTCAGATCTGGACCCTGGCCGGCATGAAGGGCATGGTCGTGAACTCCAAGGGTGAGTACATCACCCGCCCGATCAAGACCTCCTTCCGTGAGGGCCTGTCGGTCATGGAGTACTTCAACAACTCGCACGGTTCCCGTAAGGGCCTGGCCGACACCGCGCTGCGTACCGCCGACTCGGGCTACCTGACCCGTCGTCTGGTCGACGTCGCGCAGGACGTCATCGTCCGCGAGTCCGACTGCGGCACCCGTCAGGGCGTCCGCGTCCCGGCCGCCGAGCCGCTTCTCGACGCCGAGGGCAACGTGTCCGGCTACACCCGCCACTCCCTGGTCGAGACCTCACTGTCCGGCCGCGTCATGGCCGGTGACCTGAAGGACGCCGAGGGCAACGTCGTCGTCGAGTCCGGCACCGACCTGACCGAGGAGCTCATCGACAAGATCGTCGAGAGCGGCATCACCGAGGTCAAGGTCCGCTCCGTGCTGACCTGCCAGACCCCGTCCGGCGTCTGCGCCAAGTGCTACGGCAAGTCCATGGCCTCCGGCCACCTGGTCGACATCGGCGAGGCCGTCGGCATCGTCGCCGCCCAGTCCATCGGTGAGCCGGGCACCCAGCTGACCATGCGTACCTTCCACCAGGGCGGCGTCGGCGGCGACATCACCGGCGGTCTGCCGCGTGTCCAGGAGCTGTTCGAGGCCCGCGTGCCGAAGAACCGCGCTCCGATCGCCTCCGTGGCCGGCACCATCTCACTGGAGGACGAGGGCAACTTCTGGACCCTGCGCATCTCCCCGGATGACGGCGGCGACGACGTCATCTACGAGAAGCTCTCGAAGCGTCAGGGCCTGGCCCAGGTCCGTCGTCCGATGGAGTCGAACCCGTCCGCCATGATCGAGCGCTCCCTGCGCGAGGGCGACCACGTCGAGGTGGGCGACCGCCTCCTGCGTGGTGCGGCCGACCCGCACGACGTCCTCGACGTCCTCGGTCGTCGTGGCGTGGAGAAGCACCTCATCGACGAGGTCCAGGCCGTCTACCGCACCCAGGGTGTGGCCATCCATGACAAGCACATCGAGATCATCATCCGTCAGATGCTGCGTCGCGGCACGGTCATCGACGCGGGTTCCACCAACCTGCTGCCGGGCACCCTGTCCGACCTCTCCGAGGCCAAGCAGGTCAACTCCGCGGCCCTCGCCGAGGGCGGCCAGCCGGCTGAGCTGCGCTCCGAGATCATGGGCATCACCAAGGCCTCCCTGGCCACCGAGTCCTGGCTGTCGGCCGCCTCCTTCCAGGAGACCACCCGCGTCCTCACCGACGCGGCGATCAACAAGCGCTCCGACAAGCTCCTCGGCCTCAAGGAGAACGTGATCATCGGTAAGCTGATCCCGGCCGGTACGGGTATCTCGCGCTACCGCAACATCACGGTGAAGCCGACCGAGGCGGCCCGCAACGCGGCCTACTCGATCCCGTCCTACTCGGACAGCATCTACGGCGACGACGGCTACGGTGAGTTCACCGGCGCCTCCGTCCCGCTGGATGAGGCGTTCTAGGCTGACCGGCTTATCTGGCTAGCACGGTCTGCGTGCCGACGCCTCGGCGTCTCCCCAGTGCGGGAGGCCCGGGGCGTCGGCCTTTTCCGGCTATTTCCGGGGCACCCGGAGAACGTCGGTGCCGCCCATGAGGGCGAAGGAGCGGATGACGATCGTCGGGGCGTCGGCGGGAAGCTCGCTCATCTTCACCGTCACGCCCGGCGCGTCCTTGAGCCCGGTGCCGCCCATGAGGGCGAAGCCCTCCAGGACGACCCGGAAATCCTCCGGAACCTTGACTTCGGCGCCGCCCATGACGTCGATGGTGGTCAGCACCGTGCGTTGGGCGGCCAGGCGGGCGTCGGTGAAGTCGAATTCACTGCCGCCCATGATGTTGATGCTGGTGTGCGTCGGGGCGCACTGCCAGTCGCCGGTGAGCTCGGCGCCGCCCATGATCGCGACGCTCAGGCGGCTGCCGTCGGTGGCGGGCACGACCTGGGTGCGGGTCACGTCGTGCTGTTCGGGCGAGCGGTCGAGGACCGCGTGCGGATCGGGGGTGAGGTCGGCGAGCAGGGCGGGCAACTCGTCGCGGTAGATCGCGGCCCAGGCAGTGCCGGAACGTTCCTCGAATTCCGTGGGGCTGATCTGGGCCGCGGTCAGCGCGCGGCCGAGGGCCTCGACGGTGGCGTGGCGTTCGGCGTCGGTGGCCCGCCGACGCGGCGCGGGGGTGGGGTCGGTGCTCATGGTGGCTTCGCTTTCTGCCGGGGTGGTCGGGCGTACTCACCGCCAGTAAACACAGAAAAGCGCGCCGTGGCGACGCGGAACGCCCCGCCCTCCCTGGTGGGGGAGGACGGGGCGTCGTCAAGCGGCGGGATCCTAGTCGAGCTTGAGCAGCACCTTCGAGGAGCCGGTCGAGCGGTCGGCGGCGGTGGCGAAGGCCTCCTCCGCCTGCTCGATCGGGAACTCATGGGTCAGCAGGGCAGTGACGTCCATGCCCTGCGCCATGGCCTCGAGAGCCTCGGTGACCTCGTCGATGAAGCGGTAGGAGCCGATCCAGGTGATCTCGCGGGTGACGAGCTGACCGAGATCGAACTGGGCGGCCTGGCCCGGCAGGTTGCCGACCTGGACCAGGGTGCCGCCGCGGCGGGTGGCCAGCAGCAGACCGCCGATGGCGGCGGGGGCGCCGGAGGCGTCGAAGACCACCTCGAAATCGCCCGGCAGCTCCTCCCGGGAGGCGTTGACTGTGTGGTCGGCGCCCATGCGGGCGGCGATCTCCAGGGAGGAGTCGGCGAGATCGGCGGCCCAGATCTCGCCGGCGCCCCGGAACTTGGCGGCGGCGACGACCAGCAGGCCGATCGGTCCGACGCCGTTGACCAGAACGCGCTTGCCCGCGAGGTCACCGGCCCGGGAGACGGCGTGGAAGGCGACGCCGGCCGGCTCGGCGGCGGCGGCCTCGCGGGTGCTCACACCCTCCGGGATGGCGCGCAGCTGCTCGGCACGGACCACCCGGTAAGTGGAGAACCCGCCCTGCTCGTGCGGCAGGAAGGCGGCGGAGCCGAAGTAGCGGACCTCGGGCCAGAGGTTGGTGCGGTCCGCGAGTTCCTCGGGGACCTCGTGGTCGCCGACCAGGGTCGCCGGGTTGAAGGTGACGGTCTGGCCGATCCGCCAGTCCTCGACGCCCTCGCCGAGGGCGTCGATGCGGCCGGCGACCTCGTGGCCGAGGATGAGCGGCTCGCGCAGCACGGCCGTGCCGGAGACGCCCGACTTCCAGTAGGCGATGTCGGAGCCGCAGATGCCGCCGTACTCCATGGCGACGCGGACTTCACCCGGGCCGGGGGTCGGATCCGGCACCTCGGCGACGCGCAGGTTGTTGGCTTCGGAAATGATGACGGCTTTCATGGTCACTCCTTGGTGGGGGGTTGGTCGATGGAATCCAGAATAAGTCGTACTAACCGACGAGTCCGAGAACGCCCACCGCGAAGATCGCGACAGCGGAGAGCAGCAGGAAGAACGTGAACAGGTTGCCGTCCTTGAGCCGGGGATCGGTCTGGGTGCGCGAGAGGTAGAGGGTGGAGACGGCGACCAGCATCAGGTAGATCGCGTTGAGGGTGCCGCCCAGCAGAACGAGGAAGAGGGGCGATTGCGCGAAGGTGGCCAGGGAGCCCCAGGCCAGCGGCATGATGATCATGAGGACGCGCATCACGCGGTCGCGCTTCTTCTGGTCGGACCACTGGTAGAGGTTGAAGGTGGCCAGGGAGGCGGCCGTCTGGCGGGCCAGACCCGGCACGTTGGCCAGAATCGTCTTGTACAGGGCGACGGCGGCGAAGACGAGGAACAGCGGCCCGGCCCAGCCGCCCATGGTGTCGGTGAAGATTCGGGAGATGGTGTCGATCAGCGCGCTGCCCTCGACCTCGAGGCCCTGCTTGTAGAGCACCGTCGCGCCGAGCATGTAGAAGGCCACGGTGGACAGGGTGTAGACGACCCAGGCCACCCAGGCGTCCTTCTTCATCACGGCGATCCAGCCGCGGGCCCGGCGGACCCAGGCGTCGGAGCCGTCGTTGGGGCCGGACCAGGCGGCGTAACCCTTCTCGACGACCCAGAAGGAGTAGCCGGTGATCTCGCCGGCGCCGACGCCGGTGAGGCCGAACATGGACAGGGCGATGCCCATGGACCCGGCGGCGATCTGGAAGCGCATGCCATCGGCGAGCTCGGCGCCCGACCAGGCGAACTCGGTGCCCTGGATGCCGAAGACCATGAGGACGATCAGGGCGGTGACGATGAACACCAGCCAGGTCGAGACCTTCTCGATGAGGTTGTAGCTGTTGCGCTGGTGGATGATGATGGCCAGCAGAATCATGATCCAGACCCAGATGCTGATGGAGATCGGGGAGTTGGGTGCGCCGCCGATGGGCATGAGCATGCTCAGCGCGACTGCGGCTGAGCCGACCACGCCGGCCTGGCTCGTCATGAACTGGAAGAACATCGCCAGGACGATGTAGGAGGGCCAGCCGCGTCCGGCGATCCTGGGCTTGACCTCGTCGTAGCCGAAGACGGCGGGCTTGCCGGTGGAGATGGACCAGCGGGCGATCTCGATCTGGATGAAGACCTTGACGAAGGTCGAGACCAGAATCAGCCACAGGAGCATCATACCGACGCGGGAACCCAGCGTGGTGGCGGTGATGAGCTCGCCGGAACCCACGACGGCCGCGGAGGTGATCATTCCCGGGCCCAGGAACTTCATGGAGGCCCGCCACCCGCGGGGAGGATCCTGAATCTGGGAGCCGTCGATGACGTAGGGGTCGTGGACGTGATCGTCGAGCGTGGTCTCGGCGCCGCCCGGGCTGTCCGGGCCCGGCTGGGCAGCAGGGGAACTGTCGACTGCATGACTCACGGGTGAGCCTCCTTCAATGCTTGGCCCCGTCCGGCTCACCGTCAGGGGCAAGCCCGAAGCGGTGGGTGAGCGCCGGCGGGAGCCGGACGATCAGGACGGGGGATTTAGTGTTATGAGAGTATGTACAAAAGGCGTGTGACCTCAATCGGAAGGTTGACAATCGGTGTGATAGGCCACATTTCCTAGGAAAACCTAGCCCATTCCGGGGGTAAAGTAGGGGTAAAGGTGCGATCTATGATGGTTCGCGATTTCCGATTGGCGATGACGGGTCCGGGCGGATGTGGAGGGCGTGCCGGCCAAGCGATTTTGGACCTGCCGTTCGGCGTGGTAGTCTCACGGGCAGTCCCACGTGTTATGCGTCGGGAATCCAACAACCCGCCGCCTGTCCGCAGGTAGCGGGGGAGTTGTGATCATCATCGGCAGGGCCCCGAAAAAGAGCCCCCATATTTTTGTGTTTCCGAACGGTTTCACACGGGTATGGAGCCCCCGCGGGCCCGCTGATGATCACGACGCCGCACTCAATCACGAGCGGGTGGAACGGTGCCGTCAGGCAGCCGCTCCACCCAGACACGAAAGAGATTCATGCCAACTATTCAGCAGCTGGTCCGCAAGGGCCGCCACACCAAGAAGGCTACGACTGCAACCGCAGCCCTGAAGGGCTCCCCGCAGCGTCGCGGCGTGTGCACCCGCGTGTACACCACCACCCCGAAGAAGCCGAACTCCGCTCTGCGTAAGGTCGCCCGTGTACGTCTGACCAGCGGTATCGAGGTTTCCGCCTACATCCCGGGCGAGGGCCACAACCTGCAGGAGCACTCCATGGTGCTCGTCCGCGGTGGTCGTGTGAAGGACCTCCCGGGTGTCCGCTACAAGATCGTCCGCGGCGCGCTGGATACCCAGGGCGTCAAGGATCGTAAGCAGGCCCGTTCCCGCTACGGCGCAAAGAAGGGACAGTAATAACCCATGCGTAAGAATGCTGCACCGAAGCGTCCCGTCGTCAAGGATCCGGTTTACGAGTCTGAGCTCGTGACCCAGCTGGTCAACAAGGTCCTGCTGGACGGCAAGAAGTCCACCGCCGAGCGCATCGTCTACGGTGCCCTCGAGAAGTGCCGCGAGAAGACCGGCACCGAGCCGGTCGGCACCCTCGAGAAGGCCCTGGGCAACATCCGTCCGGACCTCGAGGTCCGTTCCCGCCGTGTCGGTGGCGCCACCTACCAGGTCCCGGTTGAGGTCAAGCCGGGTCGTTCCAACACCCTCGCACTGCGCTGGATGGTCACCTTCTCCCGCGCCCGTCGCGAGAACACCATGGTTGAGCGTCTCGCCAACGAGATCCTCGACGCCTCCAATGGCCTTGGCGCATCCGTCAAGCGTCGCGAGGACATGCACAAGATGGCTGAGGCCAACCGCGCCTTCGCCCACTACCGCTGGTAGTCACTGGTCGTCATGGATCATCTGCCCGGTCGTTGCTGCTGTATCCCCAGTCGGTTCGTCGTGTCGTCATCGACTCGACGGGTCCGGCCGGCGGGGCAGTCGCACGACCGGGTTTTTGTTGCCCGCGGTCACTCCTGGTGACCGTGTGACGACCACAAGCCGCTGCTGACAGGTGGCCACTGCGGGGTGTATTCTCCATCAGTGCTGCCAAGGTCACGCATCAGTGGCACAATTGACCGGAAACTATCCATAATCCGACGCCTCCGAGCGCCCGCACACCGGCGCAGGACAGACGTCGACAACCTACAAGTTGGGGTAAGACTGTGGCACAAGAAGTGCTTAAGGATCTGAACAAGGTCCGCAACATCGGCATCATGGCCCACATCGATGCTGGTAAGACCACCACCACCGAGCGCATCCTGTTCTACACGGGCATCAACCGCAAGGTCGGCGAGACCCACGACGGCGGCGCGACCACCGACTGGATGGAGCAGGAGCAGGAGCGTGGCATCACGATCACCTCCGCGGCCGTCACCTGTTTCTGGAACGGCAACCAGGTCAACATCATTGACACCCCGGGTCACGTGGACTTCACCGTCGAGGTCGAGCGCTCCCTGCGTGTCCTGGACGGCGCTGTCGCAGTCTTCGACGGCAAGGAAGGCGTCGAGCCGCAGTCCGAGCAGGTCTGGCGTCAGGCCGCCAAGTACGACGTCCCGCGTATCTGCTTCGTCAACAAGATGGACAAGCTGGGCGCCGACTTCTTCTTCACCGTCGGCACCATCGAGGATCGTCTGGGTGCCAAGCCGCTGGTCATGCAGCTGCCGATCGGCGCTGAGGACGACTTCAACGGCGTCGTCGACCTGCTGACCATGAAGGCCCACGTCTGGGAGGGCAAGGTCGAGGTCGGTGCCGAGGCTGACATCCAGGAGATCCCGGCGGATCTGCAGGAGAAGGCGGAGGAGTACCGCGAGAAGCTCGTCGAGACCGTCGCCGAGTCCGACGAGGAGCTCATGGAGAAGTTCTTCGGCGGCGAGGAGCTCACCGTCGAGGAGCTCAAGGCCGGCATCCGCAAGATGGTCGTCAACTCCGAGATCTACCCGGTCTTCTGTGGCACCGCCTACCGCAACAAGGGCATCCAGCCGCTGCTGGACGCCGTCGTCGATTACCTGCCGAACCCGCTGGACATCGGCGAGGTTCACGGCGTTGCGGTCAACAACCCGGAGGAGGACCTGGTCCGCAAGCCCTCCATCTCCGAGCCGTTCTCGGCTCTGGCGTTCAAGATTGCCGTCCACCCGTTCTTCGGCAAGCTGACCTACGTCCGCGTCTACTCCGGCCAGGTCAAGCCGGGCGACCAGGTGCAGAACTCCACCAAGGGCAAGAAGGAGCGCGTCGGCAAGCTCTTCCAGATGCACGCGAACAAGGAGAACCCGGTCGAGGAAGCAGTCGCCGGCAACATCTACGCGTTCATCGGTCTCAAGGACACCACCACCGGTGACACCCTGTGTGACCCGGCCAACCCGATCATCCTGGAGTCCATGGACTTCCCGGATCCGGTCATCCAGGTCGCCATCGAGCCGAAGACCAAGTCCGACCAGGAGAAGCTGGGCACCGCGATCCAGAAGCTCTCCGAGGAGGACCCGACCTTCACCGTCCGCCTGGACGAGGAGTCCGGCCAGACCGTCATCGGCGGCATGGGCGAGCTGCACCTCGACGTCCTGGTCGACCGCATGAAGCGCGAGTTCAAGGTCGAGGCGAACATCGGTAACCCGCAGGTCGCCTACCGCGAGACGATCCGCAAGGCCGTCGAGCACGTGGACTACACCCACAAGAAGCAGACCGGTGGTTCCGGCCAGTTCGCTAAGGTCATCGTCTCCATCGAGCCGTACAACCCGACGGCGGAGGAGCTGGAGGAGGGCGACGATCCGAACTACAAGTTCGTCAACGCCGTCACCGGCGGCCGCGTGCCGAAGGAGTACATCCCCTCCGTCGACGCCGGCATCAAGGACGCCATGCAGTACGGCTACGTCGCCGGCTACCCGCTGGTCAACATCAAGGCCACCCTCGAGGACGGCGCCTACCACGACGTCGACTCCTCGGAGATGGCGTTCAAGCTGGCCGGCTCCCAGGCCCTGAAGGTCGCCCTCGAGAAGGCCAAGCCGGTCCTGCTCGAGCCGATCATGGCCGTCGAGGTCACCACTCCGGAGGAGTACATGGGCACCGTCAACGGTGACCTGAACTCCCGTCGTGGCCAGGTCTACGCCATGGACGACCGCCACGGCGCCAAGATCGTCCGCGCCAAGGTGCCGCTGTCCGAGATGTTCGGCTACATCGGCGACCTGCGCTCCAGCACCGCCGGCCGCGCGAACTTCTCCATGGTCTTCGACTCCTACGCCGAGGTCCCGAAGTCGGTTTCCGAGGAGATCATCGCCGAGCGCACCGGCAACGCCTAAGCGTTAGGCACCACACTTCCGTCGTCGCCCAGTCTCCGGCCGGGGCGCAGTGCCTGCCCCGTCCGGAGGCGGCGGCGGAGTGGCAGGGTAGCGGTCTGCTGAGTTCCCACCCCTAGTGCGGTGGGCGCTGAGTTGGCCGTTACCCTGTGAGAAGGTCCGCGGTTCTTGTCGGCCCGGATCCGGTCTTACCGGGTTTGAAAATCGGCCGTCATAAATCTAGGATCGTGTAACTGGCACTAAGTAATATTCGCGCGCGCGACACTCCAAGGAACGCGTGTGCGAGTACCTGTCAAACACCAAGTGGCTGCGAAAGTCGTAGCCACCATGAAGTCCAGGAGGACATACAGTGGCAAAGGCGAAGTTCGAGCGTACGAAGCCGCACGTCAACATCGGCACCATTGGTCACGTCGACCACGGCAAGACCACCACCACGGCTGCCATCACCAAGGTGCTGGCTGACGCCTACCCGGAGGAGAACAAGGCCTTCGCCTTCGACTCCATCGACAAGGCTCCGGAAGAGCGCGAGCGTGGCATCACGATCAACATCTCCCACGTTGAGTACAACACCCCGAAGCGCCACTACGCACACGTTGACGCCCCGGGCCACGCCGACTACATCAAGAACATGATCACCGGCGCTGCTCAGATGGACGGCGCCATCCTGGTCGTCGCCGCTACCGATGGTCCGATGCCGCAGACCCGCGAGCACGTCCTTCTGGCTCGCCAGGTCGGCGTCCCGTACATCCTCGTTGCCCTGAACAAGTGCGACATGGTTGACGATGAGGAAATCATCGAGCTCGTCGAGATGGAGGTCCGCGAGCTGCTGGCTTCCCAGGACTACGACGAGGATGCCCCGATCGTCCACATCTCCGCCCTGGGCGCCCTCAACGGCGAGCAGAAGTGGGTTGACTCCGTTCTCGAGCTCATGGAGGCCTGCGACAACTCCATCCCGGATCCGGAGCGCGAGACCGACATGCCGTTCCTGATGCCGGTCGAGGACATCTTCACCATCTCCGGCCGTGGCACCGTCGTCACCGGTCGTGTCGAGCGTGGCGTCCTGAACGTCAACGACGAGGTCGAGATCATCGGCATCAAGGAGAAGGCGTCCAAGACGACCGTCACCTCCATCGAGATGTTCAACAAGTTCCTCGATTCCGCTGAGGCCGGCGACAACGCAGCTCTGCTGCTCCGCGGCACCAAGCGCGAAGAGGTTGAGCGCGGCCAGGTCATCATCAAGCCGGGCGCTTACACCCCGCACAAGAAGTTCGAGGGCTCCGTCTACGTCCTGTCCAAGGACGAGGGCGGCCGCCACACCCCGTTCTTCGACAACTACCGTCCGCAGTTCTACTTCCGCACCACCGACGTCACCGGCGTCGTGAAGCTGCCGGAGGGCACCGAGATGGTCATGCCGGGCGACAACGTCGAGATGTCCGTCGAGCTGATCCAGCCGGTCGCCATGGACGAGGGCCTGCGCTTCGCTATCCGCGAGGGCTCCCGCACCGTCGGCGCTGGTCGCGTCACCAAGATCGTCGAGTAATTCACTCGCCTGATCTGAGACGACTCAGCATCACCTGAAGGCGCTGCCTCTCCCACTCGGGAGAGGCGGCGCCTTCGGTCTTTTCCGGTTCATTAGAGTGGAGCCCATCATGAAGGATCCGACGCGAATCCCGCGCGTGCTCGACGCGCTCCGCCAGGTCTGGGAGGGACAGCCGGACCTTGAACTCGCCGCACTGTGGGGCGTCATCGGAAACCACGGCGTCGGCTGGGGCACCGACGACGAGGCGCTGCTGGCCGTGCTCGGGGAGATGTCGGCGACGTACCCGGCCCGGCTTGACGACGCCTCCTTCCCCGGCCGACTGGCCATCATCGACACCCAGTCACCTGCGCGGCGAATCACCGTCGACGGCGACACCCGGCGGGTAAGCGTGCGCGCCCGCTCCGGGGACCTGGTCCCGGCGACGTGGCTGGCCTCCTCGCTGAAGACCGTCGTGGCCAGCGCCCCACTGATCCTCACCGACGGCAACGGCATCGACCACCGGCTGGGCGTGGTGGAGCGGATTCATGTCGTCGACAAGCCCGTGCCCGGAGCCGGCGGCACCTGGGGTGTCCTCCTGGAACGCGAGGCCGGCCAGGGAACGGATTTCGCGGTCATCGGCCATGGCGTGCGCATCTTCCGGGCAGGGCGGCGCAGCGTGGACACCGAGAACCACAGCTTCGACCGCCTCCTCCGCGTGGAGGTCGGCCAGCCGCTGCAGATCGAGCACGCCCGGCGGGTGAGCAGCCTCGGCGTGGTGGCGGAGATCTTCCCGCTGGACGTCTAGCCCGGGGCCACCGGGTTGAGCTGGAGGAGGTAGCGCGTGTCGAGGTCCAGGCCCGGGACCGCGGCGTGGAAGTCCCGGTCCGCCTCCTCGATCGCGTCGAGCAGGCTGCGCAGGCGCACCTCGGGGGAGGCGTGGACCGCGGTCGTGACGACGTGGCGGCCCCGGTCCATGCGGGTGGCGGTGTCCACGCCGGTGATGTCGGCATGGCGCCTGATCTGGGTTCCCGTGGCCCTGGCCAGCTGGCTGACCGAGAGCGTCAGCTGCCCCGCCTCGCCGCTCTCGCCGGCGGTGAGCCGGTTGAAGGTGTGTGCGCGCAGGTTGGCGACCAGTAGCCACAGGCCGCACACCAGCCCGGCGATGACCACCAGGAGGAGGACGGCGGGATACCAGGGCGACGCCAGGACGCCCTCGACGGCGTCGAGACTGAGGTATCCGCTCAGCCTGTCGCCCATGGGGTGGTCGAGGGCCCACAGCAGGGCCCAGCCGCCCGCGCCGAGGCCGAGCAGGCCCAGGAGCCCGACCAGGAGACGGTCGATGAGGGAGAGCCGGTGACTCACGCCGCACCTCCCGCCGGGGGCAGCATCGCGTCGTCCTCGACGGTGTCCCGGAGCACGATCCGCACGCGGAACGCCTCGCCGAACACGGGGCGGACGGCGTCGGTGATTTCCTGCCGGAGCCGTTCGCGGGCGGCGTCGTCGGGGTTGAGCATTTCCGCGGTGACGGTGACGCTGTCGTTCTTCGCCAGTGAGGAGGCCGAGACCACGCCGGGGAAGCGTTTCGCGGTGGCGGTCGTGTACCTGGCGACGTCGACCCGGCGGACCCAGACGGCGCTGCGGGTGCCGGCCAGCGCCCGGTGGGCGCGCCGCCGCGGCGTCACGGCCGCCAGGAGGAAGGCCAGCCCGAGGGCCACCGCCGCCGCGCCGGCCGCCCCGACCCAGCGGGGGTCCGGCGCCCGGAACACGCCGACGGCGCGCCCGAGCCAGGGCTGCCACCCCTCGGGTCGGAGATAGTGGACGGTCAGCTCCCGGGCGGCGATCAGGGCCACGGTGATCAGCGCCAGCGCCAGGAGCACCGCGAACCACCGGGCCCGGGGAGAGGCGGCTGGGGCGCGCCCGCGGCGCCGCTGCTCAGCGGACACGTCGCCCTCCCTGCCGCGCGGTCGGGGTGAACCGCACGCCGCGCACGTAGACGGGCGTCAGCGGGCGGGGCCGACGCAGGACGATCGGGGGTGCGGGGACGTCGGGAATCGTTACCGGGCGTAGCGGGGCGACGGGCGGCAGCTGCACAGGCCGCAGCGGCGCCGCCAGGGGCGTGCGCACCGGGCGCAGCCGGGGCGTCGGCGGGCGAGCCACCTCCCGCAGCGGGGCGGGGCGGGGCGCAGGGACGGGCGTCAGCGGGCGCGGGGGGCGGGTCTCCGGGACGCGGACCCGGAGGGGGCGCGCCGTGACGGGTGAGACCACCGGGCCGGCCCGCCGGACCTGAACGGGGCGCAGGGCGGGGGAGTCGGGCGCCCGGGCCACCTCCGTGGCGTGGACGCGGCGGCCGGCGTCGACGGCCTGCTCCACGGTGACGTTGACCTGGGTACAGCGCAGGCCGGTGAGGGCGGTGACCCACGAGCTGATGCTGCGCTGCACCCGGGCGGCGACGTCGGTGGCCGGCGAGGGCCAGGCCACCGCGATGAAACTGGAGACCTGGACGACGCCGGCCAGCTGGTCGCTGCGGACCTCGCAGCGCGGGTAGCTGCGGGTGCCGATGTCCGCCCAGGAGCTGGTGACCGTGACCACTCCCGGCACCGAGGAGGCCGCGGCGTTGACCACCTTGGTCAGGGCCTTGTCCGAGAAACGAGTCCGGCCCGTCACCCGCGACCACCGCGCCCGGCCGTGAGGTTCTGGAGCAGGGCGCGCAGGTCAATCAGACCCTCCAACTGCGCGCCGGTCACGCCGCCGATCAGGGTGAAGAAGAGCGCCCACGCGAATCCGGCCAGCCCGCCGAGAATCACGGCGAAGGCGAAAGCCAGGCCGACGGCGACGCCGATGACGGTCATGTTCTTCATGGGGTGCTCCTGGTGGCGGTCACGGCGTCGGCGAGGACGAGCGTGACCGGAAGATTGGTGTGGGCCGCGGCGAGGGCGCGCAGGCGGCGGGAGAACGCGTGCAGGTCGGCGCCCAGCCCCAGCGCCTGCAGATCGAGGACGACGTGGACCTCCAGGCCCAGGGCGTCGTCACGCCCGCGCGCCAGGCGCAGGCCCGGCACCCGCTCGCCCGGGTAGAGCAACGCGACCTGTCCGTGGGCGCCGGCGGCGAGCCCGTCGACGCCGGGGACGGCCGAGACCGCCGCGGCCAGGGCACGCGCCTGCTCGAGGGGGATCGGCTCGGGAAGGGACATGGAAACCCGGCCCTACTGGACCCGGGCGGCCGGGGTCTCCGGCTGATCGTCCGGAAGCGGCGCCTGCTGGCGGGCGAGCGCGTCGTCCTGCTCCTGGTGGAGGTGGATGTCGGTGACGGTGACGTTGACCTCGGTGACCTCCAGGCCCGTCATCCGCTCGATGGAGCGGATGATGTTGGCCCGGATGGCCTCGGCCAGTTCGTGGATGGCGACGCCGTACTCCGCCACGATGGACAGGTCGACGGCGGCCTGCTTCTCGCCGACCTCGACGTTGACGCCCTGCTGCACGTTCTCGGAGCCGACGAAGGTGCCGCGCAGGGACCCCATGACGCGGGCCGCACCGCCGCCGAGGGCGTAGACGCCGGAGACTTCGCGGGCGGCCAGGCCGGCGATCTTGCCGACGACGATGTCCTCAATGACGGTGCGGCCGGCGCCGGTGTCCCGGGTGCCGGAGGGGGTGTCGTTGGGGACTGGGGTCTCGGTGTTCTCGACCACGGCAGGGTTCCTTTCGTCGGCGGTGCTGATGTTTCCAGGTTAATCAAGAAACGGGATGGTGCAGCGGGCGCCCGGAGAAGCTCCTGGCCAGGTGTCCGGAAATCCCCACGCAAATCACATGAATGTGAACATGAATGTGAGCGCACTAGCGCACACCGGGCCAGAAAAAAATTTGCAGTTGGGCGGCGGGGCGTGGTTTAATACGTGGGTTGCTTCAACACAACGTGATCGTCCGCGCGCGGTTAACCCGCAACCAGTCGAGAGCGGTGCTGGTGGAGTAAACATGACACCTTCGCGTGGCTTTAGACGCCCTGCCCTCCAGGTAGGTCGAAAGCTACAGAAGGCTTCGTTGAGATAACGGAGTCTTGGGCGTAAGGCGCATGGCAAATAAACAGCGGCAGTACGGATAAAGACTTCAGTCCGGGATCGTGTCTACACGCCCGCGGACTCTTCCTTCCGAGCTTTGGCACACACGGGTCTTGTACCCCGTCAAGGAGCAATCAGTGCGCGGTTTATCGGCCGTCGCCGGAACTCCCGGATTCGTGTCATGGCAGTCAGTCAACTAAGACACTGGCGTTGTGCACATGGGCTATCGCCTGGACAACGTTATAAGTAATCGAAAAGCGAACCCCACCGCTGACATCAACGTCACGTGGGGAAGCGAGGAAGAGGATAAGCGTGGCGGGACAAAAGATCCGCATTCGGCTGAAGGCCTACGACCACGAGGCAATCGACGCTTCTGCAAAGAAGATCGTTGAGACTGTCACCCGCACGGGTGCTCGTGTTGTCGGCCCGGTGCCGCTGCCCACCGAGAAGAACGTGTACGCCGTTATTCGTTCTCCCCACAAGTACAAGGATTCTCGCGAGCACTTCGAGATGCGCACTCACAAGCGCCTCATCGACATTCTCGACCCGACCCCGAAGACCGTTGACGCCCTCATGCGCATCGATCTGCCGGCCAGCGTCGACGTGAACATCCAGTAATCACGAGCTACTTGCGGAGAACTAATAATGACTAACGAGATCAAGGGCATTCTGGGCACCAAGCTCGGCATGACCCAGGTCTTCGACGAGGACAACCGGGTCATCCCGGTCACCGTCGTCGAGGCTGGGCCGTGCGTGGTCACCCAGATTCGTACCACTGAGACCGATGGCTACAACGCCATCCAGATCGCATTCGGCGAGATTGACCCGCGTAAGGTCAACAAGCCGCAGTCCGGCCACTTCAAGAAGGCCGGCGTCACCCCCCGCCGTCACGTTACCGAGATTCGTATGGACGATGTCTCCGGCTACGAGATCGGCCAGGAACTGACCGTCGACATCTTCGAGGGCGAGTCCTTCGTCGACGTCACCGGCACCACCAAGGGCCACGGCTACGCCGGCGCGATGAAGCGTCACGGCTTCGCCGGCCAGGGCGCCGCCCACGGTAACCAGGCGTCCCACCGACGCGTCGGTTCCATCGGCATGTCCGCCACCCCGGGTCGCGTCTTCAAGGGCACCCGTATGGCGGGCCGCATGGGTGGCACCAAGGTGACCACCCAGAACCTGAAGATTCAGAAGATCGACGCCGACTCCAACATCCTCCTGGTCAAGGGCGCAATCCCGGGTGCCAAGGGTGGAGTCGTCACCGTCAAGACCGCAGTGAAGGGCGGTGCACACGCATGAGCAACCTTAAGCTCGATGTCCTGACCGCCGAGGGCAAGACCAACGGTTCCGTTGATCTGCCGGCGGAAATCTTTGACCGCGAGGCATCTGTCGCACTGATGCACCAGGTTGTCACCGCACAGCTGGCCGGAGCGCGTCAGGGTACCCACAAGACCAAGACCCGTGCAGAGGTCTCCGGCGGCGGCCGCAAGCCGTTCAAGCAGAAGGGCACCGGTCGCGCCCGCCAGGGTTCGATCCGCGCGCCGCACTACACCGGCGGCGGCATCGTCCACGGTCCGCAGCCGCGTGACTACTCGCAGCGCACCCCGAAGAAGATGATCAAGGCCGCCCTGTTCGGCGCCCTGACCGATCGTGCCCGCAACGAGCGCATCCACGTCGTGGAGGAGCTCGTCCCGGGTCAGAACCCGTCCACCAAGTCGGCTCGCAAGTTCATCGAGACCATCACTGACCGCAAGTCCGTGCTGCTCGTCGTTGAGCGCGAGGACCTGAACGCACGTCGCAGCGCCAACAACCTGCCGAACGTTCACATCCTCGAGCCGTCCCAGCTGAACACTTACGACGTCCTCAACTCGGACGACGTCGTGTTCTCCGTGGCGGCCCTGCACACCTTCGTCGGCCGCGCCGGCAACGCTGCACAGGAGAAGGAGGAGAACTAATGGCTCAGAACGCTAACCCGCGCGACATCATCCTCGCACCGGTCGTTTCCGAGAAGTCCTACGGACTCATGGAGCAGGACGTCTACACGTTCCTGGTCTCCCCGGACTCCAACAAGACCCAGATCAAGATCGCCATCGAAGAGATCTTCGGCGTCAAGGTCGCGTCCGTCAACACTGCCAACCGCCAGGGCAAGCGCAAGCGCTCCCGCACCGGTTTCGGCAAGCGTAAGGACACCAAGCGCGCCTACGTCACTCTTCGCGAGGGCAGCGACTCCATCGACATCTTCGGCGGCTCCGCCGTCTAAGGGTCAGTAAGGAACAACTATGGCTATTCGTAAGTACAAGCCGACAACTCCGGGTCGCCGCGCCAGCTCTGTCTCCGAGTTCAGCGAGATCACTCGCTCCACTCCGGAGAAGAGCCTGCTGCGCCCGCTCCCGAAGACCGGTGGTCGCAACACCCACGGTCACATCACCACCCGTCACCGCGGTGGTGGACACAAGCGCCGTTACCGCGTCATCGACTTCCGTCGCAACGACAAGGACGGCATCCTGGCCAAGGTCGCTCACATCGAGTACGACCCGAACCGCACCGCCAACATTGCGCTGCTGCACTACTTCGACGGCGAGAAGCGCTACATCGTGGCGCCGAAGGGCCTGAAGCAGGGCCAGATCCTCGAGTCCGGCGCCGGCGCCGACATCAAGGTCGGCAACAACCTGCCGCTGCGCAACATCCCGACCGGTACCACGATTCACAACGTGGAGCTCAAGCCGGGTGCAGGCGCCAAGCTGGCTCGTTCCGCCGGCGCCTCCATCCAGCTGCTGGGCAAGGAGCACGGTTACGCTGTCCTGCGTATGCCGTCCTCCGAGATCCGTCGCGTCGACATCAACTGCCGCGCCACCGTTGGCGAGGTCGGCAACGCCGACCAGATCAACATCCGCTGGGGCAAGGCCGGCCGTATGCGCTGGAAGGGCTGGCGTCCGACCGTCCGCGGTGTCGTCATGAACCCGGTCGACCACCCGCACGGTGGTGGCGAGGGCAAGACCTCGGGTGGTCGCCACCCGGTGTCGCCGTGGGGCCAGAAGGAAGGCCGCACCCGCAACCCGAACCGCTACTCGAACAAGATGATCGTGCGACGTCGTCGCCCGAACAAGAAGCGCTAAGAGGAGGTAACCCGCTATGCCACGTAGCCTGAAGAAGGGCCCGTTCGTCGATGAGCACCTCCTCAACAAGGTTGATGCTCAGAACGAGGCCGGCACCAAGCAGGTAATCAAGACCTGGTCTCGCCGTTCCACCATTCTCCCCGATTTCATCGGCCACACCTTCGCCGTCCACGACGGTCGCAAGCATGTCCCGGTGTTCATCGACGAGTCCATGGTCGGCCATAAGCTCGGTGAGTTCGCACCCACCAAGACCTTCAAGGGTCACATCAAGGACCAGAAGGGACGTCGATAAGCGATGAGTGAAGCAATCACTTCCGCCCGCGCGACGGCCCGTTTCGTCCGCATCTCCCCGATGAAGGCCCGCCGCGTCATCGACCTCGTCCGCGGCAAGTCCGTCGCCGAGGCCCTGGCCATCCTGAAGTACGCCCCGCAGGGCGCGTCCGAGCAGGTCGCCAAGATCGTCGCGTCCGCAGCCGCCAACGCGGAGAACAACTTCGGCCTGGATCCGCGCACCCTGGTCATCTCCGAGGCTTACGCCAACGAGGGCCCGACCATGCGTCGCTTCCAGCCGCGCGCTCAGGGTCGTGCATTCCAGATCCGCAAGCGTACGAGCCACATCACCGTGGTCGTCGAGAGCCAGCAGGAAGGGGCCAAGTAATGGGCCAGAAGATTCATCCTCACGGCCTCCGTCTGGGCATCACTTCCGACTGGAAGTCCCACTGGTTCGCCGAGAAGAACTACGCAGAGTACGTCGCCGAGGACATCAAGATCCGCGACTTCCTCTCCAAGGGCCTCGACCGCGCCGGCATCGCCGACGTCGTCATCGAGCGCACCCGTGACCGCGTCCGCGTCGACATCCACACCGCCCGCCCGGGCATCGTGATCGGTCGTCGCGGTGCTGAGGCCGACCGCATCCGCCGCGAGCTCGAGAAGCTCACCGGCAAGATGGTCGCCCTCAACATCCTCGAGGTCAAGAACATCGACGCCAACGCGACCCTGGTCGCGCAGTCCGTCGCCGAGCAGCTGGTCAACCGTGTCGCGTTCCGTCGCGCCATGCGTAAGGCCATCCAGTCCGCCATGCGTCAGCCGCAGGTCAAGGGCATCAAGATCGTCACCTCCGGTCGTCTGGGCGGTGCCGACATGGGCCGCGTCGAGCGCTACCACGAGGGTCGCGTTCCCCTGCACACCCTGCGCGCCGAGATCGACTACGGCACCGCTGAGGCTGCCACCACCTTCGGTCGCATCGGCGTCAAGGTCTGGATCTACAAGGGCGACGTCGTCGGCGGCGTCCGCGAGTCCGAGCTGAACGCTCCGTCCGATCGTCGTGGTCGTGGTGACCGCGACCGTCGTCCGCGTCGTGGCGGCCAGCGTCGCCCGCGCGCCGAGAAGAAGGAGGGCTAAGAACTCATGCTTATCCCTAAGCGCGTCAAGTACCGTCGCCAGCACCGTCCGACCCGTTCGGGCATGTCCAAGGGCGGCAACACCATTCAGTACGGTGACTTCGCCATCCAGGCTCTCGAGCCGGCGTACATCACCAACCGTCAGATCGAGGCGTCCCGTATCGCCATCAACCGCCACGTCAAGCGTGGTGGCAAGGTCTGGATCAACATCTTCCCGGATCGTCCGCTGACCCAGAAGCCGCTCGGCGTGCGTATGGGTTCCGGTAAGGGCCCGGTCGAGAAGTGGGTCGCTAACGTCAAGCCGGGCCGCATCCTCTTCGAGATGTCCTACCCGGATGAGGCAACCGCCGTTGAGGCTCTGCGTCGCGCAGCTCAGAAGCTGCCGTGCAAGGTCCGCATCATCAAGAAGGAGGACCAGTACTAATGGCTGCCGGTACCCCCGCATCCGAGTTCCGTGAACTCTCCAACGAGGACCTGAACGCCCGCCTGGCTGACGCCAAGGAAGAGCTGTTCAACCTCCGCTTCCAGCTGGCCACTGGTCAGCTGACCAACAACCGCCGCATCGGCACCGTCAAGCGCGACATCGCCCGTCTGCTCACCGTTCTGCGTGAGCGCGAGCTGGGTCTGTCCGCAGTTCCGGGAGCTGATCAGTAATGAGCGAGGCTAACGTGACTGAGACCAACGCTGACGAGCGTGGCGCACGTAAGGTGCGCACCGGCATCGTCGTGTCCGACAAGATGGACAAGACCATCGTCGTTGAGATCGAGGACCGCAAGCGTCACACGCTGTACGGCAAGATCATGCGCCAGACCACCAAGGTCAAGGCACACGATGAGGAAGGCATCGCCGGCATCGGCGACCGCGTCCGCATCCAGGAGACCCGTCCGCTGTCCAAGGACAAGCACCACGAGCTCGTCGAGATCGTGGAGAAGGCCAAGTAAGCACTAGCTTGCCGCCTCAGGACTTCACCTGAAGAAGCGACCCCACCGGATTAATTCCGGTGGGGTCGCTCCAGTTTCCGATACTTCCTGCCCGAGCTGCTGCTCAACAGCACCGGAACCAAACGCAGCGAGGAGGTGGAGCACTCCCTGGCGGATACGCTGGACCAGATGACCATCGCGGTGGAGGCCGGCCTCGGCTTCGACGCCGCGATGGCGCGCGCGGCCCACAACGGGAAGGGCGCGCTGGCGCAGGAGCTCGCCCGCACCCTGCAGGACATCCAGATCGGCCGCTCGCGTCGACAAGCCTTCGAGGGCCTGGCGCAACGCACGACGGTGGTGGACCTGCGGCGCTTCGTCCGGGCGGTCATTCAGGCGGACCAGTACGGCATCTCCGTCGCGCAGGTGCTGCGCACGCAGGCCAACGAGATGCGGCTCAAGCGCCGGCAGCGGGCCGAGGCCAAGGCACAGCAGCTGCCCGTCAAGGTGCTGGCGCCGGTCATGCTGTGCATCCTGCCGGTGCTGTTCATCGTCATCATGGGGCCGGCCGTGATGAGCATGGTGGAGGTGTTTTCCGAGCTGTGAGCGTCCTCGTCACTGTCCTCGCGGCGGGGCTGGCCGCAGTCGCCGCCGAACTGCTCTCCGGCCAGCTCCGCACGTACATTCCGCAGCCGGCGGGGTGGGTGCGGTCGCGGCCCCACGTGCTGCTCGCGGCCCTGGCGGGCGCCGGCGCCGCCGTACTGGCCGAGGGCTGGGGCGAGCTGATCGCCTTCACCGCGGCCGCGGTGGGTGGTGCGCTGCTGGTCGTCATCGACCTGGCGGTGCACCGGCTGCCGGACCGCATCGTCGGGGCGACCCTGCTGGCGCTCTTGGGTGGACTGCTGGTCGCGGCCGCCGGGGGAGAAACCGGGTGGGAGCAGTGGGGCCGGGCCCTGCTGGCCGGAGCGGCCCTGTTCGGCGGGTACTTCCTGCTCGCCTGGATAGCGCCTGCGGGACTGGGCCTGGGCGACGTGAAATTCGCCGCGGTGATCGGCGTCTTCCTCGGCTGGTTCGGCTGGCAGCAGGTGGCGGCGGGGACGCTGCTCGCCTTCGCCTTCAACGCCGTCGTCGCCGTCGGGGTGCTGGTGAGCAGGCGCGGCGGACGCGGCACGGACATCCCCTTCGGCCCCTGGATGGTCGCCGGGGCCGTGGCCGCGGTCATTCTCCTCGGCAGCTGAGCCACCCGCGGGGGCCCCGGAAAACCCGAGGAGCCCTGGGCGCCATGGCTCCTCGGGGTGGTCCTACGCCCGGCGGCGACGCAGTGCGAGCACCGCGGCGCCGAGGACGGACATCAGGGCCAGGGCCGCCAGGGCGCGCGGGAGGGTGTTGCTGCCGGTCTCGGCGGCCATGCCGCGCTGGGCGACGGCGACGTTCGGCGAGTTCTCCGGGGTGCTCCCGGGAATGGACTCCGTGTCTGCCTGGACCTCAGCGCCTGCCGGTACAACCCCGGCGTCCGCCCCGGCCCCGGCTCCGGCGGACTGCGCCGCGATGGCCTGCTCGGTGACCTCGGCGGCGTTGTTGTTCAGCATCTGCTCGGAGGCGGCCTTCTCCTCCTCGGAGGGGACGGCGCCGGCGCGGGACTGCTCGGTGACGTAGGTCTGGCCGTCCTGGTTGAGGTACCAGGCGGTGCCGCCGATGACCAGGGCCGCGGGCAGCAGGATGCCGGCCACGTCGGAGATGTTCGAGGAACCCGAGCTGCCGTCGGCTCCCTCGGAGCTGCGCAGCCGGTCACTCCGGAGCGAGTCACCCCCGAGCCCCTCGCCGCCGTTGGCCCGGTCCTCCTCGATGATCGCCGCGTTCGAGGCGATCTCCTCCTCGAGCTCGGGGGTGAGCTCGGCCTCGGCGTCGGCCTGCTCGGAGACCCAGCCGCCGGACTGGTGCCGGTAGTAGGTGGTGTCGTCGAGGGTGATGTAGACGTCGGCCGTGGTGCCGGAGGAACCCTCGGCGCCGCTGCTGCGCCCCTGATCCGCGCCGGACTGCTGGACGTTGAGGTTGGTTGGTGCGGCGAGGGCGGCCGGGGCGGTGCCGAGGGCCAGGGCGCCGGAGACGGTCAGGGCGGTGAGGGTCAGGCGGTAACGCGTCATGATGTTCTCCTCGACTCGAAATGTTCGGGGCGTGGCATCTCGTGGGTGTCACGGAGGCAATATTCAACACTCTAATCACTTGAGTAACACTCCACCTGGGAAAACAGGGCGCCTGCGCCGCTTGCCCGCAACGCTTCCTCCTCCCCGGCGCGCCGGCTGCCCACGTTTGTCCAGTACCCCGCGCCGGCGGGTGCAACCAGGGCCCGACCGGGCGCCGCCGGGCCCTCACCCCTGATCGGGGGAGGGCTTAAGCGCCGGGCTCGAAACCCGGATACGGGGGCGGGTAAGCGGGTTCGCCGTCCGCGCCAGCCTCAGCCCCGGCGGGGGATTCCTCGACCACGCCCAGGTACTGCCAGCCGACGACGGCGTTGCGCGCCGCGACGGCCAGGGGGTTGGCGGGCTGGATGCAGCTGATGGTCAGCAGCCGCCCCGGGGTCGCGGAGTCGCCCCACACCTCGGGGTCCTGGGCGAGCCCCTCCTTGGCGGGATCGTGCAGGTCGGTGGCCTCGTAGACCAGCCACCGCGCCCCGGAGGCCTCGGTGCGCAGGTAGAGCCGCTCGCCCAGGCTGACGGTGTGCCGGTCGTTGGCGCCGTCGTAGAGCTCGTCGAAGACGGCGCTGAGGCCGGCCCCGGTGTGCCCGGCGACGACGACGAGATCCGCCGCGTCGGAGGCGGGCAGGGAATAGGGGCGGTCCGCGGCGGTGTAGGTGCAGGCCCGGCTCAGCGAGGCCGGATCGATCGCCCCGTCCCGCACCCGGCAGGGGCCCTCCTCGAAGGCGGCGACCAGCTCGATCGAGGGAATCCACATCTCCACCGCCGGACTGGCGGCGACCTGCGCGGCCGCGTCGACGGCGCTCCGCTCGGGGCGGAGATTCTCCGGCGGGGCGGGGGCGGGCTGCATGCCGAGCAGAATCAGGGCGGTGAGGACGACGCCGATGAGCGCCCGCAGCGGGAGGCTCGTCCAGAGCAGCCGCCCCGCGCGCCCGAACACGGAGGACGCAGGGGGCGACCCGCTGCGCCGCCCCCTGCGCTCTCGCGCCGTGCGTGTGTCCACGAGTGCACTCCCCGGGCCGATGAATCACAGGACTGTCCTCCCAGTATAAGACCCGCTTATCGACGCCCGTAGGCCAGCGAGGCCGCCTCGCGGAACTGTGCGTGGCGCTCGCGGACCTCGAGCAGCGGCCGCTCGACGTGCCGGGCGGACTCCTCGGCGACGTGTCGGCGGACCCCGCGGCGGGTGCGCCGCTTCACGCTGGCCCCGATGAGGCCGCCGAAGACCCCGGTGACCATGCCCAGGACGAGGCCCAGCAGGAGCCCGCCGAGGATGAGCAGCGTCGGGATCGGCCAGCCGTGGGTCTCGGGGATGATGTCGTCGCCGAGCAGGGGGGCGAGCGCGCCCGGCAGGAAGGCGGCGACCAGGTACCAGCCCACGCCGACCAGCGCCCCGAGCAGCGCCAGCCACTGGATCACGGTGACCACGGACCAGGCCCGGGAGGGCTCGGCGGGCAGGGTCGTGCGGGCGACGGCGCGGTCGAGCAGCTCCGGGACCTCGACGGCGACGGCCTCGGCCCGCTCGCTGAGCACCTCGCCCCACGCGGGCGGCAGGTCGGAGCCGAGGCGTTCGGCGTAGGTGCGCACGGCCTTGTTGGCCACGGCGGTGGCCGAGGCGCTGATCGCCGGGCGGGAGGAGTGGTGCACCCCGGTCTCGTCGGCGGCCTCGGTCAGGCCGAGGCGGCGCAGGGGATCGGCGCGGAGCCGGCCGATCCAGGAGGTCAGCAGCCACCCGGTGCGCCGGCCCAGGCGGCGTCGATAGGCGGCGGCGGTGACCTCGGCGACGCCCTCGGCGCCGGCGGCCCGGGCCAGCGCCTCGTCGAGCTGCTTCTTCGCGTCCCTCGGGGCGTCCCGCGTGGCCGGCGCGTCGAGGAGATCCGCGGTGACCGCCTCGATGTCGGCCTCGATGCGGGCCTGCGCGGCCTGTCGGCCGGCGGCGACCTTCGAGATCGCGCCCCGCAGCGCCTCGATCCCGGCGCCGGTGGCAGCTGAGGTCGCCACGACCTTGACCCCGCTCAGCCCGTCGTCGTGGAGCAGCTGGCCGAGGTGATGGGTGACGTCTACGACCTCCTCCGGGGCGAGCCGGTCGGACTTGTTGAGTACGGCCAGCGTGACCGCGGCATGGCGCGCGTGCGGGCGGATGAACTCGTCGTGGATGACGGCGTCAGCGTACTTCTCCGGGTCGGTGACCCACACCAGGACGTCGACCTGGCCGGCGAGCTTTTCCGCGATGACGCGGTTGGCGGCCTCGACGGAGTCGAAGTCGGGCAGGTCGAGCAGGATGAGCGGGCCGGCCTTGGGGGAGAAGTCGCCCTCGCGGGGGCGGCGATCCTCGACGCCGAGCCAGTCCAGCAGGGCGGCGGAACCGTCCGGGTGCCAGACCGCGGCCAGGGGAGAGGAGGTCGTCGGACGCCGGGCGGCGGCCAGACCCAGGTCCTCGCCGACGACGGCGTTGAACAGGGAGGTCTTGCCGGAGCCGGTGGCGCCGAAGAAGCCGACGACGGTGTGGGTGTCGGAGAGCTCGCGGCGCTCGGTGGCGGAGGCGGCTACGCGGCGCAGCTCGGCGAGCCGGTGCCCGGGCAGGATCCCCTCGGCCAGATCGGCGGCGGCGGCCAGGGCCTCGAGGCGTTCGGGGAGGGTGGCTTTGCGCAGTCGCATCACTGGCCCGCCTTCCGGTTGGCATGCTCGAGGGCGGCGGTGGTGGCGTCGCGCAGCTCGACGGAACCGGCGCCGGCGAGGAGCCCGCCGGTGATCTGCTCGTAGCGCTCCGCCTCCCCGGCGAGGAAGGCGTCGAGGCGGACGGACAGGTCTTCGCGGGCGCGGGCGGCCATGCGACGGACGTTGTCCTCGCCGAAGACCGTCTCGAGCAGGCGCTGGGCGATGACCGCCGAGCCGCCGGCGATGGCCAGTTCGCCGCCGGTCAGCCCCGCGGTGGAGGCGAAGACGACGAGCATGAGCGCCACCGTCA
Organism: Corynebacterium guangdongense; assembly: GCF_030408915.1. Taxonomy (NCBI): domain Bacteria; kingdom Bacillati; phylum Actinomycetota; class Actinomycetes; order Mycobacteriales; family Corynebacteriaceae; genus Corynebacterium; species Corynebacterium guangdongense. The sequence continues at coordinate 520,890 of NZ_CP047654.1, forward strand.
GGACGTTGAGGCCCAGGGACATGAGGCGGGCGCGCTGGCGTTTGTCGCCGGCGGTCTCCTGGATGGTGCTCACCAGGTTCGCCTGCCAGGCGCGGATGAGCGCGGCGGCCTCCTCGGAGGCGTGGGCGCCGGCGCGGGCCAGTGAGGGATCAGCGGCCCCGCGCAGGGTGGGGGCCAGGGAGCCGAGGGACTGCCAGGAGCGGGCGGCGGCCGTGTCGGCGGCGTCGACGATGACGGCGTGGAGGCCGGATTCGATCTCCTCCTTGACCTCCTCGGCCGGTTCCGGCCGGCCGCGCAGGGCGTTGCCGATCCGGTCGAGCGTCCGGGAGAACCAACTCTCGATGCTGCGCATGACGTCCGAGGTGCCGACGACGTCCTGCCAGCGCTGCAGGACTTCCGTGCGCAGGAGGTTGCCGTCGCTGGTGGCGTCGATGACGGCCTCGTGGGCGGCGGCGTAGTGCTCGTCCACGGCGGCCTGGATCTGGCCGGCCAGCTCCTCGTCCCGGGCGCGGGCCAACGCCAGGGCGTCGATGCGCGACGTCAGCGTGGTCAGCGCCCCGACCAGGGTGCGCCCAGCCACCTGGCGGCGGGCGGCCGTGTCCCGGGCCAGGTGCTGCAGATGATCGCGCAGCCCGGCGACCATCGCCGGGGGAAGTTCCCCGTCGATGTGTCCGGCGTCGGGGACGAGGAAGAGTTCGGCGTCGGCAAGCCCCTGCTCCGCCATCATGCGGCGCAGGTCCTCGGGGACGGTCGCGGCGGCGTCGTCGTCGACGCGGTTGAGGACGACGACCACGGCCAGGTCGCGGGCGGCGGCGTCCCCGAGGAAATTCCACACCACCTGGTCCGCGTAGCGCGAGGGCGTGGTCACGAACATCCACAGGTCGGCGGCGGCGAGCAGCTGGCTGGAGAGTTCGCGGTTGGCCTCGGCGACGGAATCGAAGTCGGGGGCGTCGAGAAGCGCCAGGCCCGGGGTGAGGTTTTCCGAGGTCGCCAGGCGCAGGGAGCTTGTCGACGTCGGATCCCCGGCCGGGCCCCGCTCCCGGGACAACTCCGGCAGGATGCGGGTGGAGGCGAACCAGGGCAGGTCGTCCGGGTGGGCGACGAGGACCGGCTGGCGGGTGGTCGGGCGGATGACGCCGGGCGTGGTGATCGCCTCGCCGATCAGCGCGTTGACCAGCGTGGACTTACCCGAGCCGGTGGAGCCGCCGGTCACCGCCAGCAGGGGCGCATCGAGGTTGGCGAGCCGGGGGAGGATGTAGTCGTCGAGCTGGCGCACGACGGCGACGCGTTCCCTGGCGGCGACGGCGTCGGTCGGGAACGACAGGTCTGCGACGGTGGTGCGCAGGGTGTCGAGGGGATCGGGAATCGCGACGGTCACCCTCCCCATTGTGGCAGAAGGGCCATGGGCCTGACGACGGTTGGCGTTGAGGTGTCTGTGCGTGAGTTCACAATTGGTTGTGCGGTGGCGGCCCGGCCACTCATTTAGTATGGTAATACCAGAGGTTATTCGGGCGCCGGTCCGTGAACGCGGTAGCGCCTGACGCTGTTCATCGCGATCCCCCGAGAGAAGGAATCTCACCATGACTGACCAGGCGATTCACGCCGGCACCCTCGTCATCGGCTTCGGCATGGTCGGCCACCGCTTCGCACAGGAATACTCCCAGCTGCGCCCGGACACGCCGATCACCGTCATCAACCGGGAAACCGGGGACTACGCCTACGACCGCGTCCAGCTCTCCAGCTACGTCGGCACCTGGAACCGCGCGGATCTCCACCTCGACCGCCTGCCCGCCAACGTCACGGTCGTGCCCGGCCGTGCCGTCTCCGTCAAACCGGAGACGAGGGAGGTCGTCCTCGAGGACGGCCGGGTCTTCTCCTACGACGAACTGGTCATGGCGACCGGCTCGCGCCCCTTCATCCCGCGCCTGCCCGGCAACAAGCTCCCGCAGGTGCACGTCTACCGCACCCTCGACGACATGGACGGCATCCGCTCGGCGATTGAGGGCGTCGTCGCCCGCCACGGCGACGTCACCGCCACCGTCATCGGCGGCGGCCTGCTGGGCCTAGAAGCCGCCAACGCCGTCCAGCACATGGGCGCCAAGACCCACGTCGTCGAGATGGCCCCGCGCCTGATGCCGCTGCAGGTCGACGACGCCGGCGGCGAAGTCCTCTCCGCGGCCATCCGCGAACTCGGCGTCGAGGTCCACGTCGGGGCGGCCTCCCGGGAGATCCGAGAGTCCGACGACCGCGTCGGCGGCGTGGTCCTCGACCTCGGCGAGCAGGGTGAGATCGAGACCGACCTGGTCATCTTCTCCGCCGGTATCCGCCCCCGCGACTCCCTCGGCCCAGACACCGGCCTGGAACTCGGCCCCCGCGGCGGCTTCGCCGTGGATCGCCAGTGCCGCACCTCCATCGACGGCATCTCCGCCATCGGCGAGTGCGCCGCCGTCGACGGCGCCACCTACGGACTGGTCGCGCCGGGCAACACGATGGCCGAGATCGTCGCCCGGCGCCTCGCCGGCGAACCGGGACCGGACTTCGAGGACCCGGATCTGTCCACCAAGCTCAAGCTGATGGGGGTCGACGTCGCCTCCTTCGGCGACGCATTCTCCCAGGAGGAGGGCCGCAAAGAACTGCACATCCAGGACCCGATCTCCGGCGTCTACAAGAAGCTCATCCTCGACGCCGAAGGCAAGCGCCTGCTCGGCGGCATCCTCGTCGGCGAGGCCGGCAACTACTCGATGCTGCGGCCCATGGTCGGCTCCGAACTACCCGGCGACCCGGTCAGCCTCATCGCCCCGGAGTCCGGCGCCGGCGCCTCGGCCATCGGCGTGGACGCCCTGCCGGACCAGGCGCAGATCTGCTCCTGCAACAACGTCTCCAAGGGCGACGTCCGTGCCGCCATCGGCCAGGGCTGCCACTCCGTCGAGACCCTGATGGGCGCCACCCGGGCCGGCACCTCCTGCGGTTCCTGCATCCCGCTGCTCAAGTCCATCCTCGAGGGCGAGGGAATCGAGCAGTCCACGGCCGTCTGCGCCCACTTCTCCCAGTCCCGCGCCGAACTCTTCGAGATCGCCCAGGCCACGGGCATCAACGACTTCCCGGCCTTCATCGGGCGATTCGGCCGCGGCGGAGGTTGCGAGGTGTGCAAGCCGACGCTGGCCTCCATCTTCGCCTCCCTGCACACCGAGGACCACGTCCTCGAGGGCGAGCGCGCCGGGCTCCAGGACACCAACGACCGCATGCTCGGCAACATGCAGAAGAACGGCACCTACTCCGTCATCCCGCGCATGCCCGCCGGCAACGTCACCGGCGAGCAGCTCATCGAGATCGGCCGGATCGCCGAGGACTACGACCTCTACACCAAGGTCACCGGCGCCCAGCGCCTCGCCCTCTTCGGCGCCCGCGTCGAGGACCTGCCCGACATCTGGCGCCGCCTCATCGACGTCGGCATGGAGTCCGGCCAGGCCTACGGCAAGTCCCTGCGCGCGGTGAAGTCCTGCGTCGGCACCGACTGGTGCCGCTACGGCCAGCAGGACTCCGTCGCCATGGCCGTGCGCCTGGAAACGCGCTACCGCGGCCTGCGCTCCCCGCACAAGTTCAAGATGGGCGTGTCCGGCTGCGCCCGCGAATGCGCGGAGGCCCGCGGCAAGGACGTCGGCGTCATCGCCACCGAGAACGGCTGGAACCTCTACGTCGGCGGCAACGGCGGCGCCACCCCGCGCCACGCCGAACTGCTGGTCGGCGACCTCGACGACGAGACCCTCATCCGCTACATCGACCGCTACCTGGGCTTCTACATCCGCACCGCCGACCGCCTCCAGCGCACCGCCGCCTGGCAGGAGTCCGTCGACGGCGGCCTCGACCACATCCGCGACGTCGTCGTCGAGGACTCTCTCGGCATCGGCCGGGACCTCGAGGAGTTCATGGCCCGGCACGTCACCCACTACAGCGACGAGTGGAAGGCCACCCTCGAGGACCCGGAGAAGGTCTCCCGCTTCGTCTCCTTCATCAACGCCCCGGACACCCCGGACCCCACGGTGCAGTTCGAGAAGCACCCGCAGGGCGGGCGACGGGTGCCGCTGATGATGCCGACCGTCAACGCCGCGAAATAGGGAGTCACAAAATGTCTGAGACCACCGTCTGCCGCCTCGACCAGCTCACCCTCAACCTCGGGGTGGCGGCACTGCTGCCCGGCGGCCGCCAGGTCGCGCTCTTCCGCGTCCCCGCCGTGGACGGGGAGACCCTCCACGCCGTGGACAACATCGACCCGTACACCGGCGCCAGCGTCATTTCCCGCGGCATCGTCGGCGAGGTCGACGGCCGCCCCACCATCGCGTCACCGCTGCTCAAGCAGAAGTTCTACCTCGACGACGGCCAATCCCTGCAGGGGGACGAGAAGTCGATCACCGTCTACGACACCCGCGTCGTCGACGGCGAGGTCATCGTGTCGAGCTAGCTTCTCGACGCCGGCGGCGGGATGGCGCCAGGTCTTCTGTATCCCATCCCGCCGGCGACGACCAGTAGCCCGATCGTGCTGATGACCACGAGCAGGCCGGTGACATTGATGACCGGCTCATCGACGCCGTACTGGACGCCCGTCAGCAGCCAGGAGCCCCAGCCGAGGATCCCGATCACGGAGAAGATGACGCCCAGGATGCGCGCACTTGTTCGTACTCCGGCCACGCCGATCAGTGAAAGGACCGCCCCCACCGTCCCGATCCCGCCGATGACTATCCAGGGATTGAAGCTTTCCGGAACGACCGGCGGCAGGACGCCCCACAGGACCCAGAGCACAAACGGCACCAGCTGCAGGATGAGGCCGACCAGGAAGGTTCTCATTGTTGGATCCTAACGTGCCCCGCCCCGGAACCGGCGGAGCGTGATGACCCCGAAGCTGATCACTGACAGCAGCAGGCCCGGGCCAAGGAGGTTGAAGAAGGAGAAGGGATCGATGCGCGCCAGGAGGTCGCTGGCGCCGGAGGCGATCTGCAGCCCCGCCAACGCGCCCACCAACTGAAGCAGTGCGCCCGGCAGCAGCACCCAGCCCCGGGGCAGCAGCAGGCCCGAATAGACCTGCACTGCGGCGGCGACCGCCCACACCAGTAGCAGTAGCGGCGTCAGGACCGGCCACAGGTTCGCCAGCGCCATGACCGCCCCCACCCCGACTGCGAGGGCGACCAGCGCCAGCAGCGCCGCGTCCGCGTCGCGCCGGACGGCCAGCGTGGGGGGCACCGCCTCCACCCCGTCGACGACGGACACCTCGCCGGAACGGGTGCACCGCACCCACTCGGTGGCACTGACGCCACTCAATCGGCCCAGGTCTGCTGCCGCTGACATGGCTCCACCCTCTGGATAAGGTGGGCGGCATGTACAACATTGACAAGGGACAGGAATTCGAGAAGGCCACCTCCACCCCGGAGGGCACCGCCACCTGGAAGAACCAGCTGGACAAGTTCGCCGCCGGCAACCCCTCCGAGTGGGTGACCGGCGCGGTCTTCGGCGGCACCTACGAGCGCGAGGGGCTTGAGCTGCGCGACCGCCAGATGCTCACGATGTCGGCACTGGCCGCGATGGGTGGCGTGGAACCGCAGTTGACCGGACACATCGCCACCGCCTACAAGCACGCCGGCATGTCCAAGGAGGAGATCGCCGAATGCTTCGTCCACCTCATGCCCTACATCGGCGTGCCGAAGACCCTGGCCGCGATGCGCTGCATGGAGGCCGCGCTCGGTGACCTGGACTAGGCTCCGGGACTCCTGAGCCGGGACGGGCTCGCGGGATCCTCGCGGGATTGCCGCACCCCGGCCATTGCCATAAAGGAGTCCACTGAATTCACCCCGGATCGGCGTTCTGTTTTCCTGAAAGGGCGCGCCCTTTCAGGCGACTCCTTTCCAGGATTCTCCCTGGGCGGGTGGTGTGCACCGCCGCCGGCGACGGGGGCGCGGAAATTTGTTCCTGACCTGCCGGCTGTGGTTGAATATTCCCGTCGCTTGTGCTCGGTCGGATCCTTCGGGTGCGTTTCCGAATCCGGAGTCCGAGACCCTTCGACTACGTCGTAGTTCGTCGAGAAGCCCAGGCGAAACAAGCAACTGACCACGTGCGTTCAGGCCGGAAATCTGGCGCACATCAATTCCAGGTCAAGGAGACCAAGAGTGATTCAGCAGGAATCGCGTCTGAAGGTCGCCGACAACACCGGTGCACGAGAGATCCTGTGCATCCGCGTTCTCGGTGGCTCTGTTCGACGCTTCGCTGGCATCGGTGACACCATCGTCGCCTCCGTCAAGGAAGCCGCTCCGGGCGGCAACGTCAAGGAGGGTGAGATCGTCAAGGCGGTCATCGTCCGCACCAAGAAGGAGAACCGTCGTCCGGACGGCTCCTACATCAGCTTCGACGAGAACGCCGCCGTTCTCATCAAGCCGGACGGGGAGCCGCGCGGCACCCGTATTTTCGGCCCGGTCGCTCGTGAGCTTCGCGACAAGAAGTTCATGAAGATCGTTTCTCTCGCACCGGAGGTGATCTAGTCCATGAAGATCCACAAGGGCGATATGGTCCAGGTTATTTCTGGTCCGGACAAGGGCGCACAGGGCAAGGTCATCGAGGCCTACCCGAAGGCCGGCAAGGTCCTCGTTGAGGGCGTCAACCGCATCAAGAAGCACGTCGCCAACTCGGCTGACGAGCGCGGCGCATCCACCGGTGGCATCGTCACCCAGGAGGCTCCGATCCAGGTTTCCAATGTGATGGTCCTGGATTCCGACGGAAACCCGACCCGCATTGGCTACCGTTTCGACGAAAACGGCAAGAAGGTTCGTGTCTCCAAGCGCAACGGGAAGGACATCTAACCATGGCTGAGAACTACACCCCGCGCCTGAAGACTCGCTACCGCGAGGAAATCAAGAAGGCCCTGAACGAAGAGTTCGGCTACGACAACGTCATGCAGATCCCGGGCGTCGAGAAGATCGTCGTCAACATGGGCGTCGGCGAGGCTGCCCGTGACTCCAAGGTCATCAACGGCGCCCTCGAGGACCTGACCCTCATCACCGGTCAGAAGCCGCAGCTGCGTCGTGCAACCAAGTCCATCGCGAACTTCAAGCTCCGCGAGGGCATGCCGATCGGCGCCAAGGTCACCCTCCGCGGCGACCGTATGTGGGAGTTCCTCGACCGTCTGCTGACCGTCGCCCTCCCGCGTATCCGTGACTTCCGCGGTCTGTCCGACCAGCAGTTCGACGGCCACGGCAACTACACCTTCGGCCTCACCGAGCAGACCATGTTCTACGAGATCGACGTCGACAAGATCGACCGTCCGCGTGGTATGGACATCACCGTCGTCACCACCGCGACCAACAACGACGAAGGCCGCGCGCTGCTGCGTGAGCTGGGCTTCCCGTTCAAGAAGTAGTCTCTGCTTCTCGCGTTACGCCGCCCCTGCCGACTCCGGCAGCGGGCGGTGTCGTGTTTTCCGTCGTTTCTGTGTATTGCTTAAGCCGGAGTGGTGCTGCATGGCAGTTTCTTAGGAAGTAGGATCTCACCCAAAGGTTGCCCCCGTTCGAGGTGTGAACGAAGGTGACCGGTCCCCGCTGGTTGGCCATCTGATAATACCTAGGTGTTTAATGGACGCGTCAACAAGCAAGCCTCCTGTGAAAGTGACGGATCCCATGTCCCTGAATGAACTCGCCCACGGGGCGGTCAACAAGAAGGTCCTGCTCATGGACCACGACCACGGACGCTATGTCGTGCGTTCGATTCTGGCCGGCGTCTACCTCACGTTGGGCACCGCCTTCGCGGCCATCGCCGGCAACGTCATGGAGAAGGTCTCCCCCGGAAATGGTCTGGGGGCGTTGACCTTCGGCGTGCTCTTCGGCCTGGGCCTGTTCGCCATCGTCATCCTCAACACGGAGCTGGCCACCGGCACCATGATGTTCGCCTCCTACGGCGCGACGACGGGCCAGATCAGCTGGGGCAAGGCCCTCCAGCTGATGATCGTCTCCACGGTGTGGAACCTGGTCGGCGCGATCCTGATCGCCGCGATCCTGGGCATGTCCGCCAAGTTCAGCGATTTCGACACCAGCCACCTGGTGGCGACGTTGACCACCGGTAAGCTGGAAAAGCCCTGGTACAACTGGTTGTTTGAGGGAATCGCCGCGAACTTCATCGTCAACATGGCGATCATCGGCGCCCTCTTCGCCAAGGACCTCGTGTCGAAGTTCTTCGTCATCCTGCCCATCATCGGCATCTTCGTCAGCCTCGGTCTCGAGCACATCATCGCCAACTTCTCCCTGATGACCATCGCCGGTTTCTCCGGGCTGTTCAACGGCGGCGTGTACCCGGAGGGCTGGAGCCTCGGCATGGTCCTGGCCAACTGGGCCGTCGTCTGGCTCGGCAACGCCATCGGCGGCGGCCTCATCATGGGCGGCGTCTACGCCTGGCTCAACCAGTCCAAGGACGAGGTCTACCGCGACTAGTTCTGCCGTGGAAATAGGCGGTGCCCTCCCGGTTCAACCGGGAGGGCACCGCTTGTATCGGGGCCTGCGGCCGACGGCGGGGCGTCGACAAGCGGCCGGGGGAGGAGCTACGCCGAGGTGTCCACCTTCTTCTTGCTGTCGTTCGGGATGAGGAAGATGATGGAGGCGAGGGCGATCAGAGCCATGATCAGGACCGCGGCCAGACCGAACATGCCGGCCTCACGCACCGCGAGGTTGTCCTGGCGACCGCTCCAGCGCATGACCTCGCCGACGACCTGGGAGCCGGAGACGCTCATGGCGTTGAAGATGGCGGCCGGGATGGCCACGCCGAAGGCGGAGCCGATGGAGGAGGCCATCTTGTAGATGCCGGAACCGGAGCCGGCCTTCTCCTCCGGCAGGGCGGACAGCGCCATGTCGGTGGACGGGGTGGCGTAGAAGGCCAGGCCCAGGCCGAAGAGGGAGTAGGCGATGATGGCCAGGACGACGTAGGTCTCGACGAGGGTGTTGGTGCCCATGAGCAGCAGGACGGCAACGATGACGATGAGGGTGCCCCAGATCATCGGCTTCTTGGCGCCGAAGCGCTGCAGCAGCTTCTCACCGACGCGGATGAACGCGATGATGAACACGGCGTAACCGAGGGTGAGGTAGCCCGAGGTCTGGGCGGACATGCCGCCGGCGCCCTGCAGGACCCAGAGGGAGACCGGGATGAGACCCGCGGTCGCGTTGAGCAGCAGGTTGGAGATGGTGGCGCCGGTGAACTGCGGGATGGCGAACAGGGAGAAGTCGACCAGCGGATCGTCGACCCGGCGCTCGACGACGATGAAGGCCGCCAGGGCGATGAAGAAGACGGCGAGGATTGCCCAGGTGATCGGGTTGGTCCAGCCGATGTTGGAACCCTGGGTGATGAATACCAGCAGGGAGAGCACGGTGACGGCCAGGGAGATGATGCCGCCCCAGTCGGTGCGGCTGGCCCTGCCCGCGGACGGGGCGGACTCCGGGATGCCGCGCATCAGCAGGATGGACAGCAGGGAGACCACGGCGGAGATGATGAAGATGGAGCGCCAGCCCAGGGCGGTTCCGGCCATGAGCCCGCCGAAGATGGCTGCCAGGCCGGAGCCGCCCCAGGAGCCGATCGACCACATGGAGACGGCGCGCTGACGGTCGGCGCCGTGCCAGTAGGTCTTCAGCAGGGCCATCGTGGACGGCATGATGAAGGCGGCGGACAGGCCCTGGAGGGCGCGGCCGACGAGCAGCATCGCGGTGGCGGTGCCGGCGCCACCGAAGGCGAGGGCGATCAGCAGCGAGCCGACGATGCCGAGGACGTTGCCGATCGTGGCGATGCGCACGCGGCCGATCTTGTCGGCCAGGCCGCCGGCGACGACGATGAACATGCCGGAAAAGAGCGCCGACAGGGAGATTGCGATGGTGGTGACGGAGATGTCGACGCCGAGGTCGGCGCCCATCACCGGGCCGATGTTGAGGGTGGTCTGGGCAAAGAGCCAGAAGGTTACGACACCGAGGACGATGCCGAGGAGAGCTTTGTTATCACCTACATAGTTGGTCGCTCGTTCGTTGCCGGGAGCGACGGATGATTTGGTAGCCATAGCGGCGGACCTGCGATTCTTTGTGATCGAGGGTGGATTTAGTTCTTGGGGAACAGCCACGCGCCGGCGGCGACGACGATTGCTTCGACGCCGCGGTCGAGGGTGGGCTGCATGTCCGGAGCGAACGCCGGGTTGTGGTTGCCGATGGCCTCGGACAGGTCGTTGAAACCGCCGAGAGTCCAGAAGACGTAGGGCACGTCCAGGTGGTTCGGGATGATCGAGAAGTCTTCGGAGGCGGGAAGAGGCGGGGAGTCGATGACTTCACCGGCGAAGTTCTCGTCGAAGGCGGCTCGCACGATACCGGTGGCGGTCTCGTCGTTGTCGGTCAGCGGGAAGACGTCGTAGTACTCGAACTCCGGCTCCTTCGGGGAGCGGGAGGCCTGGCACTCGGCGCGGACGATGCGTTCGATCGCCTCGTGGAGCTGCTTCTCGACGTCCGTGTCGTAGGCGCGGGTGTTGAGCAGCAGCTCCGCGCTGTCGCCGATAATGTTGGACTTGGACCCCGCGTGGAAGGCTCCGACGGTCACGACGGCCGGATCCATCGAGGAAATCTCGCGGGAGACGATCGTCTGCAGGCGCATGACGATGGCCGAGCCGAGGACGATCGGGTCCACGCCGAGGTTCGGCATGGAACCGTGGCTGCCGGTGCCGTGGACGGTGACCTTGATGGACTTCGCCGCGGTGAGGATGCCGCCGGGCCGGGTGCCCAGGTGCCCTCCGGGAAGGGTGGCCATGACGTGTTGTCCGAGATAGACGTCAGGTTTCGGCATGACGTCGGCGATGCCGTTGTCCACCATGTCCTGGGCGCCTGCGGCGGTCTCCTCGGCCGGCTGGAACACGCCGATGAAGGTGCCCGACCAGGCGTCGCGGTGGGTGTGGAAAGCCTCCAATGCGCCGAGCAGGCCCATGATGTGGACGTCGTGGCCGCAGGAGTGGGCCACCGGGGTGTCGACGCCGGTGGCCTCGTTGACCTGGGTGGCGGTGGAGGCGTACTCCTTGCCGGAGACCTCCTTCATCGGCAGTCCGTCGATGTCGGCGCGCATGGCGACGATCGGACCCTCGCCGTTGGCGATGGTGGCGACCAGGCCGGTCTTGCCGACCGTCTGCACGTCGATGCCCCGCTTTTCCAGTTCCTCCCGGATGCGCGCCGAGGTCTCGTACTCCTGGAGGGAGAGCTCGGGGTGCTGGTGGAAGTGGATGTAGAGGGCTTCGCGGGCCTCACGGGTGGCGTCGAGATCAGCAAGAACTGTAGCTGCGCTGGAGGAAAGAGACATGGTGACCGGCTCCTGAACTAGTGCGAGTGCACCAGGAATCACCCCGGGGCACGTCCGCGTCTCGGACTGACCTCAAGTTTTCCCCACTCATTGGTCACACGCAAGGTCCGGCCACGTATTCGTTCTCACCGTGGAAACGACCTGCAACCGCTTGGCCAGCAGGCTTGGCTGTTGCATGTGCGGCACGGCTGCCGCCGCGTCACGCCTCGGCCAGCTGCCCTGAATAGAGGTTGAAGCGGTCGTCCCGGGTGAAGCCCACCAGGGAGAGTCCGGCCTCGCGCGCCAGATCCACCGCCAGCGAGGACGGCGCGGAGACGGCGACCAGGGCCGGGAAGCCCGCCATGATCGCCTTCTGCACCAGTTCGTAGGAGGCCCGGGAACTCATCACCAGGATCAGGTCCTTCGCCGGCAGCAGGTCGTTCATGAGCAGATGGCCGATGACCTTGTCGGCGGCGTTGTGCCGGCCGACGTCCTCCCGGATGACGACCGGCTCGCCGGAGAGTGTGAACGCCCCGGCGGCGTGGATGCCGCCGGTGCGGCGGAACTGTTTTTGCTCGGCACGCAGTTTCTCCGGCAGGCCGACGATCATCCGGGGGTCCAGCGTGACCGGTTCGATGGGGTGGTGCGTCCTGCCCATGACTTCGTCGATGGAGGTGGAGCCGCAGACGCCGCAGGCGGAACTGGTCGTCGTCAGCCGGATCGCCTCCAGTCCGGGCGGCGTCACGCCCACCGCGAGGTCGGTCTCGATGAGGTTGTAGGTGTTTTCCCCGTTGGGGCCGGTGGCGCCGGCGCAGTACCGGGCCTCGGCGACCTGGCTGGCCGAGGTGATGTGTCCCTCCCCGTGGAGGAAGCCGTGCACCAGCTCGACGTCGTTGCCGGGGGTGCGCATGGTGGTGGTGATGGTGGTGCCGTTGACGCGCAGCTCCAGCGGCTCCTCGACGGTCACGGTGTCACCGCGGGTGTCCGTCGTCCAGCGGCCGTCCGGCCCTCCGTCGAAGGTCACCTTCGTCACCCGGTAGCTCTGTCCGATGCGCCCCATGAAAATCCTGCTCCCTGAAAAATCCTAGTTGTCCCTGCGTGAATAGCGCTCCAGCAGGTGCTCCACAGCCTCGATCCGCGCCCTGGCGGCCGCGACCTCCTGCTCGGTGGACTCGGTCCCCTCAAGCTGCTTGCCGACGCTCACTCCGACGAGGAACGCAGTCAGCGGGGCGGCCGGGCGGGACGGTCCGTGGGCCACGTGCTTGGTCAGGTCCAACAGGTCCTTGACCAGCGCGCGGATCGTCTCCTGGTTCAGGTCGAACTCGTCGACGACTGCGGCGAGCCAGGCTCGGGCGGAGGCGATCTCCTCCGGGGAACCCTTCGCGGGCTGCTGTGGTGCGATGCTCTCGCTCATCCATGGGCCTTTCTGTCGTGTCGGGGGAATGGCGTACCGCCTGTCCAATTCCTTCCCTTCAGCGTAGTCCAGTGCACCGTGGGCGAACTGTGGCCTACCAGTCATAACCGTGCACGTGGGGGTGCTATTCCACCGGGGGAGCGGACCCGAACGTGGCGCCGGAGGGGATTTTGAATTATAGGGCGAAGGCGGTAGTGTCGTCGGCTGGACTTTGATCCGTTCGAGGTCCACCCAAATTCATATCCCCAACTTTGTTGTAGGCCCCCCGCCAGGCGGTGTGCGAGCGCGCGTGACGCGCTCACACGCCAGACGGACCGGGTGTTGTCAGAGGCGGCGAGCGCGCCGGGTTATTACACCCGGCGAAAGCGTTGAGTAGCCCCGCGTCAGTCACCCGGAAAACGTCGAGGTGGGACGGGAACCGCAACGAGAAAGGCTACGGTCACTCACCATGACCATGACTGATCCTATCGCCGACATGCTGTCGCGTATTCGCAATGCGAACCACGCGCACCACGATGTCGTGACGATGCCCTCCTCCAAGCTGAAGTCTCACATCGCTGAGATTCTCAAGCAGGAGGGCTACATCGCCAACTATTCCGTCGAGGATGCCCGCGTCGGCAAGACGCTCACCCTCGAGCTCAAGTACGGCCCGCAGCGTCAGACCTCGATCGCCGGTCTGAAGCGCATCTCCAAGCCGGGTCTGCGCGTCTACACCAAGTCCACCGAGCTCCCTGAGGTTCTCGGCGGTCTGGGTATCGCGATCATTTCCACGTCCCAGGGTCTCCTGACTGATCGTCAGGCCCGCGAGAAGGGTGTAGGCGGAGAAGTCCTCGCCTACGTCTGGTAAAGGGGGAAGTGAACCATGTCTCGTATTGGTAAGGAACCCATCGTCCTCCCGAAGGGCGTTGACGTCACCATCGACGGCCAGCACGTCTCCGTCAAGGGCCCGAAGGGCACCCTGACTCTCGACGTCCCGGCACCGATCACCGTTGCCCAGGAAGACGACCAGATCGTCGTCTCCCGTCCGGATGACAACCGCGAGAACCGCGGTCTTCACGGTCTGTCCCGCTCGCTCATCAACAACCTGGTTGTCGGTGTCACCGAGGGGTACAAGATCAAGATGGAGATCTTCGGCGTCGGTTACCGTGTCCAGCAGAAGGGCAAGGACCTCGAGTTCTCGCTCGGCTACTCCCACCCGGTCCTGATCGAAGCTCCGGAGAACATCACCTTCGCGGTTGATGGCAACACCAAGCTCTCGATCGAGGGTATTGACAAGCAGCAGGTCGGGCAGATCGCCGCTAACATCCGTCGTCTGCGTAAGGATGACCCGTACAAGGGTAAGGGCATCCGCTACGAGGGTGAGCAGGTCCGCCGCAAGGTCGGAAAGACGGGTAAGTAAGCATGAGCAACACTGCAGAAAACAAGCGCAAGCCGATTGGCAAGGACATCGCGACTCGTCGTCGCGAGGCCCGTGCACGTCGCCAGTTCAGCATCCGCAAGAACCTGCGTGGCACCTCCGAGGTCCCGCGTCTGGTTGTCCACCGCTCTTCTCGTCACATGACCGCTCAGGTCATCGACGATCTCGCGGGCCACACCCTGGCCTCCGCCTCCACCATGGAGGCAGACGTCCGTGGCTTCGAGGGCGACAAGAAGGCCAAGGGCGCGATGGTCGGCGAGCTGATCGCCGAGCGCGCCAAGGCTGCCGGCATCGAGAAGGTCGTCTTCGACCGCGCCGGTTACAAGTACCACGGTCGCGTCGCCGCTCTGGCTGACGCCGCCCGCGAAGGTGGACTGAAGTTCTAATGACCACCATCACCATGAACATCAACGGAAGGAATGCGTAATGCCGGGACGTGAACGGCGTGACGGCGGACGCTCCGCCGAAGACCAGAACAAGAACAACGAGCGCGGCCAGCGCAACGACCGTCGCGACAACCGTCGTGACAACCGTCGCAACGACCGTGACCAGGATCGCGACAAGTACATCGAGAAGGTTGTCGCCATCAACCGTGTCGCCAAGACCGTCAAGGGCGGCCGCAACATGAGCTTCACCGCTCTGGTGGTCGTCGGTGACGGCGAGGGCATGGTCGGCATCGGCTACGGCAAGGCCCGCGAGGTCCCGGCCGCCATCCAGAAGGGCTCCGAAGAGGCTCGTAAGAACTTCTTCCGCGTTCCGATGATCAACGGCACCATCCCGCACCCGGTCCAGGGTGAGGCGGCCGCAGGCGTCGTCCTGCTCAAGCCGGCAGCCCCGGGTACCGGCGTCATCGCCGGCGGCGCTGTCCGTCCGGTCCTGGAGTGCGCGGGCATCGAAGACATCCTTTCCAAGTCCCTCGGCTCGGCCAACCACATCAACGTCGTCCACGCAACCGTGGCCGGCCTGAAGCAGCTGGTTCGTCCTGAGGAGGTCGCTGCCCGTCGCGGTAAGACCGTCGAGGAGATCGCACCGGCTCGTCTGCTGCGCGCACGCGCAGGACAGGAGGCGTAGACCCATGGCACTGAAGATCACACTCAAGCGTGGCTACATCGGTGAGAAGCCGAAGACCCGCGCAAACCTCAAGGCCCTGGGCCTGCGCAAGATCCACCAGACCGTCACCAAGCCGGACAACGACGCCGTTCGCGGCCAGATCCTCGTTGTTCGTCACCTGGTCGAGGTCGAAGAAGTGGCAGGGGAGTAAAAACAATGAGCGAACCCATCAAGCTCCACGACCTGCGTCCCTCCAAGGGCGCGAACAAGCCGAAGCACCGTGTTGGTCGCGGTGAGGCAGGCAAGGGCGGCAAGACCGCCGGCCGCGGCACCAAGGGCACCAAGGCACGCAACAAGGTGCCTGCGTACTTCGAGGGTGGCCAGATGCCGCTCCAGATGCGTCTGCCGAAGCTCAAGGGCTTCAAGAACCCGAACAAGGTTGTCTTCCAGGTCGTCAACGTGGAAGACCTCCAGGAGTTCTTCCCGAACGGTGGCGACGTCACCGTGGCCGACCTCGTCGGCAAGGGCCTGGTCCGCGCCAACGAGCCGGTCAAGGTTCTGGGCAACGGCGACATTGACGTCAAGGTCAACGTCACCGCAACCAAGTTCTCCAAGTCTGCCGTCGACAAGATCGAGGCAGCCGGAGGCTCCGTCACCGAGGCTTAAGCCTCTCCGGTGACATGCTGGAGGCCGTCCTCCCCGCACTGCGGGGAGGACGGCCTTCCGCTTTTCCCGCCCGGGGGCCGGATCGGGCGCCGGATTAGGCCGGGGTCTTTGGCGAGCGCCGCCGGATTGGGCTGGTAGGGTAGGAACGTCAATCGTGTCCACAGCCCCCGCCACGGGGGCAGGAAACTTCAGGAAGCTTTCGGACGGCTTGTTCGCCCGTGAGCCAGGAGGCTTGTGTGTCCGCCATTTTTCAGGCATTCAGGGACGCTGATCTGCGAAAGAAGATTCTGATCACCATCGCGTTGATCATCCTCTATCGTGTCGGCGCCCAGATTCCTTCGCCGGGCGTCGATTACGCCGCAATCAACAGTCGACTGCAGAGTCTCGACCAGGAGGGCGGCGGTGTCTTCACCGTCATCAACCTCTTCTCCGGCGGTGCGCTGCTGCAGCTGTCGATCTTCGCCATCGGCATCATGCCGTACATCACGGCGTCGATCATCGTGCAGCTGCTGACCGTCGTCATCCCCAAGTTCGAGGAGCTGAAGAAGGAGGGGCAGTCCGGCCAGTCCAAGATGACCCAGTACACCAGGTACCTGACCCTGGCTCTGGCGCTGCTGCAGTCCGCGGGCATCGTCGCCCTGGCGGACCGGGAGCAGCTGCTGGGGCAGGGGGTGCCGGTGCTCGTCGAGGACCGCAACCTCTTCGACCTCATCATGATCGTCCTGGTGATGACCTCGGGCGCGCTTCTGGTGATGTGGCTCGGTGAGATCATCACCGAGAAGGGCGTCGGCAACGGCATGTCCCTCCTCATCTTCGCCGGTATCGCCACGCGCATCCCGACCGACGGGGCGACGATTCTCCAGTCCTCCGGCGGCGTCGTCTTCGCGGTCGTCCTCACCGCCGTCATCCTCCTGGTCATCGGCGTGGTCTTCATTGAGCAGGGCCAGCGCCGGATCCCGGTGCAGTACGCCAAGCGCAAGGTGGGCCGGCGCCAGTACGGCGGCTCCTCCACCTACCTGCCGCTGAAGGTCAACCAGGCCGGCGTCATTCCGGTCATCTTCGCCTCCTCCCTGATGTACGTGCCGGTCCTGATCACCCAGATCGTGTACTCCAACCAGCTCACGCCGCCGGACAACTGGTGGCAGCGCACCGTCATGGCCTGGCTGCAGGACCCCTCCTCGTGGCAGTACATCCTGGCCTACTTCATCCTGATCATCTTCTTCAGCTACTTCTATGTATCGGTCCAGTACGACCCGTACGACCAGGCTGAGAACATGAAGAAGTACGGTGGATTCATCCCGGGCATCCGGCCGGGACGTCCGACCGCGCAGTACCTCGGTTACGTCATGAACCGTCTTCTGGCGGTGGGCGCGCTGTACCTCGGTCTGATTGCGGTGCTGCCGAACCTGGCGGTTGATCTCGGCGTCGGCTCCCAGACGGCGATGTCGTCGTTCGGTGGCACGGCCATCCTGATTATGGTTTCGGTAGCCTTGACCACCATCAAGCAGATTGAATCCCAACTTCTGCAAAGCAACTACGAAGGACTCCTGAAGTAATGAAGAAGCGACTCGTTCTCCTCGGCCCTCCGGGCGCCGGCAAGGGCACCCAGGCAGAGCTCCTCGCGGAGAAGCTCGGCGTCCCGCACATCTCCACCGGTGACCTGTTCCGCGCGAACATCGGTCAGGGCACCCCGCTGGGCGTCGAGGCCAAGGGCTACATCGACGCCGGCAACCTGGTCCCGACCGACGTGACCGCCCGCATGGTCAAGTCCCGTCTGGCTGAGGCGGACGCGGCCGAGGGTTTCCTGCTCGACGGGTTCCCGCGCACCACCGAGCAGGCCGAGCTGCTGCAGGAGATGCTGGATGAGGCAGGCGTCGCCCTCGACGGCGTCCTGAACTTCGTCATCGACGAGGACATCGTCGTTGAGCGCATGCTGGCCCGCGGCCGCGAGGACGACAAGGAAGACGTCATCCGCAACCGCCTGGCCGTCTACCACTCGGAGACCAAGCCGCTGATCGACCACTACGGCGCCGAGATCATCAACGTCGACGCCGAGGGCGAGGTCGAGGAGATCAGCCAGCGCGTCCTGGACGCCATCAAGTAGACGCACACGCGCTTGACCCCTGCGGGCCGTCCCTTCCGAATGCCGGAAGGGGCGGCCCGTCGGCGTAGCATGGCCGGCATGGCATTCCGTAAGAAGA
Source organism: Corynebacterium guangdongense (assembly GCF_030408915.1). Lineage (NCBI taxonomy): Bacteria > Bacillati > Actinomycetota > Actinomycetes > Mycobacteriales > Corynebacteriaceae > Corynebacterium > Corynebacterium guangdongense. Next base: position 538,957 of record NZ_CP047654.1, read on the forward strand.
CGAAAAAAATTCACGCGAAGACCCCGGGTGAACTCGACGCGATGGAGGCGTCCGGCCGCATCGTCGCCCGCGCCCTCCAGACCGTCCGCGCCGAGGCGAAGGAGGGGATGACCACCCTCGACCTGGACAAGATCGCGGAGGAGGTCATCCGCGATGCCGGCGCGATCCCCAGCTTCCTCGGTTACGGGGGATTCCCGGGCTCCATCTGCGCCTCGGTCAACGAGGTCGTCGTCCACGGCATCCCGAGCGAGGATGTCGTACTCCGGCCGGGCGACCTGGTCTCCATCGACTGCGGCGCCACCCTCGACGGCTGGGTCGGCGACTCCGCCTGGTCCTTCGGCATCGGGGAGCTCTCCGAGGACGCCGATAAGCTCAACCGGGCCACCGAGTGGGTGCTCCTGGAGGGCCTCAAGGCCATGGTCCCGGGCAACCGGCTCACCGACGTCTCCCACGCGCTAGAGGTGGCCACCAACGAGGCCGAGCTGAAGTTCGACGTCGACCTGCACATCATCGACGGCTACGGCGGGCACGGCATCGGCCGCGAGATGCACGAGCCGCCCTACCTGGCCAACGAGGGACGTGGCGGGCGCGGCCCGGAGATCCAGGAGGGCTCCGTCCTGGCGATCGAGCCGATGCTGGCGCTGGGGACCGAGGACACCGTCGTCCTCGAGGACGAGTGGACAGTGCTGACCGTGGACGGCTCCTGGGCCGCCCACTGGGAGCACACCGTGGCCGCCACCGCCGCCGGTCCGCGCATCCTCACCCCCAGAACCGCATGAAAATTGCCGTAAAATCAGCTTTTCGGCAGGAAACGCTTATACTTCCAGTATGACTACGTTCCGCCGCCGTGTCGTTGCCGTCCTGACCTCCGCCGCCGTCGTTCTGGGTGTCGCCGTGCCAGCCGGCGCCCAGGAAGTGGGTTCCTCCGCCAATTCCCTGGGAAGCAGCGTCGACGCCGCAGTCGGCGACCTCAACTCCCAGTTCTCCGACCTGAGTTCGCAGATCCAGTCCGACGCCCTCAACTCCCGTGGGCAGGTCGCCGAAACCGTCGAGAACAGCTTCGACGCGGCCGTCGCCGCGCAGATGATCACCGCCTACGACCAGGTCTTCGACCTGGTCTTCCCGGGCCTCATCGCCCGTGACGCCGCCGAAGCCACCCGCGTGGCGCAGCAGCGCGCGGCCGAGGAACGCGCCGCCCGCGAGGCCGTGGCCGCCGCGGAACGTCAGCGCCAGGCCGAGGCCGACCGCCGCAACCCGGCGAACAGCCCGTGCCCGCCGCAGGCCGCCGCCTGCGTCGACGTCGACGGTCGTCGTTCCTGGCTGCAGGACAACGGCCAGGTCACCTACGGGCCGGTGCAGGTCGGTCCGGGCATGCCGGGCTACGACACCCCGCGCGGCACCTTCTACGTCAACCGCAAGGTCAAGGACGAGATCTCCTGGGAGTTCAACAACGCTCCCATGCCCTACGCGACCTACTTCACCTACAACGGCATCGCCTTCCACCAGGGCGACCCGAACATCCTGTCCCACGGCTGCGTCCGCATGTGGCGCGCCGACGCCCAGAAGTACTTCGCTGAACTGCAGATCGGCGACATGGTCTACGTCTACTAGGCCCCGCTGATCCGAACCGCCGACCACGAGTCGGCGGTTCCCGTCTTTTCCCGGCAATTGCCACGAGACTGTCAGACTCCGGGCCTACGGTGGAGGCCACCACACCCCGCCGACGTTCAAGGAAGTGACCCCATGGCCCGCACCTTTGCCCAGCAGCTCGTCCAGTACCTCGAAGATCAGGGTGTCCAGCGCATCTACGGGCTGGTCGGAGACAGCCTCAACCCCATCTCGGACGCCGTCAGCGAGTCCCGCATTGAGTGGGTCCACGTCCGCAACGAGGAGGCCGCCGCCTTCGCCGCCGGGGCGGAGTCGCTGGTCACCGGGGAACTCGCCGTGTGCGCGGGCTCTTGCGGCCCCGGTAACACCCACTTCGTGCAGGGCCTTTTCGACGCCCACCGCAACGGCGCCCGCGTCCTCGCCCTCGCCTCGCACATCCCCTCGCTCCAGATCGGCTCGAGCTTCTTCCAGGAGACGCATCCCGAACTGCTCTTCCGGGAGTGTTCGGGATACCTGGAGATGGTCAATTCCCCGGAGCAGGGCGCCCGCATCCTGCACAATGCGGTGCAGTCCACCATGGCGGGCAAGGGGGTCTCCGTGCTGGTTCTGCCCGGCGACATCTCCGGGAGGGAGGCGGGGGAGGACCGCTTCCTCAACTCCACCATCGCGCGCGGGCGCCCCGTCGCGTACCCGGACGCCCGGGAGGCCGCCGCCCTCGTCGACGCCGTCAACAAGGCCGAGAAGGTGACGCTCTTCTGCGGTGCGGGCGTGAAGGACTCCCGGGAGCAGGTGCTCGCGCTGGCGGAGAAGATCAAAGCCCCGATCGGCCACGCCTTCGGCGGCAAGATGCACATCCAGTACGACAATCCCTTCGACGTCGGCATGTCGGGGCTGCTCGGCTACGGAGCCGCCACCCGGGCGATGGAGGAGGCGGACCTGCTCATCCTCCTGGGCACGGACTTCCCCTACCAGGACTGGCTGCCCAGCGAGAACGTGGCGCAGGTCGACCTCGACGCCTCCCACATCGGGCGACGCACGACGGTGAAGTACCCCGTGGTCGGGGACGTCGGAGCCACCCTCGACAACGTGCTCCCGCACATCGAGGAGAAGAGCGACCGCTCCTTCCTCGATCAGATGCTCACCGAGCACGCCCGACTGCTGGACGGGGTGGTGGGCAGCTACTCCGGCACGGCCGGCAAGCGCACACCCATCCACCCCGAGTACGTCGCCGCGCTCATCGACGAGCTCGCCGACGACGACGCCCTGTTCACCATCGACACCGGCATGTGCAATGTGTGGGCCGCCCGCTACCTCACCCCGAACGGCGCGCGCGGGGACATCGGCTCCTACAAGCACGGAACCATGGCCAACGCGATTCCCCAGGCCATCGGCGCCCAGTTCGCCGACCGCGGGCGTCAGGTGGTCACCTTCTCCGGCGACGGCGGCACCGCCATGCTGCTCTCCGAGCTGCTGACCGTGAAGCTGCACCGGCTGCCGATCAAGATGGTCGTCTTCAACAACTCATCGCTGGGCATGGTGAAGCTGGAGATGATGGTGGCCGGCATGCAGGAGTTCGGGACCGACCACGAGCGGGTCAACTACGCCGACATCGCCGCCGCCATCGGCATCCGCTCCATCCGGGTCGAGGAGCCGAAGAAGCTGGAGAAGGCGCTCGCCGAGGCCTTCGCCCACGACGGGCCCGTGCTCGTCGACGTCGTCACCGATCCGGACGCGCTGTCCATTCCGCCGAACGTCACCTGGGACATGATGATGGGCTTCTCCAAGACCGCCGCCAAGACCGTGCTGGACGGGGGAGTGGGGCGCATGGTCGACCTGGCCCGCAGCAACCTGCGCAACATCGGCGCCGCCGCGTCGGTGAAGAAGGGCCGTCGCACCTAAAAGGGGTGGGTCGTGTTGGACGTCGGAAAGTGTGCGTAGTATACACGGCGTTTTGTTTTGCGCTGGTCAGGGTGTAAAGTGCGTGATTGGTGTGTGTGCCCGATGCATGCATGCTGTTTGACGTAGTGATACTGACAACGAGGGTGTTCAACACTGCCCGTCTGGGCAGCACCAGGAATGTAAAGGGATATGGCTAAAGAAGGCGCAATCGAAGTTGAGGGCAAGGTCATCGAGCCCCTGCCGAACGCATATTTCCGTGTCGAGCTCGACAACGGTCACAAGGTTCTGGCCCACATCAGTGGCAAGATGCGTCAGCACTACATCCGTATCCTGCCCGAGGACCGCGTCGTCGTGGAGCTTTCTCCGTACGACCTGACGCGCGGCCGCATCGTCTACCGCTACAAGTAAATACGGTAAGCCTCCCCTCCTAGGGTGAACCCGCGGGCTCGTTCACGATGAACGGGCTTCGCGCTGACACTATCTGCCTCCGGCTACAGTGGCTGGAGCCCTGTGTAACCACGGCCCATCGTCCGGTCTTCGGCCCGGGCAAAGCGTCGTCTGGCAGGGACGGGTTGGGAGAAAACCACTGCAACAACCCGAAAGGTACCTGCCTTATGGCACGTCTAGCAGGTGTCGATCTGCCGCGTAACAAGCGCATGGAGATCGCACTCACGTACATCTACGGCATCGGTCCGGCCCGCGCAGCTGAGCTGCTCGAGCGCACCGAAATCTCTCCTGACCTTCGCACCGACGACCTGTCTGACGACCAGGTCGCAGCGCTGCGTGACGTTATCGAAGCCACCTGGAAGGTTGAGGGCGACCTCCGCCGCGAGGTCGCCGCCGACATCCGCCGCAAGATCGAGATCGGCTCCTACCAGGGCCTCCGCCACCGTCGCGGTCTCCCGGTCCACGGCCAGCGCACCAAGACCAACGCTCGTACGCGTAAGGGTCCGAAGAAGACGATCGCAGGAAAGAAGAAGTAAGCAATGCCACCGAAGAGTCGTTCCGGCGCGCGCCGTCGCGTCGTCAAGAAGAACGTGGCCCAGGGCCACGCATACATCAAGTCCACCTTCAACAACACCATCGTGTCCATCACGGACCCGTCCGGTGCTGTCATCTCCTGGGCCTCCTCCGGTCACGTGGGTTTCAAGGGCTCCCGTAAGTCCACCCCGTTCGCCGCTCAGATGGCCGCCGAGAACGCTGCCCGCAAGGCAATGGATCACGGCATGAAGAAGGTCGACGTCTTCGTCAAGGGTCCGGGCTCCGGCCGCGAGACCGCAATCCGTTCCCTCCAGGCCGCCGGCCTCGAGGTCAACTCCATCTCTGACGTCACGCCGCAGCCGCACAACGGCTGCCGCCCGCCGAAGCGTCGTCGCGTCTAACCAAGGGAAAGGAAAGGTTTAAAGCACCATGGCTCGTTATACCGGCCCAGCAACCCGTAAGTCCCGCCGTCTGCGCGTCGACCTCGTCGGAGGTGACAAGAACTTCGAGAAGCGTCCGTACCCGCCGGGGCAGGCAGGCCGCGCCCGCATCAAGGAGTCCGAGTACCTCCTCCAGCTGCAGGAGAAGCAGAAGGCCCGCTTCGCCTACGGCATCATGGAGCGTCAGTTCCGTCACTACTACAACGAGGCCAACCGTCTCCCGGGCAAGACCGGCGACAACCTGGTCATCCTGCTCGAGTCCCGTCTCGACAACGTTGTCTACCGTGCCGGCCTGGCCAACACCCGTCGTCAGGCGCGTCAGCTTGTCTCCCACGGTCACTTCACCGTCAACGGCAAGAAGATCAACGTCCCGTCGTTCCAGGTGTCCCAGTACGACATCATCGACGTCCGCGACCGTTCCAAGAAGATGAACTGGTTCGAGGAGGCTCAGACCAACCTGGTCGACGCCGTCGTCCCGGCCTGGCTGCAGGTCGTTCCGTCCACCCTGCGCATCCTCGTGCACCAGCTGCCCGAGCGCGCTCAGATCGACGTTCCGCTGCAGGAGCAGCTCATCGTCGAGTTCTACTCGAAGTAAGCTCCACCCTGACGCTTCTGCCGGGCAACCCCCGGCAGGAACCGTCTCTCGTACCTCACCATCAGGCAGTTTGCTGAATTTCTATGGCGTCAAATAGTGGTCGCCAAAGGAGAAGATCATGCTCATTTCACAGCGCCCCACGCTCACCGAAGAGTTCGTGGACTCCGCCCGTTCCCGCTTCGTCATCGAACCGCTGGAGCCGGGCTTCGGCTACACCCTCGGCAACTCTCTGCGCCGCACCCTGCTGTCGTCCATCCCGGGCGCGGCGGTCACCAGCGTGAAGATCGAGGGCGTGCTGCACGAGTTCACCACCATCTCCGGCGTGAAGGAGGATGTCTCCGAGATCATCCTCAACATCAAGGGTCTGGTCCTGTCGTCGGACTCCGACGATCCGGTCACCATGTACCTGAGCAAGGAGGGCCCGGGAGCCGTCACCGCCGGTGACATCCAGCCCCCGGCCGGCGTGGAGATCCACAACCCGGATCTGCACATCGCGACCTTGAACGAGCAGGCCAAGCTGGACATCGAGCTCGTCGTCGAGCGTGGACGTGGTTACGTCCCGGCCGCCCCGGCCAACGCCTCCGGCGACATCGGCCGTATCCCGGTTGACCAGATCTACTCCCCGGTGCTGAAGGTCAGCTACAAGGTCGAGGCCACCCGTGTCGCCCAGCGCACGGACTTCGACAAGCTGGTCATCGACGTGGAGACCAAGAACTCCATCACCGCCCGCGACGCCATGGCATCCGCCGGTAAGACCCTGGTCGAGCTCTTCGGGCTCGCCCAGGAGCTCAACCTCGCCGCGGAAGGCATCGAGATCGGCCCCTCCCCGCAGGAGTCCGAGTACATCGCCGCCTACGCCACCCCGATCGAGGACCTCAACTTCTCGGTCCGTTCGTACAACTGCCTGAAGCGCCAGGAGATCCACACCGTCGGTGAGCTCGCAGAGTGCACCGAGTCGGACCTGCTGGACATCCGCAACTTCGGTTCCAAGTCCATCAACGAGGTCAAGGTCAAGCTGGCTCAGCTGGGCCTGACCCTCAAGGACGCCCCGGAGGACTTCGACCCGTCGCAGCTCGAGGGCTACGACGCCGAAACCGGTGAGTTCATCGACGTCATCGATGACGAGGACGATTCCGAGTAAAACGCACGCGCGCACCCCAGCGCTCACGCCATCCGTACACGAGGAGATAACTAATGCCCACCCCGAAGAAGGGTGCCCGTTTCGGCAGCTCCGCCCAGCACCAGCGACACATCCTGTCCAACCTGGCTGCGCAGCTGATCCAGCACGGCGCCATCAAGACGACCGACGCAAAGGCCAAGCTGCTGCGTCCTTACGTCGAGAAGCTCATCACCCGCGCCAAGTCGGGCTCCGTCCACGACCGTCGCCAGGTCCTTCGCCACGTCCCCCAGAAGGACGTCGTGAACTACCTGTTCGACGAGCTGGCCCCGAAGTTCGAGAACCGCGCCGGTGGCTACACCCGCATCATCAAGCTGGAGAACCGTCCGGGCGACAACGCCCCGGTGTCCCAGATCTCCCTGGTTCTCGAGGAGACCGTCTCCGCCGAGGCGACCCGCGCCACCCGCGCCGCCGCCTCCAAGCAGGCTGAGGAGACCAAGGCTGAGGAAGCTCAGACCGAGGCTCCCGAGGTCGAGGCTGACGAGGCCACCGACGCCGAGGCTCAGGCCGAGTCCGAGGCCGTCGAGGCTGAGGAGTCCGCCGAGGCTGAGAAGAAGGAGGACGAGGAGAAGTAATTCTCTTCGTGTTCCCGCCGCCCTGCACCCCGGTGCCGGGCGGTTCTTTTCGTTTCCGGGGTCGCCCTGGGCTTCGAAAGGCCTCGTCCCGAAAGGCCTCGTCCCGAAAGGGCGAGCGCTTTCGGGACGAGGGCCGGATCTGCGAGGCCTCTGAGGGGGAGCCCTTTCGAAACGAACACCTGGCGGATCAGCCCCGGCCCCCGGCGCACTAGCCTGGAGGTCATCATGACCGACACCATCCGCCTGCGCCTCGACATCGCCTATGACGGCACCGCCTTCCACGGCTGGGCAGCCCAGAAGGACCCGGACCTGCGTACCGTCCAGGGCACTCTGGAGAACGCGTTGTCCCTCATCCTGCGCACCGACGCCGTGCTCACCGTGGCCGGGCGCACCGACGCCGGCGTCCACGCCTCGGGGCAGGTCGCCCATCTGGACGTCCCGGCGCACTCGCTGCAGCAGCGCTCCATCGACGGCGACCCGCACCGCCTGGTCCGCCGCCTCGGGCGCTTCCTGCCCGACGACGTCCGCGTGTCCGAGATCCGGCGGGTGAGCAGGGATTTCGACGCCCGCTTCTCCGCCCTGCGACGTCACTACGTCTACCGTCTCACCACCCACCAGTCCGGCGCCCTGCCGACCCGCGCGGCCGACACGGCGACCTGGGTACGCCCGGTCGACGTCCGCCTCATGCAGGAGGCCGCCACCGCGCTGATCGGGCTCCACGACTTCGCGGCGTTCTGCAAGGCCCGCCCCAACGCCACCACCATCCGTGACCTCCAGGTCTTCTCCTGGGCGGACGTGAGCACCGTCGCCGAGCCGAACCTCTACGAGGCCACGGTCGTCGCCGACGCCTTCTGCTGGTCCATGGTGCGTTCGCTGGTGGGCGCCTGCCTCGTCATCGGGGAGGGGCGCCGCGACGTCTCACTGATCGACGCGCTGCTGGCCCAGGACTCCCGGTCCTCCCTCATCCCGGTGGCACCGGCGAAGGGGCTCAGCCTGACCGGGGTGGATTACCCGGCCGAGGAGGAGCTTGCGGCCCGCGCCCTGCTGACGCGTGCCACACGGGAACCCGGGCAGTCGAGGGGATAGACTGTCATAGTTTTCTCCCCCGGATCCGGACCGGGGGCCGGCGCGGCAGTTGAAGGAGCATGTGTGGACGCGGTAGACCTCAGCGTTGTCTGGTGGGCGATCGCCGTCAGTACCCTGCCGGGATTCCTGCTCGGCTGGGTCTCTGGGCTGCGCCTGCCCTGGGCGGTGGCCGCCTCCGTGCCGCTGAGCTACAGCGTCTACGGGCTGTCCGGCTGGCTGCTGGGACTCTCCCCGTGGGAGTTCACGCCGCTGTCGGTCGCGCTGTGCTGGCTGATCGCCCTCGCCCTCGCCGCGGCGTGGCGGGCGGTGGTGTTCGCCGTGGGGAGGCGTCGGCGTCGTCAAGCGGGCGAGGCGGCCCCGACCCGGGCCGGACCCCGCCAGTGGCTGCGGGACCTGGGCCCGGGCGTGCTCCCCTTCCTCGGCGTGGCCGGGGCGGCGAGCTGGCTGATCTGGCGGTCGATGACCTGGCTGGCGGCGACCCCCGGCGGGGCGCGCAACATCTTCCAGGGCTGGGACGTGCAGTGGCACGCCAGCGTCGTTCGCTGGATTCTCGAGACCGGCGTGGCCTCGCCGACCCGGGCGGGCGAGCTCCAGCACATCGAGCTTCACGATCCGCTGTACTATCCGGTGGCCTTCCACGCCGGGGCGGCGCTGGTCGCCGAGCTCGGTGACGCGCACCCGATCGCCGCGCTCAACGCGATCAGCATCGTCCTGCCGTCGTTGGGGCTGCCGTTGTCGGTGGCGCTGCTGGCGTGGGTGATGGTCGGCGGCCGGGGATTCGTCGCCCAGATCGGCGCGGGGCTGGCGGCCATCATCGCCGCCGGCGTTCCGGCGCTGTACTGGATCGGCCAGTACGTGGGCGCGTGGCCGTACCTGGCGGCGATCGCCGTCTCCGGCATCGTGGCGGCGGTCTTTCTCCGGGTGCCGGGCCGCCCAGTCTCGGCCTTCGCCGCCGCGTTCGCGCTGACGGGTCTGACCCAGCTGCACCCCTCTGCGGTCACCATCGTCGTCCTCGTCGTGGCGTTGTGGTGGCTGCTGGCGCTGGTGTGGCGACCGGCCCGTCCTGACCTGAACCCGGTGTGGGCACGGGTGCGCGACATCCTCCTCCTCGCCGTCACCGGCGCCGCCGGGCTGCTCCTGCTGCTGCCGCAGGTGCTGGCGGGCCGTGACCAGGCCGAGGAGGTGTCCGACTGGACGACCTCGGACTCCGCGGAGCTGGGGGAGGCCTGGGCCCGGGCCTTCCTGCTGGACACGCGCCACGTCTCCGACTTCTTCCCGGGCTGGGATCCGGTGGTGCTGCTGGTGCTGGCCGGCGTCGGCGCGCTCGTGCTCATGATCTGGCGCCGCAACTTCTGGGCCCCGGTGTTCTACCTGTTGAGCGTCGTGATGACCGCCAACGCCCTGCACGCGCTGGAGTTTCCGGGCGTCGACCTGCTCACGGTGGTCGCCGGGCTGCACTACAACACCGCGCACCGCCTGGTCATGCCGGTGGCGATGATGACGGCGGCCGCGGCGGGCGTCGGTCTGGCCGCGGCGATCCGGCTGCTCACCGGCGGCCCCGTCGCCGCGCTGGTCGACCGCAGGCGCGGCGCCTGGCGCACGGGCAGCGGGATCGCCGCCGTCCTGGCGGCGGTGCTGGCGGGGGCGGCGACACTCTACGTCGTCGACGCGAACACCACCCCGGGCGCCCGTCAGGCGTACCAGACCTCGCGCACCACCACCCGGATGGTCGACGACCACGACCTGCAAGCATGGGACTGGCTCGCGCAGCAGCCGCTGGCCTACGACGGCCTCATCGCCGGCGAACCCGCCGACGGCATGGGCTGGATGTACGCCTACAACGGGCTGCCGTCGCTGCACCGCCACTACCAGTGGCCGGGCACGCCACGGGACTCCGCCACCGACCTGACCTACTGGAACGCCGACCTGCTCGGCGCCGGGCTCGGCGACGACCCGGACGCCCCGAACCCGGTGGACGAGGCCGCCGCGGAGCTGGGCCTGACCTACTACTACCTCTCCCCGGGCAGCTTCTGGTGGTTCCAGAAGCCGCGCTGGGAGCTGCTGCACGGACTGTGGACCTCGGACGCGGTCACCCCGGTCTACCTGGACGGTTCGGTGGTGATCTTCGCCGTCAACGACGCGTTCACCGACGCCGAACTTGAGCGGGTCATCGACTCCGGGCGCCGTCACTCGCCGGACCCCGTCCCAGCGGTTGCCGTTCCCGAGCCCTCGCCCTAGGCTCCCAGCCGGAGCGCGATCGGGGGATTGCGCCCGGCGAGGACTCGGGGGAGATCATGGCGTTGGCGGACAGGGAGAACCGGGACGGCCAGGCCATTCGGCCGACGACGAAGGCGCAGGTGTCCGGGCACCGGTTCCTGCGCAGACGGGTCGAGCACGGGCTTGTCTTCGGCGACATCCGGATGATCCACGACCCGCTGGGCGCGCGTCGGCGGGCCATGCTCTTCGGGGCGGTGGCCACGGCGCTGACCGGCCTGGGCGCCGGGCTCCTGGCCTGGCTGAGCCCGAACCCCGATCCCGGCGACGCGGTCATCCTGCAGGATTCGCGCGGGCAGCTCTACGTTCAGCTGGCGGAGACGGTCCATCCGGTCGGCAACCTCACCTCGGCGCAGCTGATAGCGGGCGGCCCCGATCAGCCGGCGGCCATCGGGGACAAGCAGCTCGGGGAGCGCACCCTTGGCGCCCCCGTCGGGATCCCGGGTGCGCCGAGCCTGGTGGTGGAGCCGGGGCCGCTGGCCTGGATCGTGTGCACCGACCAGGCCGACGGGAGCGTCACGGTGGTGGCGGGGCCGCGGCCCCCTGCCTCCGCCGCGGCCCTGGCCTCGCTGTCGGGCACCGACTGGCTCATCACCGGCGAGGGGCGGCGGGCGCTGCCCGACGAGCACTCCGAGCTGGGCCGGGTGCTGCGCCGCCGGTTGGGCGTGGAGGCCGCGACACCGAGGCTGCAGCTGGCCCCGGAGGTGCTCGGCGTCGTGCCGGAGCTGCCCGGATGGCGCGCGCCGAAGGGCCCGGTCGAGCTGCTGAAGGCGGGGGAGCGCCACCACCTGCTCGTCGACGCCGCGGTCGCGCCTCTGAGCACCCTGCAGGCGGAAATCCTGCTCGACCTCGGGGCAGGCGTCACCGACATCGAGCGCGCGGACCTGGCGGAGTACCCCGACGCCCGCGTGCCCGAGCCGTGGCTGCCGGCGGAGCCGGTGGACCTCGGCGGGGACTCCTGCCTCAGCCCGGCCGGGGTGCACGCCGCCCCGGACACCCCGCCCGTGCCCCTGTCCGGGGCGGGGGTGGCCGACCGTTTCGCCACCACCGCGGGTGGGGCGGTGGCCGTGGACACCGGTGGCGGCCACTTCCTCATCGGCGCCTCCGGCACCCGACACGCGCTCACCCCCGACAGCCTCGCCGCGCTCGGCGTCACGCAGCCGGAGCACGCTGACTGGTCGGTGATCCGACTGCTTCCGGAGGGCCCGCCGCTGGACCGGGAGCAGGCGCTGACCGGGACTTATTGACCAAGGGCATCAGTGCATTCCGGGCGAAAAGCGCGCGGCGCCGTTAGAGTGGCCTTTCATGAGTGTTCGAGACAGCATCGTCAATTCACTGGGCACGCTCTCTGACGGCCTGGGGGCCAGGATGCCCGGGCGCGGCCTTGACTACCGTCCGGTGCAGCCGGTCGGCTGGTACGCGCACGAGCAGGCGGTGACCCGGCTCGTCGAGAGTTTCGCGGCCGTGCCGGCCGGGGAACGCGTGCGGCTGGCGAAGAAGACCTCGAATCTTTTCCGCGGCCGCGGCAAGACCGACGTGCCCGGTCTCGACGTCGCCGGGCTCGGCGGCGTCATCGAGATCGACCCCGTCGCCCGGACCGCCGAGGTGCAGGGCATGTGCACCTATGAGGAGCTTGTCGACGCCACCCTCGCCCACGGGCTGGCGCCGCTGGTCGTCCCGCAGCTCAAGACCATCACCCTCGGCGGGGCGGTGAGCGGCATGGGCGTGGAGGCCACGTCCTTCCGCAACGGGCTGCCCCACGAATCCGTCCTGGAGATGGACGTGCTCACCGGCACCGGCGAGATCATCACCTGCTCCCCGGAGCGCAACGTCGATCTCTTCCGCGGCTTCCCCAACTCCTACGGCTCACTGGGCTACGCCGTGCGCCTGAAGATCGAGCTGGAGGAGGTGTCACGTTACGTCGCCCTGCGTCACGTCCGCTTCCACGACCCCGTCTCCTACGCCGAGGCCATGGGCCGGGTCGCCGAGACCCGCGAGTGGGAGGGCGTCGAGGTGCACGGCCTCGACGGCGTCGCCTTCGGCCCCGGGGAGCTCTACCTCATCCTCGCCACCAAGACCGACGAGGAGGGTCCGGTCAGCGACTACACCCGCGAGCACGTCTACTACCGCTCCATCCAGCATCCCGAGGGCACCATCCACGACCGGCTCACCACCCGCGACTACATCTGGCGCTGGGACGTCGACTGGTTCTGGTGCTCCCGGGCCTTCGGCGCGCAGGACCCGACGATCCGCAAGCTCTGGCCCCGGGACCTGCTGCGATCCTCCTTCTACTGGAAGCTCATCGGCCTCGACCGCAAGTACGACGTCGAGCACAACCTGATCAACAAACCCCGGGGGCTGCCGCACCGCGAGCGGGTGGTGCAGGACATCGAGGTCACCGTCGACAAGCTCCCGGAGTGGCTGGACTGGTTCTTCTCCGCCAGCGACATCCAGCCGATGTGGCTGTGCCCGATCCGCCTGCGCGAGGGCGTCGAGCGTCTGAGCAACACCGGCGAAGTGCTTGCCGACGAGTCCAACCCGTGGCCGCTCTACCCCCTCAAGCCGGGCACGACGTGGATCAACGCCGGCTTCTGGTCGGCGGTGCCGGGCGACCACGTCTCCGCCGACGCCGAACCGGGCGCCTTCAACAAGGTCATCGAGGCCAGGGTCCACGACCTGGGCGGGCACAAGTCGCTCTACTCCGAGGCCTTCTACACACGCGAGCAGTTCGAGTCGCTCTACGGCGGCGACCTGCCCGAGGAACTGAAGAAGATCTACGACCCGCAGGGCCGATTCCCCGGCCTCTACGACAAGACGGTTTCCGGGGCGTGACCCGCCCGTCGCCCTTACAATTGGATTTTCGTCATGCACATCACGATGAACGTCGCCCATGACGCTGAGCCCAGCAGAACAGGATGCACCCACCCATGGCCTTTCAACCGTTGACCGTCGCCGAGATCATCGACACGATGGTCACCCCGCCGAACCCCTACCGCTGGGAAGCCTTCGACGGTTCAGCCACCGGCCCCGAGGACGCGAAGTACACGGTGAAGATCACCAGCCCGGAGGGGCTGTCCTACATGGCGACCTCCCCGGGCGACCTCGGCCTGGCGCGCGCCTGGATGACCGGCGGCATCGTCGTCGAGGGCGAGCACCTGGCCTACCCCTACGGCATCTTCGACTCTCTGCGTGACCTCTACTCCCAGTTCCGCAAGCCGGGCCCCGGCGAGCTGGTCGAGATCTACCGTTCCCTGCGCACCATGGGCGCGCTCAAGGTGCAGCCGGTGCCGGAGATCGAGCGCCAGGGCTGGCTCGAGCGCACGCTTCGCGACGGCCTGACCCGCCACTCCAAACAGCGCGACGCCGACGTCATCTCCTCGCACTACGACGTCGGCAACGACTTCTACGAACTCTTCCTGGGCAAGGAAATGACCTACACCTGCGCCTACTACCCGCACGAGGACGCCTCCCTGGACGAGGCGCAGGACAACAAGTTCCGCCTCGTCTTCGAGAAGCTGCGGCTCAAGGCCGGCGACCGTCACCTCGACCTCGGCTGTGGCTGGGGCGGCATGGTCCGCTACGCCGCCCGGCGCGGCGTGAAGTCCCTCGGCGTGACGCTGTCCAAGCAGCAGGCGGAGTGGGCGCAGGCCAAGATCAAGGAGGAGGGCCTCGAGGACCTGGCGGAGGTGCGGCACTGCGACGTCCGCGACGTCACCGAATCCGGTTTCGACGGGATCTCCGCCATCGGCCTGCTCGAGCACATCGGCGTCGACAACTACGCCGAGTTCTTCACCACCTTCTCCGGCAAGCTGCGCGACGGCGGCCTGCTGCTCAACCACTGCATCACCAACTTCGACAACCACCGGTCGATGAAGGGCGGGTTCGTCGACCGCTACATCTTCCCGGACGGCGAACTCACCGGCTCCGGCACCGTCATCCGCGAGATGCAGGACAACGGCCTGGAGGTCCTCCACGAGGAGAACCTGCGCTTCGACTACGCCCGCACCCTGCGCGACTGGTGCCTCAACCTCCGGGAGAACTGGGAGGAGGCCGTCGAGCTGGTCGGCGAGGACACCGCCAAACTGTGGGGCATGTACATGGCCGGCTCCCAGTGGGGCTTCGAGAACAACGTGGTCCAGCTGCACCAGGTCCTCGGCATGAAGCTCGATGACCGGGGCGGCCGCGCCGGGGTGCCGGAGCGGCGCTGGTGGAACGACTCCCCGTGGGACGAGATCGAGAAGTACCACGCATAGACGTCGTTTCCTCGCCGTTTTCCTCGCCGCCGGGGAACCTTCCGGGCGCCCCGGCCGTTTAGCCTGGTGTGGCACCAACGATGAGACAGATGGTCGCGGAACGCATCGAGCGTTTTGAGCACCGCTGGGAGGAACGCAAGAAGACGACCCGCCTCGGCTTCCTCATCCGCCCGGTCACCATCGTCGTCGGCGTCCTGGTGCTGGCCATCGGTATCATCACCATTCCGCTGCCTGGCCAGGGCTGGCTGACGACCTTCCTCGGCGTCGGCATCCTCTCCCTGGAGGTGGCGTGGGCCCGGGGCCTGCTGTCGTGGGGGGTGGGGGTCTACGACGACTTCTTCGCCTGGTACCGCCGCCAGTCCAGGGTGGTCCGCTGGTCGCTGGTGGTGGCAATGCTCCTCGTCATCTGGCTCATGTTCCTTGTGATGGGCTGGCTGTTCTGGGCGATGGGCGGCCTGACCTGGATCGACTTCTTCTACGGCGACTGGCTGGGGCTGGAGAAATTTAATTAGTTTGATGAATATAAAAATGTTGGAAGACTAAGGCGCGCCTATACGTGGGAGCTGGTCAGTCGCTCAGGCGGAAATGTTGTCCACTGAGTTGGGGCTCTCGGATTAACATTCTGCGAACGAATTGCATATTCTCGAACGTGCGTTTCAAGTGGGATCTTCTCATTTGATTTGAACCTTAATGCAAATTTTAAGCATCTGCCGTCGAAATCTGCGGAAAGGATGCGCTTCGAGCTGAAGCTGATTGAAGGGTGGAATTAGTTCCCAATGGAATCCCATGAAAGCACGGTTGAGGAATTGACTGCTTCAATGTACGAGGTGAGGGATATTAAGCCCTATACCCAAGTATCGTCGATGAGGGATTCATACCGCTTAGCCGAAGTGCATTCTGGAATACTTTTTGACTTGGCAGAAGTCGCTCCGTTGGTCGGAATGTCAACGAGTTTTATAAAAAGGGTTGTTGGTTCCCGCAGGCAGATCGGGTTAAAGGACGTACTCGAACTCTTGGAGCAAGATGCGTTCTCTGAGACGTTTCTTCCTCGCAGTAGGGTTCTTCCGTATCTTGTTGAGCAGAAGAATGTACTGTCAGCGCGATCCGACTTGAATGGTCTCCATGTAGGCGACGCTCTTTTGATGCTGGACAAACTGTCGTTTAACACAGTTCAGACCGTCGTAACTTCTCCTCCGTACTGGGCAATGCGTATTTACGAAGACATGGTTCCGACGAAATGGGCTGATGGGGAGATTTGTCCGTTTGGTTTTGAACAAACCCCTGAAGGCTATCTTCGGCACACCGCCGAAATTCTTTACAAGCTGTTGCCGGTGTTGAAGCCTGAAGCTTCAGTCTGGTGGAACCTCGGAGATACCTATTCTACGAGGACTCAGATTCGCGGTAATGCTGCAGAAGCGCTTCGTGCTATGCAAGGACGTGATGAAAAGAAGTGGCACGATCATAAAGCCCGAAGATACTCTGCTGGACATGCATACTTAAAGGATGGGGAGCAGAGTTTGATTCCGTCGCGCATCGCTGAACGAGCATCGCGACTCGGCTATTTCGTGAAATCAATGATTACTTGGGTTAAGACTGCTTCGATGCCGGAGCCTCAACAGTCTCGGGTGAGTCGGAACATTGAAACTGTGATCCATTTGTCTGTTCAACGCACTCCCAAGTTTCATAAGAATGCGTACCATGATCTGCCTGTCGAACTAGGGGGCAAGACTGCTTCTGAACCTGGGAAGGTTTCTGATTCATGGTTGCTCCCTACCAGTTCTGGACGGGGAGGCCATGGTGCCCAGTTCTCGCTGGCGCTACCAGGACGTTGTATCGGGTTATCAAGTGATGAGGGCGACCTGGTTTTAGATCCCTTCATGGGTTCTGGAACAACAGCAGTCTCTGCCGATAGGCTGAACAGGAGATGGCTGGGGTTTGAAACTTCAGAAACGTACGCCAAGATCGTGGCTAGTCGTTTAAGTGAGAGTCCTATCCCGTTGAGATTTGCCTAAAATCAACGAATTGATCGAGGTTCTCCAAGCGTTGTTCAACCACGTCTAGGTCTGACAATGGAAGCTCAATGACGGTTACCGAAACGGGCCGTCCTCGAGTCGTAAGTGTGGTCTCAGGTTGAGGTGAGAGTGCATCGACTGCCGACAATATGAATGTTTGCTTCATGTTGAATTGTTCTGCATAAACAATTACTTGGTAAAAATCCTCAGCGGTGGGAGATTTATGCTTTATATCTCCCAGGCCTGTCAGTTGATTTCCTTTCGCTACTAGCAGATCGGGTTCTAAAAAAATCTGATTGTTGGTGAACAGACTGGTGGTACCAGGCCTTGCTTTACTGAAGATAAAACCCTGCTTAACAAAAGATTCGGCAAGAATGTTTCGGGCATATGTCTCGAACAAAATGTCGCTATTTACGAGGAAGCCGTCTCCTGTAATGACACTCGCCCCAAGAGTCGTAAGACCGCTCTTGCTGAGGATGAGGATGGCGCTTTCAAGAGCGGATCGGTAGTAGCCTCGAGCTCCATAGTACTTTGCAGATCGTAGCTTTGATTCCACGGCGTGTAGATCCGCAAATGTCTGGGTTCTTCTAAAGAGAGGCAAAGCTGCTGACCATGATCTGAGAAGTGCGAGGTCCTCTTTCTCGAAGTTGTCGAGTGTTATCTGCTCGAGCGCGGCTCGGGAAGCCGCAACCAAAACTCGGTTCTCCGCATTGTTGTAGGAACGATATTGATTAGTTCCGTGGAACGGCATCGGATCTAGAATGGCTGCGCGCATAGCTGCGTCGAACAGCCTGCTAGTTTGCGGACGAAACCGTGAGACGAGATTTCGATCTTGCCATGCGAATTTTCTACCAGTGGTGCTAACTTGGCGCAGACGTTGTATAAACCCACGTACTAACAGCTGGTGGGGCGGAGTAGAGTCTCCAAGGCCAAAGTCGACAAGGTCCTCGACTGAGTAGTCCTGGATTCCGTTCGCGCGCAGGAACATTCGCAGAAAATTCACGTCGCCATACTTAGAGCCGATATTGAGTTGATCTCCGTTAGTCAACTCAACTGTGCCAATCCATCCGTCCACTTGGAGATGAAGCGCGCCGTTGTAGGAAAGCACTCGAATAATCCCGCTAGTGGAGTGAGGTAGCCATTTCGATGAGAACCCGTCTACTCGTGTAGTTGCGCGTTCTTGAATTTCCCACTTTCTACCCATGGATCAGGATTTCGTCAAAGAGGGTGTCGATCTGAGCGAGGGTGTCTGGGGCGAAAGCTTCAAAGTGATTGGCGAGAACTGGACGAATCGCGCTTCGGTAGAAGCTGGCGGGGGCTTCCTCAGGTAGAAGGTCTGCGAAGTAGCCGTGGCCCAGCGGATAATGCTCTTGGACTGCAACGAAGAACTGCTTCCATTTGTTGGCTTGGGCGCTAGAGAATTCGGCTGCGTAGAGAATTTCTGAGAGGTCTTCGATCCTTGGGGGGAAGTAGACACTCCGGACCCGTCCGAACAATGCATCGTCGACATCTTCAGTAGATGCATCCAGAGTGTTCATAGTCAAAAAGATTCTTGTTTCAGGTGAAATGCTCAAAGTCGTGCCGTCCGCAAGTCGAACAGCATGTTCTGTGCCGCGATATTTGTCTTCAAGAAGGGAAAAAACCTCACCGAGCGCTTGAGAAATGCGCGTGCGATTAATCTCCTCGAGAATGATGAATTCATCATTCGAACGCAATGCGTCCAGAAGGGGGCCTGACGTCCACGTGATCTGACCGTTTTCGAGAGTCTGTCCAAGAATTAGGTTCGCGTAGGCCCAGCCATCGTGAATCTGAATCGTTTTAGCCAGATTGCCAGTTGCGTTCTTAATCGCACGAGTTTTTCCCGTCCGAGGCGGGCCGGTGAGAAGCAACGCGCCACGACCAGCCTCTAGAAGGTCATTTAACTGGCTTTCCGGGGGGACATTCAACCAGGAAGGGGCGTTGGAAACTGTCTGATTCATGGCTACTCTCTGTTTGTTTGCCTCAAGTGAGTCACTTATCTCAATTCGTGAGGGCGTTATATTCCAGACTTGTTTTGCGATGAGCTGGAGAGTCTCGTCACTCACCGGACCCGAGGTATCAGTTTCGATAGGTGGAGAGTCTTCGATGAAGACGTTTTCGCTCTCTGCCCGGGTCAAGTTCAATTCCGAAATCATCTGGTCGACTAAGTACTTTCCGGGATCTGCGCGGTCGGGGATTGCACTTTTCCTTCCGTACCAAATGGCCCAAGCCGTAATAGGAATTGCTACTCGAATGCCATCCTTGTTGGCAAAGCCATTCTCGTTGGTGCCCAACCCTTCGGGGTACGAGTGACGCAAACTAACGATGAGCTTCTTGCTTCCAGCGTCTTCTCGTACGTCAAGCAAGTGAGAGAAGTCTTTGGTGCCTGTTCCTTCTTTCCATTGCCTGACATTCGTTTGAATCACAGATCTGGAAGCGTCCGCGGCACGTTCTGAATACCGAGAAGTGTGTGCGATCGGAATGAAGAATTTCTCCGCCCCAATCGAGAACAGTCGCTCGAGATTCGGTGTGCTATTTGAAGTGTCAATTGCGACCGGACTGCCCTGGGAAAGACCCATGTGTTTGAGGGTCAGCCAGATAGGAAGAAAAGGACCAGCTCCGGTCATCACTAAAGATTTGACTGCGTTCCTAATTGTATTGTCGTTTAAATACGTAACCATCTATTTCCTTAAGTTCTCGCTGGACTTTGCGATTCTTCGCTCATCGTTCTGGACGAATATGTGCACAAACTCTTAAGTCGCTTCACCGAAGATGCGCGCTGCTTCAAACATTACTCGTTAGGAGACAGCGGTTTTGTTCTGCGCTGGACAGGGCCTAAACTTGTACCCCTGTGTGTTGGGTCCTGCGACAAGCATGCCCACCAGTCTCCCCGCCGGGTCTCCACCGGCCGCCGTCGGGGCAGCGCACGGCGCAATCTTTCTGGCCGGCATCACCTCTAGACAGACCCTTAAGGAGTCATGCATGTCTACTTACCACCCGAAGAGCGGTGACATTACCCGCAAGTGGTACGTCATCGACGCTACCGACGTGGTGCTCGGCAAGCTGGCTGCCGCTGCAGCCGACCTGCTGCGTGGCAAGCACAAGCCGCAGTTCGCACCGAACGTCGACACCGGTGACCACGTCATCGTCATCAACGCCGACAAGATCCACGTGTCCTCCAACAAGCGCGACCGCGAGATGCGCTACCGTCACTCCGGTTACCCGGGTGGTCTGAGCTCCATGACCCTGGGTCAGGCTCTTGACGCTCGTCCGGAGCGCGTCATCGAGGAAGCTATCACCGGCATGATGCCGCACAACAAGCTCTCCCGTCAGTCCGTCAAGAAGCTGCACGTCTTCGCCGGTGCCGAGCACCCGTACGCAGGCCAGCAGCCGGAGTCCTACGAGATCAAGCAGGTGACCCAGTAATGACTGAGCCGATCAACAACGAGAACCTCGAAGCCACCCAGGCCGAGGAGTCCACCGAGGCCACCGCCGAGGACATCGCTGCTGCTCAGGCTGCGACCGGCGATTTCGGCTACACCATCGGTGACGCCCTGGCCACCGAGTCCGACGAGGAGTTCGAGGAGGCTGCTCCGGTCCACGAGGGCCCGATCCAGACCGTCGGCCGTCGTAAGCGCGCCATCGCCCGCATCGTCCTGAAGCCGGGCTCCGGTGAGATCACCGTCAACGGCCGCTCCCTGGAGGACTATTTCCCGAACAGGCTGCACCAGCAGGACATCAAGCTCCCGCTGACCCTGCTTGAGCGCGACGGCCAGTTCGACATCCAGGCCAACATCGGTGGCGGCGGCCCGACCGGCCAGTCCGGCGCCCTGCGTCTGGCTATCGCCCGCGCCCTGAACATCTACAACCCGGCTGACCGTGCCGCCCTCAAGAAGGCCGGTTACCTCACCCGTGACGCTCGTGCAGTCGAGCGCAAGAAGGCCGGTCTGCACAAGGCACGTCGTGCCCCGCAGTACTCCAAGCGTTAATCACTTTTCGCTTCGCCAGCGCCGTCTGTTCCCCGGAACAGGCGGCGTTCGCCGTTTTCCGGCAAAAATTCTCCGCCCCCAACGTTCAACACGCGCCGGCGTTCGAGACTCGCTGCAGGCGCTGACGGTCTTGATGTGCATAATCGAATGCATGACTCGTCTTTTCGGAACTGACGGTGTCCGAGGCCTCGCCAACGACACCCTGACCGCACCTCTGGCCATGAAGCTCGGCGCCGCCGCCGCGGACGTGCTCACCCGGGACCGCCCGTCCAGCGGCCGACGCCCCACCGCCGTCATCGGCCGCGATCCGCGCGTCTCCGGTGAGATGCTCGCCGCCGCCCTCGCCGCCGGCCTGGCCTCCCGCGGCGTCGACGTCCTGCGCGTCGGTGTGCTTCCGACCCCGGGCGTCGCCTTCATCACCGACGACTACGGCGCCGACATCGGCGTCATGGTCTCCGCCTCCCACAACCCGATGCCCGACAACGGCATCAAGTTCTTCTCCAAGGGCGGCCACAAGCTGCCGGACTCCGTCGAAGACGAGATCGAGAAGGCCATGGACTCTGTCGAATGCCAGGGCCCGACGGGCACCGGCATCGGCCGCATCATCGAGGAGGCCACCGACGCCAAGGATCGTTACCTCAAGCACCTGGCTGAGTCGAACATCCTCGATCTGCGCGGCCTCAAGGTCGTCGTGGACTGCGCGAACGGCGCCGCCCACGAAGTCGCTCCGGAGGCCTATGCCGCCGCCGGCGCCGAGGTCGTCGCGATCTACGACAAGCCGAACGCCTACAACATCAATGATGACTGCGGCTCCACCCACCCGCAGCACCTCCAGAAGGCCGTCGTCGAGCACGGCGCCGACCTGGGGCTGGCCCACGACGGTGACGCGGACCGATGCCTGGCAGTCGACGCGGAGGGCAACATGATCGACGGCGACCAGATCATGGCCGTCCTGGCCATCGCCATGAAGTCCTCGAACACCCTGCGTCTGAACACTCTGGTGGCCACCGTGATGAGCAACCTGGGCCTGAAGATCGCCATGAAGCGCGAGGGCATCGACATCGTCGAGACCGCGGTCGGCGACCGCTACGTGCTTGAGGAGCTCAACGCCTCCGGCTACTCTCTCGGCGGCGAACAGTCCGGCCACATTGTGCTGCCGAAGCACGCCACCACCGGTGACGGCACCCTGACGGGCCTGAAGATCATGAGCGAGATGGCCCGTACCGGCAAGTCCCTGAAGGAGCTGGCCGGCGTCATGACGGTCCTGCCGCAGGTCCTCATCAACGTTCCGGTCGCGGACAAGTCCAGGATCATGCTGGCTCCCGAGGTCGTCGAGGCCCAGGCCACGGCCAAGGAGGAGCTGGGTGATTCGGGTCGGGTTCTGCTGCGTCCCTCCGGCACGGAGCAGCTCTTCCGCGTCATGGTCGAGGCCGCCGACCAGGAGCATGCCCGCAAGGTGGCCGGGCGGATCGCTGCGGTGGTGGCCTCCGCCTGATGTGATGACGACCGGGAACCTTCGCCCCCTCAGAACAGTCCAATGTAGGTGACGGGCCACGCAGGACGGCGGGGCCCTCTGACTGAGGGGGAGAGATGACCGGGAGTTTTCACTTTGACGCCGATGAGGCCGAGGCAGGACTGACCAACGTCATGGGCCGGGCAGCGTCCGAACGGGAGGCCCGGGCCGCCCAGCGTCCTGCCTACGCAGCCGGGGCCGCCGGGCGGGATTTCACGGACGTCGGTCAGCGTATCGCCGATGCCCTGGCACGCGTCCACCGTGAGGGGGACGCGCACCTGACCCGGGTCCACGACGTGGCGGAGCAGGCCCGCCGTCAGGTGAGGGCCACCGTGGAGGGTGACGCCGGCTTCGCCGCGGTTCTGGATCGGGTGCTGCGATGACTGCGGCCGCGATCGACACGTTCTACTCAGCCATCGACGAGTTCGCCCGCAGCTGTCTCAGCGCCGGTGAGGGCTTCGAGGGAGCGTCAATATCCCGCGAAGACATGAGCGCGGCCTGCGAGTCTTTGTCAGGTCTCAACACGGATCTGCTTCTCGACGCCACCATCCAGGCCACCGGTTACGGCTGCGCCAGCGAACTCGGCGACACGCCCTTTCGGGGCGTTGACGTGACGCCCGCGGTCTCCTCCGTGGAGAACGGCTACCGGGAGGAGAGGGTCCGGGCCGCCGCACTGGTGGAGGGGGCCGCGCGCTGCGGCAGCGCCGTGGACGACGTGGTGCGTACCTCGTCGACAAGCATCTCCTCCTGTCTGGACACCGGCAGCGAGCTCTTGACCATGCTCAGCGCGATGATGAGCTCGACGATCGACCGCGCCTTCTCCTCCGCCCTAGTGGAGGCGGGCAGCGAGCTCATTGAGCTGTGCCTCGGCTACTCCGAGACCGAGATCGGGGAGCGGGACGAGTGCGTGTCGGGGGCGTTCGAGCAGTTCGTCAGTGACTGCGAGTGCCACTGCACGACAGATGCCGCACCGGAGCCGGCACCTGCACCTGTACCAGAGCCTGTATCCGTACCGGAGCCGGTACCCGAACCCGTACCGGAGCCCGCCCCGGCACCGGCACCGGAACCGACCCCGCCACCTCCGCCACCGGTGGAACCCGTGGCCATCAAGCCGCCTCCGCCGGAGTTGGCTGAGGTGCCGGAGCCGACGCCTCCGCCGAAGAAAATGCAGGCCCAGGCTGGACCGGACCATGAGGCAGGGCAGTGGTAATGGAGTTTGAGGAGTTCGCGGCGAAATTCCGGGAGCGCACCGCGGCCCGGATGCTGGAGTTCGAGGCGACGTTGGAGCGGATACAGCAGGACGTCGAGAAGAAGGCTGCGTTGGACGAGGAGCGGGAAACGCAGAACGCGGCCCGGGCCGGGCAGAACCAGACCGGGACCGCGCCAGCGAGTCCGCGTGAGGGGGTTACCTCTTCTTCAGCAGCTCAGCGCGTGCATCGCCCAGTGCGTTCAGTCCTTCGGAGAGATTAGCGTCGCCGCCCAGGCCCGCCTTCTTCGCCAGGTTGTCCCGGTCGATGCTGCTCAGTCCCGGCCCGTCAGCCAGAGGATCGGAGAAGTCGGCGTATTTCTTCTCGTCGGCGAGCTGGTGCAGCAGGAATCCGACGAGGAGGCCACGGGCGAGCTCCTGCTGGGCGAACTGGGGCTTGCCGAAGCCCAGGCTCAGCTTGAACAGGGTGTCCTCGGAGAAGCCCTGCTGGTTGCCGAACCGAATCTCCCGGTAGGCGACGTCGCCGCCCCACTCGACGGCGAGACGGGCGGGGTTGCCCGCACCGAAGATTTCCGCGGTGCCGGAACCGATGACCAGGCCCGGTGCGGTGACGCTGTGGGCGGCCGCGGTGGCGGAGGGAGTGGTCTGTGCCGGGTACAGGGCGCCGACGGCCTTGACCTTCGGATTGTTGGCCGCAGTCAGGACGGCTACGCCGGCTCCCATGCCATGGCCGGCGACGCCGAGGCGGCCCGGGTTGACGGTGACGTTGCCCTCCCCGAGCTTGACGCCGGCCAGGATCTGCAGGGCGGTCTCGAGGTCGGCGGCGAAGCCTCGGTGGTTCGGGGCGAATCCGGTCTCCGTGTTCGGCGCGGCCACGGCGATTCCCCAGCTGGCGAGGTGCCGCAGGGTGACGTGGTACTTGTCGACCGACTTGGTCCAGTCGTGACCGAAGGCGACGCCGGGCACGCCGTTGCCCTCTGCCGGGGTGTAGACCTTGCCGTGGATTCCGGCGTACCCGAGATCGCCCACGAGGACGCGGTGCGGGCCACGCTTGGACAGGGTGGACAGGTGCTTCTTCAGATTCGCAGACACGTTCCTCAGGATAGTGGAAAGCCACAGGCGGTTGGCGGAGGAGGGGAAGAACCCGGGAATCACCCCCACGGCCCAGTCGGCGCGTGCCACTGGCAACGGACCCCTGGGGGGTGTATTTTTTCCGCCATGTGCGGAATCGTTGGATATGTAGGAAGTCGTCAGGCCGCGGGCCTGGCAATCGAGGCGCTGCGGCGCATGGAGTACCGGGGGTACGACTCCGCCGGCATCGCCGTGAACACCGGTGATTCCCTCACCATGGTCAAGCGGGCGGGCAAGCTGGCCAACCTGGAGGAAAGGATCGCGCAGGTCGGGGCCCCCGAAGGAAAGGCGGGCATCGGCCACACTCGCTGGGCCACCCATGGTCGTCCGACGGATGAGAACGCCCACCCCCACCTGTCCTTCGACGAGTCGGTCGCGGTCGTCCACAACGGCATCATCGAGAACTTCGCCCCGCTGCGTCAGCAGATGGAGCGTGAGGGCGTGGAGTTCGCCTCCGACACCGACACCGAGGTGGCGGCGCACCTGCTGGCCAGGTACTACAACGAGGGCGAGACCGCGGGTGATTTCCGCGAGTCCGCCCTGCGGGTGCTCAACCGTCTGGAGGGCGCCTTCACCATCCTGTTCATGCACGCCAACCATCCGGACCAGATCATCGCGGCCCGTCGGTCGACCCCGTTGATCATCGGCGTTGGCGAGGGCGAGATGTTCCTCGGTTCGGACGTGGCGGCCTTCATCGAGTTCACCAAGGACGCCGTTGAGCTGGGGCAGGACAACGTCGTGGTCATCACCGCCGACGACTACGAGGTCCTCAACTTTGACGGCACCCCCTCGCAGGGTCGCCCCTTCACCATCGACTGGGATCTCGAGGCCGCCGAGAAAGGCGGCTTCGATTCCTTCATGATGAAGGAGATCTACGAGCAGCCCGCCGCCGTGCGCGACACCCTGGCCGGCCACTGGTCGGAGGGCCGCGTCGTCCTGGACGAGAACAACATCTCCGAGGAGGAGTTGAAGTCCTTCAACCAGGTCTTCGTCGTGGCCTGCGGCTCGGCCTACCACTCCGGCCTGCTGGCCAAGTACGCCATCGAGCACTGGGTCCGCATCCCGGTGCAGATCGAGGTCGCCTCGGAGTTCCGCTACCGCGATCCGGTCCTCGACGAGCGCACCCTGGTGCTGGCGATCTCCCAGTCGGGCGAGACCGCCGACACCCTGGAGGCTGTCCGCCACGCGAAGACCCAGGGCGCGAAGGTCCTGGCCGTGTGCAACACCAACGGCTCCCAGATTCCGCGCGAATCCGATGCGGTGCTCTACACCCACGCGGGCCCGGAGATCGGCGTGGCGTCCACCAAGGCCTTCCTGGCGCAGGTGGCGGCGAACTACATCGTCGGTCTGGCCCTGGCGCAGGCCAAGGGCACGAAGTACCCCGATGAGATCAAGGAAATCTGGGACACCCTCGACCTCATCCCGGGCAAGATCGAGCAGGTCCTGGCCGCCCGCGACACCGTCACGGAGATCTCGGACGAACTCGGCGCGGTGGCGACGATGCTCTTCCTCGGCCGCGGCGTCGGTTTCCCGGTGGCGCTGGAGGGTGCGCTCAAGCTCAAGGAGCTGGCCTACATCCACGCCGAGGGCTTCCCGGCGGGTGAACTCAAGCACGGCCCGATCGCGCTCATCGAGGATGATCTCCCGGTCGTCGTCGTGGTGCCCTCGCCGCGCGGGCTGAAGGTGCTGCATTCGAAGATCGTCTCCAACATCCAGGAAATCCGGGCCCGGGGCGCGAAGACCATCGTCATCGCCGAGGAGGGTGACGAGGCCGTCGAGCCCTACGCCAACTGGTTGATCCGCATCCCGCAGACCTCGACGATCATGCAGCCGCTGCTGGCGACCATTCCGCTGCAGTTCCTGGCCGCCGACATCGCGGTCAACGTGGGCAACGAGGACATCGACAAGCCCCGCAACCTGGCCAAGTCCGTCACCGTGGAGTAGCCCGCTTCTCGACGCGTCCAGCTCGTGCCCTGCCTCGGGGGCTTCCCCGGGGCAGGGCACGAGTCCTATCATCGTGACCACCATGAATACCAACGACAACGGCCCGGGCCGGCAGGCCTCGCGGCTAGTGAACTTCTCGACCGGGAATCTTCCCGTCAGTGACCGCGTCGAGCTCTGGGAGCGACACAACGGACAGGCCCTCATACCGCTGGACATCAGGACGCTGGAGGAGGCGCCGATGATGGCCGCGCAATCAAACCTGATTCTGCCGTCGATGCGGATGGCCAACGTCAACGGCACTTCGCAGATCGTCGAGCGTAACGAGGCCTTCATCCGGGAGCATCCCACCGGGGTGATCGCGATCTTCTTCGCTCTCGGCGGCGAGGCGTTTTTCATGCACCGGGGCGGAATGCTCACGATCAAGCCCGGCCAGGCGGTCATCTACCCCGGGGATCGCCCGTTCACCCGCGGGTTCCCGGGCGGCCTGCGGGAGCTGGTGATGACCATCCCGGAGGCGGATTTTGCCGAGGCCTTCGGGTTCGCCGTCGACAAGCTGCCCTTCGTCTTTGACTTCGGCCCCTCCACCGGCGCCACGGAGCAGGCGCTGCCACGGCTGGTGTCGAACACGCTGCGCTCCGGTCTCGCTGATGCGCCGGCGCTGGCCAAGGCGGAGGAGAACCTGCACGGGCTGCTGCACCGCGCGCTCAACGCGTCAAATTCCTCGTCGGCGGGACTCGTCGCCACGGCCAAGGACGTCATTGAGCGCTCCTTCGCGGATCCCACGCTCACGGTCACCGACATCGCCGCCGCCGTCGGCATCAGTGAACGGCAGTTGAGCCGGGCCTTTGCCGAGCAGGACAGCAGCCTCGCCGGTTACCTGCGGGCCCGCCGGGTTGCCCTGGCGCAGTCCCTGCTTGTCGACGCCCGCCACCGGGACACCTCCATCGCGGAGGTCGCCGCCAGGTGCGGATTCTCCTCCCAGTCGGCTTTCACCCGGGTGTTCAAAGAACTCACCGGCCAGCCGCCGCTGCAGTGGCGTAAGACGCGTCCGGTCCCGTCGTTCTGAGAGGGGGCTACGCCTCGTCGGCGCGGGCCAGCGCGTCCTCCCGGCGGCAGGCGCCGGTGAACAGGCAGGCGACGACGAGTACGTAGGCGGCGATGAAGAGGGCCCAGATCATGGTGTCGCTCCTTGGTGAGGGGGTACTGCCGACACATCCTAGGGCAGGCGCGGGCGCGTGGCTTTCTCTGTATTCATGCGCCGGCGCCGCGCCGGTCTAGGAGGCGGGCACCGTGGCCCCGCCTCGGGCGATCGTGTGGAGCTTCGGAATCGGCGTGCGCATGTTGTAGGCGGCGGCGGCGTTCTCCTCCGGCCAGTACGCGACGAAAGACCGGTCGGTCAGGGAGCCCTTGACGATCTCCGGCTCCAGCCCCCGCGGGATGGGACCGGAGATCTTGACGTTGACGCCCCACTGGTCGGTCCAGAAGTAGTTCTGGAAGTCGAGCTCGGGCGCCTCGTCGCCCCGGAGCAGGGCGGTGGCGGCGGCCTTTCCCTGCTCGACGGCGGCAGTCCAGATGGGGGTGCGCCTGGGTCCGCCGGCGCCACCGATCCAGGCGACGTCACCGCAGGCGACGATGTTCTCGTGGACGCGGCAACGGGTGTCGGTGACCAGGCGCCCGTCGACGAGCAGGCCGGAATCGGCGAGCCAGGAGTCGTTGGGGATGTCACCGGCGGCGGTGATGATGATCTCGGAGGTGAAGGTGCGGCCGTCGGCGAGCGTGGCGAGCATGCCGGCGGCGGTCTCCTCGACGCCGGAGACGAAGCCGTCGACGATAATCAGGCCGGCTTCGCGGGCGGCCTCGGAGAGCCGCGCGGATAAGAACGGGCCGATGTGGGCGGACATTGGGACGCCGGCGTGGATGAGAGTGGTCTCGCAGCCGAGGTTGAGGGCGCCGGAGGCGACTTCCATGCCGAGCGGGCCGCCGCCGATGACGGTGACTTTCGAGGTTTCGGTCAGCCGGCCCTTGAGCCGGACAGCGTCGTCGAGTGAACGCAGGGTGAGTTCATTCGGTGAATCGGTGAAGCGGCGCGCCTGGGCGCCGGTGGCGATGACCAGGCCGTCATAGAGGATGACCGCGCCGTCTGAGGTGGTGAGGGTGGAGTTTGCCACGTCGAGGCCGGTGGCGGTGTGGCCGAGGAGGGCGTCGGCGCCGTGGGTGGGCTCGGGCAGGAAGTTGACGTCCATTTCCGCGCCGGGGGCGAGGGCGGCCTTGGACAGGGCGGGGCGGGAGTAGGTCGTGTGGGTTTCCTCGCCGATGACGGTGAGGCGGCCCTGGTAGCCGAGGCGACGCAGGGTGTCGCCGGCGGTCAGGCCCGCGACGCCGTGGCCGGCGATCACGATGTTGTCGTAGGCCATGGCTAGACCAGCTTCAGCGCGGCAACGGGGCAGACGCGGACGGCGTCACGGGCGGCGTCGAGGTCCTCGTCGCCGACGTCGGGCTGATCGATGACCAGCTCGCCCTCGTCGTCGAGGTGCATGAGCTGCGGGGCGGCTTCCTCGCACAGGCCGTGGCCCTCGCAGCGCGGTCGGTCGAGTTCGATGCGGGTCATGGGGGGTCTCCTTCAATCGGGAGTGAGGTCTGGGAGAATCTGCTGAGCCCAGCGTCGCAGGCCACACGATGATTTGTCTAATGAATAAACAATATGGGTTATATTCTTCTCATGAATGTCCCTCCCGATCGTGACTCGGTCAACCTCGCCGCCACCGACCTCAACCTGCTGGTCAGTCTGCTCGCCCTGTTGGAGGAGCAGTCTGTGACCAGGGCCGCGGATCGGATGGGGCTGTCGCAGCCGGCGATGTCGCACGCCCTGCGCCGTATCCGTCGGCTGCTGGGTGACGACGTTCTGGTCCGGGATGGCAATCGCAGCGTCCTCACCCCGAAAGCGCGGTCGCTGCTCGGGCCGTTGCGAGCGATTCTTTCCCGGACGGCGACGCTGCTGGGCGGGGAGGCGTTCGATCCCGCGACGAGTTCGCGCACGGTGACGGTCGCGGCCTCGGCCTCGATCATCTACGGCATGGGGCCGCTCATCTCCGACGTCCTGGAGCGGCAGGCGCCGCACATGAGACTGCGGATGATCGCGACCAATGACCATTCCGACGCGATTTTCACCGAGGAGCGTGCCGACGTGCTCCTCCTGGCCCAGGGCTACGACACTCCCCATGAACGCGAGCGGGTCTTCGGTGACGACTGGGTCGTCATCGGTGGCACGCCCGAGCTGGGTGATGACACCGTGATCGAGCTGCTCGGGCGCTGGCCGCACGTCGTGCTCGATGGTCCGCAGGTGCCGCGCCCCTATCAGGAGCTGCGCAGCCGGGGCATCGACGTTGACGTCCAGATCCGCCTGAGCGACTACCTGCTCATCCCGCAGTTCGTCTCCGGTCGGGAGCGCCTGGCCCTGCACCGGCGCAGTGTGATGAAGAAGATGGTCATCGGACGTGAGCTGGTGGTGGTGGACTTCCCGTTCCCCATCATTGACCTGGCGGTGGACATGGTGCGCAACCCCTGGCTGGATGACCCGGAGTACTGGGGGTGGCTGCGTGATGTGCTGGTGGAGGCCGGACACATGAATTAGATGAATGGGGGACATTGTCAATATTCATTTGTCTGATGATTCCTGGCCGTGTTCACTGGGGGACAGTTCAGCCATTGTGATTCACCCCACTGAGAGGCATGTGTCATGTCCGCCCCCACCTCAACGCGCGTCGAGTCCGACGTCAACCTCTTCTCCGACCAGACCCTCAACGTCCACGACGACTCCGTCTTTGGTCCGCTGCGCGAGTCGGGCGCCGTCGTCTACCTCACCGAGCACGACGCCTACGCCATCACCCGCTACGACGAGGTCAAGGAAGCCGCCGGCAACCCCGAGGTCTTCTCCTCCGCGCAGGTCGCGTTCAACCCGAAGATGAACGAGATGCTCAAGGGCACCTCGCTGGTCGCGGACCCGCCGAATCACGGCCCGCTGCGTGCCGTGCTCTCGGAGCATCTCTCGCCCCGCTCCCTTCGTAAGCTCAAGGTCACCATCGACGAGAAGGGCGACGCGCTGGTCAAAGAGCTCTTCTCCCGCGAATCCTTCGACGGCATGAAGGACCTGGCCGTCGCCTTCCCCGTCTCCATCGTGCTTGACCTCATTGGCGTCCAGGGAGACATCCGCGACAAGATCCTCGGCTGGGGCGACGCCGCCTTCAACCTGCTCGGCTCCGAGAACGAGCGCATGAAGGCCGCCTTCCCGGCCGCCGGTGAGATGTTCCACTGGACCCACGAGGTCATGAGCGGAGAGCATCTCGCCGAGGGCTCCATCGGCAAGGCCGTCTGGGCAGCCGCCGAGCGCGGCGAGATCGCCCACGAGTCCTTCAACGCCCTGGTCCATCAGATCCTGGCCGCCGGCATGGACACCACCGTCACCACTCTCGGCAACGTCCTCGTCCTCTTCGGCCAGCACCCGGACCAGTGGGAAAAGCTCAAGGCCGACCCGTCACTGGCCTCCTCCGCGCTCACCGAGGTCCTGCGCCTGCGCACCCCTGCTCCGGTCTTCGGCCGCCTCGCCAGGGAGGACATCGAGATCGGCGGCACGGTGATCCCGGCCGGCTCCCAGGTCGCCCTGTGCTACGGCTCCGCCAACATGGACCCGCGCCACTACGAGAACCCGGAGACCTTCGACATCACCCGCAACGCGGCCGACCATGTCAGCTTCGGCTACGGCATCCACGGTTGCGCAGGCCAGGGCCTGGCCCGGCTGGAGATCAACGCCATCATCAACGCGATGCTCAAGTACGTCGACGTCTACTCCATCGGCGAGGTGAAGAACCGCCTCAACAACTTCACCCGCCCCTACGAGTCCGTCGAGGTCAAGGACATCACGCTGGTCTAGCCGGCTTGTCGACGCGCGACGCCCCGCCCTCCATGCCGGAGGGCGGGGCGTCGTTGTGCTCGGCCCAGGTTCCGTCGGCGAAGGGGCCGAGGTTCTCGTCCTCGCTGACGTGGAGCTCCGTCAGGGGAAGCTCGGCGACGCCCAGGGCCTCTGCGGGGTCGAGGCCGACCCGACGGAGGCGATCCCCGTCGAGACCCGCGCGATCCTGGAAAAGCTCGGCGCGAACATCGTCCACCTGGGACACTCGTGGTCGGGCGCCCGCTTCACCGACGACGACGTCTTCGCCCGCTGGTTCGGCACCCATGGCCACACCTACGCGATCATCCGCCCGGACTTCTTCACCGCGGCCACCGCCACCGGCGCTGAGCAACTGTCCGGACACCTGGACTCCCTGCTCGGTTCGCTGAACCTCACCCCGGCGTCCGCCTGAAAGGACCACACATGAGTCTCAAATTCACCCACACCACCCTGGGCCAGCGAGTCCTCTTCGGCAACGGACAGGCCACCGAGAACCTCGCCGCCGAGGTCGCCCGACTGGAGGCGAAGACCGTCATGGTCATCGCCGGCGAGCGGGGGATGGAGCTTGCGACGGCGGTGGCGAAAGACATCGACGTCGCCGTCTGGCACGACGAGGTCGTCATGCACGTGCCCGTCGATGTCGCCGAGCGTGCCCGCACCGTCTCCGCAGACAACGGCGTCGACCTGCTGGTCTCCGTCGGTGGCGGGTCCACCACCGGCCTGGCCAAGGCGATCTCCCTGACCACCGGCATCCCCTCCATCGCCGTGGCCACCACCTACGCCGGCTCCGAGGCCACCGACGTGTGGGGCCTGACCGAAAACGACGTCAAGACCACCGGATCGGACGTCAAGGTCCTGCCGGTCGCTGTCATCTACGACTCCGAGCTGACGCTGTCCCTGCCGGTCGAGCTGTCCATCGCCTCGGGGCTCAACGGGCTGGCGCACTGCGTCGACTCGCTCTGGGCGCCCAACGCCGACCCCATCAATGCCGCGATGGCGGCCGAGGGCATCCGTGCGCTCAACGAGGGGCTGCCGCTGATCGTCGAGGATTCGCAGGACATCCACGGCCGCGACCTCGCCCTGTACGGCGCCTACCTCGCCGCGGTGTCCTTCGCGTCGGCGGGCTCGGGCATGCACCACAAGCTCTGCCACATCCTCGGCGGCACCTTCAACCTCCCGCACGCCCAGACCCACGCGACCGTCCTGCCGTACGTGCTGGCCTTCAACGTCGACCACGCGCCGGAGGCCGCCGCCCGCATGGCCGCCGCCTTCGGCGTAGACGACGCCGTCGGGGGACTCAACCAGCTGCGCGCCCGGGTCAACGCGCCGAAAGCCCTCAAGGACTACGGCTTCACCGCCGAGGGCATTCCCGCCGTCGTCGAGCAGGCCCTGGCCACGATCCCGGACTCCAACCCCCGCCCGGTCACGGAGGAGAACCTCACCCAGCTACTCACCGCCGCCCTCAACGGCGACGACCCCGCCACCCTCCGACGATAGGACACCGACAATGACCACTTCCGACACCCAGCGCCAGGTCGAGGAGACTCTGACCGACGAGGTCCTCGCCTCCTTCGACGGCACCGAGAACCCCCGGCTCAAGGAGATCATGCGCTCCCTGACCACCCATCTCCACGAATTCGTCCGTGAGGTCCGCCTGACCGAGGAGGAGTGGAGCTACGGCATCGACTTCCTCACGAAGGTCGGCCACATCACCGACGAGAACCGCCAGGAGTTCGTGCTGCTCTCCGACACTCTCGGCGTGTCCATGCAGACCATCGCCGTCAACAACGAGGCCTACGAGGACGCGACCGAGGCCACGGTCTTCGGCCCCTTCTTCGTCGAGGACGCCCCGAAGATCGAGAACGGCGGGGACATGGCCTTCGGTGCCAAGGGCCAGCCGGCGTGGATCGAGGGCACCGTCACCGACGCCGAGGGCAACCCGGTCCCGAACGCCCGCATCGAGGTCTGGGAGTGCGACGAGGACGGCCTCTACGACGTCCAGTACGACGACGGCCGCCGTGCCAGCCGCGCCCACCTCTTCAGTGACGGGAACGGCAACTACTCCTTCTGGGGACTGACCCCGGTGCCGTACCCGATCCCGGACGACGGCCCCGTCGGCCAGATGCTGAACGCCGTGGGTCGGAGCCCGCTGCGCGCCGCCCACCTGCACTTCATGGTCTCGGCGGAGAACCTGCGCACGCTGGTCACGCACATCTTCGTCCAGGGGGATCCGCAGATCGAGAAGGGCGACTCCGTCTTCGGCGTCAAGGAATCGCTCATCAAGGAGTTTGAGCAGCAGGCCCCGGGCACCCCGACCCCGAACGGCCGGGAGATCGACGGCTCCTGGGCGAAGTGCCGCTTCGACATCGTCCTGGCCCCCGAGACGGCCTAACCGCGTCCGCGGCGGTCGGGGTGGCAGAATAAGCGGCATGAGCCTGCTTCGCACCCGTATCGACCTCGACGCCATCGCGGACAACGCGCGCCTGCTGAAGGAGCGCGTCGGGTCGGCCCGGCTGATGGCCGTGGTCAAGGCCGACGCCTACAACCACGGCGTCGAGCGCGTGGTCAAGGTTCTCGAGCCGATCGTCGACGCGTTCGGCGTCGCCACCGCCGCGGAGGCCTGCGCGGTGGAGTCGGCGAGCACCCGCCCCGTCCTGTTCTGGATGTGGGTACCGGAACAGGACGCGATCGACGCGCTGGCCGTCGGCGCCCACATCGGCGTTCCCGGCCTGTTCCACGCCCGCGAGCTCGTCGACGCCGAGATCCCCGCCTCGGTCTACGTCATGGTCGAGACGGGGATGCACCGTTCCGGCGTCGATCCGCAGGACTGGGACGAGGTCTTCGTCCTCCTCCGGGACGCCGAGCACATCACGGTGCTCGGCGTGTGCTCGCACCTGGCCAGCGCGGACGACCCGGCCAGTCCGGTGACCGACCGGCAGAAGGCGGAGTTCGAGCGCGCGATCGCCCGCGGCCGGGAACTCGGCCTCGAGCTGCCGGTCAACCACCTGGCCAACAGCCCGGCGACGCTGCTGCGTGAGGACCTCTTCTACGACCAGGTCCGACCGGGCCTGGCCCTGTACGGTGCCAGCCCGGAGAGTTCGGAGCTCAAGCCGGCGATGACCTGGGAGGCGACGATCAGCGTCGTCAAGCCGATCCGGGCGGGCGAGTGCGTCAGCTACGGGCACACCTGGACGGCCGAGCGTGACGGCTGGATCGCCGTCGTCCCCTGCGGCTACGCGGACGGCCTCCCGCGCTCGGCGCAGGGCAGGTTCGAGCTCGGCGTCAACGGCGGGCGTTACCCCCAGGTCGGACGCGTGTGCATGGACCAGATCATCATCGATCTCGGTGACAACACCGCGGGCGTCGCGCCGGGTGACACGGCGGTCATCTTCGGCGAGGGCGGCATGTCCGCGGGTGAATTCGCCGACGCCCTGGGCACGATTCCTTATGAAGTGCTGACCCTGCCGAAGGGCCGTACCGTGCGTGTGTACGAGGAGGAGTAGAACATGAAGGACACTTTCCCGGAGACCGGTTCGGTCCGGCTGGAGACCGCGGAGGAGACCCGGGGCTTCGGCCGTACGCTGGGCGAGGCTTTGGAGGCCGGTGACGTGGTCATCCTGGACGGGCCGCTGGGCGCCGGCAAGACCACCATGACCCAGGGCATCGCCGCCGGGATGGGGGTCCGGGGCCGGGTGACCTCGCCGACCTTCGTCATCGCCCGCGAGCATCGGGGCGGCTCCGGGGGGCCGACGCTGGTGCACGTCGACGCCTACCGGCTTCTCGACGGCGCCGACCCCGAGGGTGCGCTGGACTCCCTGGATCTGGAGACCGAGCTGGGGGACGCCGTCGTCATCGCCGAGTGGGGTGGGGGACTGGTGGAGCAGATCGCCGATCGCTACCTGCTGATCACGCTGGATCGCACCACCGCCGTCGAGGAGGACCCGGACTCGGAGGCGCGCTACGTGTCCTGGGAATCACACGGCGGATAAAGATCACACCTTAATCTTGTCCGGGGTCGCCGGAATGCGGAACAATGGGGGCGAAAGGAGTCTCTCGCGATGCTCGCATTCCTGGCTGACAACAGCCTCTTCACCCTCGTCCTGATTCTGGCCGTGGGACTGGCGCTCGGAAAGGTCAGGATCTTCGGCGTCTCCCTCGGCGCCGCCATGGTGCTTTTCGTGGCGCTGGGCCTGGCCACCGCCAACCCCGAGATCCAGATCCCGCCCCTGCTCTACCAGCTTGGACTGGCGATGTTCGTCTACGCCATCGGCCTGAGCGCCGGCCCCGCCTTCTTCCGGGAGTTCCGCACCCGCGGCTGGAAGGTCACCGTGCTCGGTCTGGCGGCCCTGCTCCTGCTCACCGCCCTGGCGTGGGTGCTGGTGCGGGCCGTCGGCCTGGATCCGGTCACCGGCGCCGGCATGTTCGCCGGCGCGCTGAGCTCGACCCCAGGCATGGCCGCCGTCGTCTCGATGGTCGACCCGGCCGACGCCCAGGCACCCGTCGTCGGCTACTCCCTGGCGTACCCGGGAGCGGTCATCGGCACCATCCTCGTCGCCGCAGTCGGCTCCGCGGTGCTCAAAGTCGACCACGCCCGGGCCGCCCGCGACGCCGGCATGGTCACCGAACCGCTGGTCTGGCGCGGCGTCATCGTGGGCCCGGGCATCCACGGCCGCATCGGCGACCTGCCGGGCATCACCGGCCAGGCCGTCATCGCCACCCGCATCGCCGACGACCCCGGCCACCACCTCCTGGCCGATCCCACCGCGCTGCTGGCGGAGGGGATGCGGCTGGTCATCAACGGCACCGAGGAGGCCGTGGGCACGGCCATCGCCCGCCTCGGCCGGCCCTACGACGCCAAGATCGAGGACTCCGAACTCGTCTACACCCGCATCACCGTCTCCAGCCCGGAGGTCGCGGGCCGCCGCATCCGCGAGCTCGACACCGTCGGCAAGGGTTTCCTCATCGCGCGCCTGCGCTCCGGCGATTCGGAGGTCGTGCCGGGGCCGCACACCGTGCTCAACTATTCGGATCGGGTGCGCGTGGTCGCGTCGCCGAGCAGGCTGCCGGCAATCCGGAGGTTCTTCGGCGACTCCGAGCGCGCGCTCGGCGACGTCGACCTGCTGCCCTTCGCGCTCGGCCTGGCGCTGGGGTTGGCCATCGGCCTCATCCCGATTCCCCTGCCCGGCGGAACCGTGCTCACCCTCGGCTTCGGCGGCGGCCCCATCGTCGCCGGGCTGGTGCTCGGGGCGCTCAACCGTACCGGCCCGGTCACCTGGCAGTTGCCCTTCCACGCCAACCGCACCATGCAGACCCTCGGCCTGGCGGTCTTCCTGGCCGGCGTGGGCACCTCAGCGGGCGCGGGTTTCCGCGGCGCGCTGAGGGATCCTTCCTCGCTGCTCTACATCGGCCTCGGGCTGGTGCTCACCCTCGCCAGCGCCCTGCTCATCGGTCTGTTCGCCTGCCAGGTGCTGCGCATGAGCTGGGACGAGGCGATGGGCATGGCCGCCGGCATGACGACGAATCCGGCGGTGATCAGCTACCTCAACGGCCAGACCGGCACGGAACTGCCCAACCGCGGTTACGCGACGATCTACCCGACGGCGATGATCGGAAAGATCGTCGCCGCCCAGATACTGCTGCTGCTTCTGGTGTAGCCTCACACGAATGAAGTTGAACAGCACCGCCAAGTACGTCATCGCCGTCATCGCCGTCGTCTGGGTCATCCTGCTCGCCGTCATGGTCGCCCTGTCCGCGCAGCGCCCGGGTGAGACGGTCAGCGGGGGCCTGGAAAAGGCCACCGCCGCCTTCGACGACGCGAACCTCTCGGCCTCCATGGTCCGGGCCGGTGACGTCTACGGCGACGACTTCGGCGCGGGCCTCATCGTGTGCCCCGGGGTCACCGAGGCCGAGGTCGGCCAGGGCCTCGGCGTCGACGCCTCCTCCATGGGGCTGGACGGCGGCGCGGTCCCGGAAGGCACCAACTACGTGCTGCTGGTCAGCCAGGACGGCAGCACCCAGGCCGACGCCATCTCCCAGGACAGCGTCAACCTGTGCACCGTGCCGACCAACGCGATCTATCCGGACATGTTCATTCCGCTGACCAAGACCGCTGATGGTGGCTGGGAGCTGCCCGCAGCCTAAAGTGGCGGGTGTGATTGTTCTCGCGATAGACACCGCCACCGCCGACCTGGTGACCGGCCTGGTCAACACTGACACAGGCGAGTCCACCGACAACATCCTGCCGGGCTCGCGCGGGCACAACGAAAACCTCGTGCCCGCGATCCAGGGCCTGCTCGCCGCTGCCGACCTCACCTTCGCCGACCTCGACGCCGTCGTCGTCGGCGTCGGCCCCGGCCCCTTCACCTCCCTGCGCATCGGCATGGCCACCGCCGCCGCCATCGCGCAGGCCCGGGGCATCCCGGTGCACGGGGTGACCACCCACGACGCCATCGCCGCGCGGATCTCCGCCGAGCGCGTCCTCGTCGCCACCGACGCCCGCCGGAAGGAGATCTACTGGGCCACCTACTCCGGCGGCCGCCGCACCGCCGGCCCCGACGTGGTCAAACCGGCCGACCTCACGCTCCCGCACGAGGTCGACGTCGTCAGCGTGCCCGCCCACATCGACCTTGACGTGGCAGGGGAGCGCGTCGACCTCACCCCGCGCGCCACCGAGCTTGTGGCCGCGGCCGACCTGAGCGTCGACCCGGCCCCGCTGACCCCGCTCTACCTGCGCCGCCCCGACGCGAAGGTGCCCGAGCCCGCGCCGAAGTCGCCCGCCATTCCTGATGTGGACCTGACATGAAGATCCGTGAGCTCAGGGCCGCCGACGCGACTCGCTGCGCCG
Organism: Corynebacterium guangdongense; assembly: GCF_030408915.1. Lineage (NCBI taxonomy): Bacteria > Bacillati > Actinomycetota > Actinomycetes > Mycobacteriales > Corynebacteriaceae > Corynebacterium > Corynebacterium guangdongense. The sequence continues at coordinate 577,448 of NZ_CP047654.1, forward strand.
AACTCGAGAGCCAGCTCTTCGCCGGGGACAACCCCTGGCCCCGCGACGTCTTCCTCGTCGAGTTCAACCACCCCTGGACCTTCTACTGGGGGGTCTTCGACGAGGAGCTGCTCGTCGGATACGCGGGCGTGGCCATGCTCGGCCCGCGCGAGGATCCCGAGTTCGAGGTCCACACCATCGGCGTCGACCCGGCCTACCAGGGCCGCGGTCTGGGCCGGGCGCTGATGGATCAGATGGTGCACGCCGCGGACGCCGTCGACGCCCAGATGTTCCTCGAGGTCCGCACCGACAACGGGCCGGCGATCGGGCTCTACGAGAAGTACGGCTTCACCGTGCTGGCCACGCGTAAGAACTACTACCAACCCTCCGGGGCCGACGCCTACACCATGGCGAGAAAATCCCTGAGCGAATCCAGGAGTGAGAAATGATCATCTGCGGAATTGAGTCCTCGTGTGATGAGACCGGCGTGGGCGTCGTCGAGCTCGCCGAGGACGGCACCATGACCGTGCTGGCCAACGAGGTCGCCAGCTCCATGAGCGAGCACGCCCGGTTCGGCGGCGTCGTGCCGGAGGTCGCCTCCCGGGCGCACCTGGAGGCCATGCCCAACGTGATGGCGGCCGCGCTGGCGAAGGCTGGCGTCGACAAGCCCGACGCGGTGGCCGCCACCGTCGGCCCGGGCCTGGCGGGCGCGCTCATGGTCGGCGCCTCCGCGGGCAAGGCCTACGCCGCCGCCTGGGGGGTGCCTTTCTACGGCGTCAACCACCTCGGCGGCCACGTCGCCGTCGCCAACCTCGACGGCGAGGCGCTGCCGCATTCGGTCGCGCTGCTCGTCTCCGGCGGGCATACGCAGATCCTCGAGGTCGACGCCGTCGGCCGGCCCATGCGCGAGCTGGGCACCACGCTCGACGACGCCGCCGGCGAAGCCTACGACAAGGTCGCCCGCCTCCTCGGCCTCGGCTACCCGGGCGGGCCGGTGATCGACAAGGTCGCCCGACGCGGCACCGACTCCATTAAATTCCCGCGCGCCCTGATGAAGGGCGGCGACAACAGGTACAACTTCTCCTTCTCCGGCCTCAAGACCGCCGTCGCACGCTACGTGGAGGCGGCTGAGCGTTCCGGTGAACAGATCGTCGTCGAGGACGTCTGCGCCTCTTTCCAGGAGGCCGTTGCGGACGTGCTGACCCGGAAGGCGGTCCAGGCCTGCCTCGACACCGGGGCCCGGGTGCTGCTGCTGGGCGGGGGAGTGGCGGCCAACTCGCGCCTGCGTGAGCTGGCGCTGGAGCGTTGTGAGGCTGCGGGCATCGAGCTGCGGGTCCCGGCGTTCAACCTCTGCACCGACAACGGGGTGATGGTCGCGGCCCTCGGGGCCCAGCTCATCCACGAGGGCAGTGCGGCGTCGCCGTGGTCGACGGGAACGGATCCGTCGCTGGACGTGGAGATTCCGGTGGTCAACTAGTTCCCCCGGAGAACGGGTGGGGCAGGCCCTCGCGGGCGTAAGCGGCAGTACGGGAGGACAATGGGACGCGACGATGACGGAGACCGCGTTCATACTTCCCCCGAGCCAGCACGGTGACGCCTGCGCTGCTGGGGTAGCGTAAAGATGATCTGTTTCTGGCCCCAAAACTCTGGAGTGTTTTCATGCCCAACGGCCTAGTCGTCAACCCGGACGGGACTCAGCGTCTTATTGACTTTGAACTGCCGAACGCTCGTGAGTTCATCGGTGGCCTGATCAGCACCCACGTGGACGTCTCTTTCAATGAGGCGGGCCGGGACTTCACCCTCATCTACAACCCGGACGCCCGTGACGACGGCGCCGCCCCCAGCCCCGTCGGTTCGCTCGCGCGCATGCACGGGGAGACCGGCAACTCCACGTTCTTCCTCGATCCGGTGCGTGCGGTGTTCGGGCCGGTCATCTTCGTCGGCGCCGACGGGGGGCCGATCGGGGACAAGGACGTGGCGGAGATTCACGGGGCCGTCGAGGCCGCCCGCAACTACTCCCAGGACTACCCGGACGAGTACCGGCTGTGGAACGCGGCGGCGCGCAACATGGGCAATTAACCCGAGGGGGACGTTGGCACTCTCTGAGGTTGAATGCTGGCACTCGTATGGTTAGAGTGCTAGTCAGGTCGTTTCACCCACAGTTGTTCACCCGCGACGACGGCTGTGCTGGAAAACTACCGGCACAACAGATTCAACGAACATTCCCTGAAAGGAATTTTACAGTGGCTAACGTCAACATTCGCCCGCTCGAGGACAAGGTTCTGGTTCAGATCGTCGAAGCTGAGACCACCACCGCTTCCGGCCTGGTCATCCCGGACTCCGCTCAGGAGAAGCCGCAGGAGGCCACCGTCATCGCCGTGGGTCCGGGCCGTCTGGACGACAAGGGTGAGCGCCTGCCGATCGACGTCAAGGAGGGCGATACCGTCGTGTTCTCCAAGTACGGCGGCACCGAGCTGAAGTACGGCGGCGAGGAGTTCCTCCTGCTCTCCGCGCGCGACCTGCTCGCCGTCGTCGAGAAGTAGGGCGATAGTTAATGGCAAAGCTCATTGCATTTGACCAGGAGGCCCGCGAGGGCATCCAGCGAGGTGTGGACACGCTTGCCGACGCCGTGAAGGTCACCCTCGGCCCGAAGGGCCGCAACGTCGTTCTCGACAAGGCATTCGGTGGCCCGCAGGTTACCAACGACGGCGTGACCATCGCCCGCGAGATCGAGCTCGAGGATCCTTTCGAGGATCTCGGTGCTCAGCTGGTGAAGTCCGTCGCCGTCAAGACCAACGACATCGCCGGTGACGGCACCACCACCGCCACCCTGCTGGCCCAGGCGCTCATCCGTGAGGGGCTGCGCAACGTGGCGGCCGGCGCCAACCCGGTCGAGCTGAACCGGGGTATCCTGGCCGGCTCGGAGAAGGCCGCCGAACTGCTCAAGTCCCGTGCGACCCCGGTCAACTCCTCCGCCGACGTCGCCAACGTGGCCACCGTCTCCTCCCGTGACGCGGAGGTGGGCGAGGTCATCGCCGGCGCGATGGACAAGGTCGGTCAGGACGGCGTCCTGACCGTCGAGGAATCCCAGACGATCGACTCCTACGTCGACGTCACCGAGGGCCTGTCCTTCGAAAAGGGCTTCCTGTCCCCGTACTTCATCACCGACCAGGACTCCCAGCAGGCCGTGCTGGAGAACCCGGTGGTGCTGCTGGTGCGCAACAAGATCTCCTCGCTGCCGGACTTCCTGCCGCTGCTGGAGAAGATGGTCTCCGCGTCGAACCCGATCCTCATCATCGCCGAGGACATCGAGGGCGAGCCGCTGCAGACGCTGGTCGTCAACACCATCCGCGGCACCCTCAAGGTCGTCGCCGTGAAGTCCCCGTACTTCGGTGAGCGCCGCAAGGCGTTCATGGACGACCTGGCTGTGGTCACCGCCGCAACCGTCGTGGACCCGGAGGTCGGCATCGACCTGAAGACCGCCGGCCTTGAGGTGCTGGGCTCCGCGCGCCGCGTGACCGTCACCAAGGATGACACCGTCATCGTCGACGGCGCCGGCACCGCCGAGGAGGTGGAGGCGCGTCGCGAGGAAATCCGTCGCGAGATCGCCTCCACCGACTCTACCTGGGACAAGGAGAAGGCCGAGGAGCGTCTGGCCAAGCTGTCCGGCGGCGTCGCCGTCATCAAGGTCGGAGCCGCCACCGAGACCGAGGTCAACGAGCGCAAGCTCCGTGTCGAGGACGCCATCAACGCGGCCCGCGCGGCCGTGGAGGAGGGCATCATCGCCGGCGGTGGTTCCGCACTGGTGCAGATCTCCAAGGAGCTCGAGGCCTACGCCGAGGACTTCACCGGTGACGCGCAGACCGGCATCCTGGCCCTGTCCCGGGCACTGACCAAGCCGGCCTTCTGGATTGCGGAGAACGCGGGCGTCGACGGTTCCGTCGTCGTCGCCAAGGTCCGCGATCTGCCGAACGCCGAGGGCTTCAACGCCGCCACCGGCGAGTACGGCAACCTCATCGAGGCCGGCGTCATCGACCCGGTCAAGGTGACGCTGTCCGCCGTCGTCAACGCCACCTCCGTCGCCCGCATGGTGCTGACGACCGAGGCGTCCGTCGTCGAAAAGCCGGCTGACCCCAATGAGGCCGCCCACGGTGTCCACGGACACCACCACTAGTTAGCTGGGCACGAAAAATCCGCCGGTATCTGCTGATACCGGCGGATTCCTCTTTTTCCGCGTGCCGGCCCGGAGGTCAGGCCTTGACGCGGACTCGCTTGGTGCGGTTGCGCAGGACGGTGGCGCGCTCGGACTCCGACAAGCCGCCCCAGATGCCGTAGGGCTCGGCGACGTTGAGCGCATGGGTACGGCACTGCTCGATCACCGGGCAGGTGTGGCAGATGGCCTTGGCGCGGTTCTCGCGCTGGGCGCGCGCACGGCCGCGCTCGCCGTCCGGGTGGTAGAAGACGTCGGACTCTTCGCCGCGGCACGTGCCGTGCAGCTGCCAGTCCCAGAAATCAGCGTTCGGTCCCGGGAGCAGGTGCGGTTGAGACATTCTCTTATTTCTCCTTCTGAAAGTTTGCGCGCGACCGAATCTGGTGAATCCGTGGCAGGGAGTGCCTTCTCGCCGAGCGCCGCAGGAGGGAGTGTGGTAGATGACAATGAATTTCAGGTGTACGAAAAATGTCCGCATGGTGGCATCTTGAGGTTTCCGGGGAGATGGATGGGCATGAGCTGGCTTTTCGCCGAAGGTTAAAGGTGAGTGAACTTTTATCCACGGCGACGTTGGCCCCTCGTGGAGATGGCCGCCAGCCAAAGAGGGTAAGATCGGGGGTCGGCTTGAGCGCGGTCGTCCATGTCACCCTGTGGGCGGCCTTTATTTTGACGGGTCGCCATCACCAACCGCGGCCGGCAGCGCAGAAACCAGGGATGAGAGGACGGGCGGCACGTGAGCGACTCGATCGACGATGAGCTGGCCGTGCTCGTCCCCGACGCGAAGCGGGGTGACCGCAGGGCGCTCCAGGGAATCATCCGCGTGATCTACCCGCCGGTCCTGCGCTATGCGCGTGCCCGCATCGGCGGGGGCAAGTCCCCGACGCCGGAGGACGTGGCCCAGGAGGTGTGCCTGGCGGTCTCCCAGTCGATCGACAAGTACGTCGACAAGGGCAAGCCCTTCATGGCGTACGTCTACGGAATCGCCTTCAACAAGGTGGCGGACGCCCACCGCGCCATGGCGCGGGATCAGTCGGCGCCCACGGAGGAGGTTCCGGACTCGGTGGACGAGCAGAACACCCCCGAGGAATCCGTGCTGGTCATGGATGGAAGTAACAGAGCGCGCGCACTTCTCGATTCACTCAGTGAGAAGGCCCGCGAAATTCTGATTCTCCGAATCTACGTTGGCCTGTCGGCAGAGGAAACCGCCCGGATGGTCTCGAGCACGCCTGGGGCGGTTCGGGTGGCCCAGCACCGGGCCCTGGCGTCCCTGCGTAAAACCCTGGAGCAACAAGGAGTCGAACAGTGACGGAGCGTAACGCACGCCCAGACAACGACGTGACGCGTCAGCTGGCGCCGCTGGTTGATGATGACGCGTTCATCACCGACCTTTCCCGCGGCATCGATCCGACCGACGGCGAGGACGACCTCGCCGCGCTTCTGCTGGAGCTCCGCGACGACGTCCACGCGAACGTGCCGCCGACCCCGGTGGTGGAGGGCGCGGACGATTCGGAGGCGACCGTCATTCCGATGCGGACGGGCCGTGCACCCCGCCCCTGGCTGCACGGTCTGATCGGCGCGGCGGCGGCGACCGTCGTCATCGCCGGCGCTGGCGCGGTGCTGCTGCCGCCCCTCAACGACGACAGCGACCCCACCGTCGTCGAGCTGGCGAGCACCCTCGACGAGCTGGAGCATCGGGCCGCCGAGGGCGACATGGACGCGACCCGCAACCTCGTCAGCGAGGCCCGTGGCCTGGTCCGTCAGCTGGGGAGCCAGAACGTCGCCCCGGTCCCCGAGAATGCCGCCGCGCCGGCGACGGAAACCGTCACTGTCACGGAGACCACGACCGCGTCCAGCGCGCCGGCGGCCTCTGAGGCGCCGACCGCGACCACCGTCGTCAGCACGTCGGCGGCGCCCGTCACGGTGACCGAGACCCAGACCCAGACCCGGTCCAGCGTCGTCACCCAGACGGCCGTGGTCACCGTGACTGAACCCGCCCCCATCCGCCAGAACCCGCTGACGGACGTTACCTCGGAGGTGCCGAGCGTCGTCGACCAGGCACCCACCGTCGGCGACCTGACGCCGCCGCAGGTCCAGCAGTAGGAAAACGAACGACTCCGCGCAGATCCGGAATCTGCGCGGAGTCTTTCATTTTCCTAGCGGGCCTCCATGCCGTCGAGGTACCCGAGCGCGTAATCCCAGGGAACATAGGCGTGGACGTCGGGCTCGGCGCTGGGCTCATGCACGGCGGCGAGTTTGCCGTCGAGGGTGGCCTGCATGTTGGCGGCCATGATCTCCCAGTCGTAGTAGTGCCACTCGTCGCAGTCCTCGCAGAGGAAGAGGATTCCGCGCATGCCGCGCGGGGTCAGCTTGGCCTGGCATTCGCGGACCAGGCGCAGGTCCTCCACGATGGCGGCGCGCTCGTCGTTCTCGAGCGGGGGAGCCGGCTCCTCCGGATCGAGGAAGGACGCGGGGTCGTTCGGATCGTCCGCGAACGGGTCTCGGGGCATCATCGCGTCGTAGTTCACACTGGTCACCCTATTGTGGAGTGCTGTCCCAGGCAATTCACCCGACGGGGGTGGAAGGACTATGGTAGATGAATCATTGACGTCCCAGGACAGCTCGAGCCACAGCGTTACCCCAGGAGGAAAGACATGACCGCAACCCACAACTTTGGTGGAGACGATCCGAGCAAGGTGGCCCTGCGCGGTCTGACCTTCGACGACGTGCTTCTCCTGCCCGCCGAGTCTCATATCGTCCCGTCCGAGGTGGACACCTCCGGACAGTTCACCCGCAACATCCGCCTGGGCATGCCGATCGCCTCCGCCGCGATGGACACGGTGACCGAGGCCCGCATGGCCGTCGCCATGGCCCGCCTGGGCGGCATCGGCGTTCTCCACCGCAACCTCTCCGCCGAGGAGCAGGCCGGTCAGGTGGAGATCGTCAAGCGCTCCGAGTCCGGCATGGTGGACAACCCGGTCACCGCGACCGCAGACATGACGATCGGCGAGGTCGACGAGCTCTGCGGTCGCTTCCGTATTTCCGGTCTGCCGGTCGTCGACGCCGACGACAAGCTCATCGGCATCATCACCAACCGCGACATGCGCTTCGAGTCCGATCCGACCCGCCTGGTCTCCGACGTCATGACCCCGATGCCGCTGGTCGTCGCGCAGGAGGGCGTCTCCAAGGAGGAGGCCCTCGGTCTGCTGGGCAAGCACAAGATCGAGAAACTGCCGATCGTGGACAACGCCGGCACGCTCAAGGGCCTGATCACCGTCAAGGACTTCGTCAAGACCGAGCAGTACCCGAACTCCTCCAAGGACTCTCACGGTCGTCTGCTCTCCGCCGCCGGCGTCGGCACCGGCGAGGACGCCTACGACCGCGCGGGCCAGCTGGTCGACGCCGGCGTCGACGTCCTGGTCGTCGACTCCGCCCACGCCCACAACAACCGTGTGCTGGAGATGGTCGCCCGCATCAAGAAGGACTTCGGCGACCGCGTCGACGTCATCGGCGGCAACCTGGCCACCCGCGAGGCGGCGGCCGCAATGGTCGAGGCGGGCGCCGACGGCATCAAGGTCGGCATCGGACCGGGCTCCATCTGCACCACGCGCGTCGTGGCCGGCGTCGGCTCCCCGCAGATCACCTCCATCCTCGAGGCCGCTGTCCCGGCCAAGGCCGCCGGCGTCCCGATCATCGCCGATGGCGGCATGCAGCACTCCGGTGACGTCGCCAAGGCCCTGGCCGCCGGCGCCGGCACCGTCATGCTCGGCTCCATGCTCGCCGGCACCGACGCCACCCCGGGTGAGATCGTCGTCGTCGGCGGGCAGCGCTACAAGCGCTACCGCGGCATGGGCTCCATGGGCGCCATGCAGGGCCGTGGCCTGAGCGGCGAGAAGCGCTCCTTCTCCAAGGACCGCTACTTCCAGGCCGACGTCCGCAGCGAGGACAAGCTGGTGCCGGAGGGCATCGAGGGGCGTGTTCCTTACCGCGGTGAGCTGGACAAGCTCACCCACCAGATCATCGGCGGCCTGCGCGCGGCCATGGGCTACACCGGTTCAGCCACCGTCGAGGAGCTGCAGACCAAGCAGTTCGTCGAGATCACCGGTGCGGGCCTGCGCGAGTCCCACCCGCACGACATCACCCAGACCGTCGAGGCACCGAACTACGGCAAGAAGTAGGCGCCGGTCTGCACGTCAGGACCGCTCCCTCGGGGGCGGTCCTTTTGTGATCCTGAAGGTATGGACAATCCGCTGTGCAACGGAGGAAACTGGGAACTACAGGGAGGTGTCCGGTATGACCGCTCGCATGATCTGGGTGAACGTGCTGCTCGCCGTAGGCACCCTCGGTCTCGTGATCGGAACGATTGATCCGCTGGAGGGCTCGGTGCTCATCGTGGCCGGGCTGATCCTCAATACGCTCGCCGCCTGGATCGCCTCCAGTCGGCAGCGGGGCCTGTTCACTTGGGCGCTCGGCGTGGCGGTGCTGAGCGTCGGCGCGCTTTTCGGCGTCAGCTTTCTCGGTGGCGTCGGGGGCGACACCGGCCGTTCCCTGTGGTGGTTGCTGCCCATCGTCGTCCCCTATGTCCTCGGCTGGGGGTTGGGCGTCATCGCCACCGTGCGCCTCTACCGGGAACTGGCTGAAGGCGCGAGGCCGAGCGGGCGTTCCCGCTGGGTCTGGCCCCTGCTGGTGCTCGGCACCGCCGGGCTGGTGCTCGGAGTCCTCGGGCCGCGGCTCGGCCCCTGGGGAGTGGCGTTAGCCGCCCTGGCCGCGTTTCTCTACCGCAGTCGCCACCGGCGGGTGCTGGCGTGGGCCTTGGGTCTCTCCGTGGTGGGGACCCTGCTGGTGCTGATCATCTTCTGGTGGGCGGTGTCCCAGGGCCGTGCCCCCGGCCCGGGGATGGAACCGGTCTTCTGGCGGATCGCCCCGGCGGCGATTCCGTACTACCTGGGCTGGGTCCTGGGGATTATCGGCGCCGTGGGGCTGTACCGGGAGTTGCTCGGCGCCAGGCGTGCGCCGAGCGAGCAGGCGGGGCAGACGGTATGAGCACCCACTCGCTGTTGATCGTCGGCGTCACCCTCCTCGCGCTGGGGGCCGTGGCGCCTGTCACCTGGCCGGCGCTCGCCGTCGTCGGGCTGCTGATCCTCACCGTCGCGGCCTACCGCGTCCGAAGCCGGACCCGGGGGATGTTCGCCGGTTCGCTGGTTCTGGTCGCGACCGGCTCGGCGACGATCGTCGGGCTGAGCCTCCTCGGCGGTGTTCCTGCCGGTCCGTCGTGGTGGCTGCTGCCCGTGGTCGTCCTCCACCTCGTCGGCGGGGTACTGGGAGCTCTCGCGCTCGTGCGCCTCTACCGGGAGCTCGCGCGGACGCAGGACCGTCTGCGGCTGGCCAGACCACTGATGATCGTCGGTACTGTGGGCCTCGTCATCGGCCTGTTCCCGCAGATGCTGCCCTGGGGCGTCGCGTTGATGGCGCTTGCCGCCCACGTTCTCGGTGGTCGGCGTCGGGTCCTGCTGACGTGGGCGCTGGGCGTCTCAGCGGTGGGCGGGATGATGATCATGGTCAACTACTGGCTGGCGATGGCCGGGGTCGGGCGCTTCGGGAGCGAACCGGGGGCGGGGCTCCTGGTGGCGGCACCGTACTACCTGGGCTGGGTGCTGGGCATCGTCGGCACGGTCCTGCTCTACCGGGACGCGGCGGCTGCCGGGCGTGTCCGGACGGTGCGGTAATGTGAAGCACCGACATCACTTGTGAGGATAGGGAGCATCACACCACATGCGCGACTACGTTGAAATCGGGATGGGCCGCGAGGCCCGCAGGACCTGGCAGCTGGACGACGTCTCCATCGTCCCGTCTCGCCGTACCCGCTCCTCCAAGGACGTGGACACCACCTGGAACATCGACGCCTACAGTTTCGATATTCCGGTGGCCAACCATCCGACCGACGCCCTGGCCGGCGTCGAGTTCGTCAAGGAGATGCACGCGCAGGGTGGCCTCGGCGTGATCAACGCCGAGGGCCTCATCGGTCGTCACGAGGACCTGGACGCGGCCGTGCGCAAGGTCATCGAGGCCAAGACCGCCGGCGGCAACGCCACCAAGGTGCTGCAGGAGCTGCACGCGGCGCCGATCGACCTGGGCCTGCTGACCGAGCGTATCCAGGAGATCCGGGACTCCGGCGCCACCGTCGCCGTCCGGGTCTCCCCGCAGCGTGCCCGCGAGCTGGCTCCGGACGTCGTCAAGGCGGGTACCGAGCTGCTGTTCATCCAGGGCACCATCATCTCCGCCGAGCACGTCGCCAGCGACGGCGATCCGATCAACCTCAAGGAGTTCATCGGCTCGCTCGAGGTTCCGGTCATCGCCGGCGGCGTCTCCGACGCCTCCACCGCGATGCACCTGATGCGCACCGGGGCGGCGGGCATCATCATCGGCGGCGGATTCAACTCATCCGGCCCGGCGCTGGGCATCGAGACCCCGATGGCGACCGCCATCGCCGACGCCGCCGCCGTGCGTCGCGAGTACATGGACGAGACGGGCGGCCGCTACGTTCACGTGATCGCCGACGGTGACATCTACACCTCCGGTCACGTCGCCAAGGCCATCGCCTGCGGCGCCGACGCCGTCATGCTCGGCTACCCGCTCGCGGCCGCCGAGGAAGCCGCGGCCGCCGGCTACTACTGGCAGTCCTCCGCCGCCCACCCGCGCTTCCCTCGCGGCGAGGTCGAGCAGCTCTTCGAGGAGAAGGTCAGCCTGGAGGTCCTCCTCAAGGGCCCGGCCACCGACCCCTGGGGCGGCCACAACATCATCGGCGGCCTGAGCCGGGCGATGGCCAAGTGCGGATACACCGACCTGAAGTCCTTCCAGAAGGTCGATCTCACAGTCAACTAATCCACGCCGGTCGATGCCCGCCGGTCCTGGTGGGCCTCTCGGGTAGGGTGGGCCACCGTCCCTGCACCAGACGTTATGGATTCCTTATGGCCCAGTCAGAGATTTCGACCATCATCGAGCGGATGCGTTCCGCCACTGCGCAGCTCGACCACGAGGCCTCGGTGGCCGCCGACGTCGACGCCGAGATGAGCGCCCTCGATGTCGAGGGTCCGGCCCGGACCCTGCTGCTTGCGCCACTGCAGGCCTGGGTTTCCATGCACGGGATCGTCGAGGAGCATATTGATCAGCTGGCGGACCTGCTCGCCGAGCTTGACGACGCCACGCAGCAGGTCGCCGCAGCCACCCCGGAGGAGAAGGACCGGCGCGTCGACAAGCAGCAGTCCCTGTCGCGCCGGGTGGCGCAGAAGGTGACGAGTGTGTCGGCGATCATGGAGGTGCCCCGGCAGCTCATCGACGACTGGCTCACCGAGACCAGCACGGGGCAGATCGGTCCTCTGGTGGACAGGGTCCGTGAGGCGCACGTCTCCGCGACCCGGGCGCTGGCCGAGCTGTCCTCCCTTTCGGGGGCACTGCAGCGCTAGGCCTCCTCGCTCGCTGACCAGCGGAGCAAGGTTATTGGCCGGGGTACTTGATAGGATCACCCTCGTGAGTATTCAACCAGTTCTTGTCGTCGATTTCGGCGCTCAGTACGCCCAGCTCATCGCGCGTCGTGTGCGTGAGGCCAACCTGTATTCGGAAGTCATTCCGCACACCGCGAGCGCTGAAGAGATCAAGGCCAAGAACCCGGCCGCCCTGGTGCTCTCCGGCGGCCCCTCCTCGGTCTACGCCGAGGACGCCCCGAAGCTCGACCCGGCCGTGTTCGAGCTCGGTGTTCCGGTGTTCGGAATCTGCTACGGCTTCCAGACCATGGCCAACGCCCTGGGCGGCACCGTCGAGCCGACCGGCGTCCGTGAGTACGGCCGCACCGAAATGTCGGTGGAAGGTGGCCAGCTGCACGAGGGTGAGACCAACACCGTCTGGATGTCGCACTCCGATTCGGTCACCAAGGCGCCGGAGGGCTTCACCGTCACCGCCTCCAGCCCGGGCGCCCCGGTCGCCGCGTTCGAGAACGTCGGGAAGAAGATGGCCGGCGTGCAGTACCACCCCGAGGTCGGCCATTCCCCGGAGGGGCAGGCCGTCCTGGAGCGCTTCCTGCACGGCGTCGCGGGCCTGCAGCCGACCTGGACCGCCGAGAACATCGCCGAGAAGCTCATCAATGACGTCAAGGAGCAGGTCGGCGACGGCCACGCCATCTGCGGCCTCTCCGGCGGCGTCGATTCTGCGGTGGCCGCGGCCATCGTGCAGCGTGCCATCGGCGACCGTCTGACCTGTGTCTTCGTCGACCATGGTCTGCTGCGCAAGTACGAGCGCGAGCAGGTGGAGAAGGACTTCGTCGAGGCCACCGGCGCCAAGCTCATCACCGTCCACGAGGCCGACGCCTTCCTGTCCAAGCTTGCCGGCGTGACCGAGCCGGAGGCCAAGCGCAAGGCCATCGGCGCCGAGTTCATCCGCTCCTTCGAACGGGCCGTGGCCCAGGCCATGGAGGGCCACGACGTGGAGTTCCTGGTCCAGGGCACCCTGTATCCGGACGTCGTCGAGTCCGGGGAGGGCTCCGGCACCGCCAACATCAAGAGTCACCACAACGTCGGCGGCCTGCCGGACGACGTCGAGTTCAAGCTGGTTGAGCCGCTGCGCCTGCTGTTCAAGGACGAGGTCCGCGCCGTCGGCCGCGAGCTGGGCCTGCCGGAGGTCATCGTCGGCCGCCAGCCGTTCCCGGGCCCCGGTCTGGGCATCCGCATCATCGGCGAGGTCACCGAGGAGCGTCTCGACATCCTGCGCGACGCCGACTACATCGCCCGCGAGGAGCTGACCAGGGCCGGTCTCGACGATGAGATCTGGCAGTGCCCGGTCGTGCTGCTGGCCGACGTCCGCTCCGTCGGCGTCCAGGGCGACGGCCGCACCTACGGCCACCCGATCGTGCTGCGCCCGGTGAGTTCCGAGGACGCGATGACCGCCGACTGGTCCCGCATCCCCTACGACGTGCTGGAGAAGATCTCCACCCGCATCACCAACGAGGTCAAGGAGGTCAACCGAGTCGTCCTCGATGTGACCTCCAAGCCGCCGGGAACTATCGAGTGGGAGTAAGCACCTCGACGTCGCCGATCGAATTCTCAATGTGAAGTGTGAGGGTTCGGCCGGCGGCGTCGTCGTTGTAGGACCCTGGCGTGCAGTTGCTGGTGCCGAGGGCGGTGTCGCACGTCAGCTCCACCGGAACGTCCTCCGGCAGGGTGACGTCGATGTCGCCCAGTGAGGTGGCGACCTTCACGCGGTGGTCCTCCTCGAGCCGGGGAAGATCAGAAAGGTCGAGGTCGATGTTGCCGATGCTGGCCTCGTAGGCGTCGGCGAGCTGGGACTCGTCCTGCACCGTCCTGGTGACGTCACCCATGGCTGCGTCATCGACGTAGACGAGCCCGTTTCTGCCGTCAACCCAGGCGAGGACCGTCGCGCCCAGCATGAGGACCACGGCGAAGCCGCCGATGAGCCAGGGCCAGATGCGCGGCTTCCTTTTCTTCGGGGTTTCGCGCGCCGGCGGATCCGGCAGATCCCAGGCGAAGGGGGCCGTCCCCAGCGGGTCCCAGGACGGCGGAGTCTGCTTCTGCTCGTAGCCCTCCGGGAAAGAGTAGGCGCTCAGATCCACCGGACCCGAGGCCGCGGTCGCGGGCACGTTCTGCGCCACGACGCCCTCCGGTGGGACGGGCAGACGGTGGTGGAGAGCGAACCAGGCCGCCGCGAGCAGCAGGAGCGCGATCAGGGTGGTGGAACCGACGCTGCCCATGGAGAACAGGAAGCCGGAGAAGAAGATGAAGCCGATCATCAGCCACCAGCCGGTGGGGCGTTCCTTCTTTTCCACGGGGTCAAGGTCTTCGGAACGTCTGAAGCAGGCTTCGATGGGGGAGGTCTTCATGCCGTAGCGGGGCATGAACCCCCAGGCGAGCAGGTAGGCCGCGATGCCGCCGCCGACGGACAGGGTGGCGACGACGAAGGCGATACGGACGATGGTCGGGTCGATTTGATAACGAACGCCGATGCCTTCACAGACGCCGGCCACTTTGGCGTTGCCGCCCTGGTTTTCGGGGATGCGGGGAGGGCGGGTGGCCCACATGTCGTTGAGGGTGCTCATGTCTTCATTGTGCGCACTACCTGCGGGAAGAAGTATCGGGATTCCCCCTGATTTCAAAGATCAGGGTCTGCCCGGATGGCGCCTGGGCTTTTCCCTGGGAGACTGACAGGCATGAAGGCTTATCCGGTTTACGCGCGCCCGAAGGACCGTGTCGTGGTCGCGGGCGTGGCGTCTGGTCTCGCCAGTCACCTCCGCGTCGACGTCCTCTACGTGCGCCTCGCGTTCGTTCTGCTCAGCGCCTTGTCCGGGATGGGTTTGCTGGCCTACGCCGCGCTCTGGGTGTTTTCCCGCCCCGGGGAGGTGGACCCGCCCCCGGAGAGGCGGTCGTTGTCGAGGTCGATGAATTATCTCCTGGTCGCTCTGGCGGTGGTCGTCGCCGGCCTGGCGTCGCTCACGCTCTCCGGCGCGCCGGTGGGGCTGTTCATCGCGCTCATCGTCGCCGGCGTCGGCGCCTACCTGGTCTGGCGGGGCTTCGACGCCGGCACCCGCGCCCGTACGTACTCCATCATCGGGGGTGCGGTGCTGGTGATCGTCGGCCTGCTCTCCGGTCTGGCGATCGGTTCCCCGCAGGACTTCTTCGGGTCACTGCTGGCGGTGGGGTTCACCCTGGCCGGCGTGGCGGTGTTCGCGGTGCCGGTGATGGTCCGGGTCCGGGACTCCCTGGCGGAGAAGGCCGCGACGGAGGAACGGGAGCAGATCGCCTCGCGCCTGCATGATTCCGTGCTGCAGACCCTGGCGCTCATCCAGAAGCGTTCCGAGCAGCCGGAGGAGGTCGTCCGTCTGGCCCGTTCCCAGGAGCGGGAGCTGCGCACCTGGTTGTTCGAGCCGAGTGATTCCCTGGATCTGACGGTCTTCGCCGCCATTGAGAAGGCCAGCGGGGAAGTGGAGGACATGTACGGCGTCCGCATTGCGCCGGTGACCGTGGGGACGGATGCCCCGTTGACGGAGGGCACCCAATCGTTGATTTTCGCTGCCCGGGAGGCGATGGTGAATGCGGCGAAACACGCGGGCGTCGACAAGCTGGATGTGTATGCGGAGGCTTTCGACGGCCTGGAGATTTTTGTGCGCGACCGGGGCCGCGGTTTTGACCCGGAGGACATTCCGGAGGATCGGCACGGGATCAGGGACTCGATCGTCGCGCGCGTGGAGAAGGCAGGCGGGACGGTCGCGATCAATTCCACGCCGGGGGAGGGGACAGAGGTTATTCTGAGGACATGGTGACGGTGTTCCTGGTTGACGACCACTCTGTGTTCCGTGCGGGCGTACGCTCCGAGCTCGACGGCCGGGTGAAGGTCGTCGGCGAGGCGGGGAGCGTGGACATGGCCGTGCGCGGCATCGCCGAGACGAACCCCGACGTCGTGCTCCTTGACGTCCACATGCCCGAGGGGGGCGGCCTGGCCGTGATCAAAGCGGTGCCGGAGCAGACCTACCTTGCCCTGAGCGTGTCGGATGCGGCCGAGGACGTCATCGCGATCATCCGGGCCGGCGCCCGCGGTTATGTCACGAAGTCGATCGAGGCAGGGGAGCTGGCGGAGGCCGTCTCACGGGTCAACGACGGCGACGCCTACTTCTCTCCCCGCCTGGCGGGCTTCGTCCTCGACGCCTTCGCCGGTGCGGTGGTGGAGGAGGAGGAAGCCGAGCGGGACCCGGCGGTCGACGCCCTGACCCGGCGTGAGCTGGAGGTGCTGCGGCTGCTGGCGCGCGGCTACACCTACCGGGAGATCGGCGCCCAGCTGTTCATCTCCATCAAGACGGTCGAGACGCACGCCTCGAACATTCTGCGCAAGACGCAGCAGTCCAACCGGCATCAGCTGACCCGTTGGGCGCACCAGCAGGGGTTAGGCGAAGGCTAGTTTCCTCGTCCCGTCCGCGTGCGGGAAAATCCAGTAGGCCACGGCCATGGTGAGCAGGCCCGCGAGCGCGGCGCCCCACCACGGCAGATGGATGACGGGCGTGAGCATGGCCAGCGCCCACCAGATCATCAGCGGAATCAGCTGGGCGACGCCCGGCGTCGTCTCCGCGTACGCCTTCATTTTCCGGCGGTAGGGGTGGGCGAAGACCAGCAGGACGGCGGCCAGCGCCGCGAGAACGCCAAGGCCGAGAGCGGTGAAGAGGCCCAGCGCGGACCAGAAGAACGCGAGGGACAGACCCGCCAGAGCCGACGCGCCGAATCGGACTCCGGGCGGGGTCGGGATGGGGGTGTGGTTCATGCGCATGTTCGCGTAGGCATCCATGCTGGTTAACGCTATCAGTTGACGGGATCTTTCCCGGCGGCCATACTGGAAGACATGGATAGAACGCGTGTTCGAATCACGGCGGGGGTCTCGCGCTCTGAGCACATCGCCGCTCTGCGTGCGCGCATGGAGCAGCTCGAGGGGGCCGCCCCGGCGCTCGAGCACGAGGTTCTCTCCGTCGGTGACCTGGATCGCGTCCTCCCGGCTGGTGGACTGGCGCGGCAGGCGGTCACCGAGGTGTCCGACTGTCCCGCCCTCGTCGTCGAGATCATCCGGGAGGTTAGCGGACGGGGCGGACACGTCGGCGTCGTCGGCTGGCCGGACCTCTCGCTGGCTGACGTCGAGCGTCTCGAGCAGGTCATCGTCGTCCCCGATCCGGGTGGAGATCCGCTCGGCGTCACCTCCGTCCTGGTGGAGGGGCTGGACCTGGTGGTCTGGCATTCACATGTCCCGCTCACCCTCTCCCCGGTGCGGGCGCGTCCGCTGCTCGGCAGGCTCCGGCAGGGGCGGGCCGCGCTGCTCATCGTCAACCTGGCCGTCCAGTCGCCCGCCGCGCGCGTTGACGCCCGTGTCACCACCTACCGCGGCATCGGCCGGGGTACCGGGCGGATCCGGGGCTACGACATCGCCGTGAAGGAGACCACCCGGCGGGCGTCGATGACGCTGAACGTGGGTGAGGCGCCGCGTCTGAGGGCCGTGTGATGCGGGTGGCCGCCCTGTGGTTCCCGGACTGGCCGATCCAGGCCGCGCGCCGGGAGCTCGGTATCGAGGGTCCCCTCGCCATCGTGAGGAACCACCGCATCCGCGTGCATTCGGGAGGCCTCCGGCGCGGGATGAAGGTGCGTCAGGCGCAGGCGCTCATTCCTGCGCTGACCCTGCTCGACGACGCCCCCGACCGCGACGGACGCGTCTTCGCCGAGATTGCCGCCGGCCTCGATGACGTCGCCTCCTCCATCGAGGTGCTGCGCCCCGGGCTGGTCCTCGTCGACGCCTCGGCCGCCGCCCGCTTCCACGGCGGGGAGAACGTCGCCGTCGAGATGCTTCTCGACGCCGCCACCCGCATCAACCTCGACGTCCAGGTGGGCGTGGCCGATGAGATAGCCACCGCAGTGCTGGCCGCGCGCCACAACCGGATCGTCACGGATTCCAGCGATTTCCTGTCCGGCCTGCCCCTCCGGTCCCTGGAGGCGGTGGATTGTGACCGGAGCATCCTGTCCTCGCTGAACATTCTCGGGGTGCGCACCCTGGGCGAACTGGCGGCCCTCCCGGCCGAGTCCGTGGCGACGCGCTTCGGTTCCGCGGGCATGCTTTGTCACCGCATCGCCCGGGCGGAACCTGACCGCCGCGTCGCCCCCGAACCGCAGGCGCCCCCGCTGGCGGTGACGGTGGCGCCGGAGGAACCCATCGAGCGCGTCGATGAGGCGGCCTTCGCCGGCCGCGCCCTGGCCGCGCGGTTGCACGGGAAACTGCGTGACGCCGGGCAGGTGTGCCTGCGTCTGCAGGTCACTGCGGAGGTGGAACAGGGCGTGGTGGAGCGGGTCTGGCGGACGCGGGAGCCCCTCACGGAATCCGCCACCGCTGATCGGGTGCGCTGGCAACTCGACGGCTGGCTCACCGGCGGCAACTCCGGCCGCATTCTCTCCCTGACCCTGACCGCCCTGGACGTCGCCGTCCCCGTCGCCGGTGAGCTCTGGCGGGACGGCGCCTCCGCGGCGGCGGCGCGGCGCGTCGTTGAGCGCGTGCAGTCGACGCTCGGCGTCGACCGCGTGCTGCAACCCCGGCATGCCGGTGGGCGGGGAGTGGCGGAAAGGATTGACTTCATCCCCTTCGGTGAGCGGCCCATCCCCGGGCTGGACGGGTCCTGGCCTGGTCGGATTCCTTCACCGCTGCCCGCGCGGCTCGGCTCCGGCCCGCAGCACCCCGCCGCACGGGTCCGGCTTGTCGACGCGCGCGCCGCCGACGTCTACGTCACCGCGGAAGCGCTGCTCAGCTCCGATCCCTACGCTCTCGGGTGGGGCCGGGCCCGCTACCTGGTCGTCGCCTGGTCCGGGCCGTGGCCGGTGGATCTGGGGTGGTGGCATGGCCGGCGGCGGGTGGCCCGCCTGCAGGTGGTGGGCGTGGACGGCGCGGAGGAACAGAGGGCCTGGCTGCTCATCTGGGTGAAGGGGTGGCGGGTGGAGGCCACCTACGGTTAGTTCTGGACGATGTCCACGACGAGGCGCTTGGGCTCCTCGAGAACCTGCACGGAGTAGGCGGCTTGGCGCTGCAGGCCGATGACGAACTGGGATCGGCCCTCGAAGGTGCCGACACTGATGACCTCGTTCACGTTGCCGGAGCCCGGGATGCGACCCAGCCGGGGATCCTCCATGCCCAGTTCAAACGGGTAGGCCGTGCCGTCAATGTTGACGTTGAGTGCGATGGCGCCTTCGTGGGCCACCGGGGTGCCGGAGCCCTGCTGGGACGGCTTGTTCGTGTAGTCGATGAACCAGCCGGGCTCACCGCTGCCCACGAGGTCGAAGACGACGCGGTCGAAGCCTTCGTGGCTGCCGACGCGGACGTTGACGACCATGAGTTGGGCGGGGGCTTCCGGGCGCTGCGTCTTCACCGTGGTGTTCGCGTTGCCGAGCGGGGTCAGTCCGACGCCGGTTCCGGCGGTGCTGGCGGCGAGGGTGGTGCCGCCTTGGGCAGGGCTGCAGGCGACGAGGCCGACGGCCATGGAGGTCACGAGCAGAGCGAGGCGGGCTGTCGTGCGAAGGTCTGCGCTCATGCCTGCCACCGTAACTAGGGGGTCACAAGGATGAAAATTAAAACGGGGGTCCCCCAGTGATTGTATCCGCATCGTTATAGAGGCCATGCATTCGCCTGTATAAAATGCGGGAAGGTGGCGAACTGGCCCCGAAAGGGGGTGGCGTGTCTGCGGTCTCGGATAGCTTCAATTTCGAACGTATGAGCTAACATATTTTTCGGGGGAAGAGCAGCTGTGACTGACGGAGATGACGGTCCCTACTACGCGCTATGTTCACCACACGATCCGATCGCGCAGGCGGCCCTGGTGGCGCGCCGCGCGGACTACGCCGCCTGGCGGGTCTGCCACTCGCAGGTCGGACCACTGACCGAAGGCAACCGGGACTGGGACGAGCACGCCGCCGAGCTCAGGGCCTCGCCCGGCGGCACCCCACGCTTTATTGAGTCCCACCTGGTTGCGCTCGACGTCCTGGACCGGCTGCCGTCGCTCAGGCGTCTCGTCGAGGACATGATGCATCTCGACATGTACACGCTGGTCCGCATCGCGGAGGTCATCTTCAAGCTCGATCCCGATCTCGACGGGGACGCCGGGGCATGGGCGTTCCTCGATGAGCAGCTCACCGCCTACCTCACTCCGAAGAGGGCCGCGCAGGTGCTGCCGACTCCCGCGGCGATCACCCGGAAGCTCAGGCAGCTGCTTTCGCTGCTCCAGGCCGAGATACCGGACGGGAAGAAGAAGGAGAGGGAACAGAAGAGGGAGCTCGACGACGGGTACCTGCAGTATCCGGATGGTCCCGGCACCGTCGGCACCGCGATCAGCCATGATCAGGCCACCGCCGCCATCATTGACCGGGCACTGCGTGAGCATGCGGCGCAGAAAGGCCTCACCATCGCGGAGGCGCACGCCGACATCGTCCTCAACCAGGTCACCGTCAGTGTGACGATGAACGTCTACAAGGCCAACGACATCCCGGGCGCCCCGACGTTCCTCCCCGACCGGACCCTGCTGACGGAGGAAGCCGAGGAGAAGCTGGATGAGCACGTCGGCCGGGTGCGGGACATGGACGAGGCCGCGCACTCTGAGGTGGAGGGGTACTCGCCCTCCGGAGCGCAGCGCGCCTACCTGGAAGGGCGGGACGGGACCTGCCGATGGCCCGGGTGCGACGCCCCCGCGGAGGGGACGGACAAGGACCATCGCGTCAACCATGCCGACGGCGGGGCGACTTCACCCAGGAACATGGTCTGCCTCTGCCGCCGCCACCACAACCGAAAGACGGAGAAGCTGATCCACTACCTCTTCGACGACGTCACCGGCGACGTCTACTGGCTCTTCGCCAACGGGAAGTGGGTGGTCGATGAAGCGGCCGGGCCACTGGCCCCGGCCAATCGCCGCTGGCTCTCGACCCTGGGTGAGCGTCTGAAGAAACGCCGGGCCCGGCTGTGGGGAACCGCCTGAGCAGGCTCGGGAAATGGGGGAGGAAAATGGAACAACCGCCCGAGAAGCGCGATCCTCGGACGGTCGTCTGACGCCTAGCGTCGCATGATCTTCTTCGACAGCCAGTTGCCGAAGACCTGCGCCAGCTGAACGATGACCACGATGACCAGGACGGCTGCCCAGGTCGCCTCCTGGTCGAAGGCGCGGTAGCCGTAGACGATGGCGAAATCGCCCAGGCCACCGGCGCCGACGTAGCCGGCCATCGCGGACATGTCGACGATGGCGATGAACAGGAAGGTGTAACCGAGGATCAGGGGGCCGAGTGCCTCGGGAATGATCACCGTGCGGATGATGCGCCACGGCGAGGCGCCCATCGCCCGGGCGGCCTCAATCTTGCCCGGGTGGATGGCGACGAGGTTCTGCTCGACGATACGGGCCACCGAGAACGTCGCGGCAATGACCATGACGAATACCGCCGCGTTCCTGCCGATGGTCGTGCCCACCACCTCAATGGTCACCGGCGCCATCATCGCGATGAGGATGATGAACGGGATCGGACGGATGAAGTTCACCAGAAAATTCAGCACCCAGTAGACGGCCTTGTTCTGCAGGATCCCGCCCTGTCGGGTGGTGAACAGGAGGATGCCGACGAGCAGTCCCAGGACACCGGCGGCCACCAGCGTGATGATGACCATGTAGAGGGTGTCCCAGACGGCCTCGGCGAAAGTCGGGCCCAGGCGCTCCCAGTCGGCCGCGAGAAGCGTTGTCGTCATCGGCGAATCTCCTCAATCTCGGTGGTCAGGTTAAGGGAGCGATAAAACTCCTCAATTGCCGCATCCGGTCCGGTGAGACGGACCGTGACCTTGCCGAAGGACTTCTTCTGCAGGGTCGTCACGCCACCGTGGACGACGTCGAGGGAACCGCCGGCGTCGATGAACCTGGCCGACGCGGAGAAGAACCCGCTCTCCTCGGTCAGGGCGATGGTGAACAGTCGCCCGGCGTGGGCCAGCAGATCCTCGGCCTCGACCTCGTCCGGGGTGTTGCGCAGCGAGGTGGCGACAAAGCGTTTCGCCACCGCAGTCTCCGGGTTGGAGAAGACGTCGTAGACCGTCCCGTACTCGACGACGCGCCCCCGCTCCATGACCGCGACCTTGTCGGCGATCGAACGGACCACGTCCATTTCGTGGGTGATCACGACGATGGTGATGCCGAACTCCCGGTTGACCTTGCGCAGGAGATCGAGGACCTCATGCGTGGTCTCCGGATCGAGGGCGGAGGTGGCTTCGTCGGCGAGCAGCAGGCGCGGGTTGGTGGCGAGCGCACGGGCGATGCCGACGCGCTGCTTCTGCCCGCCGGAAAGCTGTTCCGGAAAGCTCTTCGCACGATCGCCCAGGCCCACGAACTCGAGCAGTTCCCGGACCCGGGCCTTGCGGTCCTTGGCACCGATGATCTCCAGCGGATATTCGACGTTGCGGGCCGCGGTGCGGGAGTCCAGCAGGTTGAACTGCTGGAAGATCATGCCGATGTCCTGGCGGATGGTGCGCAGCTGCTTCTCGGACTTGCCGACGACGTCGACGCCGTCGAGGAGAATGCTGCCGCCGGTTGCCGTGTCCAGGCCGTTGATCAGCCGAACCAGGGTGGATTTGCCGGCCCCGGAATAGCCGATGACACCGAGTATCTCGCCGGGCTCGACCGTGAAGCTCACGTTGTCGACGGCGACGATATCGGTGTCGAAGACTTTGGACACGCCTTGAAACTCAATGCGTGTACCTGCCATGTTTAGGAGTTCTCCTCTTCCAGGCGCTGCAGGATCTGCTCGAGGTCCTCGCGCGGACGGTCCACGGCGACGGCGGTGCCGCCGGAGGATTCCTGGACGGCCTCGGCGACGGCCGGGTCCTTCCAGAGCTCGGCGAGCTCGTTGATGCGCTCGTCGTCGGCCTTCTCCGGGGTGGTGGCCCAGATGTTGATGTACGGCTCGGCGCCCTCGGAGTTCGGATCGTCCTCGAGGATGGCGTCGTCCGGGTTCAGGCCTGCACGAAGGACGAAGCTGTTGTTGACGACGGCAGGCTCGCCGGAGTTGTAGGCGATGGTGGTCTGCGCGGCGTCGACCGGGGTGACCTCGACCTTGGAGGCTGCCTGGTCGACGTCTGCCGGGGTCGGGCTCAGCAGGCCCTCCTCCTTGAGGGTGACCAGGCCGTTGGCGGCCAGCAGGTTGATGGCGCGGCCCTGGTTGGTCGGATCGTTCGGGACGGCGACGCGCTGGCCCTCGATGCCGTCCAGGGAGTCGTGGCCGTCCCAGAACAGTGCCAGCGGGTAGATCTCGGTGGAGGAGATCGGGACCAGGTCGGCGCCGGCGCCGACGTTGTACTCCGCGAGGAACGCTAGGTGCTGGAACTTGTTGACGTCGATCTGATCCTGGACCAGGGCGTCGTTCGGGGTGTTGTAGTCCGAGAACGGAACGATCTCCATCTCGATGCCCTTCTCCTCGGCGAGGTCCGCGAAGACCTCCCACTCCGGAAGGTTGTCGTCGGTGGTGCCGACGCGGATGGGCTCATTGCTCTCGGCGGCGGTGTCGGTGCTCTCGGATTCGGAGGAGCACGCCACCAGGCTGGTAGCGGCGAGGGTGGCTGCAGTCAGCGTTGCAATGCGACGGATGTTCATGGTCCGGTCCTTGTCTTGGGGGTACGGAAGTGACTTCCGTAAACTTAGCAAATGCTGTACCGCTTGGTCTATTTAGGGACAATGAGTGGTCCGGAGGCTAGCGGTCGAACCAGCGCTCCTCCTGTTCCAGAATGCGCTGGAGCTCGGCCCGGCCCTTGTCGACCGGCACGGCGGTGCCGCGGGAGGATTCAATGACGGCCTCGTCGACGGCCGGGTCGTGCCAGAGGTCGACGAGTTCATTGAGCCGTTCGTCGTCGACCTTGTCCGGCGTGGTCGCCCACACGTAGGTGTACGGCTCGGAGGCGACGTCGGCGGGGTCGTCGGAGGCGAGCGCGCTGCTGGCGTCGACCCCGGCCAGCGCCAGCCCGGAGCTGGGGATGACGGCGGCGGAACCCTCCTCGAAGGCGGCGACGACCTCCGCCGGGGCGACCGGACGCACGGTGACCTCAGAGTCCGCCGCCAGGATGTCCGCCGGCGTCGGATGTGCGGGGGCGCCTTCGCGCAGCGTGACCAGGCCCGCGTCCCGGAGCAGGTTGATGGCGCGGCCCTGATTGGCGGCGTCCTGGGGGATGGTGACCTCCTCGCCCCTCACCTCCGCGAGGCCGCCCTCGAAGTACAGGCCCAGCGGGTAGACGGCCGTCGAGGCGATCGGGACGAGGTCCTCCTCCGCGCGGACGTTGTAGCCGCCGAGGTAGCTCAGGTGCTGGAAGTTGTTGAGGTCGATCTGGCCGCTGGCGAGTGCGTCGTTGGGCGTCGTGTAATCGCCGTAGGTGACGATCTCGACCTCAAATCCGTGCTCCCGCGCCAGTTCCTGGAACACGTGCCATTCGCGCTGGTTCGCGTCGATGGCGCCGATGCGGATGGTGTCGGAGGGCGCGTCCGTGCAGGCCACTAAAGTGACTGCACTGAACGCGACAAGGGCGAGGCTGCGAAGGCGCACGGGGATCCTTTCAGGATTTCTGGACGGGGTTCAATCTAGCATCCGAACTATTAGAACCTATGTTCGACTGGGGGGGTAGGCTTCGGATCATGAGGTTCAACGCGAAGCCACTGAACTGGTCCCGGATGGAGGCCATCCTGTCCGGGCGCAGTGAGCCGACCCCGGTGCCCGCCTCGGCGGGCGTCGACAAGCCTGTCCCGGGAAAGGATGCGACCCCTTTCGCCGAGCTGCACGCCACCAGCTCCTACGCGTTCCTGGCCGGGGCCGCCGACCCGGACGCCATGGTCGCCCGGGCCGTCGAACTCGGGCTGACGCACCTGGCGCTGCTCGACCGGGACGGCTTCTACGGGGCCGTGCGTTTCGCGGAGGCCGCCCGGGAGGTGGGCCTGGCCACGGTGCACGGCGCCGAAATCTCCCTCGAGCGGCCCCTGACCCTGCTGTGCCGCGGGCCCGAGGGCTACCGTCGCCTCTCCCACCTGATGTCGGACGCGCACATGCGCACGCGGGCGAAGAATGAGGTCGCCTACCTGCAGATCGAGCAGATCGCCGAGGAACTGGGCGGGCACTGCGTCGTGCTCGTCGACCACCCCTGGACGCCGCAGATGGGCAGGCTTGTCGACGCCTTCGGGGAGGACAACCTCGTCCTCGAGTACGCGGTGACCATGAGGCCGGAGGACGCGGACCACCACCGTCTGCTCGACAGGTTCAACAATCTGCGCGGCATCGTCTCCGCCCGGCCAGCGGCGGCGACCCGGCAGGACGGCCGCCTGGCCGCGGCAAAATACTCCCTGGGCATGCGCCGCTCGCTGGCGGGCGCGGAGCGGGATCTGCACCCCATGGGCGCACCGTGGCTGCGCTCGGGGGAGCAGATGCTGCGCATGAGCCGGCGTCCGGACCTGGTGGCGAACGCGGTGACGCTGGCCGAGGAGCTGTCGTTCCCGCTGGCGCTGGTGGCCCCGGAGCTGCCGGACTTCGAGACGCCGGCGGGGCACACGGAAATGAGCTGGCTGGCGGAGCTGACGAGGGAGCGGGCGCGGCTGCGTTACCGCTCGCGGCCCCCGGAGATACAGGCCCGGGCGATGACGCAGATCGATCATGAACTCGGCGTCATCGGGTCCCTGAACTTCCCGGGCTACTTTCTCATCGTCAACGACCTGGTGGACTTCTGCCGGGACAACGACATCCTGTGCCAGGGACGCGGCTCCGCGGCGAACTCCGCGGTGTGTTTCGCGCTGGGCATCACCAACGCGGAGCCGATCTCGGCGGGGCTGCTGTTCGAACGTTTCCTGTCCCCGGAACGCGACGGACCGCCGGACATCGACATCGACATCGAATCCGGCCGACGCGAGGAGGTGATCCAGTACGTCTACGGCAGGTACGGGCGCGACAACGCGGCCCAGGTGGCCAACGTCATCACCTACCGGCGCAAGGGCGCGGTGCGCGACGCGGCGCGGGCGTTGGGTTACCCGCAGGGCGCGGCCGACGGCTGGGTCAAGGGCACGGCCGAGGTGCCGGGCGACGTCGCCGAGCTCGCCGCCGCCTTCCTGGGCCAACCCCGGCACCTGGGCATCCACTCCGGGGGCATGGTCATCTGCGACCGGCCCATCGCCGACGTCGTGCCCGTCGAGTGGGCGCGCATGGAGAACCGCTCCGTGGTCCAGTGGGACAAGGACGACTGTGCCGTGGCAGGGCTGGTCAAGTTCGACCTGCTCGGCCTGGGCATGCTCGAGGCGCTGCACCACATGATCGACCTGGTGCGCCAGCAGTACGGCCGCACCGTCAACCTGTGGGAGCTGGACCTGGCGGACCCGGAGGTCTACGACATGCTCTGCCGGGCCGATGCGGTCGGGGTGTTCCAGGTGGAGTCGCGCGCACAGCTGGCGACGCTGCCCCGGCTCAAGCCCCGGACCTTCTTTGACCTGGTGGTGGAGGTGGCGCTGGTCCGTCCCGGCCCCATTCAGGGAGGTTCGGTGCACCCCTACCTGCGCCGGCGTGACGGGAGGGAGAAAATCGAGTACGACCACCCCGTGCTGGAGAAGTCGCTGGGCAAGACGCTCGGGGTGCCGTTGTTCCAGGAGCAGCTCATGCAGATCGCCGTCGACGCGGCGGGCTTCTCCGGCGGCGAGGCCGACCAGTTGCGCCGGGCGATGGGGTCGAAGAGATCGCCCGAGCGGATGGAGGCGCTACGCGTGCGTTTCCATGAGGGGTTGGAGCGGACCAACGGGATTGTCGGGGAGACCGCGGAGAAGCTGTGGAACAAGATCGTCGCCTTCGCGGCCTACGGCTTCCCGGAATCGCACTCGCAGTCCTTCGCCTCGCTCGTCTACTTCTCGGCCTGGTTCAAACACCACTACCCGGCGGAGTTCTGCGTCGGCCTGCTGCGGGCGCAGCCGATGGGGTTCTATTCGCCGCAGTCGCTGATCCAGGACGCGCGTCGGCACGGCATCGAGATCCTGCCGGTCGACGTCAACGAGTCCGGCGCCCAGGCGAAGGTTACGGACGGCCGCATTCGAGTGGGTCTCAATCTCATTGCCGGGCTGGGGGAGAAGGCGGCGGAGCGCGTCGAGCAGCATGCCCCCTACACCTCCATCGCGGATCTCTCGCGCCGGGCGGACCTCACGGTGGTGCAGACCGAGGCGCTGGCGAAGGCCGGCGCGCTGTCGACGTTCGGGGACCGGCGGCGGACGCTGTGGGAGGCGGGCGTCGCGGCGACGGAACGTGAGGGCATGCTGCCGGGACTCTCGGCGATCACCGCGCCGACCCTGCCGGGGATGAACGCCTTCGAGCTGATGGTCGCGGACATCGTGACCACCGGCGTCACCGCGGACCGACAGCCGATGGCCATGGTGCGGGCGGGGTTGGCGGAGGCGGGGGTGTTGACGGCCGCCGCGCTCCGGACCGCGCGGGACAACTCGCGAGTCCGGGTGGCGGGGATCGTCACGCACCGCCAGCGCCCGCAGACGGCCTCCGGCCTGACGTTTCTGGGCTTGGAGGACGAGACCGGGCTGATCAACGTCATGGTCTCGCCGGGCCTGTGGAAGCGGCAGCGCGTCCTCGCCCGCACGGCCAGGGCGCTGGTCATCCGGGGTATCGTCCAGAACGCCAGCGGCGCGGTCAGCGTCGTCGCCGACCGGCTGGAACCGCTGGAACTGGGGGAGTGGCTGAGTAGGGGGTCGCGGGACTTCCGCTGAGCGCACCAGCCCGGATATACGATGGCCCCATGCAGGAACAGCCCATGAACAGCGTCTCTCCCGCACTCACGCTGGTCCGGTACCTCGGGGAGTTGCCCTGGTGGGTGATTTTCGCGGTGGTGGGCGCCGTCCTGGCGGTCAGGGTCAGCCCCTGGTGGTGGTTCGGCGCGGCGTTCTTCCTCGTCCTCTTCCTGTGGCGGCTCTGGCTCATCCCGGCCCAGGTGCGGCTGCTCGGCTGGCGGGAAACCGAGGACGAACTGCTGCTCACCCGGGGCAGGCTGTGGCACCGCTTCACCGTCGTGCCTTATGGCCGCATCCAGTTCGTCGACGTCACCGCCGGGCCAGTCGAGCGGGCCTTCGGGCTCAAGAAACTCAAGCTGCACACTGCCTCGGCGACGACCGACACCACACTGCCGGGACTGACGGCCGCCGAGGCCGACGCGCTGAGGGAAAGGCTGACGGTCATGGCCCGCGAGAGGATGAGCGGACTGTGAGGCGGGTCCACCGGCTCACCCCGCTGCTGCGCTTCTGGACGGTCATCCTCGCGCTGCTCGCGGTCGTGGTGCTCAACTTTGCCGAGATGATCGCCGAACCCGCGCTGGAGTTCTTCCGCGGCGGCGACGTCGCGCCGCTGGCGGTGGGCCTGGGCGTGTTCGTCCTGGCGTGCGTCTGCGTGTGGGCGGTGTCCTGGTTCTGGTGGAAGGCCACCGGCTACGAGCTGCGCGAGGAGGAACTGGCCCTCCAGCGTGGCGTGCTCTCGCGCCAGCTGCGCACCGCCCGCTACGACCGCATCCAGGCCGTGGACGTGGTCGAGTCGGTGATCGCGCGGATCTTCCGGGTGGCCACGGTGCGGGTGGAGATCGCCGGCGGCGCCTCCTCGGCCATCGAGATCGCCTACCTGGACCGCGGCGTCGCCGAGGAGCTCCGTCGCGAACTGCTCGGCCGGGTCCAGTCGCGGCCGGAGGAGCCGGCGGGGGCGGCGGGGGCGGTCGACCGCGCCGATGAGGGGCTGCGGGTCCCGTTGGCCCGGGCGCTGGCGGGGGCGGGGCTGCAGTGGTCCTTCCTGCTCGGCCTGGCGTTCACGCTCTTCTTCCTCACCTCACCGCTGCCGACAGCCACGGCGCTGGCGGCCGTGGTCGGCATCCTGCCCGGCCTGTGGGCGCAGATCGACGCCAGCTGGAAATTCACGGCCACCCACGACACGGAGCAGGACCTCCTCAACCTCTCCTACGGGCTGGCCGACCGGCGTCGGCAAGCGATTCCCCTGGCGAGGATCCACGGCGTCCGCGCGTACCAGCCGATGCTGTGGCGCCCCTTCGGCTGGTGGCGCGTGACGGTGACGGTGGCCGGGTACGGCGCCGAATCCAACAAAAAGTCGGGCACCTCGCGGATCCTGCCAGTCGGGACGCGGGAGCAGGCCATGGACGTGCTCACGGTGGTCACGGACCTGAGCCGGGAGGAGCTCGAGACCCGCGCCCGCCCAGAAGGCCACGCACGCCCCGACTTCACATCGCCGACACGGGCACGCCTGGTCTCCCCGGTGGATCTGTCCCAGCAGGCCGTGACCATGCTCGGCGACGTCGCGATCACCCACACCGGGAGGCTGTCGCGTTCCGTCGCCATCATCCACACCTCCCACATCCAGGAACTCACGCTCCGCCGCGGCCCGCTCCAGCAGCTGCTGCGGTTGTGCTCGGTGCGCTTCGACCTGGTGGCGGGGCCGGTGCGGATGGCGGGACACGACCTCGACGTCGACGAGGGACACGCGCTGTTGCAACGCCTGCGCACCCGCGAACTGCCGTCGTACCATGGGCCACTATGAGGCGCGTGAAATCCACCAACATCGCCGTCCCGCACGACTGGAACGGGCGGGTGACGGGCATCGACAAGCGTCCGGCGCCGGTGCTGTCGATCAGCGCGCCGGGACCGAACTACGGCGACGGCTCGGGGGTGGCCGGGGACGTCATCGGCGACGAAGAGCACCACGGCGGGGCGCACAAGGCGGTCTACGCCTTCGCCCGCGAGGAGCTCGACTGGTGGGAGGCGGAGCTGGGCCGCGAGCTTGCCGACGGCACCTTCGGCGAGAATCTCACCACCGAGGGAATCGTCCTCACCGATCTGCTCATCAACCAGCGGGTGCGTATCGGCACCGCGCTGCTGGAGGTGTCGGTGGCGCGGACCCCGTGCCGCGCCTTCGCCGAGTGGATGGACGAGGAGGGCTGGCTCGGGCGCTTCATCGCCCGCGGCGACTCCGGCGCCTATTTCCGGGTCATCGAACCCGGCGAGATCCGCGCCGGGGACGGCATTGAGCTCGTCGACGAGCCGGCTCACGGGATCACCATGGGCATGGCCTACCGCGCCAAGCTGGGGGACCCGGAGGTCGGGCCCGTCGTCACGCGCGCCAGGGTCCTGCCGCCGATTCACCAGGAGCCGCTGGAGCGGCGCTTCACACCCCGCCCGTGAAGCCGAGCTGACGCCACGCCTCGAACACGGCGATGGCGGCGGAGTTCGCCAGGTTGAGGGAACGCCGCGCCGGCACCATCGGGATGCGCACCTCCTGCGTGACGCGCGGGTGCGCCAGGTGCTCGGCGGGCAGCCCGGTCGGCTCGGTGCCGAAGAGCAGGGCGTCGCCGGGCCGGAACTCGACGTCGGTGAACCATGTGTCGGCCCGCGTTGTGAAGGCGAAGATGCGCCCCGGCAGCTGCTCGAAGCAGGCGTCGACGTCCGGGTGGATCCGCAGGTCCGCCAGGTCGTGGTAGTCCAGGCCGGCGCGTTTGAGGTTCTTGTCCTCGAAGTTGAACCCGAGCGGTTCGATCAGGTGCAGCGAGGAACCCGTGCACGCGGACAGGCGGATCGCGTTGCCCGTGTTGGAGGGGATCACCGGGTTGTCGAAGACGACGTGTAAGTCACTCACGGTCCATCAGTCTAGGATGGGGTCCGTGACTGCGATCAAACTGGACGGAAACCTGTACCGCGACGAGATCTTCGAGGACCTCAAGGCCCGCGTCGACAAGCTGGAGAAGAAGCCGGGCCTGGCCACGGTTCTCGTCGGCGACGACCCGGCGTCCCACTCCTACGTGAAGATGAAGCACCGCGACTGCGAACAGCTGGGCATCACCTCCATCCGCAAGGACCTGCCCGCGGACATCACCCAGGAGGACCTGCTCGCCGTCATCGACGAGCTCAACGCCGATGACGACGTCACCGGCTACATCGTCCAGCTGCCGCTGCCGAAGCACCTCAACGAGAACGAGGTGCTCGAGCGCATCGACCCGGCCAAGGACGCCGACGGCCTGCACCCGGTCAACCTGGGCAAGCTGGTCCTCAACGAGCCGGCCCCGCTGCCGTGCACCCCCAACGGCGCGATCCACCTGCTGCGCCGCTTCGGCGTCGAGATCAACGGCGCGAAGGTCGTCGTCATCGGCCGCGGCGTCACCGTCGGCCGTCCGATCGGCCTCATGCTCACCCGCCGCTCCGAGAACGCCACCGTCGTCCTGTGCCACACCGGCACGAAGGACCTGGCCAAGGAGACCCTCGACGCCGACATCATCGTCGCCGCCGCGGGCAGGCCGCACATGCTCACCGCCGACATGGTCAAGCCGGGCGCGGCCATCCTCGACGTGGGCGTCTCCCGCCTCGACGGAAAGCTCGCCGGCGACGTGCACCCGGACGTCTGGGAGGTCGCCGGCGCGATCTCTCCGAACCCGGGCGGCGTCGGCCCGCTGACTCGAGCATTCCTGGTGCGCAACGTTGTCGAACGCGCTGAACAGGTCTAACCTCTCGCTCGACAACCCCCATGACCTGGGCAACCGGCCCTCGGCGCTGCCGACGTGGCTGCAGTGGGCCATGGTGGCCGTGTTCCTCGGGATCATGGCGTTGTCGGGGGTGTGGGCGATCACCGAGCA
Organism: Corynebacterium guangdongense; assembly: GCF_030408915.1. Lineage (NCBI taxonomy): Bacteria > Bacillati > Actinomycetota > Actinomycetes > Mycobacteriales > Corynebacteriaceae > Corynebacterium > Corynebacterium guangdongense. The sequence goes on from NZ_CP047654.1 coordinate 608,847, forward strand.
CTGGCGCCGCGCGACTTTCGCCCTCGGCGTCGGCGTGATCTGGCTCGGCGCCGTGCGGGCGGTGTGCGATTCGACCATCGTCGGCGTCCTGGCCGTCAGGTCGAAGCGCTTCGACGTCGGCTTCAGCCTCGTCCTCGGCGGGCTGATGGCGTGGCTGTCGGCCTCCGTCGACGCGCTGGGGAGCTGAGCCGCCAAAGGTGACCACCGGCTGAGGATCCGGGTGAAACCCTGACCCCACCCTGCCCAAGAAATTGGGTGGGGTGGATCACTTTCTGCTGCGCGTCGATATTTTCTGGAATTAAGGTTACCCTGCCCTCACTAAGGAGGGCCTAACCTCAATTCGGGAAGGGTTCGCGCCCGTGTTCTTCGCCTCGCTCCTCATCGGCATCCGGGAAGGCCTGGAAGCTGCACTGATCATCAGTATCCTGCTGGCCTACGTACAGAAACAGCAGCGGCCGGACCTGCGCGCACCGATCGGGCGCGGCGTGACCCTGGCTCTGGCCCTGTTAGCCGCCCTCGGTGCCCTCTTCACCTTCGGTCGCTCCTCGCTGACCTTCCGTGCCCAGGAGATCGTCGGCGGCGTCATGTCCCTGCTGGCCGTGGTCATGATCACCGGCATGATCTTCTGGATGTTCAAGCTCGGCGCCACCATGAAGAAGGACCTCGAGGCCAGCGCCAGCACCGCGATCGCCGCCGGCGGCGCCGCCCTCTTCTGGGTCGCCTTCCTCGCCGTGGCCCGCGAAGGCCTCGAAACCACCCTCATGCTCTGGGGCTGGATGACCAGCCCCGCGGCGCTGATCGGCGCACTGGTCGGCCTGGCCGTCGCCGCCGCCCTGGGGTACCTGCTCTACCGGGGCATCCTCAAGATCCGGCTCTCCTCGTTCTTCACCTGGTCCGGGGCCCTGCTCATCGTCGTCGCCGCGGGCATCCTCGCCTACGGCGTTCATGACCTCCAGGAGGCGGCGCTCCTGCCCGGCCCCTTCTCCGGCGCGCCGATCGCCCCCACGCACCCGCGCACCGGGGAAGTGCTCACCGGCTTCGCCACCTACCCGTTCTGGCTGGCGTCCTTCCCCTTCGGCTGGGCCTTCAACATCGAGAACGTCATGGACCCCGCCGGCGTGCTGGCCGCCTTCCTCAAGGGCACCGTCGGCTTTGAGCCGCAGATGTCGTGGCTGCAGATCATCGCCTGGGCCTGCTACCTGCTCGTCGTGGTCCCGGCGTTCGTGCGGAAAGTCCGCGCCACCCGGCGTCCGAAGCCCCGTAGTCCCGGCACCCCCACCACCCAGATCCTCACCGAACGCGTCAAGGAAACCACCGCATGAAGCACCCCGCACTCATCCTCACCCTCTCGGCCGCGACGTTCGCCCTGGCCGCCTGCACCGGGAGCTCCCCCACCGGTGCCGTCGAGGTGGCCTCCACCGCCGAGGCATGCACAGTCTCCACCGATTCCGTGGAGAGCGGAAGCCACACCTTCGCCATCACCAATGAGGGCGAGCAGGTCACCGAGTTCTACATCCTGGGAGCGGACGGACTGCAGATCGTGACCGAACGCGAGAACATCGCCCCGGGCGACACCGTGGAGCTGGCCGTCTCCCTGGCTCCGGGTGACTACTACACCGCCTGTAAGCCGGGGTTGCGAGGGGCAAACGTGGGACAGGCCGCGTTCACCGTCACCGGCGATCCGATTCCCGTCGACACCTCCGAGCAGGAACGTTATGGCCAGGTCGTGACCTCCTACGTCGACTTCGTCCGGGCCGAGGTCGACGCGCTCGTCCCCGAGGTCAACGAGTTCGCCGACGCCTACGCCGCGGGCGACGACGAGGCCGCCCGCGCCCGGTACGCCACCGCAAGAGTGCACTACGAGCGCATCGAACCGCTGGCCGAGGCGCTCGGACCCCTCGATCCGCGCATCGACTTCCGCGAGGTCGACTACCTCGCCGAGGCCGAGCTGCTCAAGCAGGACGATCCCACCTTCGACCAGTGGCTCGGCTTCCACCGCATGGAAAAGGACCTCTGGCCGCCGACTGAGGACGAGCGCAACGCCGACGGCGCTCCCGCCCGCGAGGGCTGGACGGAGTCGACCCCGCAGCAGCGCCAGGTCGTCGCGGAGACGCTCAAGGCGGACGTCGCGGCACTGCGCGAGACCGTCAACGACGAGAAGTTCATCGCCGACCAGGGCATCAACGTCAGCACGGTCTCCAACGGTGCGATCGGCCTGCTCGAGGAGGTCGCCAAATCGAAGGTCACCGGTGAGGAAGACTGGTGGTCGCACACCGACCTCTGGGACTTCCAGGCCAACGTCCAGGGCGCCCGCGCGGCGTTCGATCTGGTGGCGCCTATCGCGCAGGATAAGGGAGCCGAAGGGCAGGAACTCGTCGAGGGCATCACCACCCAGTTCGAGGAGATGCAGACCCTGCTCGACGAGTACGGCAGCCTGGAGGAGGGCTTCGTCCTCTACGACCAGGTCGACGCCGGTCAGCAGGCTGAACTGACCCGACAGCTCGACGCGCTGCGCGAGCCCCTGGCGCGCCTGACCGGCACCGTGCTGGGAATCGAGGCCTAGATGAAGCTCAACCGTCGTCAGTTCTTCGGCGGGGCGGCCGCGGTGGGCGGCGCGGGTCTGATCGGCGGCTGCGCCCGGCCGACGCCGACTCCGGCCGAGCCCGGCGACCTCATGTACCCCTTCGAGGGCGAGCACCAGGCGGGCATCGTCACTCCGGCCCAGGACACCCTCCACTTCGCGGCCTTCGACCTCGACGAGTCCGCCACCGGTGAAGATCTCGCGAAGCTCATGCAACGCTGGAGCGACGCCGCCCGGCGCCTCGTCGTGGGTGGGGAAATGTCTGCCAGGGGCGCCTTCGGCGGCGGACCCAACTTCCCCCCGGACGACTCCGGCGACGCCTTCGATCTCGGCCCCCACGGGCTGACGGTCACCTTCGGCTTCGGACGCTCCCTGTTCGTTGGCGGCGACGGTCGGACCGATCGTTTCGGACTGGCCGGGCGCATGCCCCGGGACTTCGAGGACATGTCCGTCATGGTCAACGACTTCATCGTCCCGGAACGCTCCCACGGGGATCTGTGCATCCAGGCCTGCGCCAACGATCCGCTGGTCAGCACACACGCCATCCGGAACCTCACGCGTCTGGCGGTGCCGGATGCGGTGCTGCGCTGGTCACAACGCGGATTCGGCCGCTCGTCCTCGACGTCGACGAGCCAGCAGACCCCGCGCAACCTCTTCGGGCAGAAGGACGGGACCAACAACCTCAAGGCGGAACAGCCGCAGCTGCTCGACGACCACGTCTGGATCCCCGCCACCGGCAATCCCGCGAGCGACTGGGCCGTCGGCGGCAGCTACCTCACCGCCCGACGCATCGCCATGTCCGTGGAGATCTGGGATTCGCTCCAGCTGAGCGAACAAGAGCGGGTCACCGGCCGTGCGAAGGCGAGCGGCGCCCCGCTGTCCGGCGGGGGTGAGTTCGACGCGCCGGACTTCACGGCCGTCAACGAGCGGGGCCGCCCGCTCATCGACGCTGAATCCCATGTCGCTCGCGTCCACCCCGACCACAACGGCGGCATCCGGATGCTGCGCCGCGGTTACGACTACATCGACGGCAACGATGACCAGGGCCGACTCGACGCCGGGCTGTTCTTCATGGCGTACACGAAGTCGCCGGGCCGGGTGGCGGCGGTGCACCGGAACATGGCGCGCGACGCCATGTTCACCGAATACCTGAAGACGACCAACACTGGCGTCTACCTCATCCCGCCCGGGGTGGGCGGCGAGGGTTTCATCGGGGAGGGTCTGCTCCGGGCCTAGATAATCCAGGCGCCCTCGGGGTCGTGCCCGAAGCCGTCGGTGGGCTCGCGGCCGTCGTTGACCAGGGAGATGAACCGGCGCAGTAAGCGGTCCATCTGGCGGTCCTCGGTGAGGAACGCGTCGTGGCCGACGGGGGAGACCAGCTTGTGCATGCTCAGCACGTTGCCGAGGTTGCGGGAGAGGTGCTCCTGCTGGTGGAAGGGGTAGAGGATGTCGGTGTCGACGCCGATGACCATCGTCGGCACCTTGATCGAGTAGAGCGCCTGGTTCAGGGTGGCCCGGCCGCGGGAGACGTCGTGGCGGTTGAGCGCCTCGGTCAGGGCCACGTAGCTGCCGGCGTCGAAGCGCTCGACGAGCTTGCGGCCCTGGTAATCGAGGTAGGAGTCCACGGCGAAGCGCTGGCTCGGATCGCGGAACTCGCCGAGCGGGTTTTCGCCCTGCTGCGCGGTGGTGCCGAATCTTTCATCGATCTCCATCTCGCCGCGGTAGGTCAGGTGCGCGATGCGCCGTGCCGCGGCCAGCCCGGTGACCGGGCCCTCGCACACGCCGTAGTAGTCGCCGCCGTGCCAGTCCGGGTCGCGGGTGATCGCCGAGATCTGCGCGGACTGGATGCCGATCTGCCAGGCCGAGGCCCGGGCGGAGACCGCGATGACGCACGCCGCGTCCAGGGCATCCGGGTACATCGCGGCCCACTCGAGTGTCCGGGCGCCGCCCATGGATCCGCCGATGACGGCGTGCACGCGGTTGATGCCGATGGCGTCAAGGAACTGCTTCTCGACGCCGACCTGGTCCCGGATGGAGGTGGCCGGGAAGCGGGATCCCCACTTGCCGCCGTCGGGGTGCTCGCTGGCGGGGCCGGTGGTGCCGGAGCAGCCGCCGATGACGTTGGTGCAGATGACGCACCAGCGCTCGGTGTCGAGCGCCTTGCCCGGGCCGATGAGCCCGCCCCACCACTCGGCGGCGTCGGTGTCACCGGTCAGGGCGTGCTCGATGAGGATGACGTTGTTGGTGTCCGCGTCTCCCTGGAACGTGCCCCACCGCTGGTAGGCGATGGTGATGTCGAGGATCGTGCCGCCGGCTTCGGTCTCGTAGTCGCCGATGGGTTGGTAGGCGAGGAGGCCGGGGGTGGCGAGGTCAGGCATGAAGGTCCCCTCCGGGGGCGAGACGCGACGGCCCGGAACCGCCGGGCCGCCGTGTCTGTCGAAAAATGGGTGCTGGTGCTTAGAGCGCGTTGAACGCGCCCTCGAGGTCGGCGATGATGTCGTCGACGTTCTCGATGCCGACGGACAGGCGGATGGTCGCCTGCGAGATGCCGGCGCGGGCCAGGCCGTTCTCGTCGGACTGGGAGTGGGTGGTCGAAGCCGGGTGGACGACCAGGGAGCGCACGTCACCGATGTTGGCGACGTTGGAGTGCAGCTTCAGGGCGTCGATGAACTTCCAGGCCGCGGTGCGGTCGTTCTGGTCGCCCGTGAGGGTGAAGGCCAGGACGGAGCCGGTGTAGTCCAGGCCCAGCTTCTCCTTCGTGGCGTACCACGGGGAGTCCTTGAGGCCGGCGAAGTTGACGGCTTCGACCTTCGGATGGGCGGCCAGGTACTCGGCGACCTTGACGGCGTTCTCGTTGTGGCGCTCCACGCGCAGGGAGAGGGTGTCCAGGCCCTGCAGGACGACCCAGGCGTTGAAGGGGGACAGGGCCGCGCCGGTGTCGCGCAGCCAGCCGACGCGGGCTTTCAGGGCGTAGGCCGGCGCGCCCAGGTCGGCGTACTTGAGGCCGTGGTAGGCCGGGTCCGGGGTCACGAACTGCTCGAAGACGGGTGCGCCGTCGCGCTCGACGGTCCAGTCGAACGTGCCGCCGTCGACGAGCACGCCGCCGATGGAGGAGCCGTTGCCGGTGTAGAACTTGGTCAGCGAGTTGACCACGATGTCGGCGCCGAGCTCGAGCGGGCGGACCAGGGCGGCGGTGGCCATGGTGTTGTCGACGATCAACGGCACCTGGTTGGCGTGCGCGACCTCGGCGATGGTCGGGATGTCGAGGACGTCGGCCTGCGGGTTGCCGAAGGTCTCACCGTAGAAGGCGCGGGTGTTGGGCCGCACCGCGGCCTGCCAGGACGCCGGGTCGTCCGGGTTCTCGACGAAGGTGAAGTCGATGCCCAGTCGCTTGAGGGTGACCTGGAAGAGCGTCTCCGTGCCGCCGTAGAGGCGCGGAGAGGTGACGATGTGGTCGCCGGCGCCGGCCAGGTTGAGGATGGCGGCGGTCTCGGCGGCCTGGCCGGAGGCGAAGGCCAGCGCGGCGACGCCACCCTCCAATGAGGCGATGCGCTCCTCGAGCGCGCCGACGGTCGGGTTGTTCAGGCGGGTGTAGATGAAGCCGCCCTCGGAGAGGTTGAAGCGGTTCGCGGCGTTCTCGGCCGAGTCGAACACGTACGACGTGGTCATGTGGATGGGCTCATTGCGGGAGCCGTGGGCGCCGTCCAGGCCGCTGCCGGCGTGGATGGATCGGGTCTCGAAAGCCCAGTTGGCGGCGTTGGAGTTGTCGTACTTGGCCATGGCTTCAACCTTTCGTGGGGAGCAGACTGCCTCCAGAGTAGAAATAGCGTTCACGTTGCGCAAACAGCTCTGTCTAGTTCACCCAAAACCCCAGGCACCGCGATTGAATAAAAATAGACAGAGCTGTTTCCGGGCAGTGGCAAAGGCCCCGGGAACACCCTGGTCGGCCGGGGCACCCCCCGAAGCTCCGGCCGACGCCCGTGTTCCCGGGGCCTTCACCTACTTAGACCGCCCTCGCCCGCGGAAGGTTCCGGGGAAAAGGGGACGGCCCCGGAGAGTCTCCGGGGCCGGGCCTGTCGCGCCTACTTCAGCGCGGCGAGGATGTCGTTGAACTTCTCGACCGGGCGCATGACTGCGGCGGTCTTCTCGTCGTTGGGTGCGTAGTAGCCGCCCAGGTCGACCTCCGTGCCCTGGACGTCGAGCAGCGCCTGGTTGATCTCCTCGGCGTTGTCGGCCAGTTCCTTGGCGATCTCGGTGAACTTGCCGGCCAGCTCGCTGTCCTCGGTCTGGGCCGCGAGCGCCTCGGCCCAGTAGGTGGCCAGGAAGAAGTGGGAGCCACGGTTGTCGTTCTCGCCGACCTTGCGCGACGGGGACTTGCCCTCGTCGAGCAGCTTCTCGGTGGCGGCGTCGAGGGCGTCGGCGAGCACGCCGGCCTTCTCGTTGCCGTTGGTGTTCTTCTCGTGGCGGAAGGACTCGGCCAGGGCCAGGAACTCACCCAGGGAGTCCCAACGCAGGTGGTTCTCCTCGACGAGCTGCTGGACGTGCTTCGGGGCGGAGCCACCGGCGCCGGTCTCGAACAGGCCGCCGCCGGCCATCAGCGGGACGACGGAGAGCATCTTGGCGGAGGTGCCCAGCTCGAGGATCGGGAAGAGGTCGGTGTTGTAGTCACGCAGGACGTTGCCGGTGACGCCGATGGTGTCCTCGCCGGCGCGCATGCGCTCGACGGTGATCTTGGTGGCCTCGACGGGGGAGAGGATGGAGATGTCCAGGCCCTCGGTGTCGTGGTCCTTGAGGTACTTCTCGACCAGGGTGATCAGCTGGGCGTCGTGGCCGCGCTCCGGGTCCAGCCAGAAGATGGTCTTCATGCCGGACAGGCGGGCGCGGTTGACGGCCAGCTTGACCCAGTCCTGGATCGGGGCGTCCTTGGTCTGGCAGGCGCGCCAGATGTCGCCGGCCTCGACGTCGTGCTCGATGAGCACGTCGCCGGCGGCGTTGCGGACCTGGACCTTGCCGTCGGCGGCGATCTTGAAGGTCTTGTCGTGGGAGCCGTACTCCTCAGCCTTCTGGGCCATCAGGCCGACGTTCGGGACGGTGCCCATGGTGGTCGGGTCGAAGGCGCCGTTGGCGCGGCAGTCGTCGATGACGACCTGGAAGACGCCGGCGTAGGAGGAGTCCGGGATGACGGCCAGGGTGTCCTGGGTCTGGTCGTCCTTGTTCCACATCTTGCCGCCCGCGCGGATCATGGCCGGCATGGAGGCGTCGATGATGACGTCGGAGGGGACGTGCAGGTTGGTGATGCCCTTGGCGGAGTTGACCTGGGCCAGTGCCGGGCCCTCGGCCATGGCCTTGTCGAAGGCGGCGCGGATCTCGGCGCCGTTGTCGAGGGAGTCGAGGCCCTCGTAGATGGCGCCCAGGCCGTTCTCACCGTTGAGGCCGGCGGCCTGGAGCTGCTCGCCGTACTCGGCGAAGACGTCGGCGAAGAAGGCGCGGACGATGTGGCCGAAGATGATCGGGTCGGAGACCTTCATCATGGTGGCCTTCATGTGTGCGGAGAAGAGGATGCCCTCCTCCTTGGCGCGCTTGACCTGGGCCAGGAGGAACTCGTCGAGTGCCTTGGCGGAGATGAAGGTGCCGTCGATGACCTCGCCCTCGAGGACCTTGAGGTCGGACTTCAGGACGTCCTCGGAGCCGTCGGCCTTGACCAGCACGATGGAGAGGTTGTCGGCGGCCGGCAGGACGACGGACTTCTCGTTGTGGCGGAAGTCGTTGGCGTCCATGGTGGCGACGTTGGTCTTGGAGTCGGCGGACCACTCGCCCATGGAGTGCGGGTTCTTCTTGGCGAAGTTCTTAACCGCCTGCGGGGCGCGGCGGTCGGAGTTGCCCTCGCGCAGGACCGGGTTGACGTTGGAGCCGATGCAGGCGGCGTACTTGTCCTTCGCGTCCTCGTACTCCGGCAGGTCGTAGCCCTTGGCCTGGAGTTCCTTGATGGCGGCCTTCAGCTGGACCTGCGATGCCGAGATGTTCGGCAGCTTGATGATGTTGGCCTGCGGGGTCTTGGCCAGCTCACCGAGCTCGGCGAGGGCGTCATCGTGGTGGCCGAACTGGGCGAGGATGCGGGCGGCCAGCGAAATGTCGCGGGTCTCGACGTTGATTCCTGCGACGGAGGCGAAGGCCTCGACGACCGGCTTGAACGAGTAGGTCGCCAGCAGCGGTGCTTCGTCGGTTCGGGTCCAGATGATGGTGCTCATTGTGCTCCCTAATGGGTTATCGGTACTTTCGCCCCCACAATACCCCCAAGGAACAGAACGTACGTACTGTTAAATCTGTGACGTCGGTCTGGTACCCCCGGGAGAGCCGGCCATCGTCGTAGTCCGATTCACCGCCTGCCTGCTTGTCGGCCTTGTCGATGCGGGGTGGTCGGAAAAACCGGACCGGCCCCATCCTCCGAGGAGGCTGGGGCCGGTCAGGCGCTGCGCGTGACTACTTTGCGCGGCAGTAGTTCACGGCGTTGGCGAAGATGTTCTGCTCCTCAATGCCGGGGATGTTGCGCATCAGGCCGTCGCGGAAGCGCTCGGGGTGGCCCATCTTGCCCAGGATGCGGCCGTCCGGCGAGACGACGCCCTCGATGGCGTAGTTGGAGCCGTTCGGGTTGGCCGGGGCGTCCATGGTCGGGGCACCGTCGGCGTCGACGTACTGGAAGGCGACCTGGCCGGCGTCGAAAAGCGTGCGGGCCTCGTCCTCGGTGACCACGAAGCGCCCCTCGCCGTGGGAGACCGGCATGAGGTGCTGCTGGCCGGGCGTGAAGCTGCTCAGCCACGGCGATCCGTTGGCGGTCACGCGGGTCGTCGCGATGCGCGAGACGTGGCGCAGCTGGCGGTTGTGGGCGAGCGTCGGGGAGGTGGCCGTCATCTTGGCGGGGTCGCCGTAGGGCAGGAAGCCGCTCTTGACCAGGGCCTGGAAGCCGTTGCAGATGCCCAGGACCAGTCCGTCGCGGGCGACGAAACCCTTGACGGCCTCGGCCACGTCCGTCGAGCCCAGGAATGCCGCCATGAACTTCGCGGAGCCGTCGGGCTCGTCGCCGAGGGAGAACCCGCCGGAGAAGGCGAGGATGTCGGCCGAATCCAGCTTGGTGATGAACTCTTCCGTGTCGGCGGCCAGCATCTCCGGGGTGAGGTTGCGGATGAGGTGGAACTCGGTGGTGGCGCCGGCGGCCTGGAAAGCCTCGGCCATGTCGTACTCGGAGTTCGTGCCCGGGAAGACCGGCAGCAGCACGTGGACCGCGCCGTCACCGGCGGCCGGCGTCGTCGGCGCCGTCGTCGGCAGTTCCAGGGCGAAGTCCGGGAGCGCCTCGCCCTCGGCGGTGTTGAGAGGGTAGACCTCGCGGTAGTCGCGCTCGAGCACGTCGAGGGCGTCGGTGACGGTGAAGGACTCGTCGCCGAAGGCGATCTCCCCGGTGTCGTTGGTCGTGCCGACGAGTTCGGCGCCCGCCACGGAAACCTCCGTGCCGGTCGGGACCGCGAAGACGAGGCCACCAAGCGCGGCCTCGGCCGGCGTGCCGCCGGCAAAGCCGAGCTCGTTGCCCAGCAGCATGTTGACGATCGTCGCCCCGAGCCCGCCCGCGATGATCGGGGAAGCGGCGGCGAAGGACCCGGCGGCGGCGTGGAAGGCGTCGAAGTTCGCGCGCAGCTGGCCGTAGTCGGCTTCACCGGTCTCCAGCGGGGTGTGCGCCAGGTGGTAGACGTCGTGTCCGCCGGCGGGGATGGCGGCGCTGAGGGCGTTGCGGGCGTCCATGGTGGCGACCGCGAAGGTCACCAGCGTCGGCGGAACGTGCAGGTCGTCGCCGTAGGTTCCGCTCATGGAGTCCTTGCCGCCGATGGCCGCGACCTCGAAAGCGTCCTGCGCCTCCAGCATGCCGAGCAGGGACTGGGTGACCTCGCCCCAGCGTTCCGGCACCTTGTCGAGCCGCTGGAAGTACTCCTGGGCCGACAGCCACGCGCCACGGGCGTCGGCGCCGGTGGCGACGAGACGGCTCAGCGCCTCGACGACGGAGTAGGAGCCCATGAGGAAGGGGTGGTCGTCGGCCAGCTCGGGGCTGTAGCCCCAGGTCATCACCGACGCGGTGTTCGAGCCGCCGGGCACGGGCAGGGTCTGCACCGAGGCGAGCTCGTCGGTCTTCTGGGTGCGGCCGCCGTAGGGCATGAGCACGGTGGAGCGGCCGACGGTCGAGTCGAACTGCTCGACCATGCCCTCCTGGGAGCCGTGGCGGGTCAGCGACTCCAGGACGGTGGCGGGCTGAGCGGGCTTGTCGACGCCTGCCTCATCCTTCATCACCACATCCTGGAAACGATCTGCCCCCTCGGTGTCGAGGAATTCCCGCGACAGGTCAAGCACGAGCTCCTCGCCCAGGTACATGCGCAGGCGACCGGAGTCGGTGACGTCGGCCAGCGCCACGGCCTCGATGTTCTCGGCGGCAGCGGCCTCGATAAAGGCGTCCGCGTCCTCGGGGCGGACGACGACGGCCATGCGCTCCTGGGACTCGGAGAGCGCGATCTCGCGGGCGTTGAGGCCGGCGTACTTCAGCGGCACCCGGTCGAGGTGGATATCGATGCTGTCGGTGAGCTCACCGACGGCCACGGACACGCCGCCGGCGCCGAAGTCGTTGCAGCGCACGATCATCTGCGCGACCTCGGGGCGGCGGAAGAGCCGCTGGATCTTGCGCTCGTTGACGGGGTTGCCCTTCTGGACCTCCGCGCCGGAGCGGGTCAGGGATTCCTCGTCGTGGGCCTTGGACGAGCCGGTGGCGCCACCGACGCCGTCACGGCCGGTGCGGCCGCCGAGGATGATGATGACGTCGCCGGTCTCCGGTTCGAGGCGCTTGACGTTCTCCTGCGGCGCCGCCGCCACGACCGCGCCCAGCTCCATGCGCTTGGCGACGTAGCCCGGGTGGATCAGCTCACGGACACCGGTGGTGGCCAGGCCGATCTGGTTGCCGTAGCTGGAGTAGCCCTGCGCCGCGCGGGTGCTGATGTCAGCCTGGGGCAGCTTGCCCGGCATGGTTTCGCTGCGCGGGGTGTTGATGTCGCCGGCACCGGAGATGCGCATGGCCTGGTAGACCCAGGAACGCCCCGAGAGAGGGTCGCGGATCGCGCCACCGAGACACGTCGAGGCGCCGCCGAAGGGCTCGATCTCGGTGGGGTGGTTGTGGGTCTCGTTCTTGAACATCAGCAGCCACGGCTTGTCGCCCTCCGAGGTGTCGACGTCGACGTAGACCGAGCAGGCGTTGATCTCCTCGCTGACCTCCTGGTCGGTCATCGTGCCGTTGCGGCGCAGCTCACGGCCCATGATGGTGCCCAGGTCCATCAGGGTGCGCGGCTTGTGCGTGCGGCCGTTGAGCTCGCGGATTTCGTCGTAGCGCCCCAGTGCGCGGTCCAGCTGCTCACGGAAGCGATCACTGCTGTTGGTGATCTCGGTCAGCTCGGTGTTGAAGGTGGTGTGGCGGCAGTGGTCGGACCAGTAGGTGTCCAGCACCGCCAGTTCCACCTCGGTGGGGGTGCGCTCTTCCTGGCGGAAGTACTGCTGGATCAGTTCCAGGTCCGCGAGGCTCATGGCCATGCCTTCGTCGGCGAGCAGCGCCTGCAGGCCGTCGGAGTCGAGTTCCAGGAAATCTGGGTGCGCGGTCAGCGGTTCGACCTCGCCCATCGACGGGGCGCGGAGCACGTCGAGGTTCTTCTCGCCGGCCTCGACGGGGTTGATCAGGTAGGAGCGGATCGCGTCGAAGGCCTGGTCAGAGACTTCGCTGAAGACGTACACGACGCCGGTGGTGATGCGTGCGACAGTGTCGGGGTTGAGCAGGCGCAGAGCCTGCTCGGCGGCGTCGGCACGCTGATCGTACTGGCCCGGCAGCGGCTCGACGCCCAGGTGGGCGGGAGCGGTGGCCAGTGCGGAGGCAAACTCGTCGGTGCCGAGCAGGGCGTCGACCTTGGCGTCGCTCACGATCGAGGAGGTCAGGGCCGCGATGTCTTCGTCCGTCGCGTCGAAGACGTCGTAGACGTTGATAATCTGGGCATCGGTGAGCTCAACTCCCTCCAGATTGTTGAGGGAACGCAGCAGCGCGCGCTCCTCGTCACGGAAGTTGGGCAAGCGGCGAACAGCAAGACGCGCATCCATATCAGGGTGTACCTTCTACTCGGGGATCTGCGATGGAAAGTCTATGCGAGCTGAGAAGTAAACACGGCATTGTCTGTTCAGGCGGGCGGCGCTGAGACGGGGCAAGCACAGGTGGGTGGTGTGCCGGGCGGCGGCGGAAAAGTCTCTCACCTTGAGCGCGAGAACTCTCCGGGGCGGGAACGTCTGCCCGGGGTTCCAGGGCGGATGCTTGGGCAGATGGGGTGTGGAGAGCGTGTTCCCGAACGTGGGGAAGTCCCGGGTAGTTTCTCCGGGCTCCCTGACACGGCTTTTACCCTTCTGTGCTGGGGATGCGCTGCTCCGCGTGCCGCCTCTGCGGCGAGGAGCCCTGCCCAGCTGTCCCAAGGACATCCTCGCCACCCGCTGGGGACTGCTTGTCGACGCCACCATCTTCGGCGTTCGCCTCTTGCGTTGGGTACGCTGCGCAATCGTGACTGATCGGATCAATTCTCAGCCCCGCGTGCCCCGACAGACCGAGATCAGCCCGGCACGGCGCAACATTGTCCTCGCCGCGCTCATGCTCGGTTCCTTTGCCATCGGCACCACCGAATTCGTGTCGATGGGTCTGCTGCCGCTGATCTCCGCCGATCTCGGCGTCAGCGAGGACCGCGCCTCAGTCATCATCGCCACCTACGCCCTCGGCGTCGTCGTCGGCGCCCCCGCCATCACCGCGGTGACCGGGCGCATGCCCCGCCGGCGCCTGCTCGTCCTGCTCATGGCGCTGCTGGTGGTGGGCCACGTGCTCTCCGCGTTCGCCTGGAACTTCGAGGTGCTGCTCGTCGCCCGCTTCATCGCGGGCCTGCCGCACGGCGCGTACTTCTCGGTGGCCGGCCTCTCGGCCGCCTCGATGGCCCCGCCGGGCAAGCGGGGCACGGCGATCGCCCTGGTGGGCATGGGCCTGTCGGTGGCCACGATCATCGGCGTGCCGGCCGCCCAGGCGCTGGGGCAGTGGCTCGGCTGGCAGGCGGCCTACGCCCTGGTCGTCGTCATCGGTCTGGCGGCGCTGAGCCTGCTGGTGCTGCTCATGCCGCACATGGTCAACATGAAGCCCACCGACGTCCGCACCGAACTCGGCGCGGTGCGACTGCCCCAGGTGTGGCTGACGATCGCCCTGGCCACCATCGGTTTCACCGGAATGTTCTCCGTGTACACCTACATCACCTGGACGATGACGGAGATGGCCGGGCTCGACGTGCGGTGGATGTGGCTGGTGCTCATGGCCTACGGGGTCGGCAACACCCTCGGCAGCTACGCCGGCGGCCGCCTGGCGGACCGCAACGTCGACCGCGCCATCCTCGTCTCCCTGGTGTCGGTGACCGTGATGCTGGTGGCCTTCTATCTCGCCGCCTCCCACGCGGTGCCGGCCACGCTCATCTTCGGCGCCATCGGTTTCGCGGGGGCGTCGCTGACGGCGCCGGTGCAGCTGCGGCTGATGGACGTAGCCGGGGAGGCCAAGACGCTGGCCGCGGCGATGAGCCAGTCGGCGTTTAACCTCGGCAACGCCGCGGGCGCGGCCATCGGCGGTCTCGTGGTCGGGGCGGGATTCTCCTTTGCGGCGCCGTCGCTGGTGGGGGCGGGCATGACGGTCATCGCCATCCTGCTGTGGTTCCCGATGGTGGGGACGCGGCGCTAACCGCGCATGGCGACGCCGATCTTCCAGTAGCCCATGAACGCGACCCGGGACTTGTCGACGCCCACCGTCGCGACGAGGTGCCTGCGCAGCGTGGTGACCATGCTCGCCTCACCGGCGATCCAGTAGAAGTTGTCCGCGTTCCCGTCCCGGCGCTCCTCGGCACGGATCCACGGCAGCTCAGGGGAGTCGTCGCGGGTGACGGTGACGTTGGCCCCGGCGCTGCCGGCCAGCAGGCTCCCGTGCTCCGCGCCGTCCCGGACCAGCCAGGTCACGCCCACCCCGGCCGGGGCGTCGACGGGCAGGCGGTCGGCCTCGGTCGGCACCTCGAGGAACGCGGACCCGGTGGCGTCGGCGGGCAGGTCCTCGAGGATGCGGCAGGCGGCCGGCACGGCGGTCTCGTCTGCGAAGAGGGCGACGGCCTCCCCGGGGCGGGGCTGGAATTCGATGCCGGCCTCGCTGTCATCCGTGCGGTCGGGCCCGATCACGGTCAGCCCGTCCCCGGGCCGGGCCGACGCCGCAAAACGGCTGGCCGGGCCCGACGCCCCCTCGTCGAGGTGGCGGACCACGTCGACGACCAGACGGGTGCCGTCGGGGTCGCGGCGCAGCTCGCGGACGGAGAAGGTGCGCATGTAGCCGCGTTCCTCCTCCGGCATCGCCCGCCAGTCCTCGTACCAGGAGTCGGTGTCGGCGATGACGGGGCGGTGGCCGTCGTCGGTGGGCAGCATGAGTTTGATGCGCAGATCCCTGACGGGGACGCCCGGCGCGGGGCCGAAGTCGGCCAGGTCGCCGCCGAGGGTGAGACGGATGAAGTTTGGGCTGATGCGGGCGACGTCCTCGACGAGGGCGGAGAAGGGGCGGAAGGTCATTGCGGCTCTGCTTTCGTGGTCGTGGGTTTCGTGGTCGTGGGGGTTCGGCGCCCGATGGGGGCGACCAGGGGGCGGCGGGTCAGGGGATCGGTGAGGATCTGGGCGTCCAGGTCGAAGACCTCGGCCAGGGTGTCGGCGGTGACCACCTCCTCCGGCGTGCCCTCGGCGAGGATCGCGCCCGCGCGCATCGCGACGAGGTGGTCGCTGTAGCGCGCGGCCAGGTTCATGTCGTGGAGCACCATGACGACGGTGGTGCCCAGGCGCCGGTTGAGGTCTCCGAGCAGCTCGAGGATCTCCAGCTGGGTGGTGACGTCCAGGTAGGTGGTGGGTTCGTCGAGCAGGAGCACGTCGGTCTGCTGGGCGAGCACCATCGCGATCCAGGCGCGCTGCCGCTGGCCACCGGAGAGCTCGTTCACCGGCCGCTGGGCCAGCTCCGTCAGCCCGGTCATTTCCAGGGCGTCAGCGACCGCTGCGTAGTCCCCGGCCCGCCAGCGCCCGAAGCGGCCCTGGTGCGGGGACCGTCCCCGCCCGACGAGGTCGGCGACCAGGATCCCCTCGGGGGCGACGGGGGATTGGGGCAGCAGCCCGACGCGGCGGGCGAACTCGCGGGGTCGGAAGGAGGCGGCGTCGGTGGCGTCGACAAGCACCCGCCCGGAGGTCGTGGGCAGCAGCCGGGCCAGGGTCCGGAGCAGGGTGGATTTTCCGCAGCCGTTGGCGCCGATGACGGCGGTGACCCGGCCGTCCGGAAGGTGCAGCGAGAGTTCCTCGATGACGGCCCGGCCCTCGTAGGCCACGCTGATGCGTTCGGCGGTGAGAGTGGTCATGATCGTCCCTTCTGGTGGAGCAGGTAGAGCAGATAGGGGGCGCCGACGGCGCCGGTGAGCACGCCCACCGGATAGGCCACGGGCAGGAGGTGCTGGCCCACGGCGTCCGCACCGGCGACGAGGACGGCACCCACCAGCGCCGACTGCAGCACCGGCGGGGTGGAGACGCCGGCCAGCCGGGCGGCGATGGGGCCCGAGAGGAAGGCGACGAAGGCGATCGGCCCGCCGGCGGCGGTGGCCACCGCGATCAGGCCCACCGCCGTCAGCAGCAGCACCACCCGGGAGAAGCCGACGGGGACGCCCAGACCCCGGGCGAGGTCCTCGCCGAAGCGCAGCACGTCCAGGTGGTGGGTGAAGGCCAGGGCCACGGGCAGCAGCAGGACGACGGCGAGCACGACCGGGGTGACGGTGGTCGGGGAGGCGTCGTTGAGCGAACCGGTCAGCCAGCGGGTGGCGGCGGGCAGGTCGTAGGCGGAGGCGATCGAGATGGTCCAGGTGATGACGGACTGCCCGAAGGCGGCCACCCCGAGCCCCACCAGAATCAGCCGGGTCGCAGAGAAGCCTGAGCGGTGGGCGAGGGCGAACATGCCCGCCGCGGTGACCAGGCTCAGGGCCAGTGCCAGCAACGAGGTCTGCCACTGGCTCAGGCCCAGGACGACGATGCCGACCACGCCCGCGACCGCGGCCGAGGTGCTCACCCCGATGATGTCCGGGGAGGCCAACTGGTTGCGCAGCAGGGTCTGGAAGACACAGCCGGCCGCGCCGAAGGCCAGCCCGGTCGCGGTGGCCAGGGCGACGCGGGGCAGGCGCAGCTGGGCGATGATGAAGTCGCCCTCCCGCAGGCCCGCAAGGATCTCGGCGGGGGAGTAGACGACCCGGCCCAGGGAGAGGTGCAGCCCCCACAGCGCGGCCAGGGCAAGCAGCAGTGCGAGCGTGACGACCGCGCGGTGGCGGCGGCGCCCGGCCCGGGCCTCGGCGAGTTCACCGGCCAGCGTCACAGCGACCTCGTTTTCATCGTGCGCACGACCCAGAGAAAGACGGGGGCGCCGATCAGCGGGGTGACGACGCCGACCGCGATCTCGGCCGGGGGAGCGACCACCCGGCCCAGGGTGTCGGCGAGGACCAGGAAAATGGCCCCGCCCACGGCGGACAGCGGCAGCAGCCAGCGCTGGTCCGGGCCGCTGACCAGCCGGACGGCGTGGGGGACGACCAGTCCGATGAAGGCGATGGGGCCGCACAGGGCGGTGGCGACGCCGGCCAGCGTGGCGGCCACGCCCCAGCCGACGAGACGGGTGCGGGTGACGGCGTAGCCCAGGCCGGCGGCGACGTCGTCGCCGAGGGCCAGGGCGTTGAGGCCGCCGCCGTGACCGAGGACGACGAGGACGCCGACGGCGATGACCGGGGCGGCCAGGGACAGTTCGGACCAGTCCGTGCCGCCGGTGCCGCCGACCATCCACTGCCGGTAGGAGTCCAGGCTCTGGGAGCGGGGCAGGATCAGCGCGGTGGTCAGCGAGGTCAGCGCGGCCGAGGTGGCCGCGCCCGCCAGGGCGAGGGTCAGCGGGGTGGCTCCGGCCCTGCCCGCCGAGCCGATCGCGTAGACGAAGGCGCTGGCCCCGGCCGCCCCGAGCACGGCCGCCGCCGAGATCAGCGCCGGGGACGGGGAACCGGCCACCGTGAGCAGGACGACGACGGCCAGCGCGGATCCGGACAGCACCCCGAACACGCCCGGATCGGCCAGCGGGTTGCGGGTGATCGCCTGCATGGTCGCGCCCGCGACGGCGAGGGCGGCGCCGACGACGACGGCCGCCAGGGTGCGGGGGATGCGCTGGTAGGCGGCGGCCTGGGAGGCGGTGTCGGTGGCCCCGCCCAGCGCCGCGAGGACGTCCGCCGCCGTGATGTCGCGGACCCCGAACGCCACGGAGGCGAGGCAGGCGATCACCAGGAGAACACCCAGGGTCCCGAGGGCAAGGGGCCGGGTGACGCGGCGGACGGGGCTGGCGGGCTTAAGCATCGGAGGTCAGGGCCGTCTCCAGGACGTTGAAGTAGTCGTTGATGCCCCACCCGACCGAAAGCGGGGAGGGGTTGGAGGAGGCGGCCAACGGATCGGAGCCGAGGAAGGCGACGTGTCCGTCACGGATGGCCGGGATCTTGCCCAGCAGCGGATCCGCCTGCATGTCGGTCAGCGTCTTCTCGTTCTCGGCGGGGTCGTCGGAGCCGTAGGAGATGATGAGTTCGACGTCGGCGAAGTCCTCCGGGCGTTCGGCGGAGTGCTCCAGCCAGAACTCGCTGGTGTTCTCGGAGGCGTCACGCACGACCTGCGGCACCCCCATTCCGGCCTCGGCCAGGAAACCGGCGCGGGGATCCTCGAGGGTGTAGAACCCGATCTTCGAAGAGTCGCTGGTGCTGCCGAAGGCGGTGAACAGGACGGTGGTGCCCTCGAGCGCGGGGTGCTCGGCGACGGCGGCGTCGATGTCGGTGTGGACGGCGTCGGCCAGCTCACGGCCCTGATCGCCGAGTCCGAGCGCCTCGGAGTTCAGGGTGATGATCTCGTCGAGCGTGGTGCCCCACGGCACGTCCGGGTACGCGACCACGGGGGCGATCTTGCTCAGGGTGTCGTAGTCCTGCTGGGTCAGTCCCGAGTAGGCGGCGAGGATGACGTCCGGCTGGGTGGCGGCGACGTCCTCGAAGGGGATGCCGTCGGTCTCGTCGAAAAGGACCGGCGTGGTCATGTTCTGCTCGGCCAGCGCGTCCTCCACCCAGGGGAGGACCCCGTCGCCGTCGTCGTCGCCGAAGGCCGCGGCGGACATGCCCACCGGTTCCACGCCCAGGGCGATCGGGACCTCGTTGTTGGCCCAGCCCACCGCCGCGACCCGCGCCGGCTTATCGTCGATGGTGGTTTCCCCGAAGGCGTGGGACATGGTCACGGGGAAGTCGGCGTCGCCCTCGGCGGGCTTGTCGACGCCGGCTGGGTCCTGGCCCTGGCCCTGCTCCTGGTCCGGCGTCGCCGGAGAGCAGGACGCCAGTGCGGCGGTGACCAGGCCGACGGACAGGGCGGCGGAGAGTCGGCGGGAGAGTGCGGTAGTCAAGGGGAACCTTTCCGTGGGCAGGCCGGGATCGATGTTACTAAGGTCTGCCTAACCTAAGTTAGGGGGAGATTACTTGCTCTCTGTTGCTAGGTGAAGGGGCGGGGCCAATATGTGGCCTAGATCACTATTTTGTCGGGGAATCTGCGCGGGCGGGGACCGGGTTCGACAATGGGCCCATGGACCTCGCCACCGCCGTCAGCCTGGCCACCGCCGCCGGGCTCAACGCCTATGTCCCGCTCCTGGTTTTCGGGCTGCTCGCCCGTTTCAGCGACGTCGTTCACCTGCCCGCCGGCTGGGAATGGCTCGCTCACCCGATCCTGCTGGGCGTCGTCGCGGCGCTGCTCGTCATCGAGTTCGTCGCCGACAAGATTCCGGCGGTGGACTCGATCAACGACATCGTCCAGACGCTCATCCGCCCCACCTCCGGCGGCATCGTCTTCGGCTCCGCCACCGCCGTCGACGGCTCCGCCGCGATCAACTGGTGGGCGGTCGCCGCCGGCGTGTTCATTGCGCTGGCGATTCACGTGGGGAGAGCCACGACCCGGCCGGTCATCGACGCGGCCACGGTGGGGACCGGCACCATCGCCGCGTCGGCCGCGGGCGACGCGGCCGCGCTCTCGCTGACCCTGGCGGGAATTTTCGCTCCGCTGCTGGCCATCGCTTTGCTGGTCGGTCTCGCCGGTGTCGTATGGTGGCTCACGTCCAGGATTCGGTCGCGATTAGCATAGGAACCCATGAGTATCACCATTGCGAGTGTCAACGTCAACGGCATCCGCGCCGCCACGAAGCAGCGCCATGAGGACAACCCGGGCATGCTGGCCTGGCTGCGGGAGACCCCCGCCGAAGTGGTGATGCTGCAGGAGGTCCGCGCCACCGTCGAGCAGTCGGTCGAGTCGCTCCAGCCCGCCCTCGACGCCGGCTGGCACTACGTCGGCGCCCCGGCGGCCGCCAAGGGCCGCGCCGGCGTCGGCATCCTCTCCCGGGAGCCGCTCGAGGACGTCGCCGTCGGTTTCGGCTCCTTCGCCGACTCCGGCCGCTGGCTCGAGGGCACCTACCGGGGCATCCGGCTGGCTTCGCTCTACCTGCCCTCCGGCTCCGTCGACTCGGAGAAGCTCGACGAGAAGTACCACTTCCTCGACGAGTTCAGCGACGTCCTGGACGAGCTGGCCGACGCCCACGAGCACGCCCTCATCTGCGGCGACTGGAACATCTGCCACCGCGAGCAGGACCTGAAGAACTCCAGGACCAACCGCAAGAAGTCCGGCCACCTCCCGGACGAGCGGGCCTGGATGGACTCCGTCTTCGGGTCCTTCCCGGACGAGCACGCCCAGGAGAAGGCGGGTCTCGGCGAGTTCTTCGGGGTCGTCGACTACGAGCCGCGCCCGATCCGCACCGCCGCCCCGGACCCGAAGTGGTTCGACGTCGCCCGCCGCCTCCGCCCGGAGGACGCCCCGTACACGTGGTGGACCTACCGCGGCCAGGCCTTCAACAACGACGCGGGCTGGCGCATCGACTATCACGCCGCCACCGAGGCCCTGCTGCAGAGGGCGACCCGCACCTGGGTCGACCGTGCCGAGTCCGTCGAGACCCGCTGGTCCGACCATTCCCCGGTGCTCGTCGAGTACGACGTCTAGGCCACGGGAATGGACACTGCCGCACTGCTGACGACCCTGTGGGTCATCGGCATCTCCGCCGAGTCGGTGACCGCCGCACTGTCGGCCGGACGCCTCAAGTTCGACTGGTTCGGAGTTTCCTCCCTCGCCGCCCTCACCGCCCTGGGCGGCGGCACCATCCGTGACATCATCCTCGACAATTACCCGCTGACCTGGGTCGAGCAGCCGATATACCTGCTGCTGTGCATCGTCGTCGCCCTGGTGACCACGCAGCTGTCATTCCTGCTGCGCTACTTCAACCGGCTGTTTCTCGTCGGCGACGCCATCGGCCTGGCGGCCTTCGCCGTACTCGGCACCCAGGTCGCCCTGTCCCTGGGCCACGGCTTCATCATCGCGGCGGTGGCGGCGGTGCTCACCGGCGTCTCCGGCGGCATCATGCGCGACATCCTTTCCGACCGCATCCCCCTGGTGTTCACCCAGGACCTCTACGCCTCCATCGCGGTGCTGACCACGGCCGTCTACATGGCCGGTCTGTGGCTGGGCATTCCCGAGGACTGGGTCATCATCATCTCCGTGCTGGTCGCCTTCATCACCCGCGTCACGACGATGGACTCCAAGAAGGGCCTGCCCGTCTTCGAGTTCAAGGACGACGCCCCCATGGACCCGCGCCTCAGGTTCTCCGCCCGCTTCGTCCGCCGCTCGGTCAGCGCCGCGCGCCGACGTGCCGCGCGCCTGCGGCAGGAGGCCACCCGGTACTCGTTGCTCAACCGGACCAAACGAAAGATGGACCCCGAACCGGAGCAGCAGTGGCCCCCGAAGGCTCCCGATCCCGATCGCTAACTGTTAACCTTTCTGCTTGAACAGTGAGTTGAACTAGGAAAAGGAACCTCATGCGCGCCCTCATCTACCTCATCCTCGGTGCCATCCTCCTCGCGGTGGGCATCTGGTGGATCCTCTCCGCCGGCTTCTCCGTCATGGCCATCGTCGCCATGCTGCTGACCGCCACGGGCGGCGCCGTCTTCGTCGCGGGCATCGCCGTCGCCCTCGACATGTTCGCTCCCACGAGCAAGAAGATCTAGAACCAGCTTCCGCTGACGCGAGGGGCACCCGACACGGGTGCCCCTCGCGTCGTGTTTTCCGGGGAACCCCGCCCGTGCGCTGGGGCGTGACCGGAGGCTCGTCTCCGCCGACCGCCGTCTAGACTGATCCAGCATGACTGACAAGCAGCGCGTACTCTCCGGCATCCAGCCCACGGCGGACTCCTACCACCTCGGCAACTACCTTGGCGCGATCAAGCAGTGGATTGACCTGCAGAACGACTACGAGGCGTTCTACTTCATTCCGGACATGCACGCGATCACCGTCGACCAGGATCCGGCGGAGCTGCGCGAACGCACCATCGCCGGCGCGGCGCAGCTCATCGCCCTGGGCATCGACCCGGACAAGTCGACCCTGTTCGTCCAGTCCCACGTCCACGAGCACGCCGAGCTGACCTGGGTGTTCAACTGCCTCACCGGCTTCGGCGAGGCCTCGCGCATGACACAGTTCAAGGACAAGTCCGCGAAGCAGGGCTCGGACCGAACCTCCGTGGGCCTGTTCACCTATCCCATCCTCATGGCCACGGACATCCTGCTGTACTCCCCGCAGCTCGTCCCGGTCGGCGAGGATCAGCGCCAGCACCTGGAGCTGACCCGCACCCTGGCCGAGCGCTTCAACTCCCGCTACGGCGAGACCTTCGTCGTGCCCGAGGCGTTCATTCCGGAGGGCTCGGCCAAGATCTACGACCTGCAGGAGCCGACCGCGAAGATGTCGAAATCCGGCGCCAATCCGAAGGGCCTGGTCAACCTCCTCGACGATCCGAAGGTCTCCGCCAAGCGCATCCGCTCCGCCGTCACCGACGACGAGGGCGTCATCCGTTTCGACCGCGCGGAGAAGCCGGGCGTGTCCAACCTCCTGGCCATCCAGTCGGCGCTGACCGGTACCCCGGTCGACGCCCTGGTGGCCGGTTATGAGGGCGCCGGCTACGGCCAGCTCAAGGTCGATACGGCCGAGGCGCTGGAGACCTTCACCACCCCGCTCAAGGCGCGCTACGACGAGCTGATGGCCGACCGGGCCCAGCTGGAGGATCTCCTGGCCCAGGGCGCGGACAAGGCCGCCTCGCTCGCGGCCCCCCTGCTGGCCGACGTCTACGACAAGATCGGCTTCCTGGCCCCCAAGAAGCGCCGCTAGGGGCGTCGTTTAGCGGGTAACGATCCGGTGTCGTCCACCGGACGGTCCTGCGCAATCTTCAGCTTTTGTTTATGTTGGAGTCAGTTGCGAGGACCGTTCGAGGGAGGACCGACATGACAACCCGCACACAACCGAACGAAAAGTACACGGACCAGTACGGAATCGAACGCGCCCACGCGGACGAGCCGGGGGTCGTCGACAAGGTCCGCGACAAGCAGCCGTGGCTGGACCACCTCATGCGGATGCAGGAGCGTTTCGGCTCCCAGGGCGGCAACCAGTACTCGGCGGGGATCACCTATTTTTCGGTGATGTCCATCTTCCCGCTCGCGATGCTGACCTTCGCGGTGCTGGCGATGGTGGTCGCCAACCGCCCCGAGCTGCTCCAGCAGATTCAGGACCAGATCTCGAGCGGTCTGCCGGGTGACGTCGGAGACCTAGTCAACCAGGTCATCGAGATGGCCATCGCCCAGCGCGGCGCCGTCTTCGGTATCGGCGCGCTGACCGCCCTGTGGTCGGGGCTCGGCTGGATGAACAACCTCCGCGCCGGCATCGGCGCGATGTGGGGCCTGGACCCGACCGAGGGCGGCAACTTCATAATGAAGAAGGTCTACGACCTCATCGCCCTGATCGGGCTGCTCGTGGCGCTGATCATCGCCTTCGGCGTGACCGCCATCGGCTCCTCGGGCATCACCCAGTCCGTCCTGGAACGGCTCGGCGTGGCCGGGTTTCCCGGCATGGACTTCCTCATCTTCCTGGCCGGCCTGGTCATCGGCCTGCTGGCCAACTTCCTGGTCATGTACTGGATGATGGCCGCCCTGCCGCGCACCAAGGTCCCGCGCTCCGCGGCGTTCAAGGGAGCCCTCCTCGGCGCGGTCGCCTTCGAGGTGATCAAGCAGCTGTCGACCGTGATCTTCTCCTCCGCCGTGAGCAACCCGGCCGGCGCCATCTTCGGCCCGATCATCGGCCTGATGATCGTCATGTACCTGGTCTGGCGCGTGGTGATGTACGTGGCCGCCTGGACCGCGACCACCGAGGAGGCACTGATGCAGACCCGGACGAAGACGCCGGACCCGGCCGTCATCCACGTGCGCAATGAGGTCCACCGCGGCCCGGACTCCGGCGCCGTGCTGGGCGCCGGCGCCGCCCTGGGCGCGGCCGGTGCGGGTCTGCTGGCGCTGCTGACGCGGCGCCGCCGCTAGCGCCGGTGCCGCCCGGCGCGGTCGCGGCGCCGGGCCATCGAGGCGACCACGGACATCAGCGCGACCAGCGCCACGATCGCAGGAAGCAGGATGCTGAGCATCTGCGCATCCTGCGATCGTTCCGTTTCCGGGTCCGCCGGGGTCGTCGACGGGGTCTGGCCCGGCGTGAGCGTCGCGGTGGTGGGGGCCGCCACCGGCGTCAGGGCGCCGATCGGCTCGCGGGCGTCGGCGTCGTAGGCGGCGTGCAGCAGGCGCTGCGCCTGCTCCCACGCGCGCCCGCCCTCGAGGGTGGTGTCGAGCAGGATGACCATCAGTCGCTCCCCGCCCCGGTCCATCGCCCCGACGAAGGTGTGGTTGGCGTCGTCGGTGTAACCGGTCTTGCCGCCGATGCCGTCCGGGTCATTCATGAACAGGCCGTTGTCGTTGCCGAGTTCGTAGCCCGGGACGTCCCCGTACCCGGGAAAGGGAACCGTCTCAGTGTTCATGATGCGCGCCAGGGCGGGGTCCCGGTAGGCGGCGCGGTAGATCAGGCCGAGGTCATGGGCGGAGGAGGACATCCCCGGCGCGTCCAGTCCGGAGTAGGTGGCCGCGTAGGTGTCCGTGGTGCCGAGGTCCGCGGCCAGCTCGTTGATTTTGCGCAGCGTCGCCTCGTCGCCGCCGAGCTCCTGGGCCAGGGCGTGCGCGGCGTCATTGCCGCTGCCCATGAGCAGGCCCTGGAGCAGCTGCTCGACCGTGTATTCCCCGCCCTCACCGATCCCGACCGACGAGCCCTGCTGGGCGGCGCTCCCGTGGGAGGCCACGATGACCCGGTCCAGGGGCAGCTCCCTGGACGCCACCAGCGCCAGCAGCGCCTTGATGATCGACGCCGGCCGGTAGCGCCCGTGCGGATCCTTCTGCGCGATGATCTCGCCGGTGTCGATGTCGGCCACCAGGAAGGAGGCGGCCATGATCTTCTCCGGCATCACGAAGCCACGTACCGTGGCGACGCCGCAGTTGCCCTCCACCACCACGGGCGGGGGAGTGGGCCCGACCTGCCCGGGCGCCAGCATTTCCGAGGTCGTCGTCGGCTCCGGCGGGGTTAACGCGTTGGGGCAGGAGTCCGTGTCGGGCCACTCGCTTCGCCGCGCGGGCTCGGACTTCGGGGTTTCGGCGTCCTGGGCGAACGCCGAGGCGGTCTCCGGTGCGGGCGTCAGCTCGGGCGGGACGGGGGCGGGGGCCGCCAGGGTGAGGGCTGAGCCCAGGAGAAGCTGTGCGGCGATCGTAGTCATGGCGGGATTCATCATAAGGTCGGGCCTACGATGGTGGGCATGAACGACTCACCGCAGATCAGCCCCGAGCACAAGCACGTCACCCGCCAGACCCTGGCCCAGCTGCCCAAGGTCATCCTCCACGAGCACCTCGGCGCGGCCGGCACCGCCGCCGACGTCGAGGCCCTGGTGCGCACCAACGTCGAGGAGCTCGCCGCGGACGGCGTGGTCTACGCGGAGCTGCGCTTCCACCCCGAGCTCGCCGAGATGGATTTCGGCGAGGCCGTCGACGCCGCGGTGCGCGCCTGTGGCGCGGTCTCCGGAATCGACGCCCGCCTGATCATCACCGCCATGCGCCAGCTGGACAACGTCGACGAGCTCG
This sequence comes from Corynebacterium guangdongense, assembly GCF_030408915.1. Classification (NCBI taxonomy): domain Bacteria; kingdom Bacillati; phylum Actinomycetota; class Actinomycetes; order Mycobacteriales; family Corynebacteriaceae; genus Corynebacterium; species Corynebacterium guangdongense. The sequence continues at coordinate 634,692 of NZ_CP047654.1, forward strand.
CCCGCCTCACCGTCGAGAAGAGGGAGGCCACCGACCGCATCGTCGGCTTCGACCTGGCCGGCGACGACACCCGCCTCGACGCCCACGTCGACGCCCTGCGCCACCTGCGCGAAAACTACGTGCCGGTGACACTGCACTGCTCCGGAGACCTGGCCCAGATCACCGAGGCCGTCAACCTCGGTGCGCAGCGCATCGGCCACGGCCTCAGCATCATCGACGACTTCGAGGTCTCCCTCGACGGCATCCGGACGGGACCGGTGTCCACGTGGGTTCGCGACCGCGGCCTCGCCCTCGAGCTCAGCCCCGCGCTGGAGGAGAAGATGGGCCTGATCGAGGACTACGCCGACCACCCGCTGACGCTGCTGCAGCAGATGGGTTTCGCCGTCGTCGTCAGCCCCGGCCAGACCGAGGTCACCTCCACCACCGATGAGTTCCTCCGCCTGGTGGAGACCTTCGACTACGGACTCGACGAGCTCTTCGACCTCACTCGCGCCGCGATCGAGCATTCCTTCGCCCCGGTCGAGCGCCGCCAGGAGCTGCTCCAGCAGGTCCTCGGCCACTACGAGTCACTGGCCGACGAGCAGGATCTCGACGCCGCGGCCCACGAGCACTAGACCGTGCTGCGCGGCATGGTGGCCGCGGCGACGGCCAGCGTCGCCAGCGTGACGCCGGCCAGCAGGGCGAGGTGGAGCCAGGAGTCCGCCGACAGGTCAGGGGAGGTCTGCACCTCGCGGACGACGTCGACCGCCCACGTCATCGGCAGCACCTCGGAGACCCAGCGCAGCACGGCGGGCATGTGCTCCTTCGGGGCGAGCAGCCCGCAGAGGAAGATCTGCGGGCCGATGAACAGCGGCATGAACTGGACCGCCTGGAATTCCGTGCGCGCGAAGGCGCTGGCGAAAAGGCCGAAGGCGACGCCGAAGATGGCGTCGAGAAGCGCGACGAGCAGCAGCGACCAGACCGACCCGGTGATACCCACCCCCATCGGGCCGAGGATGAGGAAGGCGAGCACCCCGGCCTGGATCATCGCGAGGAGGCCGAAGACCAGCGCGTAGGAGGCGATGAAGTTCCACCGCGAGATCGGCGTCGTCATGAGACGCTCGAGCGTGCCGGAGGTGCGTTCGCGCAGCATGACCACCGAGGTCACCACAAACATGAGCATCATCGGCAGGACCGCGAGCATGATCGGCCCGATCCGGTCGAAGGTCGCCTGCCCGCCCGGCGGGACCGGGGCGTCGACGTAGACGAAGTAGAGCAGCGTCAGCAGGATGGAGGGCACGACGACGACCAGCCCGACGGTGCGGGGATCGCTGCGCAGCTGCTGGGCGACGCGCCGGGTGGTGGCGAAGGCCCTCATGCCGGGCTCCCTCCCTCGATGAGCGCGAGGAAAGCGTCCTCGGCGGTGGTCGTGCCCGTCGACCGCTCGATCTCGGCGATGGGGGCGTGGGCGAGCAGCCGGCCGTCGCGCAGCAGCATGACCGCGTCGCAGCGGGCGGCCTCGTCCATGACGTGACTGGAGATCAGCAGCGTGGCGCCGCCCGCGGCGATGGCGTGGAAGGTCTCCCACAGGGCGCGCCGGGTCACCGGGTCCAGGCCCACGGTCGGCTCATCGAGGATGAGGAACTCCGGCGCGCCGACGAGTGCGCACGCCAGCGAGACGCGGCTGGCCTGCCCGCCGGAGAGCGAGTCCACCCGTCGCTGCGCGTACTCCGCCATCTCCACCCGCGCCAGCGCCTGTCGCGCGTCCGCCGCGGATGCCCCGGCGAGAGCGGCGAAGTACTCGACGTTGGCGCGCACCGAGATGTCACGGTAGATCGAGAGGGACTGGCTGGTGTAGGCCACCCGCCGGCGCAGCTCCGGGTGCCCGGCGGGCCGCCCCAGCAGTTCGATGGAGCCCGAGGAGAACTTCTGGACACCGATGATGGCGCGCAGGACGGTGGTCTTGCCCGAGCCGGAGGGACCGAGCAGGCCGGTGATGGATCCGGCGGGGAGGGAGAAGGAGAGGTCGGGGATGATGTGGTTGCCCTGGCGGATGACGTTGAGCCCTTCGACACGCAGCGCGGCGTCTGTCTTCATGGGGAAAGTCTAGGCCCGGGCGGGCGCGAAAAAGCGGCGGGACGGAAATAATTCTCCGCCCCACCGCGTCCGGGATGCGCCGCCTAAAACTTGGAGAAGCGCTTGACGAGCATTTCCTCCAGCTCCCGCCAGCTCTCGGCCTTGTCGGTGTACGGCCGCGACGGCACGTAGCCGGCGGACTCGGAGGAGCCGAGCATGTAACTGAGGTAGTCCTGAAAACGCGGGTTGGCCAGCAGGTACTCGTTGAGAGAGTCGTCACCGGCCCAGTCGGCGGCGTCGGCCATGAGCTCGTAGGCGCGGCTCATCTGATGGGTATCGACCGCCTCCGGGCCCTTCTCGATGTCCTCGGCCAGGCCGGTCAGGGAGTAGGAGTTGTCACGGTGGACGCCGACGATCAGCTCGCCGGAGTTGGCGGCGGTGACCAGGTCCTCCCAGGTGGAGACACGCGCCAGGTCGTGCTCGTCGTTGTCGAGCAGCCAGCGCAGCAGCTGCTTGGTGGTCGGGAAAGTGAAGATCTCGCCGTAGCGGCCCAGGAACACCGGGTCCTTGCCCAGGTAGGTGCGCAGCGTGTAGACGCTCTTGCCCTGCACGGAAATCCGGACCGGGTCGATGCCGGCCGCGGCCCAGGGCGAGGTGTCGTAGGGGTCGGCGGCTTCGACCTCGGCCTGCCGGGCCTTCTCCGCCTCCCGCCGGGCCTCGGCTGCCACGGCGGTGGAGGTCGCGATCCGCACGGAGGCGTCCTCGACGGTGGCCTTGTCCTGCGACTCGACGAGTCGGACGTGGGCGCCGAGGTCCTCGACGACCGTCCTCCAGTTGTTCAGCACCGAGCGGCCGATGGCGGACCACTCCTCCAGGCCCTGGTCGCCGGCGAAGGCGTCGGCGCCGCGGTCGACGTTGCGCAGCACCGAGTGCGACGCGAAGAAGATGACCGCGTCCTCGGCGCCGCCGACGCGGGCCAGCGACTCGGCGACGTCGAGGACGCCGGCCAGCTTCTTGACGTTCTCGTAGGAGGGGCGCTCCGCCAACAGCGCCGGCGCGCCGATGATGTCGTACTCGTCGTCCTTGCCGGGCACGACGCGGTCGGCCACCCCGGCGTCGAAGCGCTTCCACTCCGGATGGTTGAGGAGGTCGTGCGGGCGACCGGATTCGAGGTAGGTCAGCACCTCTGCCGGGGAGTGGAAGACCAGCACGTCCTCGTCGTCGCCGAGGAACGCCTGCCACTCGGCGCCGTGCTCAATCCAGGTCGGGGCCCACAGGGTGTAGAAGTCGCCCTCGGCCAGCGACAGTTTGACGGGAACGATCGCGCGCTTAGTCATGGTGGGAAAGTCTAGCCGAGGTGGCCGTTCCCTCACCCGGTCGGTCGCCAGAAACCCAGAAAGCCCATGCCGATGTTCGACGTCCGGACCGGATTCGTCTGCACCGGGTCCCCGGCCTCCACCATCATTCCGTCCCCGGTGTACATGGCGACGTGCCCGTCCCACACGGCCAGATCACCGGGCCGCAGGTCCTCGTAGTTGACCTGCTGGCCCATGGCCATCTCGGCGGCCGTGCGCGGCAGCTCAATCCCGGCCTGGGCGTAGGACCACTGCACCAGTCCGCTGCAGTCGAAGCCCGCCGGAGTGGTGCCGCCCCAGACATAGGGGGTGCCGACCTGCCCGAGGGCGGCGGCCACCGCCGCCTGCCCGCCCGCCCCGGCCTGCCCGTCCACCGTCGCCTGTCCGCTTGCCGACGCCTGCTGCATCACCGGCATCTCCTGTTCAGCCTGTGCCGCCGGGGACGGGGCGTGGGGCTGGGCCTCCACCGGGGCGGGCAACGGTGGATCCGGTTCGGGGTGGTTCTCGAGCGCGATCCGGTCCAGCCGCGCCGCCAGCGGGGCCAGCTCGTGGGCCAGGGTCACCAGGCGCTGGCCCGCCAGGGTCAGGGTCTCCGTGGCCATCACCCCCAGCTGCGCGGTGGCGGCCGGGCGCAGCAGCGGGAGGGGCAGCTGGGCGGCGACGGGGATCGACCTGCGCAGCAGATCCAGTCCCAGGGCGGTGATGTCGTCGACCGCGAGATCGATCAGCGGCCGGGCCTGCTGCGCGGTGGAGCGCAGCGCGTCGGTGTCGACACCGTGGCGCTCCAGCTGCTCGATGACCGGGCCGGGGTCGACCCCCAGGTTCTGGGCCAGCGGCCCCAGGGCGCTGACCTCCGGGAAGTCCGGAATCTGCGGCGCGAGCAGGCGCGGCGGCAGCTCACCGGCGAGGCGGTGGAGGGTCTCGACGATCACAACGTCACTCCCAGTGTGCGGGCCAGGGCGTCATCGGTGGCGCGGGCCGAGGTCACCGTGGCGTCCGCGTCCGCGGCGATGGCGGCGAGGCGGCGGCGCAGGATTCCGGTGTTGTCGTTGAGGCGCGCCGTGGCGTCGACAAGCGCCCGGAGAAACTCGGCGGTCGAGGGCGCGGTGCCCTGGTCGGCCACGCTGGCCGGCAGGAGGTGGTCGGCGGAGCCGCGGACGTCGGCGGCGAGGGCGAGGGTGTGATCGGGATCGAAATCAAGAGTCATATCTAATTGGACTGCCGAGGCGGGCCCGAGGTTCCCGCGCGGTAGATTGAAGGGCATGGAGATTCACGTCGTAGACCACCCGCTGGCCATCTCGCGGCTGTCGATCATGCGCGATGCGCGCAGCGACAACGCCGCCTTCCGTTCCGCACTGTCCGATCTGGGCGGCATGCTCATCTATGAGGCCGCCCGCGACCTGCCGGTGGAGAAGTACCCGCTGACGACCCCGGTCACCGAGACCGAGGGCACCCGGCTCAAGCAGCCGCCGATCATCGTCCCGGTCATCCGTGCCGGGCTCGGCATGATCGACCCGGCGCTGTCGATGATCAATGATGCGCAGGTCGGCTTCATCGGCCTGGCCCGTGACGAGCAGACCCACGAGCCGGTCCCGTACCTCGAGGCCCTGCCGCAGGACCTCTCCGGCATCCCGGTCTTCATCGTCGACCCGATGCTGGCCACCGGCGGTTCGCTGCTGCACGCGCTGCGTCTGCTCGTCGACCGCGGCGCCACCGACATCACCGCCGTCTGCGTGGTCTCCGCGCAGCCCGGCGTCGACGCGCTGGCCGACTCCGGCTACCCGGTGCGCCTGGTCACCGCGGCCATCGACCCGGAGCTCAACGAGGACGCCTACATCGTGCCGGGCCTCGGCGACGCCGGCGACCGCCTCTACGGCCCGCGCAACATTGATCTGTGAGGTAGGTTGAGGCTCATACCGGCGGTCGTGGGGGTCGCCGGATTCTCGGGGGACGGGGATGGCGTCATGATGCCGATCAGTGCACAGCAATTTCAGAACGAATGGCCCAGGTACGGCTACACCCTTGCGGTCAATCTCCGCGCATTGCGCCTGGCACGGGGGTTGACGCAGGAGAAGCTCGCGCACCTGGCGGGGATGTCGCGCAGCGCGATCTCCAACCTGGAGCGCAACGAATCCAACCAGGCGCGCAGCGCGGATCCGACGATGTCGACGATTTACCGGCTCTCGGCCGCGCTGCAGGTCACCCCGGCGGAGCTGCTGCCGGAGGTCGACGAGGTGGTGCTGGAGTACCGGGCCAGTTGGCCGCTGGCCCGGTCCTAGGTGGGGCCGGTGCTTATTTCCGAACCGCTTGGTCTAGTTGTAGACTCGGGCAATAAACCCGAATGCAGCACCGAGCGAGAGGATGTGCCATGCCCGTCTCCGGACATGTCGACCGTTGGTTGCGTGAACACCGCGAAGACGTCATCGGGTGGCGACGTCACATCCACGCCCACCCGGAGCTGTCCAATGCCGAGGTCGAGACCACCGAGTTCCTGGCGGGGATCCTGCGCGAGCACGGTCTGAGTCCGCAGCTCTTCCCGGGCACCGGCCTCATGGTGGACATCGGGCCCGGGGACGGGCGCATCGCCTTCCGGGCGGATCTCGACGCACTGCCGTTGAGCGAGGCCACCGGCCTCGAGTACAGCTCCACCGTCCCGGGCGTGGCCCACGCCTGCGGCCACGACGTGCACACCACCGTCGTGCTGGCGCTGGCCTGCGCCCTGTCCGAGATCCGCGAGGAACTCGAGCACGGCGTGCGGATGATCTTCCAGCCGGCCGAAGAAGTCATGGTGGGCGGTGCCGCTGACGTCATTTCCTGGGGCGCGCTGACCGACGTGGCGGCGATCTTCGCCCTCCACGTCGAGCCGAAGCTGCGGGTCGGGCGCATCGGCGTCCGCGCCGGGGCGATCACCTCGGCCACCGACGTCGTGGAGATACAGGTCCACGGCCCGGGCGGCCACACCTCCCGCCCCCACCTCTCGGCGGACGTCGTCTACGCCCTCGGCGCGCTGATCACCCAGCTGCCGGGTCTGCTCAGCCGCCGCGTCGATCCGCGCACCGGCACCGTCCTCGTCTTCGGTCAGGTCGGCTCCGGCTACGCCCCGAACGCCATCCCGGAGTCGGGCGTCCTCTCCGGCACGCTGCGCACCGCCGACATCAACGTGTGGCGCCACATCGAACCGCTCGTCGACGAGCTGGTGGGCCAGGTCCTCGCCCCGACCGGTTGCTCCCACACCCTCAACTATAACCGGGGCGTGCCCCCGGTGATGAACGACGACGTCGCCACCGCGCTGCTGGCCAAGGCCGGCCGTCGCAACGACCCGCAGGGCGTGGTGGAGGCGCCGCAGTCCTCCGGCGGCGAGGACTTCTCCTGGTACCTCGAGCACGTGCCGGGTGCGATGGCGCGCCTGGGCAGCTGGTCGGGGGAGGGCGACCGGCAGGATCTCCACCAGGGCGACCTGCTTGTCGACGAGCGCGCGATCGGCGTCGGCGTGCGGCTCTTCGCGGCGACGATCGACGAGTATCTGGCCTCCCCGGCCTCGCCGGAAATCTAGGTTCTGGCGCGTCGCCCCGGATGAACCATGCCGGAAACCCCGGACCCGCTAGGATGGGCGGACGGTACAGCCAGCATCGTTTTCGGAGGAGACACCTTGACTGCACGAATCGTCATCATCGGCGGCGGTCCCGCAGGCTATGAAGCCGCACTGTCGGGACAGAAGTTCGACGCCGAGATCACGCTCATCGAGGACAACGGTGCCGGTGGCTCCTCGGTCCTGCTCGACTGCGTCCCCTCCAAGTCCTTCATCGCCGGCGCGAACATCAAGACCGACCTGCGCCGCGCCGACGCCATGGGCCTGAACGAGGGCATCGGCAAGACCCACCTGTCACTGACGGCCCTCAACGAGCGCGTCCTCGACCTGGCGGCCCGCCAGTCCGGCGACATCCGCCAGCAGCTGGTCGACAGCGGCGTCCGCGTCATCGAGGGGCGCGGCTACTTCGCCGAGGAGCAGTCCGCCACCACCGTGCACAAGGTGCAGGTGGACAAGGCCGACGGCACCACCGAGGTCATCGAGTGCGACATGGTGCTCATCGGCACGGGCGCCACCCCGCGCGTGCTGCCCGCGGCCGCCCCGGACGGGGACCGCATCCTGGACTGGCGCCAGGTCTACGGCCTCAAGGAACTGCCGGAGCATCTCATCGTCGTCGGTTCCGGCGTGACCGGCGCCGAGTTCGTCTCCGCCTTCGCCGAGCTCGGTGTGCAGGTGACGATGGTCGCCTCCCGCGACCGCATCCTTCCGCACGACGACTCGGACGCGGCCGACACCCTCGAGACCGTCCTGGCCGAGCGCGGCGTGAACCTGGTCAAGCACGCGCGCGTCGAGGAGGTCATCAACACCGGCTCGGGCGTCATCGTCCGCACCCAGGACGGTCGCGAGATCGAGGGCTCCCACGCGCTGATGTCGATTGGTTCCGTCCCCAACACGAAGGACCTGGGCCTGGACTGCGTGGGCGTCGAGACCGAGCCCTCCGGACACATCAAGGTCGACCGCGTCTCGCGGACCAACGTCCCCGGCATCTACGCCGCCGGCGACTGCTCGGCGCTCATGCCGCTGGCCTCGGTCGCCGCGATGCAGGGCCGCATCGCCATGTACCACTACCTCGGTGAGGGCGTGTCCCCGCTGCGCCTGAAGACGGTCGCCACCGCGGTGTTCACCCGTCCGGAGATCGCGGCGGTGGGCATCACCGAGAAGCAGATCCTCGACGGCGAGGCCTCCGCCCGCATGATCACGCTGCCGCTGACGTCGAACCCGCGCGCCAAGATGCGCTCGCTCAAGCACGGTTTCGTCAAACTCTTCTGCCGCCAGCACTCCGGCATCATCATCGGCGGCGTGGTGGTCGCCCCGACCGCCTCGGAGCTGATTCTGCCGATCGCGGTGGCGGTGACCAACAACCTCACCGTCGACAACCTGGCCGACACCTTCGCCGTCTACCCCTCGCTGTCGGGTTCGATCACCGAGGCGGCGCGCCGCCTGGTCGCCCACGACGACCTGGAGTAGTCGCGCGGGCGTCGGCAGGCGTCCTACGCCAGGCCGTGACGGGCCTTGAACTCGCGTCGGCGCGCGTGCAGGATCGGCTCGGTGTAGCCCGAGGGCTGCGTCGTGCCCTGCAGGATGAGATCCTTGGCCGCCTGGAAGCCGATGGAGTTGTCGAAGTCGGCGGCCATCGGCAGGTAGTTCGGGTCGTCGGCGTTCTGCTGGTCGACGAGCACGGCCATGCGCTCCAGGGAATCGACGACCTCCTCGGCGGTGACGACGTTGTGGCGAATCCAGTTCGCCAGGATCTGGGAGGAGATGCGCAGTGTCGCCCGGTCCTCCATCAGCTGGGTGTCGTGGATGTCGGGGACGCGGGAGCAGCCGACGCCCTGCTCGATCCAGCGCACGACGTAGCCGAGGATGGACTGACAGTTGTTGTCCATCTCCTCACGCTTGTCCTCCGCGGTGTAGTCGTCCTGCCGGACCGGGACGGTGAGCAGGTCGTGGAAGCGCTCGCGGCGCCCGCGGCTGCGCAGCTCGTCCTGGACGCTGGCGACGTCGACCAGGTGGTAGTGGGTCGCGTGCAGGGTGGCGGCGGTGGGGGAGGGGACCCAGGCGGTGTTGGCGCCCTCGCGCAGCTGACCGATCTTGGTGTCGACCATGCCCCGCATGAGGTCGGTCATCGCCCACATGCCCTTGCCGATCTGCGCCCTGCCCGGCAGCGCGTGCGCGATGCCGGCGTCGACGTTGTTGTCCTCGTAGGCCTGCTTCCAGGCGGCGGTCTGCATGGCGGCCTTGCGCTCCATCGGGCCGGCCTCCATGGAGGAGTGGATCTCGTCGCCGGTGCGGTCGAGGAAGCCGGTGTTGATGAAGGCCAGACGGTCGGCGACGGCCATGATGCAGGCGTCGAGGTTGACGGAGGTGCGGCGCTCCTCGTCCATGACCCCGACCTTCAGGGTGAAGCGCTCGAGGCCGAGCAGATCTTCGACGGCGGCGAAGAGGTCGTTGGTGAAGGCGACCTCCTCCGGGCCGTGCTGCTTCGGCTTGACGATGTAGATCGAGCCGGTGCGGGAGTTGCGCAGCGGGTTGTCGGCCTCCAGCGAGGGCAGCGCCGCCAGGGTGGTGAAGACGGCGTCCATGAGGCCCTCGTAGATCTCCTCCCCGTCAACCATGATCGCCGGGTTGGTCATGAGGTGGCCGACGTTGCGGCACAGCAGCAGGGAACGGCCGTGCAGACGGATGGGGGAGCCGTCGGCGCCGGTGAACTCGAGGTCCTCGTTGAGGCGGCGGGTGAAGGTTGTGCCGCCCTTGCTCATCTCCGCGGTGAGCTCGCCGGTGCACAGGCCGTGCCAGTTGGCGTAGCCGAGGGTCTTGTCGGTGGCGTCGACGGCGGCGACCGAATCCTCGAAGTCGATGATGGTTGAGGTGGCGGACTCCAGTCTGACGTCGTTGACGCCGGCGGCGTCGTCCTTGCCGATCGGGCCGGTGCGGTCGATGTCGATGATCGCGTGCAGGTCGTTGTTGCGCAGCAGGAGGGCGCTCGGGTTGGCGCGATCACCCTGGTAGCCGCGGTAGCGCTCCGGGTTGGCCAGGGTGATCATCGAGCCGTTGACGATGGCGGACAGGCCGCCGCCGGTGATGACGTATTCGGTGACGTCGGCGTGGGAGCCCTGGGACAGCGGGGCGATCTCGTCGAGCAGGGTGCGCGCCCAGGCGATGACCCGTCCGCCGCGGACCGGGTTGTAGCCCCGGCCGACCTCGCCGCCGTGGGCGTCGGAGATGACGTCGGATCCGTAGAGGGCGTCGTAGAGCGAACCCCAGCGGGCGTTGGCGGCGTTGAGCGCGTAACGGCTGTTGAGGACGGGGACGACCAGCTGGGGGCCGGCGATGCGGCCGATTTCCTCGTCGACGTTGGCGGTCCGGATCGGCTCATCGGCCGGGCGCTCGACGAGGTAGCCGATGGAGCGCAGGAACTGCTCGAGCTCGGCCGGATCTGGCTGGCCCGGGTGGGTGCGGTGGTAGTCGTCGAGCTGGCTCTGGAGCTCATCGCGGCGGGCGAGCAGGGCGCGGTTGCGCGGGGTGAACTCGGCGACGATGTCGGCCAGGCCCTGCCACAGGTGCTCCGGGTCGACGCCGGCGCGGGGGCAGAGGACGTCGGTGGCGTAAGCGTGCAGCGAGTCGGCGACGTCGAGGCCGGCGACATTGACGTAGGTGGTGGTCGAGGCGGTCATGGGATCCTCCTGGGTGTCACGGGTAGGTGGTGTGGTGTGGGCAACACTATGGGAGGTGAGTGGCTTGGGAAACGGTCCGGCCGATTTTGCAGCTTCCGCCACCCCCAACAAAGATCATCCCATCTGAGGTTTCGCGTGCTCCGGCGCAAATAAGTGGGTTGGCCTGCACAGAAGCGGGAATCCCCGGAAAGGTGTCTACGTGCGGAAACGGGGAATTGGTGTTCACAAACCGGAGGTGGCCCTTTACACAAGTTTCGCAAATAAGCGGGAATCCCCCCACACCAAACTTCACAGAGAAGATCGTTGACTCGGACGACTGTGGACCGCAGGATGTGAACCACGCCACGAGGAGCCAGCCGCTCCCACCGAACGCGTCCCCCACACTTCCTCACCGCCACACAGAACGAGAGGCCACGCCATGAGCACCACTGGAACCCCCCGCACCGCAGCCGAGATCCAGCAGGACTGGGACACCAACCCCCGCTGGGAGGGCATCACCCGCGACTACACCGCCGAGCAGGTCGCCGAGCTGCAGGGCAACGTCCTGGAGGCCAACACCCTCGCCCGCCGCGGCTCCGAGATCCTCTTCGAGGAGATCACCAGGGGCGACGGCCACTACATCAACTCCCTGGGCGCCCTGACCGGCAACCAGGCCGTCCAGCAGGTCCGCGCCGGCCTCAAGGCCGTCTACCTCTCCGGTTGGCAGGTCGCCGGCGACGCCAACCTCTCCGGCCACACCTACCCGGACCAGTCCCTCTACCCGGCGAACTCCGTCCCCAACGTCGTGCGCCGCATCAACAACGCCCTGCTGCGCGCCGACGAGATCTCCCGCGTCGAGGGCGATGACTCCGTCGACAACTGGCTCGTCCCGATCGTCGCCGACGGCGAGGCCGGCTTCGGTGGCGCCCTCAACGTCTACGAGCTGCAGAAGGCCATGATCACCGCCGGCGCCGCAGGCACCCACTGGGAGGACCAGCTCGCCTCCGAGAAGAAGTGTGGCCACCTGGGCGGCAAGGTCCTCATCCCCACCCAGCAGCACATCCGCACCCTCTCCTCCGCCCGCCTGGCCGCGGACGTCATGGACACCCCGACCGTCATCATCGCCCGCACCGACGCCGAGGCCGCCACCCTCATCACCTCCGACGTCGACGAGCGCGACAAGCCCTTCATCACCGGCGACCGCACCGCCGAGGGCTACTACCAGGTCAAGAACGGCCTCGAGCCGTGCATCGCGCGCGCCAAGTCCTACGCCCCCTACGCCGACATGATCTGGATGGAGACCGGCACCCCGGACCTGGAGCTCGCCAAGAAGTTCGCCGAGGGCGTCAAGGAGGAGTTCCCCGACCAGCTCCTGGCCTACAACTGCTCCCCGTCCTTCAACTGGTCCGCCCACCTCGAGGCCGACGAGATCGCCAAGTTCCAGAAGGAGCTCGGCGCCATGGGCTTCACCTTCCAGTTCATCACCCTGGCCGGCTTCCACTCCCTCAACTACGGCATGTTCGACCTGGCCCACGGTTACGCCCGTGAGGGCATGACCGCCTTCGTCGACCTGCAGAACCGCGAGTTCAAGGCCGCCGAGGAGCGTGGCTTCACCGCCGTCAAGCACCAGCGCGAGGTCGGCGCCGGATACTTCGACCAGATCGCCACCACCGTCGACCCGAACTCCTCCACCACCGCCCTCAAGGGCTCCACCGAGGAAGGTCAGTTCCACGTCGGGACTCCGGCCTCCGCCTCCGCCACCATGTAAAGGAAAGACCCCCATGTGCACCTTCATCCCCACCGCCGACATCGCCGACATCTACGGCAACGACGTCGTCAGCTGCGACACGCAGATGCGCGACTTCGGAGGCAAGACCGACTTCGCGGGCCGCATCGTGACCATCCGTTGTTTTCAGGACAACCAGCTGGTCAAGGAGACGCTGAACAGTCCCGGCGAAGGTAAGGTCCTCGTCGTCGACGCCGGGGGTAACACGCAGACCGCCATGGTCGGCGACAAGATCGCCCAGGCGGCGGTGGACAACGGATGGAGGGGCATCGTGGTCAACGGGGCAATCCGTGACTCGGCGGGCATTGCGCAACTGCCCATCGCGGTCAAGGCCATCGGCACCAACCCCCGCAAATCGGCCAAGGACGGACTCGGGGTGATGGAGGTCCCGCTCACCTTCGGCGGAGTCACCTTCATTCCCGGGCACACGCTCTATGCGGACAGCGACGGCATCATCCTCATGCCGGAGCCGCTGATGAACTGATGCGCCCCGGGTGACCCCCGCCGGCGCCGCTGAACCGGATGGTTCCCGAAGGGGAGGGCATGATTCCGATACGTTATCGGGGTCATGCCCGCTCGTCGTTTCCGGAGCTTCCCGACGCTGACCGTGTCCGTCGACCGGCCCGGGCCTCCTTGCGGGCCGGCGTCCGTGGGTGGGGCTAAACTCCTGACCCGTGCCGCCCGCCCGGTCATTCCGTACTCCGTCCGAGGGTGGAAATGGGCGCGGGAAAAGTTATACTATCTTCTTAGGCATACTTTCCTATCGGATAATTTATCGGCAGGCGCAGAACGAGGGGTGGGCATCAGGTCATGGCGGATCAGCACTCGACTGCGGGGCAGGGCAGCGTCTCCCGCAGCCTCTATGACGTCAATTCCAGCGACCCGCGCAGCGAACTGGTCGACCGCTCCCAGCTGGACCCGGAGGACGTAGGGCAGATCACCCGGCTGATGAACGCGCTGTCGGGCCTGCGTGAGAAGGAAAAGGCGCTTGCCGACGCCTCCGAGAAATACATGAAGTTGAGCTCGCAGGACATGCGTGCCCTTCATTTCCTCATCGTGGCCAATCACCGGAAGGAAGTGGTCACCCCGGGGATGCTCGGCACTCACCTGGGCATGTCGCCGGCCTCCATTACCAAGCTGCTCAATCGGCTGGAGAAGGGCGGCCACATCAGCCGCCGGGTTCATCCGACTGATCGCCGGGCCTTCTCCATCGAGGTGACGGACGAGACCCGGGCCTCCGCGATGCGGACCGTCGGGAAGCAGCATGCGAAGAGGTTTCACGCCGCGGCCCGTCTGACCAGGGAGCAGCGGGACGTGGTCATCAACTTCCTCGAGGACACGGCGCGCGAGATGTCCCTGGACGACGCCGACTGGGCTCAGGAGCGGTGAGGAAATGAGAAACGGCCGCCTGAGGGCGGGCCGTTCTTTGTCTCTAGAGCACGCAGAGCGGAACGACGTCCTTGCGCCCCTCTGCCATGGGCACGGTGAGGAAGGAGCAGGACCACCAGCCGCGGGACTCCACCACGGAGCGGACCTGCGACCATTGTCCGGCGCTCAGGTCCGGGGTGCGCGAGAGGATGAAGCCCGAGTTCCGGTCGGGATCCCCGACGACGGCCAGGGAGTAGTCCTCGTCCAGGTAGGTGATCCGATAGTTGGTGGGGCCCGCCTCGTCCTGGAAGGGCACGCCCGGGAAGTTCACCCGCAGCGAAGCGTCGGAGCGCCGCTGCGCAGTGCCTTCGATGACGGAGGGGCCGAAGAAGGTTCCGCAGGAGTTGCGGACGGAGATCGTCTCCTCGTCGAGCACCGCGTACTCGGCGGTGGTGTCGCTGGCGCACTGCAGAGAGTAGGGCTGGGGCAGGGCGGCGACCTGGTACCACGTGCCGGCGTACTTGTCGAGGTCGACCGGGAATCCCACCTCGCTCAGCTCATTCCCGGGGGCCGAGGAGCTGGTGGGGAGCAGCTGGGATGAACCACCCCCGATTCGTCCACCGTCGAAGATGTCCTGGGCCTGGGCGGCCGGGGTGGCCAGGGTGGCGAGCATGGCCGCCGCCCCAAGGCCGGCGATGAATTTCCTCACGATTTACTCCTTAGGTCAGTTATTTTAAACCAAAGTGTAATACATGGGGGCGGCTCGTGCTGCATTTGTCGTGACGGGTGAGGGCGGGGCCGGGCCGGCAACGGACCGATAAATTTTCGGGAAATCCATTGCGTCCGCCAAAGTATTAACTTAGGGTAAACATTATCCAAAGTTGAACTTCTGAAAGGTTTGATCATGAAGCGAGTACTTGCCGCCACCGGCGCCCTGGGCCTGGCCCTCGCCCTCAGCGCCTGCGCCTCCGAGGACAGCGAGACCACGACCTCAATGACCGAGACCGACACCACTACCGAGGTCACCACCTCCGAGACCACCACCTCCGAGACCACGACAGAAGAGACGGCCACCGAAACGACGACCACCATGGCCGGCGAGGGTGAGGACATCGTCGACACCGCAGTCGCGGCGGGTCAGTTCACCACCCTGACCACCGCTCTTCAGGAGGCTGGCCTGGTGGAGACCCTCAAGGGCGACGGGCCGTTCACGGTCTTCGCGCCCACCGACGAGGCCTTCGCCGCGCTGCCGGAGGGCACCCTGGACACCCTCCTCGCCGACCCCTCCGGCGATCTGACCGAGATTCTCACCTACCACGTCATCCCGGACGAGGTTTTCGCCGCCGACGTCGTGGAACTTGACGGCCAGACCGTCGACACCGTCCAGGGCGGCAGCCTGACCGTCAACGTCGATGGCGAGAATGTCTCGCTGACGGACGAGGCCGGCAACACCGTCAACGTGATCGACACCGACATCGAGGCCTCGAACGGCGTCATCCACGTCATCGACGGTGTCCTCATGCCGACCCTTTAAGCGGCCGGTGCCCGCGCGCTTCTCTGAACCGGGAGGGACGACGGAAGGGCGTGGCTCCGACGCGAGGTCGGGGCCACGCCCTTCCGTCGTTTCCGGGCTATCTGACACCCGGAGAGTTTCACCAGCGTGCGTCGGCGCCCGAAGTCCCGGTTCAGGGGCGGGGAAGGGGACGTCTGCGCGTCACTTCGTCCGGTACGGCTCCTCGTCACCGATGTTGACGTCGACGGTGACGATGCCGCCCTCGAAGGGGAAGGCGCGCTGCGGGCAGTGTTCGCGGGGGCAGGTGATGCAGCCGGGCCCGATCGGGGTGCCGGTCCCGGCCGTCAGATCCAAGCCGTCGGAGTAGACGAGGCGGTGCGCCTGCTCCAGGTCGCAGCCGACGCCGACGGCGAACTCCTTGCGGGTCTTGCTGAAACCCTTGTTCGCCCCGGCGATCTGGCGGGCGACCCAGAGGTAGGTGCGCCCGTCCGGCATCGTCGCGATCTGACGGGTCACCCTGTTCGGCGTCTCGAAGGCGCGATGAATGACCCACAGCGGGCAGGAGCCGCCGGTGCGGGCGAAGTGGAAGGCCGTCGCCGAGGCGCGCTTGGAAATGTTGCCCGCACGATCCGTGCGGACGAAGAAGAAGGGGATGCCACGCGCGCCGGGACGCTGAAGCGTCGACATGCGGTGGGCGGTCGACTCGAAACTGGTGCTGAAACGACTGGCCAGTAGGTCGATGTCGTAGCGGGTGGCCTCGGCGTGCTCGAGGAACTCGGTGTAGGGCATGGTCACCGCGGCGGCGAAGGACTGGGCCAGCCCGCGCCGGGCGATCTCGCGGGCCTGCTTGGTCGACAGGGGAGCGGCCATCATCTCAATTTCCTCGCCGTGGACGAGCAGGGCGTACTGCATGGACAGCTCGAAGGCGAGCTGGGCGTCGGACAGTCCCGTGCGCAGCACCAGCCGTCGTTCAGCGGGCAGGTAGTGGCGGCGAGGGCCGTCGATCTGGCCGCGGAAATCGACGGTGACGCCGGCGTCGGACTCCAGGCGCGCGACCAGGCGCGGCACGCGCAGGCGCATCGGCCCGAGCGCCAGGGAGAGCTCCTCGCCGGTGGTGTCGAGCTTGTGGAAGTAGTTGTTGGTCGCGTAGTAGAAGTCGCGGACCTCCTCGAAGGGGCTGGTGGTCGGTGACTGGTCCTTGACCATCCGCGGCACCAGTTCCGGGTAGCGCGCGACCAGGTCGGCCAGCTGATCCTCGGGCGTGCCGGGAAAGACCTCCTTGAGCTGGGCGATGGCACGCGCGTCCTGGTCGGTGGAGAAGAAGCCCGCCGGGGTGTCGAACGCCTGCGAGAGGCTCATCAGGACCGTGACCGTCAACGGTCGCTGGTCGTTCTCCAGCTGGTTGAGGTAGCTGGTGGAGATGCCGAGACGCTTGGCCATCTCCACCTGCGTCAGCCCCGCCGTGCGGCGCAGCGTATGGATCCGTGCCCCGGCGAAGTGTTTGGTCACGAGTGTTCAACCTCCAAAACCCGGTGGTGCCAGCGATTTCTTCAGGCGCTGGTGTTGTCTGCCTTAACTTAGTCACTGCACAGTGGTCCACGCCACCAGCTTGGGGGTGGCTAGTCCATCACCAGTCCGCCGCCGACGACGAGGTTCTGGCCGGCGACGGAGCGAGACCAGGGGGAGGCGAAGAACAGGACGGCGTCGGCAAGCTCCTCCGGCGTGGTCGCCGAACCCAGCGGGGTGCCCGTGGCGATGGCGTCGAGCACGGCCTGCGGGGTGGCGGCGCTGGCGTCGGTGGTACGCAGCAGGCCGCCGCTGACCATGTTGACGGTGACTCCGCGCGGGCCGAGGTCTTTGGCCAGGCTGCGGGTCAGCGACAGTAGCGCCGCCTTGGCGGCGGTGTAGTCGTGGTAGGGGACGACCGGGTTCTGGAAGAGGTTGGTGCCGATGTTGACGACGCGGCCGTACCCGGCCCGCTCGAAGTCGCCCAGCGCCGCCTGGACGGTGTTGAGCGCGCCCCCGACGGAACCCTCGAACTGCTCCGCGAAGCGCCGGTAGGTGATCTCCCCGGCGGCGGGGCGGGCGTCGCCGTCAAAGGAGAAGTTCACCAGCGCGTTGTTGACGACCGTGGTCACCGGTGCGCCGAAGGCCTCCGCCGCGTCGGCGACGACGCGCTCCATGTCCGCCCGGGAGCGGACGTCGCCCTGCAGGGCCACCGCCCGGCCCGCATGGGCGGCGACCAGTTCCCCGGCGGCGGCCCGGCTGGCGAGGTAGTTGACGGCCACGCGCGCCCCCTCGCGGAGGAAAGCCTGGGAGATGCGTCGGCCCAGGCCGCGCGCGCCCCCGGTGACGAGGACGACCTGGTCGGAAATGCTGTGCTGGTTCATGTGTTCCTTGCGTGGAAAAGGCGCAAGGAAGACAACGGACATTCCCTACGCCAGCGTTGACTGGATCAGGTTCGACGGGTGTGTTCTCAGCCGTGTCCGGCACCCCGTGTCACTGGGATCGAGACTAACAGCGCGTACGTCCGCGTCCCCCCGCGCCGGGTGTGGGCGGCGGGGGAACGTCCGCCTAATGGGCGATGAGCTGGCCGTTCCACGAATGTTGCAGATTCACGGGAAAAGTTCAGCGGAAATCCGCCCCATTCGCCGTGACCTGGGACACGAAACTTGCCCTAGGTTGATGGGCAGCACATCAGAATCCGTTTCACCCGCTGGAGGAAACCCCATGATCGATCACGTCGTCCGCACCCGCCGCTCGGCCGAGGACTTCCCCTACGAAGAGCACCTGGCCTACAAGATCGCCCGCGTCGCCGCGGATCCGGTGGAGGTTCCGGAGGAGACCACCGAGATGATCATCAACCGCATCATCGACAACGCCGCGGTCTCCGCCGCCTCGGTGACCCGCCGCCCGGTGACGGTCGCGCGTCGACAGGCGCAGGCCCACGCGGTCGCTGACGCGACCGCGGGAAGTCGAGGAGCGACCGTCTTCGGCCTGGAGGGCACCTACTCCGCGGAGTGGGCCGCCTGGGCCAACGGCACCGCCGTGCGCGAACTCGATTTCCACGACACCTTCCTGGCGGAGGAGTACTCCCACCCGGGCGACAACATCCCGCCGATCCTGGCCGCCGCCCAGACCGCCGGCAAGACCGGCCGCGACCTCATCCGCGGCCTGGCCACCGGCTACGAGATCCAGGTCGACCTGGTGCGCGGCATGAGCCTGCACAAGCACAAGATCGACCACGTCGCCCACCTCGGCCCCTCGGCGGCCGCCGGCATCGGCACCCTGCTCGGTCTCGACGTCGACACCATCTACCAGGCGATCGGCCAGGCCCTGCACACCACCACCGCCACGCGGCAGTCCCGCAAGGGCGAGATCTCCTCGTGGAAGGCCTTCGCCCCGGCCTTCGCCGGCAAGATGGCCATCGAGGCGATCGACCGCACCATGCGCGGCGAGGGCGCCCCGGCCCCGATCTGGGAGGGCGAGGACGGCGTCATCGCCTGGCTGCTGGGCGGCCCGAACCACGAGTACACCATCCCGCTGCCGGCCGAGGGCGAGGAGAAGCGCGGCATTCTCGACACCTTCACCAAGGAGCACTCCGCCGAGTACCAGGCCCAGGCCCTGATTGACCTGGCCCGCCGCATGAAGTCGACGCTCGCCGAGAAGGGCGTGTCCGCCGCGGACATTGCCTCCATCGTGCTGCACACCTCGCACCACACCCACTACGTCATCGGCACCGGCGCGAACGACCCGCAGAAGATGGACCCGAACTCCTCCCGCGAGACCCTGGACCACTCCATCATGTACATTTTCGCGGTCGCCCTCGAGGACGGGAAGTGGCACCACGAGCACTCCTACGCCCCGGAGCGCGCCAACCGCCCGGAGACCGTCGAGCTGTGGCACAAGATCTCCACCCTTGAGGACCCGGAGTGGACCCGCCGCTACCTGTCCACCGACCCGGTCGAGAAGGCCTTCGGCGCCCGCGCCGTCATCACCCTCAACGACGGCACCGAGATCGTCGACGAGCTCGCGCTTGCCGACGCCCACCCGCTCGGCGCCCGCCCCTTCGCCCGCGCCCAGTACATCCAGAAGTTCCGTGAACTCGCCGAGGGCGTCGTCTCCCCGCAGGAGCAGGATCGCTTCCTCGCCGCCGTCGAGAACCTGGAGAACCTCACCGACCTGAACGAGCTCAACATCGTCCTCGCCGCCGAGGTCCTCGCCAGGGCGCCGCAGACCCCGGAAGGACTGCTCTAAAGATGTCCCTGTACGCACCGTCCACGACGCCCACGCAGCGTCGGCAAGCTCTGCGTGACTCGCTCAACGCCCCGGCCATCACCAAGCTGCCGGGAGCCTTCAACCCCCTGACCGCCCGCCTCATCGAGGACCTCGGACTTTTCGAGGGCGTCTACGTCTCCGGCGCCGTGCTCGCCAACGACCTGGGCCTGCCCGACATCGGGCTGACCACGCTCACCGAGGTCGCCGGGCGCGGGCGCCAGATCGCCCGGGCCACCGACCTGCCCGTGCTCATCGACGCCGACACCGGCTTCGGCGAACCGATGTCCGCCGCCCGCACCGTCTCCGAATTCGAGGACGCCGGCCTGGCCGGCTGCCACTTCGAGGACCAGGTCAACCCGAAGCGCTGCGGCCACCTGGACGGCAAGGAGGTCGTGCCCACCGACGTCATGGTCCGGCGCATCTCCGCGGCCGCCAACGAGCGTCGCGACGACAGCTTCGTCATCTGCGCGCGCACCGACGCCGCCGGCATCGAATCCGTCGACGCCGCCATCGAGCGGGCCAAGGCCTACGCCGCCGCCGGCGCCGACCTCATCTTCACCGAGGCGCTCTACACCGTCGACGACTTCAAGAAATTCCGCGACGCCGTCGACACTCCGCTGCTGGCCAACATGACCGAGTTCGGCAAAACCGAGCTGCTTCCGGCCGGCACCCTGGAGGAGATCGGCTACAACGCCGTCATCTACCCGGTCACCACCCTGCGCATCGCCATGGGCGCCGTGGAGGAGGCGCTGCGCGAGATCGGCGAGACCGGCACCCAGGCCGGCTGGCTCGACCGCATGCAGCACCGCTCCCGCCTCTACGAACTGGTCAAGTACGAGGAGTACAACGCCTTCGACCAGTCCGTCTTCACCTACTCCCGCGACAGCTACTCGACCACCTTCTGACCCGCCTCACAGCACGTCCATCGCACGTCCATCGAAGGAGAAGCATCATGACCACCACCGAAACCCAGCCGGACATCCGTAAGGGCCTGGCAGGCGTCTACGCCGACTACACGGCCATCTCCAAGGTCAATCCGGAGACCAACTCCCTGCTCTACCGCGGCTACCCGGTCCAGGAGCTCGCCGAGAACTGCACCTTTGAGGAGGTCGCCTACCTGCTGCTGCGCGGCGAACTGCCCGACGAGGAGGAGCTCGCCGACTTCAAGCGCGAGTGCTGGAACGGCCGCTCCCTGGACCAGAAGACGATCGACATGGTCATGTCGATGCCCACCGACTGCCACCCGATGGACGTGCTGCGCAGCGCCGTCGCCTTCCTCGGCAGCTACGACGCCGACCACTTCACCCGCAGCGCCAACCACATCCGCTGGGTCGGACGCCAGCTGCTGTCCAAGCTGCCGACCATCGTGGCCCTGGACATCCGCCGCCGCCGCGGCGAGGGTTACATCGAGCCCCGCAAGGACCTCGGCTTCACCGAAAACTTCCTGTGGATGGTCTTCGGCGACGGCCCGGATTCCCCGCTGAACAAGCCGGGCGACGTGGAGTGCTTCGAGAAGTCCATGATTCTCTACGCCGAGCACTCCTTCAACGCCTCGACCTTCACCGCCCGCGTCATCACCTCCACCATGTCCGACCCGTGGTCGGCCATCGCCGGTGCGATCGGCGCCCTCAAGGGGCCGCTGCACGGCGGCGCCAACGAGGCGGTCATGCACAACATGATCGAGATCGGCGACCCGGCCACCGCCGAGCAGTGGTGCAAGGACAAGCTGGCCAACAAGGAGCTCGTCATGGGCTTCGGCCACCGGGTCTACAAGAAGGGCGACTCGCGCGTCCCGACCATGGAGGCGGCGTTCCGGAAGCTGGCCCAGGAGCACGACGGCGAGGAGAGCCGCAAGTGGGTCGAGATGTACGACATCATGGCCGAGACCATGTACGAGAACACCTCGATCAAAATCCGGCCGAACCTGGACTTCCCGGCCGGCCCGGCGTACTACATCATGGGCTTCGACATCCCCTTCTTCACGCCGCTGTTCGTGATGTCGCGCATCACCGGCTGGTCCGCCCACATCCTGGAGCAGTACGAGAACAACTCCCTGATCCGCCCGCTCTCCGCCTACAACGGCCCCGAAGAGCGCCACCTCGGCCGCTAGGTTAGTTTTCACATCAGCAGTCCCATTCCGCTGTGCCCGACTGCCGGGTCAGTAGAATGGGACTGCTCTCACTGGTGGAGATATGTCGAATGATGATACGTTAGGCTATCTTCGTTACCTGATTCACATTTTATATTTCTCGGGAAGGGGATAATCGCGTGACCACCTCCACACTGCCGTCCTTCAACAAGGTGCTCGTCGCCAACCGCGGCGAGATCGCCGTGCGCGCGTTCCGCGCCGCGTACGAGATCGGCGCCAAGACCGTCGCGGTCTACCCGAGGGAGGACCGCAACTCCTTCCACCGCCCGTTCGCCGACGAGGCCGTCCGCATCGGCGAGGAGGGCGCGCCGGTCAAGGCGTACCTCAACATCGATGAGGTCATCCGGGCCGCCAAGGAAACCGGCGCCGACGCCATCTACCCGGGCTACGGCTTCATGTCCGAGAGCGCCGCCTTCGCCCGCGCCTGCGCCGACAACGGCCTCACCTTCATCGGCCCCACCGCCGAGACCCTGGACCTGACCGGCGACAAGTCCGCCGCGGTCACCGCCGCCCAGGAGGCCGGCCTGCCCATCCTCGACGACTCCAAGCCGTCCACCGACATCGACGAGCTCGTCAGCTACGCACAGGACTTCCAGTTCCCGATCTTCGTCAAGGCCGTCGCCGGCGGCGGCGGACGCGGCATGCGCTTCGTGGAGAAGCCCGAGGACCTGCGCGCCCTGGCCGAGGAGGCCTCCCGCGAGGCCGAGGCCGCCTTCGGCGACGCCCACGTCTACCTCGAGACCGCCGTCATCAACCCGCAGCACATCGAGGTCCAGATCCTCGGTGACGACGAGGGCAACATCATCCACCTCTACGAGCGCGACTGCTCCCTGCAGCGTCGTCACCAGAAGGTCGTGGAGATCGCCCCCGCCCAGCACATCGACTCCGACCTGCGCGACCGGATCTGCGCCGACGCCGTGAAGTTCGCCGAGCACATCAACTACCGCGCGGCCGGCACCGTCGAATTCCTCGTCGACGAACGCGGCAACCACTACTTCATCGAGATGAACCCGCGCATCCAGGTCGAGCACACCGTCACCGAGGAGATCACCGGCGTCGACCTGGTCAAGGCCCAGATGCACCTGGCTGCCGGCGCCACCCTCGAGCAGCTCGGCCTCAGCCAGGAATCCATCACCATCACCGGCGCGGCGCTGCAGACCCGCATCACCACCGAGGACCCCCACAACGGCTTCCGGCCCGACTCCGGCACCATCACCTCCTACCGCTCCCCGGGCGGCGCCGGCGTCCGCCTCGACGGCTCCGTGGCCGTCGGCACGGAAATCACCCCGAACTTCGACTCCCTGCTGGTCAAGATGACCTGCCGCGGCGCCGACTTCGAGCAGGTCGTCGCCCGCGCGATGCGCGCCCTCAACGAATTCAAGGTCGGCGGTGTCTCCACCAACATCGGTTTCCTGCGCGCCGTGCTGCGCGAGTCCGATTTCCAGACCAAGCGCATCTCCACCAGCTTCATCGCCGACCACATCCACCTGCTCGAGGCCCCGCCGGCCATCGACGTCAACGACCGGCTCCTGGACTTCGTGGCCAACGTGACCGTCAACCGCCCCAACGGCCCCGCACCCACCCGCCAGCAGCCGTGGCGCAAGCTCATGCACATCCAGCTCGACGAGACCCCGCCACGCGGCTCCCGCAACGACCTCCTCGAACTCGGCCCCAAGGGCTTCGCGGAGAAGATCCGCAACCAGAAGGCGCTCGGCGTCACCGACACCACCTTCCGCGACGCGCACCAGTCACTGCTCGCCACCCGGGTACGCACCGACACCCTCATCCACGCCGCCGTCGCCACCGGCCAGATGACCCCGGAGCTCTTCTCCGTCGAGGCCTGGGGCGGCGCCACCTACGACGTCGCGATGCGCTTCCTCTTCGAGGACCCGTGGGCCCGCCTGGACCAGCTGCGCAAGGCCTTGCCCCACGTCAACATCCAGATGCTGCTGCGCGGCCGCAACACCGTCGGCTACACCCCGTACCCGGAGTCCGTCACCCGCGCCTTCGTGCAGGAGGCGGCCGACTCGGGCATCGACGTCTTCCGCATCTTCGACGCCCTCAACGACGTCTCCCAGATGCGCCCGGCCATCGACGCCGTCCTCGAGACGGGCACCACCGTCGCCGAGGTCGCGATGGCCTACTCCGGCAACCTCGCCGACCCGCGCGAGAACCTCTACACGCTGGACTACTACCTGAAGCTGGCGGAGCAGATCGTCGAGTCCGGCGCCCACGTCCTGGCCATCAAGGACATGGCCGGCCTGCTGCGCCCGGAGGCCGCCCGCAAGCTGGTCACCGCCCTGCGCGCCAACTTCGACCTGCCGATCCACATCCACACCCACGACACCGCCGGCGGCCAGCTGGCGACCTACCTGGCCGCCGCCGAGGCCGGCGCCGACGTCGTCGACGGGGCCTCCGCGCCGCTGGGCGGCACCACCTCCCAGCCCTCGCTGTCCGCCATCATCGCCGCCTTCGCCGACACCGAGCGCGACACCGGCATCTCGCTGCAGGCCGTCTCCGAGCTGGAGCCCTACTGGGAGAGCGTGCGCCAGGTCTACGCACCCTTCGAGTCCGGCATCCCGGGCCCGACCGGCCGCGTCTACCGCCACGAGATCCCGGGCGGTCAGCTGTCCAACCTGCGAACCCAGGCCGTCGCCCTGGGCCTGGGCGACCGCTTCGAGCTCATCGAAGACGCCTACGCCGGGGTCAACGAACTCCTGGGCCGCCCGACCAAGGTGACCCCCTCCTCCAAGGTCGTCGGCGACCTCGCCCTCTCGCTGGTCGGCGCCGGCGTGACCCCGGCGGAATTCGCCCAGAACCCGACCAAGTACGACATTCCGGATTCGGTGATCTCCTTCCTGCGTGGGGAGCTCGGCACCCCTCCGGGGGGCTGGCCGGAGATCACCGCGAAGATCCTCGAGGGCCGCGGCCAGGGTCAGCGCAGCCTGGTCGAGGTACCCGCCGAGGAACTCGACAACCTCGCCTCCGAGGACCACAAGGTCCGCCGCGGTGCGCTCGACCGCCTGCTCTTCCCGAAGCAGGCCGCGGAGCTGGCCGAGCACCGGCGTCTCTACGGCGACACCTCCAGGCTTGAGGACCACGTCTTCTTCTACGGACTGCCGGAGGGCCAGGAAGTCGTCCTGCGCGCCAGCCACGCCGACGACTCGAAGAACCCGCCGATGGTCGCCCGCCTGGATGCCGTGAGCGAACCGGACGAGAAGGGCCTGCGCCGCGTCGTCATCAACGTCAACGGCCAGATCCGTCCGCTGACCGTCCGCGACAACAACGCCGAGTCCACCGTCGCCGAGGTCGAGAAGGCCGACGCCTCGAACAAGGGCCATGTCCCGGCGCCGTTCGCCGGCGTCGTCAAGCCGTCCGTCGCCGCAGGTGACCAGGTCAAGGCCGGCGAGCCGGTGGCAACGATCGAGGCGATGAAGATGGAGGCGACCATCTCCGCCACCATCGACGGCGTCGTCGAGCGCGTCGCCCTGTCCCAGCCCACGAAGGTGGAGGGCGGCGACCTGATCGTCGTGATCAAGCCGGCCCAGTAGGCGGTGGCGTCCGCGCATCCCGTCGACGCTACTACGCGTCCTCGCGCCGGCGGGAGCGCGGCGAGAATCGGTTTTAACAGCTCCGGTTATCCACAGGTTGCCGGCCGGGTTGGTCCGGTGCCCGGCGCCTCCGGCTGGCGGGCCCTAGCGTCGCGGGCATGAACCTATTCGACTCGGTCCTGCGCGCCAGTGCGCTCGACTTCATCGCGGGATTCTCTGAACGGGTCGCCACCGAGGCCGGCGCCGCCCCCGCGCAGATCCGCGCCTGGAAGAACCTCCACCGCGTCTACGTCGCCGCGACCCATTCCCGGCAGAAGCAGCGCCTCGCCGTCGACAAGGCCCGCAGAAACGGCTTCTCCGTCGACCAGCTGGCGATGATCGAGAGACGCCTGAAGCCACTCAAATCCCGCCGCGAGCAATCCCGCCTCCGCCTCCTGCTTCTCGACGCCCCCAGCAGCTACCGCACCCTCGAGCGCCTCGCGAAAAGACTCGTCCCGCCCCGCCCGGCCCCGTCCCCGCGGGCGACCTTCGGCCGTTCCCGTGACGGCCTGCGCACCATGACGCTGACCGCCCCGGAACGCGACCTCGCCGACCTGGAACACGCCGCCGCCCAGGGCCTGGATCCGACGCGGCCGCGGGCTCCGCAGCTGGTGGGGCCCCTGCTCGAACTCATGCGGGGCGGGGGAGTGCCCCGGGCCGTCCCACGCCCGCTCATCCTGGTCCCGCTGGCCGAACTGACAAAAATCCTCCGGCAGCAGGGCGACGAGACGATCCTGGGCCTCAGCGACGGAACCACGACCACCGGGGCGCAGCTGCTCAACGATGTCTTGCCCCACCACGGACTGGAGGCCGCGCTCTTCCACCCGCAGGAAGGCCCGGTCAACCTCTACCGGGCGGAACGTTTGGCCAACCGGAAGCAGCGCGATCTGGCCCGCGCCACCGCGCCCGTCTGTCCGGTGCCCGACTGCACATGCCCGTCCGATGACTGCGAAATCCACCACGTCGAGGCGTGGCGCAGCGGCGGGCAGACGAACATAGACAATCTCGTGGTCCTGTGCCGCTACCACAACCGCATGAACGAGGTCCCCGGCCGTGGGCGCATCATCCTGCGCGGCGGCGCACCGGTGTGGCGCTCGCCCCGGGGTGCGCAGGTGCCCAACGAGCACCACCGCTACGGGGCGATGACGACCCTGTTCAGCGGCCCCGACCCCGGGAACCGGTCACCGGTCGGATCCTGAGGCGCGCCCGGTCACACCGGCTCCGGGCCCTCAGTCGAGCGCCAGCCACGGGCTGACGGCGGCGACGACGGCTTCGGCGCCGGCCTCCAGCGTCGGGTGCAGTTGCGGGAGGAACTGCGGGGAATGGTTGCCCGGCGCCGTCGCTGGATCCGGGAAGCCGCCCAGGACCCAGAAGCAGTAGGGCGTGCCGAAGGCGTTCGGGATGTCGGGGAAATCCTCGGACCCGAGGAACGGGTCAAACTCGCCGACCCGGTCCTCGCCGAGCAGCGCGGTGAAGGACTCGGTGACCCGCTCGGTGACTCGCTCGTCGTTGTTCAGGAGCGGGAATCGGTCCGAGTAGTCGAAGGAGGGCTCCCTGGCCCCGACCGCGAGTGACTGACTGGTGACGATGCGTTCGATGGAGGAGTGAATCCTGTCCTCGACCTCCTGCGAGTAACACCGGGTGTTGAGCTCGAAGACGACCTCCTCCGGGATGACGTTCGACTTGGTGCCGCCGTGAATGGTGCCGACGGAAACGACCGCGGGTTCCAACGCGGAGATTTCGCGGGAGACGATGGTCTGCAGCTGCATGATGATGGACGCGGTCAGCACGATGGGGTCCACGCCCTTCTCCGGCATGGAACCGTGCGAACCGACGCCGCGGACGGTGACCTTGACCGTCGAGGCCTGCGAGAAGCTCGGCCCCGTGCGGGTGGCGACGTGCGCCAGCGGCACCACACCCATGACGTGCTGGCCGAGCATCACGTCGGGGACGGGGACCTTCCCGGTGATGCCGGCGGCGACCATGTCCTTGCCGCCTTCGGCGGTTTCCTCGGCGGGCTGGAAGACGGCCTCGAAGGTGCCCGACCACAGTTCGCGGTGGGTGGCGAGGTACTTCACGACGCTCAGCAGCCAGGTGGTGTGCATGTCGTGGCCGCACATGTGCGCGACCGGGACGTCCTGGCCCGTGCGGTCGGAGACCTGGGTGGCGGTGGAGGCGTAGTCGACACCGGTGTCCTCCCGGACCGGGAGGGCGTCGAAGTCGGCGCGCATCGCCACCGTGGTGCCCTCGCCGTTGCGCAGGAGCGCGACGACGCCCGCGCCGACGTCGACCACGTCCACGTCGGCCACCGCGCTCAGCTCCTCCATGATCCGCGCCTTGGTGCGGGCTTCCTGCATGGATAGCTCGGGGTGCTGGTGAAACCACTTGTACAGCGTCACGCGCTCCTCCCGGGTGGCCTCCAGGTAGGGAGCGAGGGAATCGAACAGCGTCGGCAAGGTAATCACGCTTTCTGGGGGGTCTTGTTCGGGAGCAGGAGGAGGATGGTGGCCAGGGCGACGCCCATGAAGATCGTGTTGACCCACAGTCCGAACTGTCCGCCCGACAGGGCGGTGTCGGGGTCGACACCGTCGTAGATGGCGTTGAACACCGACCCTGACACCGCAACACCGATGGCGCCGCCGAGTGAAGAGGCCATTTTATAGATGCCGGCGCCGGCGCCGGCGATGTCCTCGGGCAGTTCGGACAGCGCCATGTTGATCGAGGGGGTGGCGTACAGGGCCAGGCCGGCGCCGAAGACGCCGAAGGCGATCACCACGGCGACGGTGTAGGTGTTCAGCGGCAGGTGGGTCAGGGAGAGCAGGAGCAGCGCGAAGACCAGGGAGGCGGGGCCCAGCGCCATGGTCCATTTCGGGCCGATCTTGTTGAGGATCTTGACGGAGGCGCCCAGCATGAAGATCAGGACGACCGGGTAGGCCAGGGTGAGGTAGCCGGCGGTGGAGGCGGCCATGCCGTGGCCCTTGTTGAGGGTCCACATGGTCAGGGGAATCATGCCCACGGAGAGGTTGACCAGGAAATTGGAGAGGGTCGCGGCCGAGAAGCGCATGTTCTTGAACACGGCCAGGCGGACGAGGGGCCGGTGCTGCCGGGTCTCCGCCCAGATGAAGGCGATGAAGAAGACGAGGGTGACGGCGACCAGGCTGAGGATGGCCAGGGAAGTCCAGCCCCAGATTGCCCCCTTGGAGATCACCAGCTGTAGGGCCAGCAGCGTGACGGCCAGGGTGATCATGCCGACGTAGTCGAGGTGGAGTTTGGCGTCGTCGCGGGGGGCGCGGGATTCCGGGATGTGGCGGGTGAGGAGGATCGCGCCGACGGCGAAGAGGGCGGAGAGGATGAAGATGGAGCGCCAGCCGAAGATCGAGTTGGCGATGACGCCGCCGACGATGGAGGCCAGTCCGGAGCCGCCGAAGGTGCCGAAGGCCCACATGGAGGAGGCTTTCTGCCGGTCCTCGCCCTCCCAGTAGGCGCCGACGAGAGCCATGGAGGCGGGCATGATCGCGCCGATGGACAGGCCCTGAATCACGCGTCCGGCCAGGAAGAGCGGGCTGGCGAGGGGGCCGGCGGCGGCCACCAGCAGGAGGGAGCCGATGACGGCGAGGACGGCGCCAATGGTGAAGATTCGCAGGCGGCCGAAGTTGTCGGCGAGGCCGCCCCAGGTGACGATGAGCATGCCCGAGAACAGCGCGGAGAGGGAGATGGCCAGCGTCATGGTGGAGGCCGACATTCCGATGTCCTCGGCGACGTCCGGTCCGACGTTGAGCAGGGTTTGGGCGAACAGCCAGAACGTCAGGAGTCCCAGGATGAAGCCGGCGAGGGCCTTGTTGTCGCCTCTGTAGGAGGTGTTCTGGGGTGCGGAGTGCGATATAGCCATGGCGGTGACCTTCGGGTGGGAGGGGATGGCCACAAACTGCCTGCTCGCTTGACGACGCCGGGCGGGCAGTCGTGATCATCAGCTTCTCACCCGAGTATAGGTGCCTGTGGGGCACCTAACACGGGAAGGCATGCGTGACGAAAGTCGCCCCCCGGCCACGAGGTGTGACCGGGGGGCGACGAAAGGGGTGCGTTACTTGATCTCGAAGAGCACGGCGTTCTTGTTGACCCGGGCGCCGGCCTCGATGGACAGGCCGGTGACAGTGCCGGCCTTGTGGGCCTTGACCGGGTTCTCCATCTTCATGGCCTCGAGGACGACCACGACGTCGCCTTCGGCGACCTCCTGACCCTCCTCGACGTTGACCTTGATGACGGTGCCCTGCATCGGAGCCGCCACGGCATCGCCGGAGGCGCCGGCAGCGGCGCCGCCCTTCGCGCGGCGCTTGCGGGCCTTCTTCTTCGGGCCGAAGCCGCCGAAGGTGAGGTTGCCCGGGAGGGCGACCTCGACGCGTCGGCCGGCGACCTCGACGACGAACTTCTGCGCCGGGGTGGACTCGTCCTCCGGGGCGTCGTCTGGGTCGACAAACGGGGTCAGGCCGGCGCCGTCCCACTCCTCCTCGATCCAGCGGGTGTAGATGTCGAAGCCGTTCTCGTCGCCGACGAAGGCCGGGTCCTTGACGATCGCGCGGTCGAAGTTGAGGACGGTCGGCATGCCTTCGACGACGAACTCATCGAGCGCACGCGCGGCGCGCTGCAGGGCCTGCTCGCGGGACTCACCGGTGACGATGAGCTTGGCCAGCATCGAGTCGAACTGGCCGCCGATGGTGGAGCCCTCGACGACGCCGGAGTCGACGCGCACACCCGGTCCGGCCGGCTCGACGTACTTGGTGATGGTGCCCGGGGCCGGCATGAAGTTGTTGCCTGCGTCCTCGCCGTTGATGCGGAACTCGAAGGAGTGGCCGCGCGGGGCCGGATCCTCGGTGAAGCGCAGGACCTCGCCCTCGGCGATGCGGAACTGCTCGCGGACCAGGTCGATACCGGTGGTCTCCTCGGTGATCGGATGCTCGACCTGGAGGCGGGTGTTGACCTCGAGGAAGGAGACCAGGCCGTCGGAACCGACGAGGTACTCGACGGTGCCGGCGCCGTAGTAACCGGCCTCGGTGCAGATGCGCTTGGCGGACTCGTGGATGGAGCTGCGCTGCTCGTCGGTGAGGAACGGGGCCGGGGCCTCCTCAACCAGCTTCTGGAAGCGGCGCTGCAGAGAGCAGTCACGGGTGCCGGCGACGATGACGTTGCCGTGCTGGTCGGCCAGGACCTGGGCCTCGACGTGGCGGGCCTTGTCCAGGTAGCGCTCGACGAAGCATTCGCCGCGGCCGAAGGCGGCGACGGCCTCACGGGTGGCGGACTCGAAGAGTTCCTCGACCTCGTCCATCGTGTAGGCGACCTTCATGCCGCGGCCGCCGCCGCCGAAGGCGGCCTTGATGGCGATGGGCAGGCCGTAGTTCTCGGCGAAGGCCTTGACCTCGGCGGCGTCGGCGACCGGGTCCTTGGTGCCCGGCACCATCGGGGCCTCAGCGCGCTCGGCGATATGGCGGGCGGTGACCTTGTCGCCGAGGTCGGCGATCGCGTGCGGCGGGGGGCCGATCCAGATGAGGCCGGCGTCCATGACGGCCTGCGCGAAGTCGGCGTTCTCGGCGAGGAAGCCGTAGCCCGGGTGGACGGCGTCCGCGCCGGACTTCTTCGCGGCGTCGATGATCTTCTCGATCACCAGGTAGGACTCGGCGGAGGTGGTTCCGCCCAGCGCGAAGGCCTCGTCGGCCATGCGGACGAACGGCGCGTCGGCGTCCGGTTCCGCGTACACGGCCACTGAGGCGATGCCGGCGTCCCTTGCCGCGCGGACGATGCGGACGGCGATTTCGCCGCGGTTTGCCACCAGTACCTTGGTGATCTTCTTGGTCTCGACTGCCACTTGTTAACCCTCCATGGATCGTGGGTGCAGGTAGTGCTCGTGCCTGTATTTCCACGCACAGCGGGGGCGCTGCGGTGGCGGTAGCACTCTAACTTACTACCCCGTACCTAACTATTGTCGTATCGGGGCACCCCCGTGTTACGTCTCCGTAGGTTATTTTCCGGGATGCTGGTCAACGCCCTGCGCAATCGGCATGCGGACCATGTTTCCCCACTCGGCCCAGGAGCCGTCGTAGTTGCGGACGTTGCCGTAGCCGAGGATGTACTTGAGCATGAACCAGGTGTGGGCGGACTGGTCGCCGAGGAGGCAGTAGAGCACCGTGGGGACGGCCGGGTCGAGGCCCTCGTAGACGGCGGCGATCTCCTCGCGGGTGCGGAAGCGGGCGTTGGCGTGGAGGGCGTCGCCCCAGGGGATGTTGACGGCGCCGGGGATGTGGCCGTTGCGCATCGTGGTCGGGGCGTCCTCGATGCTCTCGTAGCCCTCGCCGACGGTGTCGCCCGCGTAGTCGGTCTCGGCGCGGACGTCGATGAGCTGGGGGGCGTCGGCGGTGAGGGCGGCGCGGATTTCGTCGACGAAGACCCGCAGGTCGGCGTCGTTGCGTTCGACGACGGGGTAGTTGGTGGCCGGGTAGTCCGGGACGGCGAAGGAGGTGTCGCGCTCCTCGCCCATCCAGGCGTCGCGGCCGCCGTCGAGGAGTCTGACGTCGGGGTGGCCGAAGAGTTCGAAGACCCACAGGGTGTAGGCGGCCCAGCGGTTGGACTTGTCGCCGTAGATGACGACGGTGTCCTCGCGGGAGATGCCCTTTTCGCGCATGAGGTCGGCGAAGGCCTGGCCGTCGATGAAGTCGCGGGTGACCTGGTCGTTGAGGTCGGAGTGCCAGTCGATGCGCACGGCGCCGGGGATGTGGCCGATGTTGTAGAGCAGCAGGTCTTCGTCGGATTCGACGACCTTCAGGCCCGGGGTGCCCAGGCGGGAGGACAGCCAGGCGGCGGAGACGAATCGCTGCGGGTGGGCGAAGCTCTTGAAGTCTGGGTGCGGATCGAAGTCGATGGCCACAGTCGGTACGCCTTTCGTGGGGCTGAGGGGAGTGGTTCACTTAGGTATAACGATAACCTGTTGGGTTCCAGTTCGTCACTCGCCCGGGGCCCTGTGTTGTTGGTAACAGCCGGCCTGTCTGATAGAGCCGAAGTGTCTGGGCTGCATTATTTTCGTCTCGCGGGCCTGCGATGTGACGCCCGTTTCCTGCTTATGAAAGGGCGAGCATTCATGCATCAGGCCATAGTAATCTTCGAGGTTGAGGGCGGATCCGACAAGGGGCCGGACGGTCACCGGAGGGACACCATGCCCATCGTCGACGCCGTCCGCGCCGCTGGCTGGCACGCCGAGGTCATCTACTACCACCCGGATCGCGCCGCTGAGATCTTCGACACAGTCGTCGGGGGCTTCGACGCGTACATCTCGCGGGTCAACCCGGGGCACATCCCGGGCGGCGAGAAGGGCTACTTCACGCTGCTGACCCAGCTTGCCGACGCCGGCGTCATCGGCATGTCCACCCCAGCGGACATGATGGCCTACGGGGCGAAGGACGCACTGGTGAAGCTGAACCGGACTCCGCTGGTGCCGGCCGACACCGCCGCCTACTACGACGTCGCCGATTTCCACCAGACCTTCCCGACCTCCCTGTCCTACGGCGAGCGTGTGCTCAAGCAGAACCGCGGCTCCACCGGCGAGGGCATCTGGCGCGTGCGCCTGGCGGACCGGGACCTGGCCGCGTCGGTCACCCCGGGCACGGCCCTGCCGCTGGACACGGAGCTCAAGTGCACGGAGGCGGTGGACAACCGCTCGCGCCACACCACGCTCGGCGAGTTCATGGACTTCTGCGACCAGTACATCATCGGCGACAACGGCATGCTCGTGGACATGCGTTTCATGCCCCGCATCGTCGAGGGCGAGATCCGCATCCTGCTGGTGGGCGCGGAGCCGGTGTTCATCGTTCACAAGAAGCCGGCCGAGGGGGAGGACTCCTTCTCCGCGACCCTGTTCTCCGGGGCGAAGTACACCTACAACCGACCGGAGGAGTGGCCGGAGCTGCTGGCCATGTTCGAGCAGGCGCGTCCGGTGATCGCGGCGAAGCTGGGCCAGAACCAGAACGTTCCGCTGATCTGGACGGCGGACTTCATGCTGGACACCGCCGCGGACGGTTCGGACACCTACGTGCTCGGCGAGATCAACAACTCCTGCGTGGGCTTCACCTCGGAGCTGAGCATGGGCATCCAGGAAAAGATCGCGGCGGAGGCCATCCGCCGCGTCGAGACCGCCAACCTGGCGGTCCCGGCCTAGTCCAGCAGCGTCGCGACGCAGTCGGGGTCGGCGTCGGAAAGCATCTGGCGGCAGCGGTCGTACTCGGCGTTCTCGCCGATGGCCTGGGCGGCCAGGGCGAGGGCGGCGATGGCGCGCAGGACCGGCTGGTTCGACTCGTGCGCGTAGGGGACCGGGCCCCAGCCTTTCCACCCGTTGGCGCGGAGGCGGTCCAGGGAGCGGTGGTAGCCCGTGCGCGCGAAGGCGTAGGTGACGAGCCTGTCCTCGTCGCTCGCCGCGTTTTCGTAGGCCTGCTCGGCCTTGGTGGCCCAGACGTTGGGGCTGTCCGGGTGCGCGAGAGCGGTGGCGGGGTCGAGGGGGTCCCTGCCCTGGGCCGGGTCGGCGGGCAAGCGGATCGGGTCGGGGGCGAGCATGTCGTTGAGTTCCATGACCGCCAGCCTAACCAGTCGGCGACCAGCGGGCGTAGAGCCGGGCGTAGCGACCACCCTGCGCGATGAGTTCCGCGTGCGTGCCGTCCTCGACGATGCGCCCGTGGTCCATGACTATGATGCGGTCCGCCGCCACGGCCTGGTCGAGCCGGTGCGCCACCACGAGGCTCGTGCGCCCGCGGGTGACCTGGCCGGCGGCGCGCTCCAGCGCCCGGGCGTCGTCGGAGCCGGCTTCGGCGGTGGCCTCGTCGAGGATCAGGACCGGCGGGTCGCGCAGCCACACCCGGGCCAGGCTGATCTGCTGGGCGATCTCCGGGCCCAGCGCCTCCCCTCCCGCGCCGATCCGGGTGTCGAGCCCCTCGGGGAAGGAGCGCTGCCAGGCGGCGGTGCCGGGGATGAGGCCGACGGTGCGCAGGGCGTCGAGAAGCGTGGTGTCGGAGGCGCCGTTCGCCGCGATCCGGAGGTCCTCGCGCAGGCTGCCGGAGAAGAGGTGAACTTCCTGCGTCATGAGCGTGACGTGGCGGGCCCACCAGAGGTCGGGGGCGGTGCTGGCGGGGACGTCGTCGAGGTAGACCTCCCCGGCGGTGGGCCGCTGCAGGCCGGCGAGGACCGCCGCCAGGGTCGACTTGCCCGCGCCGGTGGTTCCCACCAGCGCGGTGGTCGTGCCGGCGGCGAGCGTGAGGGACAGGTCCGTGATGACGGCGGCGCCGTTGGGGTAGGCGAAGGACAGCTTCTCGACGCGCACCTCCGGAGCCGCCGCCAGGTCCGCCGGCTCCGCGCGGTTCTCCTCGGGGGCGAGTGTCGCCAGGGAGACGGCCCGCCCGAGCTGCACCATCGCAGTCTGCATTTCCCCGGTGAAGGACAGCACGTTGAAGAGGTGGATTTCCAGGCGGCTGGCCAGCACCATCGCGGTGGTTGCGGCACCGAGGGTGACCGCGCCCTGCCCGAGCAGCACCGTCGACCACAGCAGCGCGCCGATGACCAGCAGCGCATAGGCGAAGGAGGCGTAGGCCATTAGCACGTTGAACAGGGGCAGCAGGTTCGCCTGGGTGGTGATGGTGTGCCAGGAGTGGGTACGCATACGTTCCTGCGCCCAGCGTTCCAGGCCGAACGCGCGGATGGTGGGCAGACCCGAGATGGTGTCGAGCAGGACGTTGTTGCGGTAGGCCTCGGCGGCGGCGACGCGGTTGGAGACGTCGGGGAGCTCGCGCAGCACCATACGCACCCCGGGAACGACGGGCAGCAGGGCGAGCAGGAACACGCCCGCGTAGGACCAGTGCACCGCGACCAGCGCGATGAGCGTCGAGGGCAGCATCAGCGCGGTGACGATGACGCGGGTGCCGGAGTGCTGGATGAACGTCACCACCGCGTCGATGTCCTTGGTCAGGCGGGTGATGACGTTGCCGCTGCCCAGTTCCATGACGTCGGGGATCGGCGCCCGCAGCACCGACGCCAGGCCCGCGCGGCGAAGGTCGACCGAGAGGATGCGGGCCCGGGCGGTGACCAGGTAGTTCGCCAGCGCCCGGCCGACGACCTCGAGCAGCATCGCCGCGGCGACGAGCCCGATGAGCGTGCCGAAGAGGGTGGCGTCACCGCCGCCGTCGATGGCGTCGACGAGCGTGCCGACCAGCTGGGACGCCCCGATGATGCCGACCAGCGTCATGGCGAATGTCAGCGTCGCGGCCAGCCACCAGCCCGCGCGCGGGCGCCCGGGCAGCGTGCCGAGGTGGCGGAATGATTCCCGGACTGGGGCGGGCGGGAGCGCGTCGGGCGTCATGACAGCTCCTCCACCCGCTCGGCGGCCGAACGCCACGGCCGCGACGTCGAGACGACCACGGTCGTGCGCCCCGCCCGCAGCGCCGCGACGCGACGGGCCACCTCATCGGCGGTGACCGCGTCCAGCCCGGTGGTCGGTTCATCGAGGATCAGCACCTCCGGGTCGGCGGCCAGCGCGCGGGCAAGGGCCACGCGCTGGCGCTGCCCGCCGGAGAGGTTGAGCCCGGATTCCCCGATGGCGGTGGTGGGCAGGCCCCAGTCGTCGGCGCCCCCGTCGCGCAGGCGAACGAGGATGTCCTCACAGGCGGCTGCGTCCAGGGAGGCGTGCAGGTGCGCGCGGGAGCGGGGGGCACGCGCGGCGACGTTGTCGGCCAGGGTGCCCTCGAAGACGTTGACCCGGTGGGGCGGGGCGAGGACGTCGTCGCCGGCGGCCAGCGCCGCGATCCGTCGTTCGGCCTCGCGCAGTCCGGCGGCGGTGGTGGCGGACCACACGGTGAGGCCGGGCCGCAGCGTCGGCGGGTCACCGGTGGCGGCCTCCGGCGCGATGATGGAGTCGCTGAGGGCCCGGATGCGCCCGGCGGCGGTGAGCCCGCGGGCCCAGAAGTCGGTGACCATGCCCAGCGACTGCCCGAAGGAGATCAGCGCGGGCGGGACGACGACCGTGACGGTGAGAAACTGACCGACGCTGACCCGCCCGGTCATGGCCAGCCAGCCGGCCAGCGCGATGATCGTGGCGGTGGCCAGCGCGGGGACGGTCTGGCGGACGGCGTTGAGCAGGGCGGAGACGCGGGCGTCGCGAAGCATGACGGCGAGCGCGGCGCCCGCGGCGTCGTCGAAGCGGGCGCGGGTGACGTCGGTGGCGCCCAGGCCCTTGATCACGCGCGAGCCCTGGGCGGCGTCGGTGGCGATGGCGATGGAGGCGGACTCGGCCTCGCGGCGCCGGCGCGCGACACGGGCGATGGGCCGGGCGGTGGCGAAGGCGGAGGAGACGGTCAGCAGCGTCGCGGCCAGCACCGACAGTGAGAGCCACGGGGATATCGGCCAGACGACGATGAGCGAGCCGAGGAGGTAGCCGACCATGTACAGCGGCCAGTCCAGCAGATAACGGATCATGCCCAGCTGGGTGGAGTCGGCGTCGACGGTGTTGAGGATTTCCCCGGAGCTGCGCGGGGTGACCCCCGAGACCAGCCGGCCGAGCAGGGTCAGGCGCAGCACGTGGATCGTGCGGCCGGCGGCGACGTCGACGAGTGTCTCGGTGGTCTGCGCGGCGAGCCAGCTGAGGCCGTAGATGAGGGCGAGGGCGACCGCGGGCACGACGGCGTCGCGGAGTGAGCCGTCGGCGAAGACCCAGTCCGCGGACTTGCCGATCGCCCAGCCGGCGAGCACCCCGGTCCCGGCGTCGACGGCCAGGCCGAGCAGGGTGACGAGGAACGCGGCCCGGTAGCCCGTCAGGGCGCGCCAGAGCACCCCCGAATCGGTCCGGGGCAGGTCACGGCCCTTCGTCCCGCGGCGGGTCCTCGGGGACGAACCAGGACCAGGTCGGTAGACGGCGCCGACGTGTTGTCATAGCCCCTCAGAGTACCGAGTGGCCGCCACGGATCTCCAGGGCGGTTCCCGGCCGGGTCACCCCGCCGCCGGGGGATTACGCCCAGAAGTCGGAGACGTTGAGCCCGAAGGAGTAGAGCGCCCGGCGCACGAGCGGCATGGACAGGCCGATGACGCTGGAGGGGTCGCCCTCGATGCGGTCGATGAACCAGCCGCCGAGCGCCTCCAGGGTGAATGCTCCGGCGCACTCGAGCGGTTCCCCGGAGCGCGCGTAGGCCTCGATGTCCGCGTCCGGGACGTCGGCGAAGGTCACGGCGGTGCTGGCGGTGTCCTGCACGGCCCGGTCGCCGAAGATGATGCAGTGCCCGGTCAGCAGGTGCGCCGTCTTACCGGCCTGCGCCTTCCACCGGGCGACGGTGGCGTCGACGGTGTGGGGTTTGCCCTGGAGTTCGCCGTCGAGCAGGAGCATGGAGTCGGCGCCGATGACGACGTCGTCGGGGTGGTCGGCGGCGACTGCCCGGGCCTTGGCGGCGGCGAGGGTGGCGACGGCGGTCGCGGGGGCGTCGGCGAGCCCGGCCAGCAGCGCGTCCTCGTCGACGTGGGCGGGGTGGACGTGGGGCTCGATGCCCCCGGAACGCAGAATTCCCAGCCGCGAGGGCGACTGGGAGGCGAGCACGATGCGCATCAGTAGAAGGTCACCGAGCGGAAGGCGGAGGGGTTGTAGACCGTGTGTCGCTGCAGGCGGTCCGCCGGGCGGCCCCACAGGTTGCGCTCCTTGTCCTCGGCCGGGGCGGCCGCGGCGATGAGCTGGGTGAACACGGCGGTGAGGGCCGCGACCTCGTCGTCGGTCGGGTTGCCCTTGACGACGGTGAACAGCGGGGCCTCAGTGCTGACAGTCATGATGTTCTCCTTGGTTAGAGGGCGATGTTGCCATGCTTGCGGGGGCGGCGGGCGACGACCTTGCGTTCGGTCAGGCCGAGCCCGTCGATGATGAAGGTGCGGGTGTCGGCCGGCTCGATGACGGCGTCGACCAGGCCGCGCTCGGCGGCGCGGTAGGGGTTGAGATGCTCGGCGGCGTACTTCTCCGCGTCGGTGCCCAGGGCGGCGGCGACGTTCTCCGCGGAGTCGACGGCGACCTCGGCGGTCGGCCACGCCCACACGAGGTCGGCGCCGGTGTCCTTGGCGCCGAAGAGGACGTAGCCGGAGCCGTAGGCCCTCCGGGTGATGAGCGTGAGCTTGCCGACGCTGGCCTCGGCGTTGGCGTATGCCAGCTGGGCAGCGGCGCGCAGGCTCTCCTCGTCCCCGGCGGGGAAGCCGTCGGTGTCGACGACCTGGAGGATGGGCAGGTTGAAGGAGTCGGCGGTGCGGATGAAGCGGGCCGCCTTGGTGGCCGACTCCGCGTCCAGCTGCGCGGCCGGGTCGGTGGCGACCACACCCACGGCACGGCCGCCGATGCGGGCGAAGCCGGTGATGACGCCGGCGCCGGCCTGGGCCCGGACCTCGAGGAGCCCGCCGTCGACGAGCTCGCCGAGCAGGGCGCGGACGTCGTAGTCGCCCTCGTCCGGGATGATGGTGTTCAGGTCGATGCCGGCCGGCTTCTCCGGGGTCTCCGTGCGCGGGGCCTCGGCCATGTTGTTGAGCGGGAGGTGGCCGAGGACGGCGCGGGTGACGACCGGGAAGTCGGCCGGCTCGGCGACCAGGTGGGCCCGGGCGTCGGAGGCGATGACGAGGTCGGCGAGGTTGGCCAGCACCGCGTGGAGGCCGGAGGTTTCCCCGTTGATGACGGAGATCTGCGGGACGAGGCCGGAGGCGTCGGCGGCGGCGTTGACGATCTTGGCGAACATCGACAGGGTGACCACGCCCTCCTTCAGGCGCGGGCCGGTGCCGGCGAGGAAGGCCACGATCGGCACACCGCTCTTGGCCGCCAGGTCGTAGAGCTTGAGGATCTTCTCGGCGTAGACCTCGCCCAGGGCGGCCTCGAAGACCGTCTCGTCGATCGCGTAGGCGACGACGCGGCGGCCCTCGACGGTGCCGTAACCGGTGACGACGCCGTCGGTGGCCGGCCGGGTGCGCTCCATCTTGAAGTCGGTGGCGCGGTGGCGGGCCAGGGCGTCGGTTTCAACGAAGGAACCCTCGTCCAGCAGTGCGAGCAGGGTCTCCCGGGCAGTCAGACGTCCCGCGGCGTGGGTGGCCTCAATCGCCTCGGCGCCCATGGGCTGCGCGGCTTCGGTGAGGCGGTTGCGCAGATCCTGCAGCTTGCCGACGGTGGTCTTCAGATCGGGTTTGGCCTGTGTCATGTCTGCTTAGTCTAAGTCCTTGTTGGTGGGTCCGGGAATCCGGGCTGGATCATCTGATCCCTTATCGGATGATCGTCCGGATTCGTTTCATGCGCCCGGAAACCCGCGACTGGCCGGGGCGGCGGTGCCCCGGCCAGCGTCGAGAAGCATCTTAGAGCGGAATGTTGCCGTGCTTGCGGGCCGGGCGGGTGACGTTCTTGTCCTTGTACAGGCGCAGGTTGCGGGCGATCAGGCCGCGGGTCTCCGAGGGGAGGATGACCGCGTCGATGAGCCCGCGCTCGGCGGCGGCGTAGGGGTTGAGCATGTGGTCCTCGTACTCGCGCTCGAAGGAGGCCTGCAGCTCGGCGACGTCGAGGCCCTTCTCCTTGGCCTGGGCCAGGTCCTTGCGGTAGATGAAGCCGACGGCGCCGGAGGCGCCCATGACGGCGATCTGGGCGGTCGGCCACGCCAGGTTGACGTCGGCGCCCAGGCCCTTGGAGCCCATCACGCAGTAGGCGCCGCCGTAGGCCTTGCGCATGGTGACGGTGATCTTCGGGACGGTGGCCTCACCGTAGGCGTAGAGGAGCTTGGCGCCGCGGCGCAGGATGCCGCCGTACTCCTGGGACGCGCCCGGCAGGAAGCCCGGGACGTCGACGAGCATGACGATCGGGACGTTGAAGGCGTCGCAGGTGCGGATGAAGCGGGCGGCCTTCTCGGAGGAGTCGATGTCCAGGCAGCCGGCGAAGACCATCGGCTGGTTGGCGATGAAGCCGACGGACTGGCCCTCGATGCGGCCGAAGGCGATGACGACGTTCTCGGCGCGCTGGGCCTGGATCTCCATGTACTCGCCGTCGTCGGTGAGCGACTCGATGACCTCGCGAACGTCGTAGGGCTGGGTCGGGGAGTCCGGGATGATCTCGTCGAGCTTGAGGTCGTCGGCGGTGAGGTTGTCGCCGACGGAGCCTTCCTCGGCGTCGAAGGGCTCGGCCGGGGCGTAGGTGCGGTTGTTGGAGGGCAGGTAGGCGACCAGGTCGGTGACCCAGTCGAGGGCCTCCTCGTCGGTCTCGGCGACGTAGTGGGCGTTGCCGGCGGTGACCATGTGGGTCATCGCGCCGCCCAGCTCTTCCTGGGTGATCTCCTCGCCGGTGACGGTCTTGATCACGTCGGGGCCGGTGACGAACATCTTGGAGGTCTTGTCGACCATGACGACGAAGTCGGTCAGGGCCGGGGAGTAGGCGTTGCCGCCGGCGGAGGCGCCCATGATCACGGAGATCTGCGGGACGACGCCGGAGGCGTTGATGTTGTGCCAGAAGGTGCGGGCGATCATGTCCAGGGAGACGGCGCCGTCCTGGATGCGGGCGCCGGCGCCCTCGTAGAGGCCGATGAGGGGGCGGCCGGTGGTCACGGCCAGCTCCATGATCTTGATCATCTTCTCGCCGTAGACCTCGCCGAGGGCGCCACCGAAGACGGTGCCGTCCTGGGAGAAGATGCAGACCTCACGGCCGTCGATGGTGCCCCAGCCGGTGACGACGCCGTCGGTGGCCGGACGCTTGGCGCCCATGTTGAAGTCGGTGGTGCGGTGGCGGGCGAGCATGTCGGTCTCGACGAAGGAGCCTTCGTCGAGGAGGTAGTCCAGACGCTCGCGTGCGGTGAGGCGGTTCTGGGAGTGGACCTTCTCCACCGCCTTCTCGCCCATCGGGTAGGTCGCTTCGGCGCGACGCTTCTTGAGGTCGGCGATCTTGTCGGCCGTGGTCGCGGTGTCGGACATGCCGACAGAGGCGGCGTCGGTCAGGTGCGAGGAGTCAGATGAAACCGTCATGGCTGCGTAGCGTAGAGCAAAGTGCGTTTGTTTCCACCACAAAACCTTCGTGTCGTCCATCACAAGTTACGTTTCCGCAGGTTACGGTACCGTAGGTTAGCTACTTTGTGAATATAAATGGGCATCGCAGGCGCGGTTGTACTGTGGTCCGCATGAGCTTCGAGGAACTGTACAGCCGCGTAGTCCGGGTCGACGACACCGGCTCCACCAACGCCGACCTGCTCGCCGACGACTCCGCCCCGCACGGCGCCCTCCTCATCGCCGACCACCAGACCGCCGGCCGCGGCCGCCTCGGCCGCACGTGGACCGCGCCGGCCGGCACCCAGCTGATCTTCTCCACCCTCCTCGTCGTGCCTCAGCACGACCTCGAGCGGCTCGGCACCCTCACCCTGGCCGCCGGCCTCGCCCTGACCGACGTCATCGACACCGCCACCCTCAAATGGCCCAACGACGTCCTCATCGACGGCAGGAAGCTCTGCGGCATCCTAGCCGAGGCCGCCCCCGCCGCCGACGGCTCCTACCGGGTGGTCATCGGCGTCGGCCTCAACCACCTGCTCACCCGCGAGCAGCTGCCCGTCGCCCACGCGACCTCACTCGCCCTGGAGGGCGTCGACCTGGCGCGCGCCGAACTGGAGGAGCAGCTCTTCAGCGCACTGGCCCGGCGCCTGCGCCAGTGGCGGGACAACGACCCGGCCCTGATGGCGGACTACCGCGCGGTGTGCTCCTCCATCGGCCAGCGTGTGCGCCTGCAGGCGCCGACGGGCGACGTCCTCGGTGTCGTCGACACCGTCGCCGACGACGGGCGCATCCTCATCGACGGCGCGGCGTATTCGGCGGGCGACGTCACCCACCTCCGTCTGGCTTGATCTGCCTGGCCTGACGTATCCTCTGTGCCCATGGGAATGATGAGCATGAGCAGGGGAGAGGTCGTCCGCGCGGACTTCAGCGCCCCCGCGCACACCCTGTTCTTCCCGTTCCTGGAACTGCTCCTCATCACCGCCCTGTGCTGGATGGCCGTCGGCTTCATGGACCAGCCCGGCTCCGCGTGGGACGTCAACCTGCGCAACGGCCTCGTCGGCCTGTGGGTGGCGCTGTCCTTCTGGCGCTTCGGGCTGCCGGTGATCCGCGCGCGCCGACGCCGCTTCATCGTCACCAACCAGCGCGTCATCGCCCGCGCCGGCACCCTGCGCCCCCGGGTGGACTCCATCCCCTTCCACCAGATTCACTCGGTGCGCCGCCGACGCGGGGGCATCTCCATCGCCGTGTACGGCTACGACCGGCCGATCTTCTTCGGGAACGTGCCCAAGGCCAGGCGCGTCGAGCAGATGATCGGGAAATCGCTGCACCGGGTGCCCGTGCGCCAGTAAACCGGATGTAACCGTCACCCCCGTGTGCGACGATGAAGGGGTACAGGGGACCCCCGCCTGCCGTCGCGGCAGCCATCCGGCCACAGGAGAATCCAGTCTTGACGACGACCGCCACCAGGAACCGCACCGAAGAACGTCGCGTCCTCGGAGCCACATTGATAGGCACGACGGTGGAGTGGTATGACTTCCTCATCTACGCCAACGCCGCCGCCATCATCTTCGCCGCGCAGTACTTCGGCCCGCTGGGGGAGAACAGCCCCCAGCTGGCGCAGATCCTCTCCTACGCCTCCATCGGCATCTCCTTCTTCTTCCGCCCGCTCGGCGCGATCCTCGCCGGCTGGGTCGGCGACCGCTACGGCCGCCGCATGGTCCTCATGCTCACCCTCGGGCTGATGGGCGTGGCCACCACGCTAATGGGCCTGCTGCCGACCTACAGCTCGATCGGCATCGCCGCCCCCCTCCTCCTGGTGCTGCTGCGGATCCTGCAGGGGCTCTCGGCCGGCGGGGAATGGGGTGGCGCCGCGCTCATGGCCGTCGAACACGCTCCGGCGCATCGCCGCGGACTCTTCGGCTCCTACCCCCAGCTCGGCGTCCCGCTGGGCATGCTGCTGGCCACCGGCGTCCTGCTGGGCGTCTCCTCGGCGCTCAGCGAGGAACAGTTCACCGCCTGGGGCTGGCGCGTTCCCTTCCTGGTCAGCTTCCTGCTCATCTTCATCGGCTTCTACATCCGGCGTCGGGTCGCGGAGTCCCCGGTCTTCACGCAGCTGGAGCAGACCAAGGTCCGTGCCAGCGCCCCGGTCAGCCGGCTGCTGCGGGAGCATCCCGGCGCGGTGGTGCGTGCCGCGGCGCTCTTCGTGGGCAACAACGGCGCCGGCTACATGATCGTCGGCGGCTTCATCCTCGGCTACGGCACCTCGACGCTGGGCCTGGACCGCAGCTTCATGCTGCTGATCGTCTCCGTCGGCGCCCTGTGCTACCTCTTCACCACCCTGCTCGGGGGTTGGCTCTCGGACGTCCTCGGCCGCCGGGCCACCTACCTCATCGGTTACGCCGCGTTGTTCGTCTGGCTGATGCCGACGTTCCTGCTGCTCCAGACCGCCCAGCCGTGGCTCATGGTGCTCTCCGTCGCGGGCCTGTCCGTCGGGCTCGGCCTGACCTACGGTCCGCAGTCCGCGGCCTACTCCGAGATGTTCCCCTCCCACGTCCGCCTGTCGGGCGTGTCCATCGCCTACGCCATCGGCGCGATCCTCGGCGGGGCCTTCGCCCCGATGATCGCCCAGCTGCTGGTCGGCCGGACCGGCTGGATCGGTTCCGTC
This sequence comes from Corynebacterium guangdongense, assembly GCF_030408915.1. Classification (NCBI taxonomy): domain Bacteria; kingdom Bacillati; phylum Actinomycetota; class Actinomycetes; order Mycobacteriales; family Corynebacteriaceae; genus Corynebacterium; species Corynebacterium guangdongense. Next base: position 678,731 of record NZ_CP047654.1, read on the forward strand.
GGCGTCTACCTCATGGTCCTGGCCGCCATCTCCTTCGTCGCCGCGGTGGGGATGCGCGAGTCCCGCGGCGTGCCGCTGACCCCGGTTGAGGAGGAGGCCGCGCGGCAGGCGACGACCGTGCCGGCGTAGCTGGGCCTGCTCCGCTTGACGACGCTGCGTGTCACCACCGGGAAGAACGCGCCCGCTCAGGTTCACGACCTCGGCGGCATCGCGCGGGCGGTGAATTCCGGAAGACGGTGTGCCCGGGGCAGCCCGATCTCGTCGTGGGGGAGCCATGGCTTCCCTTGTCCCAGCGTCGCCCCGCTATAGTTTGGCCTGTGAATACAGCAGCAGCCCACCCCGCCCACGCGCCCGGCATGGACGTCGTCACCGTCATCGGTGACGGTCAGCTGGCCCGCATGATGCAGACCGCCGCCATCGAACTCGGTCAGTCCATCCGCCTCCTGGCCGGCGCCGAGGACTCCTCCGCCGCGCAGGTCTGCGCGGACGTCCTGATCGGCGACTACACCGACTACGACGATCTCCTCCGCGCCGTCGAGGGCGCCTCCGCCGTCACCTTCGACCACGAGCACGTGCCCAACGAGCACCTGCAGGCGCTCATCGACGCCGGCGTCAACGTCCAGCCCGTGCCCTCCGCCCTGGTGCACGCGCAGGACAAGCTCATCATGCGCACCAGGCTCAAGGAGATCGGCGCCCCGGTCCCGGAGTTCGCGGAAATCACCTCCGTCGACGACGCCGCACGCTTCTACGAGCTCGTCGACGGCGCCGTCTGCCTCAAGGCCCGCCGCGGCGGCTACGACGGCCACGGCGTCTGGTTCCCCAAGTCCGCCGAGGAACTCCAGGAGACCGTCACCGACCTGCTGGCCAAGGACGTCCCGCTGATGGCCGAGCGCAAGCTCGCCTTCGACCGCGAACTCTCCGCCATGGTCGCGCGCACCCCCTCCGGCGAGGTCGCCCCCTGGCCGGTCGTGGAGTCCGTCCAGTCCGACGGGATCTGCGTTGAGACCATCGCCCCCGCGCCGGGCCTGAGCCCGCGCCTGGCCGGCCAGGCCGCCGAGGTCGCCGGACAGATCGCCACCGAACTGGGCGTCACCGGCGACCTCGCCGTCGAGCTCTTCCAGGTCGGCGAGGAGATCTTCGTCAACGAGCTGGCCATGCGCCCGCACAACACCGGCCACTGGACCCAGGACGGCTCGACCACCAGCCAGTTCGAGCAGCACCTGCGCGCCGTCCTCGACTACCCGCTCGGCGCCACCGACATGACCGCCCCGGTCACCGTCATGGCCAACACCCTCGGCGCCGCCACCAACCCGGAGATGCCGGTCATGGACCGCGTCCGGGGTGTGCTGCGCCGCTTCCCGCACGCCAAGATCCACCTCTACGGCAAGGAGTACCGCGCCGGACGCAAGCTCGGCCACGTCAACGTCTCGGGCCGCGACGTGGAGGCGACGCGTCGGGAAGCGCAGTTGGCGGCCCACTACATCACCGACGCCGTCTGGGCCGACGGTTTCATCGAGAGCTAAGGAAGACACATCATGGCAGCACCACTTGTCGGGCTCATCATGGGTTCGGACTCCGACTGGGACACCGTCGAGCCGGCCGCGGAGGTCCTCGCCGAGTTCGAGATTCCCTTCGAGGTGGGCGTGGTCAGCGCGCACCGCACCCCGGAGAAGATGCTCAACTACGCCACCAGCGCCCGTGAGCGCGGCCTCAAGGTGATCATCGCCTGCGCCGGCGGCGCCGCGCACCTGCCGGGCATGGTCGCCGCGGCCACCCCGCTGCCGGTCATCGGCGTCCCGCGCGCCCTGAAGGACCTGGACGGGATGGACTCCCTGCTGTCGATCGTGCAGATGCCGGCCGGCGTGCCCGTCGCGACCGTCTCCATCGGCGGCGCGAAGAACGCGGGCCTGCTGGCCGCGCAGATCCTCGGCACCGGCGACGACGCCCTGATGCAGAAGATGGCCGACTACCAGGCCGACCTGGCGGCGCAGGTGGAGAAGAAGGACCGCGCGCTGCGCCAGCGGCTGCTGGGGGAGTAGGTCCGGAGAGCAGAAGGAAGTCGCTGAACGATTCAATGGGATTGCTCAGCGACTTTCGTGTTTCTATCGGGGGCCTGCCGTCGTCGGGGTGACGGCCACGGCCGTCCGCATGTGCTCCAGCAGCTCTACTGCTCTGTCTCTGCGCAATTCCTCATGGAAGCGCTGGTTATTGAAGGAGCGGAGGCAGGCGTAGCACGACGTGTCCTCTCCGCACTCACAGTCGGAGACGCGTGCCAACGCGGCCTCAAGGACCTCGGGGAAGCGCTCCCACACCTTTCGGCTGATACCCGCGCCACCGGGAACGGTGTCGAAGAGAACCATGGTCGGCTGTCCGTTGTAAGTCGCCATGGTGCCGTTGAGATCGTCCCGGTTGATCTCGAGGATCTCCGACGCCGCCTCAATCAGCGCGTAGAGGGCGGGACGCCAATGAGCGAAGTGCTTCTGCGGATAGGTGGGCGCCGTGATGGTCGAGATGTCCGTCTGATAATTGTGACCGAGAGAGTGTCGTTCCAGCCAGCCCGGGCAGTCCCGCTGGGTGCGGGGAGGGCTGGTCGGACTCGGCCTCGTCGTCCTTCCACTCCTTGACGCGCTGGGTGACGCGTTTGCCGTAGGACTCGCCTTTCGTCTCGTCGGTGGTCAGGTAGTGGTCGCTGATCCACTCCTCGACGTTGATGATCGAATCGTAGGTGGCCATGACGTACTAAACCTCCGGCGTGTGGTGGGCGGGCTGGATGATGGCGAGCGGTCGCAGCAGTTCGCGGTCGGGTTCCAGCGAGTAGGTGAGGTTGCGCTGCTCGTCGAGAAGCCTCGCGGTGTGCTTGACCCCGGCGGTGGCGGTGACGCCGGTGCGCCCGGCCTCCCAGTCCTCGGCGCGCTCGCGCCAGCCGGCGATGCGCTCCTGAGCGTGGTTACCGGCGGCGATCATCATCGGGCGAATCGCTCCGTCGGCCGCCGCGAGGGTGTCGTTGATCAGCTCCTCGCTGTCCGCGGGGGCCTCGGCGTCACCGGGGTTGACGGCCTTCTCGCCCAGGCCGATCTCGTGCAGCCAGCGCACCGGATCCTCGAGCACCTGGGCGTCGAAGCGGTTGGTGGCGGTGACGAAGGTGCGGGAGACCACCTGGCCGCGGCGGTTGGACAGGGTCGCGAGGATCAGCACGGTCGGTGCTGGGACGTCGCCGGTGGCAGCCGGGATCTCGCGCCTGCTCATGGTTGACAGCGCGCGGTCGGCGGCCCACTCGGTGACCGGGTGCAGCGGGCCGAGGAAGTGGGCGGTGGGCCAGGTGGAGCCGTCTCCGCCGGTGCGGGCGGCGTCGAGGCGCTCCTGCCCGCGGGCGAACGAGGTGGCCAGGGTGACCTTCTCCAGCACCTTGCGGTCGGCGAGGTAGTCCTGGGGCAGGAACTTCAGCCGGGCCTGGAGATCCTTCGGCGGCTCGAGCTCGGCGATGTCATTGTCGTGCTTCGTGAATCCCACTCCGCCGCGCTTGGGTGAGGACTCAGCGACCGAGTGGAACCCCTCCGAGAGCGCGTCGGTGAGGTAGTCGATCTCCTTCTCATACAGGCCGCCGGAGGCCGCGGCGACGGCGTCAGGCTGCTGAGTGTCCTCGTCAGTCTCGGCCTTGGCGGCGCTGATCATCGCCAGCAGGCTGTCGATCTCGTCGAGGCCGTCGGCGGAGCCGTCGACCAGATCCTGCGGGTCGGCGACGGTGTCCTCGAAGTCGCGGGCGCCGCGCAGGACGTCGCGGATGGCGTCCTCCTCCAGGGCCGCGGAGTGCTTGCCCATGAGAGAAGAGGCGTCGCCGAGCAGTTTGTTGGCCTCGTGTTCGCGCTCCATGAGGCGGGTGAGCACCTTGATCTCGCCGATTCCCTCGGAGTCGGAGGGTTCCAGCAGCAGGGTGGTGATCTGCGGGTTGTGGCGCTGCCCGTATCGGTCGATGCGCCCGTTGCGCTGCTGGATGCGGATCAGCGACCAGGGGATGTCGTAGTGGACCATGTGGTGGCACAGCGTGTGCAGGTTGACGCCCTCGGAGGCGACGTCGCCGGTGACCAGGATGCGCAGGGGCGAGTCGGTGCGTTTGAAGTCGTCGACGAGCTGCATCTGCTTCTCGTCCGGCAGGCCTCCGTGCATGACCTCGACCGCACCGGCGGGCAGCTTGAGGTTCTTGCTGAGGTTCTCCTTGAGCCAGTGCAGGGTGGCGACGCGCTCGGAGAAGATGACCACGCGGGTGGGCGAGCCCTTCTTCACCCCGATCTCGGTGAGGTAGTTGACCAGCGCGTTGTACTTGTTGGAGTCGTACGGGGTGATCTCGTCGTTGAGTTTGGCGAGGTGTTCCAGGGTACGGCGTTCGGGGGTGTCTGCGCCGCCGATGAGCTTGAGGCGGTTGGCCACCGACTCGCCGAGGGCGGCGGGGGAGGAGAGGAACGCCTTGATCAGCGTCCACGGGAAGAGCGGATTGCCGGACGGGTTCGCTTTGCCCTGGGCGAGCCAGGTGTCGTTGAGTTCGCGTGCGACGGCGTCCTCCTCGTCGGAGGCGTCCACGGGGATGTTGCGCGGTTCGGCGCGCGGGGCCCACTTCTCGCCGACGAAGGAGGCCACCTCCTCGCTGTTGCGGTGTCGGCGGATGATCAGCCGCTGGGCGGCGTCATCATCAATGGTGCCGTCCGGGCGCACCGACGTCGGATCCAGCAGGCGGAGGATCTCCTTGAAGGATTCCGAGTTGCCGTTGTGTGGGGTGGCCGAGGCCAGGATCAGCGCCTCCGTGGTCGGCGCGAGCGTGCGGGCCAGTTCGTTGTTCTGGGTGCCCACGTTGGTGGCGTTGTGGACCTCGTCGATAACCACCGCGTCCCAGCGCACCTTCTCCAGCTGGGCCCGGTACTTCGGCGACTTCAGGGTGTCCATGGACACGATCACGCGCGGGAAGTACGTGAAGGGGTTGCGGCTAGCCGGCAGCTTCTGGCGCACTTGCTGGATCCCGGCGGAGTCCAGGCGCACCAGCGGGATGGCGAAACGGCTCCACATTTCCTGCTGGAACTGCTCCATGATGTGCCGCGGGGTGACCACCAGGATGCGCTCGCCGCGCCCTCGGCGGATCAGCTCCGCCAGGATCATGCCCATCTCCAGGGTCTTGCCCAGGCCCACCGCGTCCGCGATGAGGACGCGTGGGCGCAGGTTCTCCGGGGACAGCGCCTTCCTGACCGCGCTGAGCTGGTAATTGAGCGGGTCCGCCAGCATCTGCGTGGCCACCGACAACTCCTCCTGGTACAGCGGGACCGGTGTCTGGCGCATGGCGGACTCCAGCCACAGGCGGGTGCGCCGGTAGTTGGGCGAGTCGTCCGCCACCACGTCGACGTCCGCCGGGTCGAGCACCGTGATCTCGTCCAGCGCCGTGAAGAACGTGGCCGGCTGATCGCGCACGTAGTCTGACCGCCCACGGACCTTGAGCCGGTACCCGTCCGTCGAGCGGGTCACGTGGGTGATCAGCCACGCCTCGTCGCGGACTTCCAAAGTCAGGCCGGGGGCGAAGTTGTCGAGTGTTTCGGTGGACATGTAACAACACATTAGGCAGCGGCAGGGCACTGCGGGGGCATGCCCCGCTGACGCGTTCTACTCAGACACACGGCCGGGGGACCCTTCGCCCACCCGTGCGAAGGCGAAAGAGGAAACGATGTCGCGGTGATGTCCTAGAGTCAGTGGACATGAGCACCCCAACCCCTGGGCAGGAAGCTGAAACCGCCGCTGTCGCCGCCCCCGTCCCGGATCCGGCGTGGCTGCGCGCCAAACGGAAAGCCATCCACACGGAGGCGGACCTGCGGGAATTCGACGAGGAACTTGGCCGCCTGGTCGACGACCTGCAGGCCAGGCCCGGCACCGGCGTCGGCCTTGCCCTGGCATGGACGGCGGGCGGGATCCTGGTCGCCGTGCTGGTGATGCTCGCCGGGTGGGGGCTGCTGGAACTGGGCTCGTCGATGTGGGGGTGGCTCAATGAGCAGTAACAGGTCCGGCGGCTCCGGTTGCGCCATGATCCTGGTGGGCGTGCTCGTCGTGGGCGCCATCCTCTGGGGCGTCGCCATCGTGCTCAACGTGCTCGGCGTCCTGCTGCTCGTCGCCGCCCCTGTCGCCGGTCTCGTCCTCATCGGCTACGGCTGGAACGGGGTGCGCCGCAGCACGAAGGTGCAGCGGCGGACCGGGGAGCTGCAGGCCCTGGCCGCCGACGCGCGACGCGACCTCAGCGACGTGCAGATCGAGCTGGACTACCTGGTGATGACCAAGGGCATCGGCACCCCGCTGACGGACGCGGAACAGGCCGATCTCCTGCGCCTGCGGGCCAGGGTCCAAGCCACGAAGGAGCTGCTGAATGCGGCCACGACGCCCCACCACGTGCGTGACTCGGTGACGGACGCGGAACGCCTCCGCCTGCAGGCCCGGCGCTTCCTCTCGTGATGGCGGAGAACATTCTCGTCCTCGGCGCCCGCGTGATCGACGGCCGGCCGGAGCCCATTCTCCAGCACCGGCTCCGGCGTGCGCTGACACTGGCCGAGGACCTGGACCGGGCCGGGCGGCGCCCCACGGTGGTGGTCTCCGGACACGGGGAGGCGGAGGCCATGTTCGACTGGCTGGTGCGCCACGGGCTGGACGCCGGCCGAATCCTCATCGAGCCGGACGCCACCAGCACCAACGAAAACCTGGAGAAGGCGCACGCGCTGGTGCCGGGGGCGGGGCGCTGGCTGGTGGTCACCAGCGATTTCCACGCCTGGCGGACCCGGCTGTGGGCGTGGCACCTGGGCATCCCCGTCACCCTCGTCACGGCGCACACGCCCCTGCGGGAGGGGCTGGGTCACTGGGGCCGGGAGCTTCTCGCGACGTCACACTCCCTGCTGCGAGTCGGGTGGCGGAAAATTCTCGGCTGACGGATAATCTGGGCGCACCATGAGTATTCCCGCTGATCAGACCACTCCGCCCCGCACCGACTGGGAGGGGAAGGTCGCCCGCATCCGCCGGCTGCGCGCCAGGCGGGGCGAGGACCCGCAGACCATCGAGCAGCTGACCCGCCTCCACGAGGAGGTCGAGGGACTGCACCCGCACATGCTGCCGACCCGGGGCCAGGCGATCACCGTCTACGTGGTGCTCCTCGTCCTGCTGCTCGTGCCACTGGTGGTGGCGCTGACGCTCGTGGACGGATTGACGGTCTGGATCGTCGCCCTCGCCCTGGGACTACTGGTGATCGTCACGATGTGGTTCGTCAGCAGGCGGGCGAAGGAGTCCGCGCACTACCTCGAGTACCGGGCACAGCTGGCGAGCATGCTCGACGACGCCCTTGCGGAGCTGCCGGTGGAGGGGGAGGGAGGGGCGATCGTCGGCAAGCGGGCGCAGGCGCGTACCGCGGCGAGCCAGGTCGCCCTACTGGCGGAGGCCGAGAGATTCAGGCGCGGGCGCTGACCTTCTCACTGGCCGCGATCTCCTCGAGGCGCTCGGCTGAGGCGACGCCGGCGACGACGACGGCGGACCCGCCCGCGGCCAGCGGCGCGAGGACCGTTGCCTCGAAACTGGCCCGGTCGGACCAGCCGGTGGACAGGAGCCGGTGCTTCTCGCCGGCGTCGACGAGTTCGGGCAGCGCGTGGGACTCTCCGAAGAACTGGTCGCCGTAGAAGCGCACGACCGGGCCGAAATCCAGGGCGCCGACCGGCAGGGTGCCGCCGGACTCCTCGATGCCGCGGCCGAAGGGGTCGGCGGAGACGAGCAGGACGTCGACGCCGCGGTTGGCCCAGGCCTCGAAACGATCGGGGACGGTGAACACCGCCTGCTGCTCGCCCGGCTCCGAAGTGAACTCCACCTCGATCCCGATGGCCAGGGCACCGAAGACGGTGACGGCGGCCTGCCAGCTCACGGGCATGTCGACGGCGATGGTGGAGCCCTCGGTGAGGTCGAGCTCCTGCTCCAGCATGTTGGCGATCTTTGACGTCCAGTTGTCCAGGGTCTGGGCGGAGAAATCCATGCGGGCCCCGGTGGATTCGTCGTAGACGGTCAGGCGCGGGGACGCGGGATCGGCGGAGAGCAGGTGGGCGAAGAATCTCATGACACCCCACTCTAAAGAAAACGCGGAAACTCAGCGGTCCTCGAGCAGCTTCGAGGTGTTCTCCGAGGTCCGGACGGTGGCGATGACGAACTCCAGCAGGATGCGCACGACGATCAGCTGGAAGAGTCCGACGACCGCGACGGGGATCCAGCCCAGCAGCAGGACCGCGAAACCGACCATGATGCCCTCGCTGAATGCGGTCACCGCCGGGATCAGCCACAGGAAGACCAGCGCCAGTCCGATGAGCAGGAGCAGGAGCGTGTAGATGAACTTCGCGTACTTCACCGAGACGAACTGCTCGAAGTTGAGGTCGAGGAGCGCGGAGAAGAACCCCTCCCCGGGCTGGCGCCCGCGCCTGCTCTCCCGGGCGTCCTCCGCGGTCAGGGTGACGGCGGGGTAGGGGCCCTGCAGCGCGGCGCCGCGGGTGTAGGCGTAGCTCGCCCCGGTCGGGGCGGGCCGGGAGGCGGGGGCCTTGGCGTCCGGGGAGTGCCAGCTGGTGCCGTAGGGCGAGTCGGGGGAATTCTGCGGGGCGCCCAGCGAGGGCCCGGAGGCGTAGGGGTTGTCGGCGTCGTTGGTGTCGGTGCCGTAGGGCGGGGTCGTCATGGGGGATCGGGGCCTTTCGCTACGAAGTCGCGGGCGCGGCGGGTTCACCGTCGCCCCCGAGACTAATCACCGGAGCGCTTCCCGGCGACTAGTTGATGCAGCGGGGCCCGGTCCCGCCGGCGTTGATCTTCGGACCGGGGTCGGCGGCGCCGAAGTCCGAGCCCGGGGTGCCGACCGGCTCCTCGGGGGCGGCTTCGGAGGAAGTCTCCAGCGGGACGGTGGACATCGGACCGGCGTAGTCGTCAGCGGTGACGACAATGATCGTGTCGGCGTCGAGACCGGCGTTGGCGGTGACTTCGAGGCCGCCGAGCAGCTCCGCCAGGGCCTGCGCCGCCGCGGAGGACGGATCGGCAGCGACGACCTGGCTGACGTAGTAGACGCCCGGCTGGGCGTTGTTGACCTCCTCGACGGTGACGCCCTCCTCCTCGAGCCACTGGCCGACGTTGCCGGCCAGCCCGCTGGTGGAGGTGGCGTTGAGGACGTGGACGTTGACGCCGTCGAGCGCGGTCGGGGCGTCCGGGGCGGGGGCGCTCTCGGACTCGGTGGTCTCCGCGGCGGCCGCCTCCTCCTCGGTGACGACCATGTCCTCCATGAACTTGTGGACCTGCGCGACGTCGACGGTGACGATGGACTCGCCGTAGTCGCCGACGCCGTCGATGGAGGTCACCGGGATGGTGGTGAACACGACGTTGCCGCCGGCCAGGTTGGCCAGCTGGGTGGCGAAGGACATGACGTCCCAGTCCTCGTCGATGACCACCGACTTCTCGACGGCCTTGGCCATGTCGTTGAGCTTGCCCGGGCTGGTCAGGGTGTCCGAGGAGAGGATCTTGTTGACCAGCGAGGCCATGTACGCCTGCTGGCGCACGATGCGGTCGATGTCGCCGCGGGGCAGGCCGTGACGCTGGCGCACGAACGCCAGGGACTCGAGGCCGTTGAGGGTCTGCTCGCCGGCGGGGAAATTCGCGCCGGAGAAGGGATCGTCGACCGCTTCGTTGAGGCAGACGTCGACGCCGCCGATGGCGTCGGTGAGCAGGACGAAGCCGTGCAGGCCGATCTCGGCGAAGTGGTCGATGTCCACGCCGGTGAGCCGGGCGACTGAGTCCAGCAGACCCTGGCGCCCGGCCTCGGTCGCTTGCTCCTCCAGCTTGCGGATCTCGGCGTCGCTCATCGACTCCTCGGCCTCGTCGGCGTCGGCAAGCAGCTCCGCGCGCCGCTCGGCCTTGTAGGCGGCGAAGACGCCGTTGAGCTTCATGTTGCCGAAGTTCTCGTCGTGGACGTAGGTGTCGCGCGGCAGGGAGACGGCGGTGGCGCGGGAGCCGTCGTTGGGCACGCGCACGACCATCATCGTGTCGGTGTTCTCCTCGCCGTCGGCCTCGCCGGCGTTGAGGCGGGCGAGCTCCTCCTCGGGCAGCGGGTTGCCCTGGGCGTCGGTGCGCGAGTCGGAGCCGACCAGCAGGATGTCGGTGGCCCCGTCGACCGCATCCTCCTCGTCCCGGCCGAGGTTGAGGTTGGACGCGGAGGCGAGCTCGTTGCCGAGCGAACCCACGGTCGCGTAACCGGCGCCGGTGATCAGCAGGATGATCACGGACAGGGTCGCGAGGAAGCCCTTGAGCCAGGCCGGGCCGATCTGGCGGGTGGTCTGACGGGCCACGTGCGGGGCCGGGGCAGCCTGAATGTCGCGCGGGGCGCGGGGACTATCGTTCACGGTTGCTCAGGCTCTCCGGGACTGGTCGGGACAAAAACGGCCGGACTTTCACGCGCCCGGCCGAGATATGGGTGTCTAAAGTGTAGTCCCTCGCATATCCGATGTCCGATCGTCGCCGGCCCGCCGGTGTGGCCGACCGGAACTTCCCAGGCCGGGCGGTAGTGTGTACGACATTGTGAATGCCCAGAATCCTCCCCTCGCGATCGTCACCGTGACGTATTCCCCCGGTGAGCACCTCGCCCATTTCCTCGACTCCATCGGGGCGGCGACCGTCGGGGACACCCGCGTGGTGCTCGCCGACAACGGCTCCACCGACGGCGTCCCGCAGGCCGCGGCGGCGGCCCGCGACGGCGTCGAGTTCCTCGACACCGGCGGCAACGTCGGCTACGGCAGCGGCATGAACGCCGCCGTCCGCCACCTCGCCCCGGCCCGTGCCCGCGGCGAGATCGACCCCGAGCACTTCCTCATCACCAACCCGGACGTGGTCTTCCTGCCCGGCTCCATCGACGCCCTGCTGCGGCGGGCGCGGCAGCTGCCCGGCGCCGCGGCCGTCGGCCCGCGCATCCTGGAACCGGACGGTTCGACCTACCCCTCGGCGCGGGCGGTGCCGACGCTGGCCAACGGCATCGGTCACGCCCTCTTCGGCGCCGTCTGGCCCTCGAACCCGTGGACGGCCCATTACCGACATGGCGCGGCCATGGACGTCGAGCACACCGCGGGCTGGCTGTCCGGATCGTGCCTGCTGGTGCGGTGGGACGCCTTCGAGGCCGTCGGGGGTTTCGACGAGCGCTACTTCATGTACATGGAGGACGTCGATCTCGGCGACCGCTTCACCCGCGCCGGCTACGACAATGTCTACTGCCCGGAGGCCGTGATCACTCACGCCCAGGGCCACTCGACGGAGAGCCACCCCGGGACCATGCTGCCCGCGCACCACGACTCCGCCTACCGTTTCCAGGCCGACCGGCTGACGCGGCCGTGGCAGATCCCGGTGCGGTGGGCGCTGTGGTGGGGGCTTAAACTCCGGGCGCTCGTCGCCGTCGCCGCCGCCCGCGCGCGTTCCGGCGACTAGCCACCACCAACAGCCCACAGCAAAGACAACAGGAAGAAGAAAGGCCGCCACCCATGGTCAATCCCGCACAGACTGATGCCGTCATCCTCGTCGGTGGACGGGGCACCCGCCTGCGCCCGCTGACGAACAACACCCCCAAGCCGATGCTGCCGACGGCGAACTACCCCTTCCTGCAGCACCTGCTGGCCCGTATCAAGGCCGCGGGCATCACCCACGTGGTGCTGGGCACCTCCTTCAAGGCCGAGGTGTTCGAGGAATACTTCGGCGACGGCTCCGAGATGGGTCTCGAAATCGAGTACGTGGTGGAGGAGGAGGCCCTCGGCACGGGCGGCGCCATCCGCAACGTCTACGAGAAGCTGCGTAACGAGACGGTCATGGTCTTCAACGGCGACGTCCTCGGCGACACGGACCTGCTCGCTGTGCTGGGCACCCATCAGGACAAGAACGCGGATCTGACGATGCACCTGGTGCGTGTCCAGGACCCCCGCGCCTTCGGCTGCGTGCCGACCGACGCGGACGGCAAGGTCCTCGATTTCCTGGAGAAGACCGAAGATCCGCCGACCGACCAGATCAACGCGGGCATCTACGTCTTCCGCCGCGAACTCATCGCCGAGATTCCGGCCGGGCGCGTCGTCTCCGTCGAGCGGGAGGTCTTTCCGAGGTTCCTCGAGGACGGCCGCCGTTTCTACGGCCACGTCGACTCCTCCTACTGGCGGGACATGGGGAGGCCGGACGACTTCGTCCACGGTTCCTCGGACCTGGTGCGCGGCATCGCATCCTCACCGCTTCTCGACGGCCGGACCGGCGAAGCGCTCGTCGACGATTCCGCCGGCGTCGCCGCCGGCGTGCTGCTGCTGGGCGGCACTGCGGTCGGCCGCGGCTCGGAGGTGGGCGCCGGCGCGCGCATCGACGGCTCCGTCATCTTTGACGGCGTGACCATCGAACCGGGAGCCCGGGTGAAGGACTCCATCATCGCCTCCGGCGTGCGAATCGGCGCCAACGCGCGCATCGAGAACTGTGTGATCGGTGAGGGCGCGCAGATCGGCGCCCGCTGTGAGCTCATGGGCGGTATGCGTGTCTGGTCGGGCGTATCTATTCCCGATAACGGGGTCCGTTTTTCCTCCGACGCCTGAAGACATGCCGTTTACCTGCGTATTTGTGGTTAATCCCCCTTGCGGGCACTACATGTAGTACCCCCTCGGGCCACCCCTGAACCTGTGGACTTGGGACTGATGTGATTCATGTGACTCATGTGAAAGTCATTCTGGGAAAAGGCTGAATTAGCGCACCTTAGCGCCGACTGAGGTTGACGATTTTCGGGGGCCCCCTGTTTAATCACATTGGTATCAAGAAGCGATCTACGGGGAAGGGAAGGCGTGGGAAATCATGGCTGACAACGTCATTCTCCGTGGCGGGGCTGCGGTAAAAATGTCACTGGACGATCTGTTTACTGCCGTCGAACAGGACTGGCAGGACCAGGCGCTGTGCGCTCAGACGGATCCGGAGGCGTTCTTCCCCGAGAAGGGCGGCTCCACCCGGGAGGCCAAGCGCATCTGCCAGGCCTGCCCGGTACGGGATGAGTGCCTCGAGTTCGCGCTCGAGCATGATGAGCGCTTCGGCATCTGGGGTGGCCTGTCGGATCGCGAGCGACGCCGCCTCAAGCGCCAGATCGGCTGACACGCCCCCCCTCCTCGGACATCACCATCATTGTGACGACCCTGCCCCGGTTCATGGCCCGGCGGTGGGGCTGAGCGTTTTTCCGGGGTGTCCGGCTAGAGGTCGAACTCCGGGTCGATGTCGCGCGGGGAGAGGTTGAGGTAGTTCGCCACCAGCGCGGTGAGGACCGCGGTGAGCACATCCTGCCGATCCTGCGGATCCTCCGCGCGCGTCTCGATCGGCATCCGGAACAGGACCAGCCGGGCGCGGGTCGGCCGGCCCTCCTGATCGGTGCCGGCCGGCAGCACCCGGCCCAGGGGGACGGGGCCGTCGGCGACGATATCGTCGGGCAGCACCGTCATGTCGGTGCGCATCCGCATGCGCGGGACCGTGTCGACCGCGATGTCGAGGCCGATCAACTGCTCGCGGTAGGCCTGTTGGATCGGCGCGTAGGCCTCCAGCACCGCCATGTCGAAGGACTGGCTGCGCGTGCGGAAGCGGGGCGTCTGCGTGGGGAGAAGCGGGCCACGCAGGCCGCGGCCGTGGACATTGCGGAAAGGACGGGTGTGCACGTGTATGACTCTAGGCCGATTCCCCGGCTTTTCCGACGCTCCACGCCGGGCCTACTGTGCAAATCTCAAGTAAGGGTTTAGACTTGGGCTTCGTGAGTAGCCTTCGTCGTTGTTCCCGCCCAGGCTGCGGCAAGAATGCCGTGGCGACCCTGACCTACGCCTACGCGGATTCCACCGCGGTCGTCGGTCCGCTGGCGACGGTTGCCGAACCCCACAGCTGGGACCTCTGCGCGGATCATGCAGAACGCATCACCGTGCCCATCGGCTGGGAGATGCTTCGAGTCGACCAGATCGCCATCGAGGATCTCGATGATCCCGATTCCGCGGCCGCCATCGCGCTGGCCGCGAACGGCATTCAGCTGGAAGGCCTGGACGAGATGGAGGAGCTGACCGCGCTCGCCGAGGCCGTGAGCGAGGCCGGCCGGATCACCAGCGGACTCGTCGACGACGGCGAGCGATCGGGCGATCCCATCGAGTTCCCGCCGTACCGTACCGATCCCTCCAATCCCGTCACCTCCCGCCACCCGATCTACGGGGCGAAGCGACGCGCCGTCGAGAAGCAGTCGCGCCGCTCGCACCTGTCCGTCGTGCCGGATCCCTCCGAGCGGCAGGCCGGGCCGGAGGCCGGGCCCGAGGAACACTACGGCGGCCGTCACCGCCGCGACTAGAGGCTCGGACTCCGCCCCGCGGGGGTGGGGCGTTAGACTCTGACGGGTTCACTGTCCCTCCAGAGATAAGGCCCGAAGCAGATGAGTCGAACTCGCGAGTCCGTTGCAGCCGTCATCAAGGCATATGACATCCGAGGAGTCGTGGGGGAATCCATCGACGCCTCCTTCATGTTCGAGGCGGGCGCAGCCTACGCCGCCATCCTGCGCGGAGAGGGCGAGACCACCCTGGCCATCGGCCACGACATGCGCCCCTCCTCGCCGGAACTCGCCGGGGCCTTCGCCCGGGGCGCCGTCTCCCAGGGCCTCGACGTCGTTGCCCTGGGCCTGACCTCCACCGATGAGCTCTACTTCGCCTCCGGCGAACTCGACGTCGCCGGCGCGATGTTCACCGCCTCCCACAACCCGGCCCAGTACAACGGCATCAAACTCTGCCGCTCCGGCGCCCGCCCGGTCAGCCAGGAGTCCGGCCTCGCCGAGATCACCACGATGCTCGTCGACGGCGTCCCCGACTACGACGGCGCACCGGGGGTGGTCACCGAGCGCGACGTGCTCGGCGACTACGGCGCTCACCTGCGCGGGCTGGTTGATCTCTCCGGCATTCGCCCGCTGGTCGTCGCCGTCGACGCCGCCAACGGGATGGGCGGGCTGACCGTCCCGGCCGTCTTCGAGGGCCTGCCGCTGGACATCCGTCCGCTCTACTTCGAGCTGGACGGCACCTTCCCCAACCACGAGGCCAATCCGCTGGACCCGAAGAACCTCGTGGACCTGCAGAAATTTGTCGTGGAAGAGGGCGCCGACCTCGGCCTGGCCTTCGACGGCGACGCCGACCGCTGCTTTGTCATCGACGAGGCGGGTGAGCCGGTCAGCCCCTCGGCAGTCACTGCCATCGTCGCCGAGCGTTACCTGGCACAGCAGCCCGGTGCGACCGTCATCCACAATCTCATCACCTCCCGGGCGGTCCCGGAGATCATCGAGGAGAACGGCGGCACGCCGGTGCGCACCCGTGTGGGCCACTCCTTCATCAAGGCACGGATGGCCGAGACCGGCGCGGTCTTCGGCGGCGAGCACTCCGCCCACTACTACTTCACCGAATTCTTCAACGCCGACTCCGGCATCCTCGCCGCGATGCACGTCCTGGCGGCGCTGGGCAACCAGGACGCCCCGCTGTCGGCCATGATGGCCGATTACGAACGCTACGTCGCCAGCGGTGAGATCAACTCCACCGTCGAGGACCAGTCCGCGGCCACCGAGGCCGTCCTCCAGGCCTTCGCCGGGCGCACCGAGTCCATCGACCGTCTCGACGGCGTCACGGTCGAGCTCGCCGGCACCAAGGCGTGGTTCAACGTCCGGGCCTCCAACACGGAACCGCTGCTCCGGCTCAACGTCGAGGCGGAGACCGCGGCCGAGGTCGACGCCCTCGTCGCGGAGATTCTGGGTATCATCCGCTCCTGACGGCGCGCTCACCTGCGCCGACGATGGCGCTGCAGGTAATCGCCAGACCTCTCCCAGAGCGCGGGATTATGCTGTCGGGCATGGACGACTACTACGACGGTTCCGGATACGACCGCGAAACGGTCCGTTTCTTCGATGTGGCGCATGAGGGGGCGCAGGTGCGGGCGGTGGCCGGATCGATCGACAGGCTCGTCGGCGTCCGCGAACTCCAGCCGCGCAGCCTGGTCATTCTCGCCAGGGACATGCTTGCGGAGGCATCGGCCAGATTCGTCACCGCCGTGCGTACCCCGCTGCGCCTGCCGGTCGTGGTGACCACGTCGCTGCCCACCTACGTCGGGGCGCTGGACCTGGTCGTCGGCATCGGCGACCGGGGGGACGACCCTGAGCTCGCCCGCGACCTTCTCAGCGCGAACCGTCGCGGCGCGGTGACCGTGCTGATCGGCCCCGCCCAGGGTCCGATCACCGAGGACATCTCGCCCGACACCATCCGCGTCACGCCCCTGCCGACGTCCGTGGGCTCCTCGCCGGCCCGCGCCATCTGCGCCGTGTCCACCGTGCTCGACCTCCTCGAGGAAGACGAGCAGCTCGTCGCCCAGCGCCTGGCGGTCATCGCCGACGAACTCGACGAGGACGCCACCCAGCTGTCTCCGGAACGCGACATCCTGGTCAACCCCGCCCGTCGGCTGCGCACCTTCATCGACGGCTCCCGGCTCCTGCACACCGGCGTCGGCCCCGTCGCGGAGGCCGCCGCCGAGCTCATCGCCGCCATCTTCACCGCCAAGGGACTGTCCTCGGGCTGGGCCTCCGCCGCAGAACTGGGCGACGCGCTGGGCGATCCGGCTCCCGTCGACGACCTCTTCCACGACCCGTTCCTGGATGGGCCGAGCTCCCTGGTAGCCTTGAAAACCATTGTCTGGGGAACATATGCCACGGATATCGCCCATGCGCAGGCCGTCGAATGCCCACCCTCAGCTGCTGGCCCCACCGGCCAGGCGCTACGAATGATCACCCGGGCTTTCGCGGTCACCGCGCTCGACGCGGACGCCGACGGGGGACTATAAGTGGGCCCCGAAGGCCTCTTTGCCTGAGAATTGCATGAACATGAACGAAGATTATTGGAGACAAACCATCACTGACGCAAGGGGAACGGGGGCCGTGCAGAAACTGACCCCCGCGCTGCGCCACTACCCGTGGGGGTCACGAACCCTGCTCGGGGAGCTGCGTGGCCTGCCCACGCCGACCCAGTCGCCCGAGGCCGAGCTCTGGTACGGCGCCCACCCCGCCGCCTCCTCGACCGTCGACGGTCGGGCGCTGACGACGATCATCGCCGAGGACCCGCTCGCCGCGCTGGGCGCCCGGGTGAGCGAAGCCTACGCCGGAAAACTGCCCTTCCTGGTGAAACTGCTGGCCGCGGACGAACCGCTGAGCCTGCAGGCGCACCCCTCCGCGGAGCAGGCCCAGGCCGGCTACGACCGGGAGAACGAGGCCGGCATCGCCCTCGACGCGGGCAACCGGAACTACAAGGACCCGAGCCACAAACCGGAGATCATCGTCGCGCTGACGGACTTCGCCGCCCTCGCAGGCTTCCGCCCCTTCGAACGGACCCGCGAGCTTCTCGACGCCCTCGACTGTTCGGCGCTGGAGCACTACCTCTCGATGCTCTCCGACGACCCGGCCGAGGAGGACAGCAATCTCCGGGTCCTGTTCACCACCTGGATCACCATCCCCGCCTCGGCGAGGGTGGCGCTGGTGCGCGACGTCGTCGAGGCGGCGCAGGCGTGGCTCGACGCGCACCCGGAACCGGGCTGGATGCATGACGCGCTGGCGGCCGTCGTCGATCTCGATGACCGCTACCCGGGTGACGTGGGCGTGCTGGGCGCACTCCTGCTCAACCACATCCGCCTCCAGCCCGGGGACGCCCTGTACCTGTCCGCGGGCCAACTGCACGCCTATCTTTACGGCATGGGAGTGGAAGTCATGGCCAACTCCGACAACGTGCTCCGCGGCGGCCTGACCAGCAAGCACGTCGACGTGCCCGAGCTGGTCCGGGTCCTGCGCTTCGAGTCGCTGGCCGATCCCGGCGTCCGCCGCGACGGCCGGGAGTACGACCTGCCGATCGACGAGTTCCGGCTGGCCGAGTACAGCCCGGTCGTCGACGTCGTGCACCGGCACGACGGACCCGCCATCGCCCTGTGTACGGCGGGCCGGATCCAGGTCGACGGCGACACCATGCTCACCCCGGGAGACTCCCTCTGGTTGCCGGCGTGCGGGGAACCGGTCCACTTCCGGGATGCGGACGAGGAGGGCGCCACCCCGGCGCAGCTGTTCATCGCCCGCACCTAGCGCGGAAACGATCGACGCCCACATGGCTCTGAGCCATGCGGGCGTCGATCGTTTCCCTGGCTCAGGTCACCAGGGGAGCCAGCCGCGGACGGTGCTCCAGGACCAGCCGGATCCGGAACCCTGGTCCGGGGTGGCGCCCTGAAGGTTCTGCTCGGCGGGGGCCGGCGCGGACGCCTCCGGCGTCAGGGACGGCGCCGGCGAGGGGGCCGGGGACGGTGCGACCTGTTCGGAGGGTCCGGTCTGGGCCGTCGTCGGCGCCTGGGTGAGCGAATCCGTGGCGTCCTCGACCGGGTCGACGAACTCCGGCAGTTCCGTCTCGGTGGCCGGGGTCGAGTCGGTCTGGGTCGAGTCGGTCTGGCTGGACTCGGTCGGGGCGGTCGGCTCCGGGGACTCGGTTGAGGTCTCCGGCAGGGCCGACTCGCCCTCGGCCGGGGGAGTGTCGTCGGCGGGCTCGGACGTTGACGGCTGGGGACTCGTGGCGGGCGGGGTGGCTGACCCGGTGATGGCCGGGGCGGCCAGAGTGCTCGGACTGGTGGCGGCGGTGAGCTCCTCGCCGATGTTGTCCGGGCGATAGACGGTGGTCGGTGACACCCGCTCCGGTGCGACGACCACGGCGTGCGGGGCCAGGAAGGGGTCGTCGGCCGCGGGCATCGAGATGTCGGCGCCGGCGGGCGCGGGCGGGAGGTCCTCCGTGTCCGGGGCGCTGACACCGGGGGTGGTGGGGAGCGCGGCGGGGGAGGCGAGGGCGTTCACCGGGTCCGGTGTGCTCGAAAGCTGTGAGGTCGTGGCAGTATCGGTGACGGAAGGATTCGTCGGACTCCCGCTGCGCCAGACGAGCGTCCCGATGACGCCCGCCACCAGTATGCCTACGACGATGAAAACCGCGACCTTGCTTTTGTCTGAGTTCACCTGCCACCAATCCCCTCGAAAACAGGCCGTTTCCGGTCCTGCCGCTGTGTCTTTGTAACTCAAGGTCACATCTTGGTAACAAAACTACCAGACAATGGCGATTCGCGATACGACAAGCCACGGTTACTGACAAGAACTACCCAAAGGAGACCATCATGAGCGCCTGGGATCAGGTGATCTTTTCCGAAGACGTCAACGTTGATTTTCTCGATGAACTCAACGACCTGGATGACGACGACATCGTAGAGGCCGTCCGCGACGCGTGCCTCCTGGCCGTTCGTCAGGCGGACAGCGCCAGCGAGGATGAACGCCGCAACGGACTGGCCGCCGCCACCATCGCGGCCATCTGGGCGGGCGCCCCCTTCACCGCCGGCGACGTGGCCTCCGCCTACCCCTTCATCCGCGGCCTCGCCGGCTCCGGCGACGAGGAACTTAACGCCACCGCTGCGGAGCTGCTCGAGGCCGAGGAGACCGACGAGGACGTCGACCAGTTCATCGAGGCCCTCTCCTAGGCCGCGTCGGGGTGGTACCCGCCCGCTCCGAGGAGCACCGCGTCGGGGTGGCGCGCTACAGTTGTGGGCCGTGGGCCCCCGTCTCCGCATCCGCCGGGGACGGACCCGGATATTCACGAAAAGTCCCTGCCCCGAGCGGTGTCGACACGGCCCGGGCAGTCGCGCTATCGCCACAACTGATCCAAGGAGCACCCTGCACATGTCGCAGACCATCGACTACAAGGTCGCGGACCTTTCCCTCCATGAGGCCGGCCGTCACCAGATCCGTCTCGCCGAGCACGAGATGCCCGGCCTGATGTCCCTGCGCGAGGAGTACGGCGAGGAGCAGCCGCTCAAGGGCGCGCGCATTGCCGGCTCCATCCACATGACCACCCAGACCGCCGTGCTCATCGAGACGCTGGTCGCGCTCGGCGCCGAGGTGCGTTGGGCGTCCTGCAACATTTTCTCCACCGAGGATCCGGCCGCCGCGGCCGTCGTCGTCGGCAAGGAGGGCACCCCGGAGAACCCGCAGGGTGTCCCGGTCTTCGCCTGGAAGGGCGAGACGCTGGACGAGTACTGGTGGTGCCTGAACCAGATCTTCTCCTGGGGCGAGGGCATCCTGCCGAACATGATCCTCGACGACGGCGGCGACGCCACCATGGCGGTCATCAAGGGCCGCGAGTTCGAGCAGGCCGGCGCCGTGCCGGAGCTCGGCGCGGAGGAGTCCGACGAGCAGATCGCCTTCTACAACATGCTGCGTGAGGTCATGGCCTCCGAGCAGGGCAAGTGGGGCGAGATCGCCGAGTCGATCAAGGGCGTCACCGAGGAGACCACCACCGGCGTGCACCGTCTGTACCACTTCGCCAACGAGGGCCAGCTGCCCTTCCCGGCGATGAACGTCAACGACGCGGTCACCAAGTCCAAGTTCGACAACAAGTACGGCACCCGCCACTCGGTCCTCGACGGCATCAACCGTGGCACCGACATGCTCATCGGCGGTAAGAAGGCCCTGGTCTGCGGCTACGGTGACGTGGGCAAGGGCGTCGCGGAGGCGCTCGACGGCCAGGGCGCGATCGTCGCGGTCACCGAGGCCGACCCGATCAACGCGCTGCAGGCCATGATGGACGGCTTCGACGTCGTCCTCACCGAGGACTTCATCGGCCAGGCTGACATCGTCATCACCGCCACCGGCAACAAGGACATCATCACCTTCGAACACATGGAGATGATGAAGGACTACGCCGTCCTGGGCAACATCGGGCACTTCGACAACGAGATCGACATGCACTCGCTGCTGCATCGCGACGACGTCACCCGCACCAACATCAAGCCGCAGGTCGACGAGTTCACCCTCCCCAACGGCAACTCCATCATCGTGCTGTCCGAGGGGCGCCTGCTCAACCTGGGCAACGCCACCGGCCACCCGTCCTTCGTCATGTCCAACTCCTTCGCGGACCAGACCATCGCGCAGATCGAGCTGTTCACCAACGCCGATCAGTACGACAACCAGGTTTACCGTCTGCCGAAGATCCTCGACGAAAAGGTCGCTCGCGTCCACGTCGAGGCCCTCGGCGGCAGGCTCACCGAGCTGACCAAGGAGCAGGCGGAGTACATCGGCGTCGACGTCGCCGGCCCGTACAAGCCGGAGCACTACCGCTACTAAATGATTATCGCGATCGAGGGCATCGACGGTGCCGGCAAGAACACGCTGGTCACCGCGATCAGGAAGGAAATCGGCGCTGACGTCCTGGCGTTTCCGCGTTATGAGACGTCGATTCACGCGCAGCTGGCGCAGGCCGCCCTGCACGGGGAGATGGGTGACCTGACCGAATCCCCCTACGCGATGGCCACGCTCTTCGCCCTTGACCGCCACGGCGCCCGCGAGGACCTCCTGGCGTACGCGGGCGCCGGGGATCGGGTCATCCTGCTGGACCGCTACGTCGCGTCCAACGCCGCCTACTCCCTGGCGCGCACCGGGGACCCGGCCATCGTCGGGTGGGTCCGCGACCTGGAGTTCGGCCGACTCGGCCTGCCGACGCCGGATCTGCAGGTGCTGCTCGACACCCCGCCCGAGGTCGCCGAGGGGCGGGCGAAGCGTCGCGCCCAGCTCGACGCCACCCGCGCCCGGGACGCCTACGAGCGCGACGGCTCGCTCCAGGAGCGCACGTGGCAGGCCTACAATCAGCTCGCTTCCGCCGATTGGGCCGGTGAATGGATGGTAACGTCGGAGGCCGAGGAGATTATCGCGCGCCTGACCCGGTGACCGATGTTCTCCACCTTTCATCCATCGGACAGAAGGGGCCTGACATGTCAGCCACCATCCTCGTCGTCGACGACGACCCAGCGATCTCGGAAATGCTCACCATCGTGCTCGAGGCCGAAGGCTTCAATCCGGTGGCGGTCACCGACGGCAACGAGGCCGTCCCTGCCTTCCAGGAGAGTGAGCCTGACCTGATCCTGCTGGATCTGATGCTTCCGGGGATGAACGGCGTCGACATCTGCAAGGCCATCCGGGCGGAGTCCTCGGTGCCGATCGTCATGCTGACCGCGAAGACCGACACCGTCGACGTGGTCCTGGGCCTGGAATCCGGTGCCGACGACTACATCACCAAGCCCTTCAAGCCGAAGGAACTGGTCGCCCGCATTCGCGCCCGGCTGCGTCGCACCGATGACCGGCCGAACGAGATCCTCGAGGTCGGTGACCTGGTCATCGACGTCCCGGAGCACACCGTCAAGCGTGGCGCCGATCAGATCAACCTCACCCCGCTGGAGTTCGACCTCCTGCTGAAGATGGCGGAGAAACCGGGCCAGGTCTTCTCCCGGGAGGAACTGCTGGAGAGCGTCTGGGGCTACCGGCACGCCTCCGACACCCGTCTGGTCAACGTGCACGTCCAGCGTCTGCGCGCCAAGATAGAGAAGGACCCGGAGGAGCCGCAGATCGTCCTGACGGTCCGTGGCGTGGGCTACAAGACCGTTAAGCCCGGCGAGTTCAGCAACGGGTAAGTTGCGAGGTTTCGTCATCACTAACCAATTGTCCCGGCTGCAGGACCGAGTGTCCGAACAGTGGCGCACCTCCCTCCAGGTCCGCGTCATCGGTTCCATCCTGATCGCTTCCACGGTGGTCATGATGATCCTCGGCTTCGCGCTCGCTTCCCTGGTGACCTCCCGCCTGACCGACGGCAAGATCGAGCAGGCCAGCAACGAGATCGACCGCGCCCGCATCGCCGTCGAGCAGCAGATCACCGCCACCGGTTCGGCCAGTTCGGTGCAGGTACGGCTCCAGTCCGCCCGCGCGGCGCTGTCCCAGCTGTCGTACCAGAGCGGCGAGAGCAGCTCGGTGTATGAACCGGTGCTGGTGGTCAGCAGCCCGGACGGCTCGGTGAC